>NZ_JBSKHW010000003.1:236551-384213 GCF_057128765.1 Pseudomonas corni
GTAGGAGCGAACTTGTTCGCGAGACGTTCGACCTGACACACCGCATCGGTCGCCTCGCCAACAAGTTGGCTCCTACATAATGCGGCGGTGCGTCGTCGAGTGAGTCTCTGTAGGAGCGAACTTGTTCGCGAGACGTTCGACCTGACACACCGCATCGGTCGCCTCGCCAACAAGTTGGCTCCTACAGAATCGCGCGGTGCGTCGTCGAGTGAGTCTCTGTAGGAGCGAACTTGTTCGCGAGGCGTTCTACCTGACACACCGCATCGGTCGCCTCGCCAACAAGTTGGCTCCTACACAATCGCGCGGTGCGTCGTCGAGTGAGTCTCTGTAGGAGCGAGCTTGTTCGCGAGGCGTTCTACCTGACACACCGCATCGGTCGCCTCGCCAACAAGTTGGCTCCTACAGAATCGCGCGGTGCGTCATCGAGTGAGTCTCTGTAGGAGCGAACTTGTTCGCGAGGCGTTCTACCTGACACGACGCATAATCCGCCTCGCCAACAAGTAGCCTCCTACAGAATCCACCGGCTCAAGCGTGTTGCACGCCTGCGCGTTTGAGCAGTTGCTTGCAGCGCTCGGACAGGTGAATCACCCGCAGGTGTTTGCCGGCTTTTTCGTAGCGCTCACGCAGGGTTTTCAGCGCGGCGATGGCGGAGTAATCGACGAAGCTCAGGTGACGGCAGTCGAGGGTAACGACAGCGGGGTCCTCGGCGGTGGTGAACTGGTTGAGGAACTGCGTAACGGATGCAAAAAACAACGTGCCATGCAGGCTATAGACCTTGCTGCTATCCGCCTCAACGTGGGTGTCGGCATACAGCTCCCGAGCCTGCTGCCAGGCGAAGTTGATCGCCGCAATCAAAATGCCAAACAGCACCGCGGTCGCCAGATCTGTCAGCACGGTGACGATGGTCACGGCGATGATCGCCAGCATGTCGTTCAGCGGCACTTTATGCAGCACCCGCAACGAGGCCCAGGCGAACGTCTGCTGAGCGACCACGAACATCACCCCCACCAGCGCCGCCAGCGGAATGCGTTCGATCAGCGGCGATAGAAACAGCACGAACATCAAGATCATCACCCCGGCCACCACACCCGACAGCCGTCCGCGACCGCCGGAGCTGAGGTTGATCACGGTCTGGCCGATCATCGCGCAACCACCCATCCCGCCGCAGACACCCGATGCCATGTTGGCAAAGCCCAGAGCCACGCATTCGCGGTCCGGGTAGCCGCGGGTTTCAGTGATCTCGTCGGTAAGGTTCAGGGTCAGCAGGGTTTCCAGCAAACCGACCAGCGCCATCAGGATGGCGTAAGGCGCGATGATGCGCAGGGTTTGCAGATCCCACGGCACGTCCGGCAGGGCCAGCGATGGCAGACCGCCCGCAATGTGCGCCATGTCCCCCAAGGTGCGAGTGGGAAGATCAAGAAAGTAGACCAGCAGCCCGATGCCGAGAATCGCAATCAGCGCAGGCGGGATGGCGCGGGTCAGGCGCGGCAGCACGTAAACGATGGCCATGGTCAGCGCCACCAGCCCGACCATCAGGTACAGCGGCGTGCCGGTCAGCCAGGATTCGCCCACTTTGAAATGCTCAAGCTGCGCCATGGCAATCACGATGGCCAAACCGTTGACGAAACCGAGCATCACCGGATACGGCACCATCCGCACCAGTTTGCCCAGCCGTAGCACGCCGAAGACCACCATCAGCAGACCTCCCAGCAACACCGTCGCCAGCAAATACTGCACACCTTGTTGCACCACCAGCGCGACGATCACCACCGCCATCGACCCGGCCGCCCCGGAAACCATCCCGGGCCGACCGCCGAACAACGCGGTCAGTGTGCAAATAATGAAAGCGCCGTACAGGCCCATCAAAGGGTTCAGGTGTGCTACCAGCGCAAAAGCGATGCACTCCGGGACCAAGGCGAAGGACGTGGTCAATCCGGCCAGAACATCGGCGCGTATACGGGCTGGTTTCATGATTTACCTGACATGCGCGACGGGCTGAGCGTCGCAAAAAAGGGAGGATGGTACGCAATCCCGGTATTGCTCGCCAGTCAGCAAATCCCACTGTCAGGTCAATCGGGTATGTGTAACCATATATGGCTACGCCCTGATGCCGCCCCTATAAAGGATAAGAACACGGATGCTTGCCGCCTTCAGACATTACCCGTTCTCAGTCAATCTGCTGCTGTCATCGTCGCTATTTCTGACGCTGGGTCGGGCGATTACCCTGCCGTATCTGGTGATTTACCTGTCCTCCAATTTTGCCCTGGGCATCAGCGAAATCGGTCTGGTGGTGGGCAGTGCATTGTTCGTCGGTTCGCTGCTCAGCCTGTATGGCGGCTATCTCACCGACAAACTCTCAAGCTACCGGTTGATCCTGAGTTTCACCGGGTTCTTCACGGTCGGGTTCATCGGCATGTGCATCACCCGGCACCTGTGGCTGTTTTTCGTGTTTCTGGTGTCGTTCAATTTCGCCTATTCGGTCATCGATATCGTGGTCAAGGCCGCCTTCGGCAAACTGCTGCCGGAAGCCGAACGCGGCAAGGTATTTTCGGTGCGCTACACGCTGATCAACATCGGTTATGCAGTAGGCCCGTTCATTGGCGCGGGGCTTGCGCACATGGACATGAAGCTGCCGTTCCTGATGTCGGCGATCCTGGGCCTGGGTTATTTCCTGACCTATATGGTCTGGGGCGACAAGACCCTGAGTTCCGCCGATCCGGCCAATGCGCCGGTGTCATTCATCGCGGTAGGGCGGATTCTGCTCAAGGATTACCGGCTGGTCTGCTTCACCGTCGGCGGTGCGTTGAGCGCAGTGGTGTTCGGCCAGTTCACGGCCTACATCTCGCAATACCTGGTGACAACCAGCACTCCGGAATTCACTTATCAGGTCATCAGCTCGGTAGTGGCGGTGAATGCGGCGGTGGTGATCTGTCTGCAGTACATGGTCGGCAAACGCATTACCAATGAGCACTTGAATCAATGGCTGACGGCAGGTTTCAGTCTGTTCCTGCTGGGGGTGGTCGGTTTCGCGCTCTCCACCAGCGTGCTGCATTGGGCGTTGGCCGTGGCGATCTTCACCCTCGGCGAGATCATCGTGTTCCCGGCCGAATACATGTTCATCGACCGCATCGCGCCGGATCATTTGCGCGGCATGTACTACGGCGCGCAGAACCTGTCCAACCTCGGCGGCGCGCTGGGTCCGATCCTGTGTGGTTTTGCGCTGGCCTCGCAGCCTGCGCATTTCATGTTCTACATGCTGGCGGCGTTTATCGTGGCTGGCGGATGCTTTTATCTGATGGGAGCGTCCTATTCCAAGCGCCACGACGCGGGCCGCGGTGATCGTCTCCCATGAGTGCTTTGCCTCCTCTCGATGCCTGGCAGCAAGCGGTCGACAACCTGGGTTTTCAACCGGATGAAGCCCAGCGTCACGCCGCCGAAAAACTGCAGGCGTGCTATCTGGCGCTGCACGCTGCGAAAGGATCCTCACCCGCAAAAGGCGTTTACCTGTGGGGCCCTGTGGGGCGCGGCAAGACCTGGCTGATGGACCGTTTTTTCGAGAGCCTGGACATCCCGGCACGACGTCAGCATTTCCACCACTTCATGCGCTGGGTGCATCAGCGACTGTTTCAATTGACCGGCACTGCTCATCCGTTGCAAACGCTGGCGCGCGAACTGGCGCGAGACGTTCGGGTGCTGTGCTTCGACGAGCTGTTCGTCAATGACATCGGCGACGCAGTGATCCTCGGTGGATTGTTGCGTGCGATGTTCGAAGAAGGCGTTGTGCTGGTCTGCACCTCCAACCAACTGCCGGAGCAGCTGTACGCCACTGGCCACAATCGCGAGCGCTTCGTGCCAGCCATTACTGCGATCAGCCACTTCATGGACGTGGTGTCGGTGGACGGCGGCGAAGACCATCGGCTGCATCCGGGGCAAGCGCATCAGCGTTATTGGGTCACACCGAAGCAGGGCGCCAGCGCACTGGTGGCGGTGTTCGAGCGCTTGAGCGGCGGGCTGTCGGTGTCGACGCAGCCGGTGCCATTGGGGCGTCGGCATCTGGCGGTGGTGCGTAGCAGCAAGACGGTGGTCTGGTGTCGTTACGCCGACCTGTGCGAACAACCGCTGGCGGCGATGGATTTCATCGAACTGTGTGATCGCTACGAGGCCGTGTTGCTCAGTGAAGTGCCGGCGTTGAGTGCGCCCCAGCGTGAAGGGCGGATTGCGCGCGGCACCGAAGACGGCGTCGAACAAGTGGTGGCGGGTGATCGTGAATTGCCGCAGTTGTCGCCTTATGACGATGGCGTGCGTCGTTTCATCGCCCTGGTGGACGAATGCTACGACCGCAAAGTGCCGCTGTATGTCGAGGCCGCGCTGCCGATGCCCGAGCTGTACACCGAGGGCTATCTGGCGTTTGCTTTTCGCCGCACGCTGAGCCGGCTGCAGGAAATGCAGTTGGAGCGGTTTGGCTGACATTCAATCTGATCTGTAGGAGCCAACTTGTTGCGAGATGGTTTTGCTGACACTCCGGCGTCAAACCTCGCCAACAAGTTGGCTCCTACAGGTCTCGCGTTTCAAATGCTGTTACGCCGCCGCTGCGCCAGCACATGCTTGGCGCCTTCAAACATCAGCACCATCACTGCTGTCCAGATCGGCAGGTAGGTCATCCATTCATCACGCTGGATCGATTCGCCCAGCATTAGGGCGACGCCCACCAGCAGCACCGGCTCGACGTAACTGAGCAGTCCGAACACGCTGAACGCCAGCAGGCGACTGGCGAGGATGTAGCTGACCAGCGCCGACGCGCTGATTGCGCCGAGGATCGGAATCAGCGCATACAGCCGTGGCGATTGTTCCAGCGCCGTGGGGTTGCCGTTCCAGACAATCAGCAACGCCACCGGCCATACCAACAGCATGTCCCACCACAGCCCGCCGAGGTTGTCGGTCTTGAGCTTGCGCCGCAGGACGAAATAAATCGGGTAACCCAGCGCCACCACCAGCGTCTCCCACGAGAAACTGCCCAGCCGCAGCAACTCGTTGCCTACGCCGATCAGTGCGCAACAGGCGGCAATCTTCTGCAGGTGCGACAGGTGCTCACCGAAGACCACGCGTCCGGTCAGGATCATCGTCAGCGGCAGCAGGAAATAGCCCAGCGACACCTCAAGACTGCGTCCATGCAGCGGCGCCCACATGAACAGCCACAACTGCGCGCTCATCAGCGCCGCCGAGATCACCATCGCCCCGAGCATGGCCGGTTTTTGTCGCACCCGTGCGGTGAGGGCGCGGACCAGTTTCCAGTCACCGCTGTACAGCAGGAACAAGGTGGCGCAGGGCAGGGTGAGCAGCATGCGCCAGCCGAAGATTTCTTCGCCGGTCAGAGGTTTGAGCAGAGAGGTAAAGTAATACATGACCGCGAACAGGCAGGAGGCCATGACCGACAACGTAACGCCTTTGTGCACAGATGCCTCTTTATGCTTGTTGTTTTGGGTGTTTCAGTCGTCAGACTCTGGCGGTTTGAGCGTCGGAAACGGCGCACAGTCTATCTGAACCCGCCGTTTTTCGCGGCGCGGTTGTGGTCGCCAATAAGCGGTGTTTGGCGCAAATGCGTGTTTGGCAGGAAACAACGCACGTTTGGCAGAGATCGAGACAGCCTGCCGATTGAGGGGCGTGCCGCTGCGGTAGAGACTTGTCCTCAACGCGCCAGACGGTGCGATTTATCCTGAGGACTATCGCCATGACTCAATCCATCGCTGGCATCAACATCCCCGACAGCGCCTTGGCCCGTGCCACTACCGAATACATTCGCGAGCAGCAGGATGATCTGTTGTTCAACCATTCCCGCCGGGTGTTTTTGTGGGGCGCATTGACCGGCGAGCGCAAGGGGTTGAAGTACGACGCCGAGCAGCTTTATGTCGGCGCGATGTTCCATGACCTGGGACTGGTTGAAGGGCATCGCAGCAAGACTGACCGTTTCGAGGTCGACAGCGCCAACGCCGCCCGCGCATTCATGCAGCCTTTTGGTTTGTCCGAAGGCGATATCGAGCAGGTGTGGTTGTCCATTGCCCTGCACACCACGCCGGGAGTGCCGGAGCATCTACGTCCCAACGTCGCGCTGGTGACGGCGGGTGTTGAGATGGACGTGCTCGGGATTCAGTACGACAAGTTTTCCGATGAGCAGCGCGAGGTGGTGACCCATGCCCATCCCCGTGGCGAGGCATTCAAGGAATGCATCCTCTGCGCCTTCGCCAATGGTTTCCGTGACAAGCCCGATACCACGTTTGGCACCGTTAACGCGGACGTGCTGGTGGATGAAGATCCAAAGTTCAAGCCGCTGAATTTCGTCGACATCATTCGCAATTCGCCGTGGAAGGCGTGATCGACTCATCCAGCAACGCGGTCCCCTACAGGATCGCAACAACCGATATATAGCGTCACGGGCTCTGAGGTGTTCCTGAAGCGCCTCAATCCGACACGAAACATTTGGATAAACCGCGACCTTTGTTAGGCTCCCTGTTTTGTCAGCATTTTTGGCTGACCTCTTGCCAGGGAGCTTCAATGACCTCCATCAGCACTGCGCCGCCGCTCACTCCTGGGCGGCTGGAACAGTTTTCCACCCGAATCGCTTTCTTCATCGCAGGTTTCAGCATCGCGGCCTGGGCGCCGCTGGTGCCGTACGCCAAGGCGCGCATCGGCCTGGATGAGGGCACGCTTGGCCTGTTGCTGTTGTGTTTGGGCGTCGGCTCAATCATCGCCATGCCATTGGCAGGGGCGCTGGCTGCGCGATTCGGTTGTCGGCGTGTGTTAATGGCCTCAACGGTGCTGGTCTGCCTGTGTCTGCCACTGTTGGCGACGGTGTCCAGTTTGCCGTTGATGGTCGCGACGTTGTTCGTCTTCGGCGCGAGCATGGGGGCGCTGGATTGCACGGTGAATATTCAGGCGATCATCGTCGAGCGGGCCAGCGGCAAAACCATGATGTCCGGATTTCACGGCTTGTTCAGCGTTGGTGGTTTTGTGGGGGCGGCTAGCGTCGCGGGCATGCTTAGTGTGGGCGCATCACCGCTGATCGCGATGCTTGTGGTCGCGGTGTTCTGCTTTATTGCGCTGCTCAAGGCTGCACCGCATCTGCTCACTTACGGCAGCGCGACCCGTGGTCCCGCCTTCGCCGTTCCTCGGGGGATCGTGCTTTTTATCGGGTTACTGTGCTTTACGGTGTTCTTGACTGAAGGCGCGATGCTGGACTGGAGCGCGGTGTTCCTGAGTGCTCAGCGCGGGGTTGAAACCTCGTACGCCGGACTCGGTTATGCCGTGTTTGCCACCACCATGACCATTGGCCGTCTGTTCGGCGACCCCATCGTGCGGCGTGTGGGCGGCTCGCGCATCATCCTGATTGGCGGTCTGTGCGCTTCGGCAGGTTTGGCCCTCGCCACGCTGGTGCCCACTTGGGAAGCGGCATTATTGGGTTATGCGCTGGTGGGGGCGGGCTGCTCGAATATTGTGCCGGTCTGCTACAGCGCGGTCGGGCGGCAGAAAACCATGCCGGAAAACGTCGCGGTTCCGGCGATCACCACATTGGGCTACGGCGGGATTCTGGTCGGGCCCGCGGGTATTGGTTTCGTTGCCCACGCCAGCAGCCTCGATCTGGCATTCATGATCATTGCCGTGATGCTGCTGGGCGTCGCCGTGAGTGGACGATTCCTCAAAGGCTGACCCTTTCTGTAGGAGCCAACTTGTTGGCGAGAGGATTGATGCGGTGTGTCAGGCACGTCGCCTCGCGAACAAGTTCGCTCCTACAGAGGGGCCTTGATCTATGAGCTGCCATTTCTGTAGGAGCCAACTTGTTGGCGAGAGGATTGATGCGGTGTGTCAGGCACGCCGCCTCGCGATCATGGGAAATGTGTGGGTGCAATGGCGCCGCACTCCTGCTTCTGCCCGGAGGGCGTAGGAGTCCGGCTTGCCGACGATGGGCCGCGCAGCGGCCCTAAAACCAGGCGCCCCGGGTTATCAGACATACCGAGTGCTCAGGGTTTACTGCCGCTGCGCGGCAGATCGTCGGCAAGCCAGACTCCTACGGCCTGCGGCCAGAATCAAAAGCCTCGCGAACAAGTTCGCTCCTACAGAGGGGCCTTGATCTATGAGCTGCCATTTCTGTAGGAGCCAACTTGTTGGCGAGAGGATTGATGCGGTGTGTCAGGCACGCCGCCTCGCGATCATGGGAAATGTGTGGGTGCAATGGCGCCGCACTCCTGCTTCTGCCCGGAGGGCGTAGGAGTCCGGCTTGCCGACGATGGGCCGCGCAGCGGCCCTAAAACCAGGCGCCCCGGGTTATCAGACATACCGAGTGCTCAGGGTTTACTGCCGCTGCGCGGCAGATCGTCGGCAAGCCAGACTCCTACGGCCTGCGGCCAGAATCAAAAGCCTCGCGAACAAGTTCGCTCCTACAGAGGGTATTGGATCGACGCGGTCGCCTCTGTAGGAGCCAACTTGTTGGCGAGGGGATTAATGCAGTGTGTCAGTCATCGTGGGAGGGAGCTTGCTCGCGATGCATGTGTTCAGAAGAGGATTCAGCGTCTGAAACACCGCTATCGCGAGCAAGCTCCCTCCCACCAGGTTCCATCCCAAATCCCGCGTTTGCCGGGTTGAGGGTTTACGCCGGTACCATTTCAAACCCGACGCCAAAACGGTTCCAGGCATTGATCGTGGCGATGGCCAGGGTCAGGTTGGCGACTTCGGCTTCGGAGAAGTGTTCGAGCAGTGTCTGGTATTGGTCCTGCGGCGCGTGGTGAATCGACAGCAGGGTCAGGCTCTCGACCCAGGCCAGCGCCGCTCTTTCACGCGGGGTGAACCAGTTGGTTTCGCGCCACACGGTCAAGGTCTGCAAACGTGCTTCGGTCTCGCCAGCCTTGCGGGCATCGTTGGCGTGCATGTTGACGCAGTAAGCGCAGCCGTTGATTTGCGATGCGCGCAGACGAACCAGCTCCAGCAGCGATGCTTCAAGACCGGATTTGCCCAGTGCCATTTCCAGGCCGACCATGGCTTTGTAGGCGTCTGGTGAGGCTTTGGCCCATTCGATGCGTTGGCTCATTTCAGTGCTCCGATGTAAATACGGTGGGTGTGGCATCAAGTTACCCCTGTCGCTGTCGATCTCTGATAGCCAATAACGGGGTATTCACGCAGACCAATTGAGCCATTCGAACGCGCCTTCCAAGACCAAAGCGGCCACACTTCATGAAGAGGCAGGCCACGCTTTGCGCCTTGTCCCCGGCGTTCAACGCTTTACCATGGGCCGAACAATCACAAGGAGGCACGTCATGTTCGCCGGATTTGAAAAAGCGCAGCGCACGGTCAATGGCGTCGACATCGCCTTTCGCATGGGTGGCTCGGGTCCGGGCCTGCTGTTGCTGCACGGTCACCCGCAAACCCACGTGATCTGGCACAAGGTCGCCGAAACCCTGGCGCAGCATTTCACCGTGGTCGCCGCTGACCTGCGCGGCTATGGAGACAGTTCAAAACCGCCAGCCACCGAAGATCACAGCAGTTACTCAAAACGCGAGATGGCTAGCGATAACGTCGAGCTGATGAACGAGTTGGGGTTTTCGACGTTTGCGGTGCTGGCCCACGACCGGGGCGCGCGAGTCGCCCACCGGCTTGCACTGGATCATCCGCAGGCTGTGACGCGCCTGGCGTTACTCGACATCGCACCGACGCTGGCGATGTACAGCCAGACTGACGAAGCCTTCGCCCGCGCGTATTGGCACTGGTTTTTTCTGATTCGCCCGGCGCCTTTGCCGGAGACGCTGCTGGAGGCCAATCCCGAACAATACCTGCGCAGCGTGATGGGCAGTCGCAGCGCCGGGCTGACCCCGTTCACCGACGAAGCGTTCGCCGAGTATGTTCGCTGCGCAAGCCTGCCCGGCGCGGCCCGTGGCGTGTGCGAGGACTATCGCGCCAGCGCCAGCATCGATCTGGAACACGACCGAGCTGACATCGCTGCGGGCAATAAATTGAACATGCCATTGATGGCGTTGTGGGGCGCCGAAGGCACCGTGGGCAAGTGCTTCGATCCGCTGAAAGAATGGAACGCCGTCGCCACCGATGTGCGCGGCGGAGCATTGCCAGGAGGGCATTATCTGGCCGAAGAGGTGCCGGAGGCGTTGCTGGAAGAAGTGTTACCGTTTTTTTTGTGATCAGGTTCTGGTGTCGACGCAATCCCTGTAGGAGCTGACGAGCACCGCGAGGCTGCGATCGCGGTGTGTCAGACACATTGCATCGCAGCCTCGCGGTGCTCGTCAGCTCCTACAAATAGCGTGAGCATGCCGGCTTTTAACAATGCGCGCGCGTACCTTGTCATACGCCAGGTTAAACACCATCGTGTACGGCAGGAACAACAGCAGCAACCCGATATCCAGCCAGAACGCTTCCAGCAGGCTGATCGACAGCCACCACGCCGCCAGTGGCACGACTGCGACGATCAAGCCGCTTTCAAACGAAAGCGCATGCAGCGCCCGCACTTTGAACGACATCGCAAAACCCAGACGCGCGCGAATGCGATCGAATCCTGCGTTGAACAACATATTCCAGAGCATGGCGACGGTGGAAATCATCACCGTCATCGCGCCCATTTTGCCCAGTGAATGACCCAGCAGCCAGGCGAGCGCGGGGGCGAACAGCATCACGCCGATCATTTCGAACAACAGCGCGTGCAGTGCGCGCTCTTTCAGGGTTTTAGCCGGCACTGCGGCCGTTTTGCTTGAAGTCATTTTCATCACACAGTCACTTTGTTACAGGGCAGGGGTGCATTGTCGGGGTGCGCTGGACTAAAGTGAAAATCGTATCCATCGGAAAAACCGATGGACTGACAGATCAGGCAGCCCATGAGTTATTCCCCCGAAGCCCTCGAAGCCTTTGCCCAAGTCGTCGCCCTGGGCTCTTTCAGCGCCGCTGCACGGCGTCTGGGCAAAAGCCAATCGACCATCAGCGAAGCCATTTCCCGTCTGGAAATTGATTTGGCCGTCGAGTTGTTTGATCGCTCTTCCAAACAGCCGACGCTCACCGAAGCCGGACGCGCGTTGCATGGGCGCATTGAGGATGTGCTCGCGGCATCAGATAAGTTGCGCCGCGCCGCAGGGCGTCTGGCCGAAGGCATGGAGCCGCGGCTGACGCTGGTGCTGTCCGACGCCAACCAGTTCGCCGAGTTCGAGGTGCGGATGGCTGAGCTGGATCAGCGCTTTCCTGAACTGGAGCTTGAGTGTGTCTTTGCCGAGCATGGGGATGCGATCAATCTGATCCAGTCCGGCAGAGCGTCGTTGGGGCTGCTCTCGGCCCAGGCCAGCTATCCGCCGGAAGTCGGTTACGCGACCATCGCCGAGCGCGCGGACTTCGGGCTGTTTGTTTCGCACAAGCATCCGCTGGCGGCAGAGACGTCAGTGGACTACCCCAAGCTTGCGCAGCACCGGGCGCTGCGGCTCAACACCATCGTCGACGAAAGCGTGCCGACCAGCGACCTGCCGGCAGGAGGGCTGCGCAGCTGGTCTGCGCCCAATTATCTGCTGCTGATGGACATGGCGGTGTTTGGTTTTGGCTGGTCGGCGTTGCCGCGCTGGCTGGTGTCGGGTTATGCCCAGGGGCGGCTCAAAGAACTGCAAGTCCCCGGCTGGCCACGCAGTTCGGCGGTGGATGTGATCTGGTCGCGGCAAAAAAGCCTGGGACCGGCGGGCGCCTGGTTGCTGGGGACGCTGTTGGAAGGGCGCGGGGATTATTGAGCTTCACGTCGCTCTGTAGGAGCCAACTTGTTGGCGAAGCGGTCTTTGGGCGTTGCAGGCAGAAAGCCTCGCGAACAGGTTCGCTCCTACAGGGTATCTCGGCGTCTGATCGGGACGACGCAATCGATTGCGACCACCGGTCATGGCTGAACCGGATGGGCGCGAAGGCCTCTAACGTGGGCCTTTGAGCGGGTCAGGCAGCGATGCCTGGCCCGTTTTGCTTTTGCCAGGCACAGCGCTTGTCAAAAAAGGGTTGAATAGTCACAACAAATGTTATTTAAATAACAAAAATAATAGCGTCATCGATCTGTGCATCGAGGCGTTCACAGGGTAAATCATCCATGAACAAGATCGCGGTCATCGGCAGCAATATGGTGGATTTGATCACCTACATCGACCGGATGCCTGAACAAGGCGAGACCCTCGAAGCCCCCAATTTCGCCATGGGCTGTGGCGGCAAGGGCGCCAATCAGGCGGTCGCCGCTGCCAAGCTCGGTGCCGACGTGTTGATGCTGAGCAAGGTCGGCGACGACATGTTTGCCGACAACACCCTCGCCAATTTCCAGCGGTTCGGCATCGACACCCAATTCGTTGCCCGCGTGCCGGGCGTCTCCAGCGGCGTCGCGCCGATCTTCGTGCAGAGCGATTCCCACAACAGCATCCTCATCGTCAAAGGCGCCAACGCGCACCTCAAACCGGCTGACATCGATGCCGCCCAAGGTGCATTGCGGGACTGCAAGCTCATCGTGTTGCAGCTGGAAATCGAACTGGAAACGGTTTACCACGCCATCGACTTCGCCAAGCGCAACGGCATTGCGGTGCTGCTCAATCCGGCGCCCGCCGTCGCGGGTCTAAACCGTGAGCACCTGTCGCAGCTGGACTTCTTCATCCCCAACGAAACCGAACTGGCGCTGATCACCGGCAAGCCAGTAGACGGCCCGGACACTGCATTGGTCGCTGCGCGCCAGTTGGTGGAAGAGGGCATTCGTCATGTCATCGTCACCCTGGGCGACAAGGGCGCGTTGTACGTGGGCGAAGAGGGCGAGTTTCGCGTCGAGGGCCATAAGGTCGCGGCGCGGGACACCACGGGCGCAGGTGATGCGTTCATCGGTTGCTTCGCCCATCACTGGAGCCAGGACGGCGACATGCGTAAGGCCATGACTCAAGCGGTTGCGTATTCCGCCTGCTCGGTCACGGGTTTGGGCACCCAAAGTTCATACCCGGACGCTGCCACGTTCGGGCAATTTCTCGGATCGCTGTAAACCGGCTTCGCGCCGGGCTGAACGTCGCTCATCCTGCATCCCACGGAGAACAATAATGACAACACCCGCGCTCCAACAAACCCCGGACGGTTTCTACCTCAACCGCACGCCGTGGTTCGCGTTCCTGCTGTTGTGCAGCATCTTTGCCCTGTGGGCAGCTGCGGCGAGCATGAACGACGTGCTGATCGCCCACTTCAAGAAGGCCTTTCTGCTCAGCGATTTCCAGACGGCATTCGTGCAATCGGCGTTCTACCTCGGCTACTTCTTCGTGGCGATTCCGGCTGCGATGGTGGTGCGACGTTTCAGCTACAAAACCACGATCCTGATCGGCCTGCTGCTGTACATGTTCGGCTGTCTGTTGTTCTTCCCGGCGGCCTCCACCGCCAAGTACGGCATGTTTCTTCTGGCACTGTTTGTGATTGCGGCCGGTCTGTCATTTCTGGAGACCGCGTGCAACACCTACTCGACGCTGATGGGTCCCCGTGAAACCGGCACCCGCCGTTTGAACATCTCCCAGACGTTCCACCCGTTCGGCGCCATGACCGGGGTTTACGTCGGCAGCTTCGTGATGTTCAAGGACACCGACGCGACCCGCGAGCAATTGACGCAGATGAGCGCTTCGGATGCCGCGATCCAGCAACTGCAAATGATCCAGTCCACGTTGTTGCCTTACAAATGGATGATCGCGGTGCTGATCCTGATGTTCATCCTGATCGCCATCACCAAATTCCCGGCGTGCAAGGGCAACGTCAAAGCCAACGTCAAGACCAGCAGCATCGGCCAGAGCCTGTCCCGCCTGTGGCGCAACCCGCGCTTCACCTTCGGCGTGCTGGCGCAGTTTCTGTACGTCGGCGCGCAAGTGGGCGTCTGGAGTTTCACCATTCGCCTGGCCATGCAAATGGGCGGCATGAACGAGCGCAGCGCTTCGTGGTTCCTGCTTACCACCTTCGCCGCGTACTTCGTCGGCAAGATGATCGCCAACCTGCTGATGCGCAAAATGCACCCGGCCAAAGTCCTCGCTATCTACGGCGTGCTAACCATTGTGCTGCTGGCCTACACGATTCTGGTGCCGAACATCAGCGCGGTATACGCGGCGGTGGGCGTGAGCATTTTCCTGGGGCCGTGCTGGCCGACCATTTACGGCCTGACCATCGACGGTTTGGGCGAAGACACCGGCGTGGGCGGTTCGCTGTTGGTGATGAGCATCGTCGGGGGCGGCGTGATCCCGATCTTCCAGGGCCTGCTGTCTGACGCCACCCATGGCAACATGCAGCTGGCGTACACCGTGCCGTTGCTGTGCTTTGTGGTGATCGTGATTTACGCCGTCAAATGCATGCGTGACCCACGCAGTGAACATGCACCGGTGGGCGCGGTGACTGCCTCATGAATACGTTCAAGCTTGACCTGTACCCGGAGCAGTTCAGCGGCGCGGAGAAAACCCTGCTGGAGTCTTCTGATTTCCGCGTGCTGGCCTGGACTTATCCTACGGGCGTGAAGGCGCTGGCGTTGGAGAACAACCGCGGACGCGTAGTGGTACTGCCGTATCAGGGCCAGATGATCTGGTCGGCAGTGTTCGATGGTTGCGATTTGACCATGCGCAACATGTTCAGCCAGCCTCGCCCCAGCCCGACGGTGATCGGCACCTATGGCTGCTTCATGTTTCACAGCGGCCTCTTGCGCAACGGCTGTCCGACGCCTGAAGACGATCATCCGTTACACGGCGAAATGCCCTGCGCGCCTATGGACGCTGCGTGGCTGGAAGTGGGCGAGGACGCAGGCGGCGTGTTTCTGCGTCTGGGTGGGGAATACGAATACGTGCAGGGCTTTGGCGATCACTACCGCGCGCGGCCCAGTGTCACGCTGCGTGCAGGGGCAGCGCTGTTCGACATCGGCATGGCCGTGACCAATCTGGCGGGCAAGCCCATGGAGCTGATGTACATGGCGCACATGAACTATGCCTACGTTGCCGATGGCCGTTTCGTCGAGCCATTGGGCGTGGAACGTACGCGGGTGCGCAGCAGTGTCCCGGCCCACGTGAAGCCGACGCCTGCGTGGTCGGCTTACATGGCTGACTTGACCGAAGATCCGTCACGGCTGGCGACGTTGAACACGCCTGAGCTGTACGACCCGGAGATCGTGTGCTTCTTCGACGGCGCTTGCACGGATGCCAGTGGGGACGCGCATTTTCTGCTCAAGCACCCGGACGGCCCGGCGTTTTATACGCGGTACAAGCCCGAGCAGTTCGAACACGCGGCGCGCTGGATTTTGCACAACCCGGATCAACAGGTGGCAGCGTTTGTGCTGCCCGCGACCTGCGAGCCGGAAGGCTATTTAGCGGAAAAGGCCAAGGGCAATGTGCGGTTGTTGGCGGCGGGGGAGAGCGCTGAATTCAGCGTGACGACGGGATATCTGGCGGCTGGGGAAGTGCGGCAGTTGGAGAGTGATTTGAAACGTTGAGGATTCATCCCTGTAGGAGCGCGCTTGCCCGCGAAAGCAATCTGCCTGCCAACGTTTCCGGCACCGATAACACCGCAATCGCGGGCAAGCGCGCTCCTACAAGGGGTGTGGTATTTGGGCGAAATCAAATCACCACCTGCGCCCCGCTTCCTTGAATCAGGTCGCGATACGGTTTAGGCAGTTTCTTGTCGGACACCACCACATGAAACTGCTCCAGCGTGGCGAAGTGCGCAGTTTTAACGGCGTCGAACTTGGTGTGATCGGCCAGCAGCATGCAATGCCTGGCCTGGCGCAGGACCTTCTGCTTGACCTCCACTTCGTTGAAATTGAAGCAGGTCACGCCGAAGGCTTCACTCACGCCTGCCGCTGAAACGAAGGCCCAGGTCAGGCGTACGCTGTCCAGGATGCTGCTCTCGTCACGGTGCTCGAACACCTGATTCTTGCGATGAAAGGTGCCGCCGCACAGCACGATGCTGCAGTTGGGTTTCTGCTGAAGCTTGAGCAGTACGTTGAGCGAGTTGCAAACGGCTGTGAACTCAAGCTCATCGGGAATGAAATCCACCACGAAGGGAATGGTAGTGCCGCAATCGAAGAACACCGTGTCACCTGGCTTGATGAACGCTGCGGCGAGTTTACCGATACGGCGCTTTTCCTCGACGTGGCGGGTGCCTTGTTCTGTGACTTTGTAATCGGCGGCTTCCGTAGGATCGAATGCCAGCGTGATATGCCCGCCCAGCAGATGAAAGCGGTCCGGATAATGGCCCAGATCACGCCGAAGGGTCATTTCGGAGACGTCCAGCAGGGCGGCCATTTCGCGCAAGTGAATGGCCTTCTGGTCCTGCAAAGCCTGCTGGATCACTTTGATGCGGTCTGATTTTTTACTGTCCACAGGCGTTCCGGCTGTCGATTAGTTATGGTAAAAAAGTAACACAAATTGTTAGTATCGAAACATATTGATCATGCTTGCGGCCTGAATCATACCGCTGGCAACCGCTTCTCATAAGGACTCGACTCAATGCCCCAGCTCGAACCCGCAGCACTCGCCCAATTTATCGACCACACCTTACTGGCCGCCGATGCTTCTCGCGAGCAGATCGCCGCATTGTGCCGTGAAGCGCAGGAGCATGGGTTTTATTCGGTGTGCGTCAATTCTGGCCAAGTCCCTTACGCTGCGCAATTGCTCGCTGGCGCGCAGGTCAAGGTCTGCGCAGTGGTGGGATTTCCGCTCGGCGCCGGTTTGAGCGATACCAAGGCGTTTGAAGCAAAACAGGCGGTGGCCGCTGGCGCGGGCGAGATCGACATGGTGCTCAACATCGGCGCTCTGAAAGACGGCCTGCTGGATCAGGTGCGCGACGACATCGCTGCGGTCAAACAGGCCTGCGGCGCGGTGCCGCTGAAAGTGATCCTGGAAACCTGCCTGCTGGACGACGCGCAAAAAACCAGCGCCTGCGAAATCTGCCGTGAGCTCAACGTGGCGTTCGTCAAAACTTCCACCGGATTCAGCCGCAGCGGCGCGACCCTTGAAGACGTTGCGTTGATGCGCAAAGTGGTCGGCGCCGACATCGGTGTCAAAGCTTCGGGCGGCGTTCGCGACTACGACACCGCCGTAGCCATGATCGAAGCGGGCGCCACGCGTCTGGGCACCAGCTCCGGGATCGCGATTGTCAGCGGAGCGACGGCGTCAGGCTCGGGTTACTGAGTTACCTCACACGCGCGGCTTTTGTAGGAGCGCGCTTGCCCGCGATTGCGTCCGATCAATGAAGTTGCTGAACCTGACACAACGCCATCGCGGGCAAGCGCGCTCCTACAGGTCCTGCGGCGTTTGGTTTCCATTCGGCAGACGGCCATGACGGGTGCCGGTCGTAGATGGCAAGATGCCCACGCATCCCGCTCTACTTTGCTTACCGGACGTCATCCATGCTCAAACCCTCCCTCGCGCATTTCAGGGCACGTTGGCTGCTCTATGCCTGCATGATCGCTGTCGTTATCGGTCTGCCAGTGGGTTGTTCGGTGCTGCAGCACAAAGAGCGCGAACTGGTATTTCGCATCGAACCGGGCACTGCCAGTTGGTATCACGGCCTGCCTGCCGAGGTGCAGGAGTTCGAACTCAAGGCGCCGTCATTTGGGGTCGCCCAGAACATCCACTCCTGGTGGTGGCCTGCCGAAAAGCGCGATGCGCCAGCGTTACTGTATCTGCACGGCTCACGCTGGAACCTCACCGGGCAGTTCTTCCGCATAGAGCAATTGCATGCTTTGGGCTTTTCGGTGCTGGCCATCGATTATCGTGGTTTCGGTCAGAGCAAAGGGCAGTTGCCGTCGGAAGCTTCCGTGTATGAAGACGCACGCATCGCCTGGGAGCGCCTGAAAGTGCTGCAACCGGATGCGCAGAAACGCCTGATTTACGGTCATTCCCTTGGCGGCGCTGTGGCGGTGGACCTTGCCGCAGAGCTGGGACAGGACGCTGAAAAGGGCGAGCCGATTCAGGCGCGGGGTTTGATCATCGAATCGACGTTCACCAATCTGGGTGATGTCGCCGCAGCGCTGGCTACGACTTACACCTCGCTGCCGGTGCGCTGGCTGGTGTCACAGAAATTCGATTCCATCGACAAGATCGCTGAAGTGAACATGCCGGTGCTGATCGTTCATGGCACGGCGGATCAGTTCGTCGCGCCACGCTTCAGCCAGGCGTTGTTCGATGCCGCCCGTGAGCCGAAAAACTTGCTGATGGTGCCCGGCGGCAATCACAACAACAGCATGAATCTGGGACGTCAGGCCTATGCTCAGGCGATTCAGGCGTTGCTTAATGCCGATGCCCCGAAAGTCCACGCGGCCAGTAACGATACGGCGGACCTGAATCCGGCGGGTTGAGCCGGATTACTGGGCCGAGTGTTGCTCGACGCTGAACGGTCGGTTGCGCACCACCACTTTGCCGGGGTGACTGTCGGGCACGACAAAACCCTTGAGCGTTTCGATCAGTGCAGCGGGGTCTTCGATGGGCAGGTCGGCGAGCTGATGGGCCGTCAGGTTCCACCATTGACTGGCAAGGAGGCTGTCGATGGTCGGCTGATCGAAGCGATAGCGCTTCACCTCGGCAGGCGAGCCCATGACGATGGCGTAGGGCGGCACGTCCTTGGTGATCAGCGATTGCGCGCCGATGACCGCGCCGGTGCCAATGGTCACGCCCTCCAGAATCAACACATCCATGCCGATCCACACGTCGTGGCCGATGACGGTCTGCTTCACGCCGTCGTGGTGTGGCGCCGCGCCGCTCAGTTGCTGACGCAGCCCGACAAGGCCGCTGTGGGAGGTCAACCAGCTCAATGGATGGGATTTGCGGTCCTGGCCGATGGTGACGTTTTTGGCTATGGAGCAATAACGCCCGATGCTCGACACGTCGTGCAGTTCGGAGCCGCTGACGATGTCGGTGTAGGCGCCGATGCTCAGGTTTTTGGAGTGGATTTTGATCTGGTGCAGCTTGACGCCATGTTCGAGGGTCAGCTGGACGTCCTTGCGCAGCCCCCGGATGCCACTGTCCAGACGGCAGTTGTGCTGCAACAGCGCATGCTTGAGCCTGCGGTCCAGCAATAGGCGCTTGAAAAAGTTCATGGTCGGCAATCCGCAGCAGAATGAGGACAAAACAAAAAGATGATCACGGCAGCACTTTGCCTGCGTGACTGATGTCACGTCTTTCACAAAGCGGGCGAATCATCGCACGGGGGATTGGTGTGCCGAAAGGGTAAAACCGGTGGAGGGGGAGAACGTTACACACGGCTCTTGATACGCCGGCCAGTTGTAGGAGCGCGCTTGCCCGCGATTACGGTATGTCTGGCAGTGCCGCGGCGGCCGGTCAAACCATTCGCGGGCAAGCGCGCTCCTACAGTGGCTGGCGTCCAGTTCACCCCCGGAAATGATCACACACCAATTGCGCCATCACCTCGCACGCCGCGCTGGTGTCGCCGGGGGCCAGCACCAGTTTCATTTCGTGCATCGGCAGGACCGGAAAGCCTTGGGCTTTTTCAAGTACGCGCATGGTCGGGCGGACGAGGCCACGGTCGACGATGCCCACCGCTAGACCTGCGCTGATCGCTGCGTCCAGCGCAGACACCCCGGCGCTGCTGATCACCGCGCGCCAACGCTGGCCTTGTTTGGTCAGGGCATCTACCGCCGCGATGCGGTACGGGCAGCCCCGGCCGTGCAACGCCAGTGGCAGCGGTTTGTCCGGGTCCATGCGGTAATCATGGCTGGCGACCCACACCGGTTCTGTGGTGCCGACCTTTCTCACCAGCCGGTCTCCCGGCGTGTCGACCCCCACGGGTTCCACGATCAGCGCCAGATCCAGCTGACCCCGTGCAAGCTTGCGATTCAAACGCCCGCTGGCTCCGGTCTCCACCTCAAGCTCTATGTGCGGGTGCAGCGCCGAAAGAGTGGAGAGCGTGCATTGCAGCAATGCCCCGGCGTATTCCTCAGAGATCCCCAATCTCACCCGACCGCTTGCCAAAGGCCGACTGAAACTGGCCAACATACGATCGTGCACCTGCAGCAGCTCCGAGCTTTGCAGGGCGAATCGACGACCCAGGGGGGTCAGGCTGACTGTCTGATTATCGCGCTCGAACAGCCGTCCGCCGGCGACTTCCTCTAGCCGCCGGACATGCAGACTGACCGCCGAAGGACTGCGGTTGAGCCAGGTCGAGGCCGCCAGAAACTGGCTGAACCTGACGATGGCCTGGAAGGTGCGTAACAGTTCGATATCGAGCGCTTCAGCCATGATTCAATAATCCTGCATCAGTGGTGCTGATCATTTCGTTTGATTGCATCAGTCATCCCTTCTTACCATCTCGGACCGTCAACCGAGAAGGGCGAAGTGATGACAATCCGACAAGCGCACGACTTCACCGCCGAAGAAGCGTCGATGCGCAGCATGAGCACGCGAGTGATCGGACTGCTGCTGTTGCTGGCGATGGTCGTCAGTTGGAGTTCCGGGTTCATCGGCTATCGGTATGCGGCGGAGCAGGGCGGCGTGTTCCTGGCGACGTTCTGGCGTTTCGTGCTGGCGGCGCTGGTGCTGTTGCCGTTTGCGTTCAAGCAACTGCGCCAATTGCAATGGGGTGATGTGCTGCGCCAAAGTCTGATGGGCATTTTCGCAATTGCTGGCTACATTGCGCCGATCGCTCGCTCCATTGAACTGGGCGTATCGCCGGGCACGTCGTCGGTGCTTGCCAATCTGTTGCCGGTCTCGATCGTGCTGCTGGCCGGTTTCGTGCCGGGGCAACGCACCCGCGGCTGGCAATGGCTGGGGCTGGTTCTTTGTGTGGTGGGGATGCTGGTTGCCAGCGCATCGAGCATCGAGCCGGGCACGGCATCGGCGTGGGCCTTTGCGTTGCCGTTGCTGGCAGTGTTGTCGCTGGCCTGCGCAACGCTGTATCAGAAGCGCGCTCCGGTGGCGCGTATGTCAGGGCTGACCGCGTTGTTCATTCAGGTCTGCGCGACGATTCCGATCTTCGCCGTGCTGGCGTTTTACGAAGGCGGTCTGCAACCGGTTGCCGCAAAGGGGTTCGCCTTCGGCGTGGTCTGGCTGACGATCTTTGGGACTATGGGCGGATACGGTTTTTACTGGCTGTGTTTGCAGCGGTTCAGCATGCAGCACATCAGCGGCGCGCTGTTCCTGACCCCGCCGGTGACGATGTTCTGGGCCTGGTTGCAGTTCGGCGACCCCTTGCCTGGCGTCGCGCTGATCGGCGTGTTGCTGACGCTGATCGGGTTGCCGTTGCTGAGTCGAAAAACGCCACCGTCCCTGTAGGAGCTGCCGAAGGCTGCGATTGCGGTGTGTCAGACGAATTGCATCGCAGCCTTCGGCGGCTCGGCAGCTCCTACAGGGTTCGGTGTTGGCGATCAGCGCGCGAACGGTGCCGGGCAGCGCTGCGCCGCTGGACAGAAGCTGATCCCGAAAGCGCCAAAAACTCTGTAGGAGCGAACTTGTTCGCGAGATGTTCTGCCTGACACACCGCGTTGTCGGGCTCGCCAACAAGTTGGCTCCTACAGGGGCTTGGTGGCGTCCGGGCGGGCTGGCATCAACGTGGCGATCAATGCGCGAACGGTGCCAGGCAGCGCGTCGAGTTCTCGAACCAGAATGCTGCGCTCGCGGATCGCCCACGGCTCGTCCAGTTCGATGGTCACCAGCTTCATTGTCCGACTGTGCCGCACGGCGGCGGATTCGGGGATGATTCCGATCCCGACGCCTGCCTCCACCATCCGGCAGATCGCCTCAAAGCTCGATACCTGAATCCTCAGCGACAGGCTCTGGCCGATGCGCTCGACGTGATCGCGCAAAAAACTCAACAAGGTGCTGCCTTCGTGCAGGCCGATGTGTTGAAACGCGAGAGTCTGCTTGAGGGTGACCTTTTTGTGGTTGGCCAGCTCGTGGCCCACCGGCACTGTCAGCACCAGGCGGTCGGTGCTGAAGTGGATGACCTGCAAGCCCGCCGCTTCAACTGGCCCGGCAATAATCCCCATGTCGGTGCTCCCATCGAGCACACCGCGCACGATGTCTCGGGACAGCCGCTCCTGCAAATCCACTGTCACCCCAGGGCGTTTCGCCAGAAACCCCGCCAGCACTTCGGGCAAGAATTCCGTCACCGCCGTGGTGTTGGCGAAGATGCGGATGTGCCCGGCCGAATCGGTGCCGAAGTGGGTGAATTCCGCTTTCAGGTAATCCACCTGGCTCATGATCAAGCGCGCGTGCTTGAGCAGCTTCTGCCCGGCGGGCGTCAGCTCCACGCCACGGCTGTCGCGGTACAGCAGCCGAGTGTCGAGCTGACCTTCCAGCGCCTTGATCCGCGCACTCGCCGCAGCCGGGGAGAGAAACGCCCGCCGAGCGCCTTGGGTCAGGCTTGGTGATTCGCCGATATGAATGAAGAGGCGCAAGTCAGCCAGGTCGAAGTGCATGGTTGTGTCCGGACATTACAGGGGCGTTCAGCATACATGAACGCCGGGTTACGCAAATGCAAATTCACAGAATGCCGAGCGGCTCGCATGATCTGGCGATAACAACAAATGCAGAGGCTGCCTGGCTATGAGTGCTTCAGATTTGCCGACGGATTTCAGTGCCTGGATCGGCCGTACCGAAGAGGCGACCGACCACCTGAGCCGTAACCTGATCAAACGCATCGCCGCGACCTTCGGCGAGCCGCTCCCTGCCGATGGTGATGCCCTGCCGCCGCTCTGGCAGTGGTGTTTTTTTCAGGAACCGGTGTTCGAGTCGCAACTGGGCGCTGACGGCCATCCTGCCCGCGGCGGCTTCTTGCCCCCTGCTGACAATCGCAATCGCATGTGGGCCGGTGGCCGTGTCGAGTTCATCGCGCCGTTGAAGGTTGGCGCCGAGGCCCACCGCCTGTCGACCATCCTGCACATCGAAGAGAAGCACGGCCGCACCGGTTCGCTGCTGTTCGTCACCGTGCAGCACGACTACTCGCAAAATGGCGAACTGTGCGTGCGCGAAGAGCAGGACATCGTCTACCGCGAGCCCAATGCGCCGAAACTCAACAGCGGCGACGCGCCGGAGCAGGGCGACTGGAGCGAGACCATTTCGCCGACCCCGACCTTGTTGTTCCGCTACTCCGCCGTGACTTTCAACGGCCATCGCATTCATTACGACTACCCCTACGTCACTGACACCGAAGGCTACCCGGGCCTGGTGGTCCACGGTCCGATGATCGCCACCTTCAACCTGCGTGCGTTCATTCGTGCCAACCCCGACAAGCGCGTGCGCCATTTCGCCTATCGCGGGGTGCGACCGTTGAAGGTGCCGACGCCGTTTCGTGTCGGTGGCCAGATTATCGAGCCAGGCAAGGCGCAGTTGTGGGCAGGCAATGAGGCCGGTGTGGCGCAGAGCGCTGAAGTGCAGTTCGACTGATTTCTCCATGAATTGATCTCTCCATGAAATGAAGCATGCGCTTTCTGTAGGAGCCAACTCGTTGGCGAGAAGCCTGGCGCGGTGCATCAGGTAAACGCCTCGCGAAAAAGTTCGTTCCTACAGAGGCCAAGGTATATCCGAGGACATAACAAGATGAATCCGTACGACGATGAAGACCTCAATGCCATCCGCGAAGGCGTGCGCGCTTTGTGCGCCGATTTCGACGCTGCGTACTGGCGCAAGATCGATGAAGAAAAGGGTTTCCCGGAAACCTTCGTCAAGGCGCTGACCGACGCCGGCTGGCTGTCGGCGATGATCCCCACCGAATACGGCGGCTCGGGGCTGGGCCTGGCCGAAGCCTCGGTCATCCTTGAAGAAGTGAACGCCTGTGGCGGCAACTCCGGCACCGTTCACGGCCAGATGTACAACATGTTCACAATGCTGCGCCACGGCAGCGAGGCGCAAAAAAGTTATTACCTGCCCAAGCTCGCCAGCGGCGAGTTGCGCCTGCAATCGATGGCCGTGACCGAGCCCACCACCGGCACCGACACCACCAAAATCAAGACCACTGCCGTGAAGCAGGGAGACAAGTACGTCATCAACGGCCAGAAGGTCTGGATCTCTCGTGTTCAACATTCGGACCTGATGATCCTGCTGGCGCGCACCACTCCACTGGCCGAGGTAAAGAAGAAGTCCGAAGGCATGTCGATTTTCATCGTTGACCTGCGCGAGGCCATCGGCAAGGGCCTGACGGTTCAGCCGATTGCCAACATGGTCAACCATGAAACCAACGAGCTGTTTTTCGACAACCTCGAACTGCCGCTGGACAGCCTGATTGGCGAAGAGGGCAAGGGCTTCAAATACATCCTCGACGGTCTCAATGCCGAGCGCACGCTGATTGCCGCCGAGTGCATTGGCGACGGTCGCTGGTTCATCGAAAAGGCCAGCGCCTACGCCCGTGATCGGGTGGTGTTCGGTCGCCCCATCGGCCAGAACCAGGGCGTGCAGTTCCCGATTGCCGAAGCGCACATCGAGGTGGAAGCCGCTGACCTGATGCGCTGGCGCGCCTGCGAGGAGTACGACAGCGGCAAAAACGCCGGGGCCAGCGCCAACATGGCCAAATACCTGGCGGCTAAGGCGTCTTGGGAAGCGGCCAACGCGTGCCTGCAAACCCACGGTGGCTTCGGCTTCGCCTGCGAGTATGACGTGGAGCGCAAATTCCGCGAGACCCGTCTGTACCAGGTGGCGCCGATCTCAACCAACCTGATTCTTTCCTACGTCGCCGAGCACCTGCTCGAACTGCCACGCAGTTTCTGAGGACCCGCACATGAGCCACACCCAAGCCTTGGCGGCGTTCCTCGCCGACCTGAAATACGAGGACATTCCCGGCCCCGTGTTGGACCGCACCGAAGACCTGTTTCTGGACTGGATCGGCTCGGCGCTGGCCAGCCAGAACGCACGGCCCATTCCATTGTTCGAGCGCTATGCCCAGCGTATGGGGCCAGCTGACGGCGCGTCGAAAATTCTGGTCAGCGGGCGCGGCACGTCGGCGTACTTCGCGGCCTTGGTCAACGGCGCTTCTTCGCACCTGGTTGAGCAGGACGACTTGCACAACAGCTCCGTGCTGCATCCGGCCACAGTGGTGTTTTCAGCCGTTCTGGCTGCTGCTCAGGACCTGAACAAGTCCGGTAAAGACTTGCTGCTGGCGTCGGTGGCCGGGTATGAAGCCGGGATTCGCATCGGCGAGTTCATGGGGCGCTCGCACTACCGCATCTTCCACACCACGGCCACGGTCGGGACGCTGGCGGCGGCGGTTGCGGTGGGCAAGCTGCTGGATTTCGATAAAGAGCAGTTCATCAACGTGCTGGGTACAGCGGGCACACAGGCTTCTGGTTTGTGGGAGTTCTTGCGCGATGCTGCTGACTCCAAACAGCTGCACACAGCCAAAGCCGCTGCCGATGGTTTGCTCGCGGCCTACCTGACCGAAGACGGCCTGACTGGCGCGCGCAATATTCTGGAGGGCGACCAAGGGATGGCGGCGGGAATGTCCTCCGATGCCGATCCAAGCAAATTGTCTGACCGCCTCGGCACGCGATGGGCGCTGGTGGAGACCTCGTTCAAGTATCACGCCTCGTGTCGTCACACTCATCCTGCGGCCGATGCGTTGCTGCATTTGATGCAGCATGAAGGTCTGCGTCATGACCAGATTGCCAAGGTCGTCACGAGGGTGCATCAGGGCGCCATCGATGTGCTGGGCCGCGTTGTTGTGCCGACGACGGTGCATCAGGCGAAGTTTTCCATGGGCGCGGTGCTGGGTCTTATTGCCGTGCATGGCAGCGCGCAGTTGATCGAGTTTCGCGATCTGGCGCTGACCGATGCCGATGTCGATGCCTTCCGCGAAAAAGTCACCATGGAGCTGGACCCTGAAGTCGATGCTGCCTATCCAGCGCGTTGGTTGGGCCGGGTGATCGTTACTACCACCGACGGCCGCACGCTGACCGCCGCCATCGACGACCCCAAAGGCGATCCGGGCAATACCCTGTCGCGGCCTGAACTGGAAAGCAAATTCCAGCGGCTGCTGGCGTTCTCCGGCGCGCGGACGGTGGAGCAGGGCGCGGCGCTGATCCAGAAAGTGTGGCAGCTGCGGGATGCGCAGTATCTGACCGATTTGATCTAACAGGTGATGGACCGTTGTAGGAGCGCGCTTGCCCGCGATTGCGGTGTGTCAGGTTCATCTATGTAAACGGATGGATCGAAATCGCGGGCAAGCGCGCTCCTACAATTGCGAGCCACGAGGTAAATGAACATGACCCAAACAAACCTCCGTCCCTTGGACGGCATCACTGTCATCAGCCTGGAACACGCCATCGCCGCGCCGTTCTGCACGCGGCAACTGGCCGATCTTGGCGCGCGGGTGGTGAAGGTCGAGCGCCCGGGCAGCGGCGATTTTGCCCGTGGCTACGATCAACGCGTCGACGGCCTGGCCTCGCACTTCGTCTGGACCAACCGCTCGAAGGAAAGCCTGACCCTTGACCTCAAGCAGGACGAAGCAGGCGATATCCTCGAATCGCTGCTGGGCAAGGCCGACGTGCTGGTACAAAACCTCGCGCCGGGCGCTGCGTCGCGCATGGGCTTGTCGTTCGAGGCACTGAAAGAGCGCTTTCCACGGCTGATCGTCTGTGACATCTCCGGCTACGGCGAGGGCGGTCCCTATGAAAAGAAGAAAGCCTACGACCTGCTGATTCAGAGCGAAGGCGGCTTTCTCTCTGTGACGGGTGGTCCCGGTGAAGAGCAGATGGCCAAGGCCGGTTGTTCGATTGCTGATATCGCGGCGGGCATGTACGCCTACACCGGCATCCTCTCGGCGCTGATGCTGCGCGACAAAACCGGCGTTGGCAGCCGCATCGATGTGTCGATGCTCGAAAGCCTGGTCGAGTGGATGGGCTACCCGATGTATTACGCCTACAACGGCGCGCCGCCGCCTCCCCGCGCCGGGGCTTCGCATTCGACGATTTACCCCTATGGACCGTTTCCCACCGGCGGTGGCGGGACCATCATGTTGGGCCTGCAAAACGAGCGAGAGTGGGCGCTGTTCTGCGAGAAGGTCTTGCTGGACAAGGCGCTGGCGACTGACGAGCGTTTTTCGGCGAACTTCAAACGTTCGGAAAACAGAGACGTGCTGCGGCAAATTATCGTCGACGGCTTTGCGACGTTGAGCGTGGACGAGGTCGTGGCACGTCTTGAAGACGCGCAGATCGCCAACGCGCGGGTCAACGATATGCAGGGCGTGTGGGATCACCCGCAGCTCAAGGCCCGGGACAGTTGGCGCGAGGTGGACAGTCCGTCAGGCCCGTTGCCGTCGTTGCTGCCGCCGGGCCGGAATGCCGCCTTCACTCCGCGCATGGATGGCGTGCCGGGGTTGGGGCAGCACACTGGCAGCATTCTTGGGGAGCTGGGGTTTTCGGCTGAAGAGCAGGCGCGGTTGTTGGCGGCTGGAGTGGTTTGAGTTTTTGCCATCGCAAAACCCGTGGGAGCGGACCTGTCCGCGATTGCAATCGATCAGGCGCCGAAGAGGTGTCGACCGAGCCTATGTCTTCGCGGACAGGTCCAATCCCACGGGGTTGAACGTTCGCCGATCATCGGCAGCTCCTACAAAGAGCGCGGCGAATGCCGAACCTGTGGGAGGGAGCTTGCTCGCGAAGAATTTTGTCCAGCGCCGCTGTACTTCCAGGTCCATGAAAGAGGAACACACCATGCCCCAACCCATCGTCCGCTCTGCACTGTTTGTGCCCGGCAGCCGACCCGAGCGTTTTGCCAAGGCGTTGGCTGCGGGCGCGGATGCGGTGATCGTCGATTTTGAAGACGCCGTTGAAGAACCTCTCAAGCGCCAGGCCCGAGAAAACCTTGCGGCCTTCTTGCAAGGCAATCCGCAGGTATCAGTCTGGGTGCGGGTTAATTCGCCCGATCACGCCGAACATGCCGCTGACCTGGCGTTCTGCAAACAGCACGCAGGCGTTGCCGGGATTTTGCTGCCCAAAGTCGAAAGCGCAGCTCACGTTGCGGCGGTCTGGAAAACCGGCAAACCGATCTGGCCCATCATCGAAAGCGCCAAGGGTTTGCTTGCGCTTGAACAGATCGCTCATGCAGAGGGCGTCGAGCGGTTGTCGTTCGGCGGCCTGGATCTGGCGCTGGATCTGAACCTGAACACCGGCACTGTGGCGGCGCAGTTGTTCCTGGATCAGGCGCGTATGTCCGTTCAGTTGCATTCTCGCGGCGCCGATCTGCTGCCGCCGCTGGATGGCGTATTTCCGTCCATTGGCGACCCCGACGGATTGCAGCGCGCCACCCGCCACGCCTACGACATGGGTTACGGCGGCGCGCTGTGCATTCATCCCAAGCAGGTGGCCGTGATCCATGCAGCCCTTGCGCCTAGTGACGACGACTTGAGCTGGGCGAAGAAGGTGGTCGAGGCCAGTGCTGCCGCAAAGGGCGCCGGGGCCTTTCAACTGGATGGCCAGATGGTCGACGCCCCGGTGTTGCTCCGCGCCCAGCGTCTGTTGGCGTTGGCAGTTGGATAACCCCTCTAGGAGCGAACTTGTTCGGGAGGCTTTGTGCCTGACACACCGCGCTGTCTGGCTCGCCAACAAGTTGGCTCCTACAGCTAATGCGCCCGGATGATCGACACGCAACTCTGTAGGAGCGAACTTGTTCGCGAGGCGTTTGGCCTGACACACCGCGCTGTCTGGCTCGCCAACAAGTTGGCTCCTACAGGTAATGCGCCCGGATGATCGACGCGCAACTCTGTAGGAGCGAACTTGTTCGCGAGGCTTTGTGCCTGACACACCGCGCTGTCTGGCTCGCCAACAAGTTGGCTCCTACAGAGGAAAGTCGAGGCTACTGGCTGGCGTTCAGCCGTACCGAACGCTGGCTTATTTAAAAGCTAATTCTCTAAACGCCTGGTAATGGGCCATCTTTGGGCCACACTCGCTGTGCGACATTGCTTCGAACCAGCAGCCCTCAGAGGCTGACTTCTCCTACAACAATAAAAAGGTGATATCGATGTTGAAGCTGACCAAGGTGCTTTTCTGCGCCGCCGCAGTCTCTATGGCCAGCCTGGCGCAGGCAGCCGACCCCATAGTTATCAAGTTCGCTCACGTGGTGGCTGAAAACACGCCCAAGGGGCAGGGCGCCTTGATGTTTCAGAAGATGGTCGCCGCCGACCCTCAGCTCAAAGACAAAGTGAAAGTCGAGGTCTATCCCAACTCTTCGCTGTTCGGCGATGGCAAGGAGATGGAAGCGCTGCTGCTGGGGGACGTGCAAATGCTGGCGCCGTCGCTGGCAAAGTTTGAGCAGTACACCAAGAAGGTGCAAATTTTCGACCTGCCATTCCTGTTCAATGACCTGGCTGCCGTAGATCGGTTTCAACAGGGGCCGCAGGGTAAAGCCCTGCTGACCTCCATGGACGACAAAGGTATTCACGGCCTGGCTTACTGGCACAACGGCCTCAAGCAATTGTCGGCCAACAAAAAGATGATCGAGCCCAAGGATGCCCGCGGCCTGAAATTCCGCGTGCAGGCCTCCAGCGTACTGGAAGCCCAGTTCGTCGCGCTGCGCGCCAATCCGCGCAAGATGAGCTTCGCCGAGGTCTATCAAGGGTTGCAGACCGGTACGGTCAACGGCACTGAAAACACCTGGTCGAACTACGAAAGCCAGAAGGTCAACGAAGTCCAGCCGTTCTTCACCGAGACCAACCATGGTCTGATCGACTACATGGTCATCACCAACTCCAAATTCTGGAACGGTCTGCCGGAAGACGTTCGCGCCGAGCTGCAGAAGATCCTTGATCAGGTGACGGTGGAAGTGAACAAACAGGCCGAGGCGCTGAACCAGACCGCCAAGCAGAAGATTGTCGACGCCAAGACCAGCGAGATCGATGCATTGACCCCGGAGCAACGGGCCAAATGGCGTGAAGTGATGAAGCCGGTCTGGGACAAATTCTCCGATGAAATCGGCGCGGACATGATCAAGGCCGCCGACGACTCCAACAAGGCACCTTGAACCCGGTTTTACCGATGCTTTAAGCCGTGATCTGAGCAGGCTTTGATGCCTGCGCGGCCACCCGGTCCAGGGTGGCTGCTCTCTCGACGTTCGGAGAATTCTTATGCAATCGCTGAGGCGAGTCTGGGAGCACTTTGAGGAAGGCATGATTGCCTTTCTGCTGGCTGCCATGACGTTGGTGACATTCGTTTACGTGGCGCTGAACAACATCTACACGCTGTTCTACAGCCTGAGCGATCAGTGGGCGGTCAGTAGCGATTTCTTCGCAGGCATTGGCGATCACCTGATGGGGTACGCCCAGGAGATGACCTGGAGCGTGGCGCTGACCAAGGCCCTGTTCGGCTGGCTGATTTTCTTTGGCATCGCCTACGGTGTACGCACTGCCGGTCACCTGGGCGTGGACGCGTTGGTCAAGCTGACCAGCAAACCCGTGCAGCGCTGGCTGGCCATGCTGGCGTGTGCTTGCTGTATGGCCTACGCCGGGCTGTTTCTGATGGCGAGCTACAAATGGGTATCGGCGTTGTTCGTCGCCGGTATTGGTGCCGAAGACCTTGATCGCTACGGGATCAAGGTGGCCTACATCACGGTCATCGTGCCCATCGGCTTTCTCATGGTGATCGCCCGTTATCTGGAAATCATGTACCGCATCTACACCTATCGGCAGGTCGGCCTCGGCCTGGCTGACGAAGCGGCGGAAGCCACCAAGCTGGCAAGTCCTGCCGAGGAGCAACACTGATGACGGTCATCTGTCTGTTCCTGCTGCTGTTCGTTTTCATGTTTCTGGGCGTGCCGATTGCGATCTCGCTCGGGTTGTCCGGCGCGGTGTCGATATTGATGTTCAGTCAGGACTCGTTGAGTTCACTGGCAATCAAGCTGTTTGAAACGTCCGACAGCTATACCTTTCTGGCGATTCCGTTCTTCCTTTTATCCGGGGCCTTCATGACCACCGGCGGGGTGGCGCAGCGGCTTATCGATTTTGCTAATGCCTGCGTTGGTCACATTCGCGGCGGCCTGGCGATTGCAGCGGTATTGGCCTGTATGTTGTTTGCGGCGTTGTCGGGTTCCTCGCCCGCGACGGTTGCTGCCGTGGGTTCAATTGCCGTGGCGGGGATGGTGCGTTCTGGTTACCCGAAGGCTTTCGGTGCCGGGATTATCTGTAACGCCGGGACCTTGGGTATTTTGATTCCGCCATCAATCGTGATGGTGGTTTACGCCGCTGCCACAGAAACGTCGGTGGGCAAGCTGTTCATCGCAGGCGTCGTGCCGGGCATCTTGCTGGGCGTGATTCTGATGGTGGTGATCTACATCGTCGCCAGGGTCAAGAAACTACCTGCGCAACCGCGCGTCACGTTCCGCCAGTGGCTGCACACGGCGCAACGGGCGTTCTGGGGTTTGCTACTGCTGGTGATCATTCTTGGCGGGATCTACAGCGGCATGTTCACGCCCACGGAAGCGGCGGCGGTGGCAGCGGTGTACTCCGCATTCATTGCGCTGTTTGTTTACAAGGACATGAGTTTCAAGGACTGTCCGAAGGTGTTGATCGAGTCGGGTCGGCTGTCGATCATGCTGATGTTCATCATCGCCAATGCCATGTTGTTTGCCCACGTACTCACCACTGAACAGATCCCGCAACAGATCACCACTTGGGTGTTGTCCGAAGGGCTGACGCCAATCGGCTTCCTGATCATGGTCAACATTGTGCTGCTGATCGCGGGCAGCTTCATGGAGCCATCGGCGATCATTCTGATTTTGGCGCCGATCTTCTTTCCGATCGCCATGAAGCTGGGGATCGACCCGATTCACCTGGGGATCGTGATGGTGGTCAACATGGAAATTGGTTTGGTGCATCCGCCGGTGGGATTGAACCTGTTCGTGACTTCGGCGGTGACCGGGTTGACGCTTGGCGAAACCATCAAAGCAGCGCTGCCGTGGCTGGGCATCCTGCTGGCGTTCCTGATCCTGGTGACGTACGTGCCGTTCATATCCCTGGCGTTGCCGACCTGGCTCGGGATGCCCTAGGCGGTGCAAACCCTGTAGGAGCGAACTTGTTCGCGAGGTGTTGTACCTGACACACCGCGTTGCCGGTCTCGCCAGCCAGTTGGCTCGTACAGAGGATGCACCCATCGAACCGCGTGAAAACCCTTTAGGAGCGAACGTGTTCGCGAGGCGTTTTGCCTGAGACACCGCGTTGCCGGTCTCGCCAACAAGTTGGCTCCTACAGAAGACGCATCCGGCGAACCGCGTCCACCCTGTAGGAGCGAACTTGTTCGCGAGGCGTTTTGCCTGAGACACCGCGTTGTCTGTCTCGCCAACAAGTTGGCTCCTACAGAAGACGCATCCGGCGAACCGCGTACACCCTGTAGGAGCGAACTTGTTCGCCAGGCGTTTTGCCTAAGACACCGCGTAAAGCGGCTCGCCAACAAGGCTCCTACAGGACGAGACAACGGCAACAAAAAAGGGGGAGCAGATATCTGCTCCCCCTTTTTGTCTATCGCCTGATCAGTGCATGAACAGCGCAATCAGGATGATGATCGGGATTGGAACGCCGAGGAACAGCAGCAGTAGTGAGCGCATGGTTAATCTCCTTATTAGCGGATAGGTGCAGTGGTGGCATATGGACGGGTTTCCAGGTAGGTCACGGCGTCACGACGACGACCACCCCAGATAGCGGCGAGACTGGCAATGAAGGCACCGATCAGCAGCGCGACGAAGGTCCACAGAGCGGCCATGGCGGCAACTTTGGCAGCCGTGTCGGCAGCCTGTTTGGCTTTCAGCTTGGCGTCTTCAACCGCTTGACGAGCCTGGCCATAAACCTGATCTACACGAGCCTGAGCTTCGGCCTGAGACAGGTTGGTGCGTTGTGCAACCAACTGAGCCAGGTAGTTACGATCTTCTGCCGCCAGCTGACCATCGTTGGCCAGGGTTTTGGTGAAGATGCGCACAACCACACCGCGTGCAGCATCATCGGTCACAGCCACTGGACGGTTGTCGCGAAAAAGACTGTCTACGAAGTAGCCATATTGGTCGCTGCTGGTGTTGCTGGCAGCAGTGCCCGCCGCTTGCGTTGCAGCACTCGCTGCGCCAGACACCATGCTCGCGCCAGCTTTAACGCCGCCGCCAACGATGTTGCCCACTGATCCTACGATTAATACCGCTGCGACCAGCGTTGCGACTGCCCAGGACAGGAAGCCGTGTGCGGTGTCGCGGAAGTAGACTTCGTCACCGTGCATATTTGCCCACTTCACGCGAAGTCGGCCAGCCAGGTAACCACCCATGCCGGAAGCAAGAATCTGAGTCACTGCCAACCAGATAACGGTTGAAATACCCAGCCCTTTGGCGCTAGCACCTTCATTGGCCCAAGGCGACATCGCCGAGAAGCCAAGCCCTGTGCCCAGCAATATAAGGATGAGGGAGAGCGCCGCAGCACCTGCGGCCCCCGCGAAAATGGCACCCCAGGAAACTCCTGAGATGTTGGTGTGTGCCTCTGCTGCGGCAGGATAGGTATCAGGGGATGGATTCATTGTTATGTTGCTCCGTGCGAATAATATTGTTACATCTTTTCCACCTTCACTTTTGCAGAGGTTGTGCCATTCAGTGGATTGCGTAAATAGTCTTGTATATCAATGGGATATAAAGTTTACCCGGCGGCGCTATCATGCAATTTGCATGAGCGGGCTAGTTTTGACAGGCGTTATGCCCGGTTGGTAAATATCAGGCCCATCAACGAGTTAATGGCTAAACCTGCGTCAGAACCTAAAGCTCAGACGAAGCCTTAATACCGCCGCTGAGTCTGTGGTAGTTGCCGATACACCGATTGCCACATTGCCATGAAACGAAAGTGCCAAATCGGCGCTCTAACGCCGCGTTTGGCCTATAGTTTTCTTTTTAGAACCCGTTTCTTCGAGAGGATAACCGCCCATGTTTCTGCATCGCCCCCTGGAAGAAAAAGACGTTCCGATCATTTGCGAGATGCCCCAATCCGTCGATGAGCTGTTTTATATGTTCCCCAAAGCGGTATTTCCGTTGACGCCCGCTCAGCTCACCGACTCTATCGAACAGCGCTCTGACAACACGGTGATCGAGCTCAACGGTGAAGTCGTGGGTTTCGCCAACTTTTCGCGCTACGACTTTCGGGGGAGGTGCTCGATGGGTAATGTCATCATTGCGCCCCATGCCCGTTCCAAGGGTGTCGGCCGCTATATGATCGGGTGCATGATGGAACTGGCATTTGGCAAACATGAAGCCAGCGAGCTGACGGCGTCCTGTTTCAATCACAACGTCCCAGGCTTGCTGTTCTACCCGAAACTGGGCTTCAAACCATTCTCGATCGAAGAGCGGCTGGACAAGAAGGGCGCTCGCGTCGCCCTTATCCATTTGCGCTTACTGAAGGGCTGAAACAGCGATCGCGCCGTCGGCAGGAATGCTTGCCGACGAGTGGCTCAGCTATATAATTCCTTTTCTAACAATTTGTTTCTGGCGGCCACACTCAAATAGACAATGAATGCCATTTTTCTCATTCAAATACGTTTAGTGAATCGTTTCTTCTTTTAATACGCCGGGATCACTCCCCCTTTCGCAACGTCCTTCCCGAAAGTTGCTTCAAGATGGAGCGCGGCGTATAACTTGACGTATATCTCGTCGTGCGGAATTTATAGTGCAGCGGGTAATGAAATACTCAGTAACGCCATTATAAGAACTCAGTGGCACCTCCTGTCCGGCGTTTGGCAGCGTGCCTGGAGGACGATCCAATGATTGCTTGCAGGCTTTCCGATTTGGAGTTACGCAGCATAATTGAAAGTGCTTTTCTGCCTTTACGTTGTAACTGTACGGTCTCGGCACTGAAAACGATGACGGTAGAAGTCATTGATCCCGCTACCGAGCATGTCGAGCTGTTCGTAACGGGCATCGCTTTGGATCGACTGGACACCAGTCGTGCTATCTGCGATCTGATCACACACCTGCGGTCCGAACTGAACAGTCAGGCCCATCATCACGCACTGGCCAGTTAACCAGGGGTTGTGCGTTATAACTCCTTTCCATAAGCTCATCGCCCGTTAATCAATTAGATTGACGGGCTTTTTTATATCTTTATTAGTGCGATGAGTGGCGGTTAATTAGACTGAACTAACTCATGTGGGCGCTGTTGCGGCGCTGCCGTTTAGATCTAGCCTACGATTAAATGGGGGTACGGTTATTCGCGTCTTGCGGGTTTGACATTGCATGGGCAATGCTGCCGGAATGTTTTGCGGGGCAGGTATTGACCCTGTGACAAGGATCGCGCAATGTTCGTCGTCCCAGGACCTGTACGTCTGGACACAAAAAAGAGGGCAGTATGGCTGAAGATCAGCGACCGGTTCTGCAACCAACCTTTGATTATGTACGCACCCGTCTCAATCGCCGAAAAGTGCTTGCGATGCTAGGGGTATTGATACTGGTAATCGTCGGATGCGTTGCAGCTATCGACCTGATGCTAGACGGGCTTGAGGCGAGAAACGCCAGCTTTCACCCGCCCATGACGCCATCCGAGCGAGAGTCATTGATGCCGACCGAGCCCAGGCTCGATGTGGCGCCAAGCGTCGACGGTCTTCGCTACGGAAGCGCGACTACCGGCGCAGGCGGAACTAATGCCAGCCGCGCTCAGGAGCTGAGTCACGCCCACTGAGTACCCGATTCAATGAAACGAGCGCGGGTATTCATTTTCAAACAGCAGCTTGAACGCTGCCTCCTGTCCATTATGCGCCGCGTAATGATCCACGATGGGCCCAGCTTCGATACGGCCTTCCAGTGCCACGCGAATGATCGACGACTTTGCCAGGTAGTCCGGCACTTCACCGATGATTGTCAACTCGCGCAGGCAATGCCCCTCCTGCTCGACAGTTTCCAGACGTACGCGACAGGTGGCCTGCATCGGAATAGGTCCGAATAGGGTATCCCTGGAATAATCGATTTCCGCAATGCTGGACCCCAACATCTTCAGCGTATTCATAACCGTCGCCTCCATAGCCATTAAAAAGTAAGCATCCACTTCATAATGGATACGCATGCGATTGAGATAGTTCGCCTTTTTTCTCTCGAAGGATCAGCCACTCATCGAAAGAAGCGAGCATCCGCTGCATCTCGCCCCATGGGCGCTTGTCGGTGTAGAGGTCGATTATGATTTTATAAATGTATGGGTGATCCATAGAACAGCTGATTTACGGCGCCAATAAAAAATTATTGTTTATATTCAATATCTTGTATTGGCTAATGTGGATTTATGTGTGTTTATCAGAAAATTGACACTTACCTCCTTTTTTGAAACTATCTGCTCAGTTTCCGCGTTGTAAGAAATACGAGACGCGTGAAGCATTTCTCACCTGAAACGGTTGATCCAGAGGCGCTCGGCGAAGTGGCGGTAGCATCTTCTGATTGCTGACACGTCACATCGTTGCCAGGTAGCACCGGCGGCGTTGCCCTCCCTCCATCTTCCCGACATTCGAATTCATCGGCTGCTTGCGCCCGGTATCAACGGGGTGCCGGGCGGGCGGATGAGCACGAATATTACTGCTTAGACGTTCGCCAAATTCATACATCGGTTTTTGGTTACGGTAGTTATGCCTGAACTTTGCCGATCCTCCTGTCGTTCGTGATAAAGCCGTCGTTTGTGAGTAATTTCCTTTGTATATCAAGGCCGCCTCAAGAGTGGCTGTGTATCTGCCTTCCTCATCGCCCCGCAGTACCGAAGAAACGCTCGGGCAGCGCTAACGCATCGATAAGTTTGGAGTAAGTGATTATGTACGGAGATAATCTGGAAACCGTGTGCGGTTGTGTCGTCGCAGGCGCAGGGCCTGCGGGAATGGGCATGCTCTTCAACGCGTTGAAGAGCGGTGTAATGCCGGAATTGGCCAAGGATGGCCTGATCATTGTCGATGCAAGCGCTAATCCCGGGACTGGGCGTCTTGGGGAATATCGCATCACTGCCAACTCGGTGGGAGATGTGTTCCTGGACTGCCTGCGCGACCCCGCATTGCGTGATGTCTTTGAGCCGCTGGAACATTCCCCTGCCTATTGGCGCATCCGGCGGCAAGCGCAGAGCGCACCACAGTTGTCAGACGTCAGCGAGTTGCTTGCGGAGGCGTCGAAGCTGGTGCTGGACTTTATCGTCGATCATTACGGCGTCAAGCTGTGGCGTAGCACGACCATCACTGAAGTCGTCAGTGATGGCGACGAGTATCAGGTGTGGGTGGAGTCGGAAGGGCGCAGTCGCAGAATCCGTTGCCGCTCTGTGATCCTCAATCTGGGAGGCCGCCAGGACCCTCAGCATTTGCTCAACAGTCTGGCTGATCAAGGACTGGCGGTTTCGCCCTCGGCTCAGGTTCAAAGTGCTGACGCATTGCTGCGCATGAACGCCGTGCAACTGCGTGACTACTTCGCGCCAACTCTTGCTCGCAATGGCCGAATCATCGTGGTCGGCGGCTCGCACAGCGCTTTTTCGGTGCTAGAAAACCTGGCAGACGCCCTGGAGTTTGCAGGGCTCAAAGAGGTCACGCTGATCCACCGTTCGCCGATCCGGCTGTTCTACGAGAGCGCGGCGGCAGCGGCGACGGCCGGCTATGCATTCGATGAGCAGCAGGATGTATGTCCGATCTCGGGGCGGGTCAACCGCTCCGGTGGTTTGCGATATCGCGCGCTGGATGTAGGGCGAGAAGCGCTCGCCTGCGGACGGATCGGAAAAACCGGCGTGCGGGTGCAGCTGTTCCAGACCGAAAAAGGGCCGCAAGGTCAGTATGAAAGTGCCCGCCAAGCGCTGGCTGAATCGGACGTAGTGGTGCAATGCACGGGCTATCAGCCGCGCTTGCCAGCGCTCAATTACGCCAGCGGTGGTGCCATCGGATTGCTTGAAGTCAAAGGCGGGCTGGACTCGGATCCTTCGGGGTGCCCGCTCGACAGCACCGGTCAGCGTCTGTACGGGCTGCACCTGTTCGGGCTCGGGGCAGGTCTTGGCGTTGATCCGCGTCTGGGCAGTGAGGCGTCTTTCGACGGCCGCATCTACGGCGTCTGGCAATTTCACCATGACGCCAGTAGCACGGTCATTGACGCGGTGCTGGCGCGCTTGCAGGAATCGGTGCTGGAACCGGTCAGCCTCAGCCGCAAGCTGATGCCCAATCGCGAGGTGCCGCGCATGCCGTTCCTGTGGCCGACCCTGGTCAATGCGCATTCCTGATCCACTGTCTGCATGAACGATCCCGAACACTTTTTTACCGTGTTCGGGATTTTTTTTGCCTTGAACGATGGCGACCGACCCTTTGCACAAGTAGGCCTGACATTAGGGCTGGGATTAACATGTTGGCCATCATCTTGCTTTTGGTTAGAGTGCCGGGCTTCATCTATTCTTGTTGCGTTGGCAGCACCTCGATTCACTCGAAAGGGATCACAGCACATGCGCATATTGATCGTGGGAGCAGGAGCGATTGGGGGGTATTTTGGCGGACGCCTACTGGAGTCAGGTCGTGATGTCACGTTTCTGGTCAGAACCGGCCGGGCCGAGGAACTGGATCGGGACGGTCTGGTGGTGCGCAGCCCCTTGGGCAACATTGAATACCCGTCGCCGCCTTATTTACTGAGCACCCAGCTGGGCCAGGCTTACGACCTGATCCTGCTCAGCTGCAAAGCCTACGATCTGGACGCTGCGATGGACGCGTTCGCCGCTGCGGTAGGGCCAGACACTTTGATCCTGCCTCTGCTCAACGGTATGGGACACCTGGACCGCCTCAAGGAGCGCTTCGATGCTGCCAACGTGCTGGGCGGGCAGTGTCTGATCTCGCTGGATCGTGACGCGTCGGGCGCCATCCTGCATTTGAATGACACTAATCAACTTTCCTTTGGCGAGCTCAGTGGCGCCTTGACGCCGCGAATCCTGCGGGTTGCCGAAGCACTCGCCGATGCAGGATTCGCCGCCAACCTGAGTCAGCAAATTGTTCAGGAGATGTGGGAAAAGTGGTGTTTCATTGCCACCGCCGCGGGTGTCACCGGTTCAATGCGCGCCAGTATCGGCGACGTGTTGGCGGCTGGCGGTGAGCCGTTGGTACTTAAACTTCTGGCTGAATGCGCCAGCATTGCCGAACACGCGGGTTACCCGTTACGCAGCGATGTCCGAATGCGGTTTCAGAAGATGCTGACGACAACCGGTTCGAAGATGACGGCATCCATGCTGCGCGACATCGAGCGAGGCGCCGCCATAGAGGTCGAGCACGTAATCGGCGATATGGTGGCCCGGCGCTCAGCCAGCGGCCAGGAAAAGCCGCTGCTGTCCGCCCTGGATTTCGTTTACCTGCACCTGAAATCCTACGAAGCGCGCCGATTGCGTGAGGGATAGATCCGACCCTCCGCGTTCGCCGGTTTTACCACCGGCGCCCGGCAAAGGTGATTATTTGGTGGCCGACAATTCCATGATCATCCGCGTCAGCAGGTAGATCCGTGGCGACACGCTTTCTACTTCGGCGTATTCCTCTGGCGTGTGGATGTTGCCGCCGACGATACCGAAGCCATCCAGCGTAGGCACACCTACCGCCGCAGCCAGGCTGGCGTCCGCCGCTCCGCCGCTGCCTTCAACGGTCAGCTTGCGCCCCAGTTCGCCGTAGATGCCTTGGGCCATGTTCATCAACCGGTCCGACTCAGCGGTCTGCGGCATTGGCGGCAGGCCGCGGATCAGTTGGGTGGTGACTTCGGTCTCAGGGATCAGCTTGTCAGCAGACACCCGCGTCAGGTCTTTTTCGATCCGGTCGAATTCCTCCGGCACGGCAACCCGCACGTCAGCCTTGGCCGTGGCCTGATCCGGGATCACATTGACCCGGTCGCCCGCGTTGAGCACGGTAAAGTTGATGGTGGTTTTCTTCTCGGCATCGCCCAGCTTGCCGAGTTGCAGGATCTGATGCGCGGCTTCCATGGCGGCATTGCGGCCCAGTTCCGGGGCGACGCCTGCGTGGGAGGCCTTGCCCTTGACGTTGACCACGGCGGTGCCACTGCCTTTGCGCCACACCACCAAACCGTCGGCGGGGCGGCCCGGTTCCAGGTTCAGGGTGACGTCATGCTCTTTCGCGACTTTCTGGATCAGCGCGGTGGCGGCGTCCGAGCCGGTTTCTTCACTGGCGTCGAGCAGGAAAGTGATCTGGGCGTAGTCTTTGAAATTCAGGTTCTTGAGAATCTTCAGCGCATAAATGCCTGCAACAATCCCGCCCTTGTCATCCATCACCCCAGGCCCATAGGCGCGGCCGTCCTTGATCGTAAAAGGGCGAGCGGCGGCCGAACCCTCTTTAAACACGGTGTCCATGTGCGCCATCAGCAGGATTTTTGCCTTGCCGGTGCCCTTGAGGGTGGCGACCACGTGGCTACTTTTATCCGGGGCGGTATTGGGGAAGGTTTCGATGGTCGCGCCAAGCTTTTTTAACTCATCGACAGTGATGTCGCGCACCTGGGTCAGGCCAGGCTCGTAACCGGAGCCCGAGTCAATATTCACCAGGCGCTCCAGCAGTTTCAGAGCTTCAGCCTTGTAGTTTTCGGCATCGGCCTGCACCTGTGGATTGGGCGCCGCAAACGCCGGGGCAGCCATGCCAAATGCCAGGCTCAAAGCGAACGCGGTGGTAAGGGCTGAACGGGAGAAAGGCAGGTTCATACGTCGTTCCCTGATGTTGTTTTGAGAAATTGAGGCCATACCCTAGCGGCTCCGGGAAAAATTCGCACGCCTGAAAAGCCATGTTGTAGGCTTTCACTCGTTTGTGCACAGAGCCAAAAACACCGAACCTTCTCGGTGAGCTACCCTCATACCTTAACGTTCAGTCGCTGTAAGAAGAGAGGTGCCTCATGCCAGTCAAGCACGATCTATACGCGGATTTGAGTATCAGCAAAGAAGAACTTGCCAAGCGTCGCGGCAGCAACCCGAAGTTGAACCAGCTGGTGACTCATTACGATGAAATCGATGCCGACGTGGTGAAGGCTGAATCCGGAGCGTCAGGAGACATTTCTGATGATCAGCTGAAAAAGCTCAAGGAAAAACGGCTGCAGGCCAAGGACAATATCGTGAAGCAGTTGACTGCCTCGGATTGATTCATTAACCGGTATTCATAACAAAGCGGCGGGTCATTGATCTGCCGTTTTTTTTCGCTTGAATCGCCGGTTTACGCCGCCTTTTTAGCAAAGCATGTCGGATGGCAGCGATCGGTCGGTGTCAGGGGGGGGCAGCGAGGGCTAAGTCCCTGGGTATGGGAGAGGGGAGTTGTGGAGGGTTGGATCCAACAATAGTCTGGCGCGACAGGCGTCTTGAATGGACGGTGTATCGCAGTCTGCCTGCGGGTGAAGCAGACTGCGTATCACAGACCGTCAGCCGAGCTTATTGAGGCTCTTGATTCGGCGCAATTTCGGCCTGAATACGTTTGTAGATCTCTTCGCGGTGAACCGAAACGTTTTTCGGTGCATTGATACCAAGCCTTACTTGCAGGCCTTGTACGCCCAGAATGGTCACGGTGATCTCGTCACCGATGTTTATGCTTTCGCCGACTTTGCGGGTGAGTATCAACATAATCTTTTCCTTGATGGCCTTATGAAGCGCCTCTACCAAGAGGCTGGGTGAGCCTTTGGGTGGTGGTTATTACCGAATGCATCCAAATGCGTTCATCAGTATGACGTCATTGGTACGATTTTAATTCCCTTGGGACTTTTTCTTATTATGGGCATCGGTCCCGGGGGCTTAACGGCCTTCGAATTCTGCCCGATTCTGGCAGTTTCATTGCCATGTCTGCGGGTGCAAAACACGGTCGCCAAATTCGGGGCGGCGACTATTGCACACTCCTTTCGCATTTAATGCAAAGAACTCATGCCATGGGGTGAAGAATTTTTCATTCCTCGGCCTGTAAGCCATCTCTGAGTGCAGTGTAGGAGACTTCCCAAAAGCGTGAGGGCAAAATGGCACAACTTTGTTTTCGAATGTTTTCGCGGGCGTGCTGCGTGCTATCACGGCTTGGCGAGATGCACTGTCGCTGCGCAAAGGTGCGCAAGCCGCAGGGGGAAGGGTAGGGGCTTTGGCGGGGAAGTAAGCGATGGGTAAAAGCACTGCATGCCCACCGAACAAGCGGGCATGCAGCCTGAGCGGCGTTAAATCACACCACCATCGACAGCAGCATGATGAAGATGATGCCGACCACAGACAGGATGGTTTCCATCACGGTCCAGGTCTTCAGCGTTTCGGCTACGGTCATGTTGAAGTACTGCTTGACCAGCCAGAACCCGGCGTCGTTGACGTGGGACAGGATCAGCGAACCTGCACCGGTAGCCAGTACCAGCAACTCACGGTTGACGCCCGGCACCATACCAACCACCGGTGCGACGATACCGGCGCCAGTAATAGTTGCCACGGTCGCAGAACCGGTGGCGACGCGAATCACCGCAGCCACCAGCCACGCCAGCAGGATCGGCGAAATCTGCGCCTGCACGGCCATGTGGCCGATCAGGTTGCCGACACCGCTATCTACCAGCATCTGCTTGAAACCACCGCCAGCGCCGACGATCAGCACGATGGCCGCGACCGGAGCCAGGCTTTGATCCAGCAGCTTGATGATGTGCTCGCGGCTGAAGCCACGTGCCGAACCGAAGGTGTAAAACGCTAGCAACAGTGCGAACAGCAGTGCTGCAATGGGGTGACCGATGAAGTCCATCCAGACGCGGAAAACGTGGCCTGTTGGCAGCGCGACGTCAGCGAAGGTTTTGAGCAGCATCAGGAACACCGGCAGCAGAATCGTGATCAGAGTGATCGCGAAGCTCGGCAGGTTTTCGTTGGTGGATTCCTTGGCAATCTGATCCATCAGTTCTTTGGACGGATTGCCGGGAATGTACTTGGAGATCCATTTGCCGTAGATGGGACCGGCGATGATCGCGGTCGGGAGCGCAACGATCAGACCGTAGAAAATCGTCTTGCCAATGTCAGCATTGAAAATCCCGATCGCCAGCAGCGGGCCCGGGTGCGGAGGCACCAGACCGTGAACGGCGGACAGACCTGCCAGCAGCGGGATACCGATTTTGACGATGGATACGCCGCTGCGCCGGGCAACGATGAACACCAGCGGGATCAACAGCACGAAGCCGATTTCGAAGAACAGCGGAATGCCGACCAGGAATGCCGAAAACATCATCGCCCAGTGCACACGCTCCTTGCCGAAGCGACGGATCAGGGTTTGTGCGATCTGATCGGCACCGCCCGAATCGGCCATCAGCTTGCCGAGCATGGTGCCCAGGCCAAGGATGATGCCGACAAAACCCAGCACGCCGCCGAAACCGTCCTGGAACGACTTCATGACTTTGTCCACCGGCATGCCGGAGGTCAGGCCAAGGAAGCCCGCAGCGATGGTCAGCGCTACGAAGGGGTGAACTTTGAATTTGGTGATCAACAGCACGAGGCCGATGATGGTCACCACCGCATCCACAAGTAGATACGTCTCTTGGGTCATACCAAACATGGGGGTGTCTCTCCGTTGTATTTTGTTTTATTGGAGCCAGTATCAGGCGCTGTCTGTCATCTTCGTGTGTGCGAGTCTGATTAAAAGACAGCGCTGTCTTTGCCGCTCACGCCTGATCAGCGATCAGGAGCCGGTGAGAGCACCTTGTGAGGATTGGGTTTTCGAGGCTTTCCACCAATCGGCAGCCTGCTCGCCGATTGCTTTGATCGACTGCGTGGCATCAACCACTAGCGTGCGGTCTTCGCCATTAGGCGGCTCAAGGGTAGCGAATTGACTGTCTACCAGGCTTGCTGGCATGAAATGCCCGGGGCGATTGGCGCAGCGTTCGGTGGCTTCTTCTTTGCTCAGCTCAAGAAATACGAAACCCAGGTTTGGCACGGCCGCGCGCAAGGTTTCGCGGTAGCGAAGCTTGAGCGAGGAGCAGGTCAGGATAGGGTGTTCGCCGTTGCGCAAGGCGGTGGCAAGTTCTTCACCCAAACGGGTCAGCCAGCCGGCGCGGTCTTCGTCATTGAGGGGATGGCCGGCACTCATCTTGTCGATGTTGGCCTGAGGGTGGAAAGCGTCGCCTTCGATCAGACGACCTCCGCTGTTTTTGGCAATTTCAGCGCCAACGACGCTTTTGCCGCAGCCGGAAACACCCATTACCACGAGGGCAGAGATTGCAGTTGGAACAGTAGTCATAAAAACCTCGTCCCGAGGACAGCGCTGTCTTGCACGTTTAGCATGCAAGTTCCGGCAAGCTGCGTCCGGGTGTAGTCATTGTTATGGGTATCTCTGTGGCTCATCAGTTGCATCGATCCTGGCGCGTTGCGTAACAGACGCGTGCGAAGAAAGCGTTGCGGGACTCCCGGAGATAGCGCTACCTTAGAGCCCATTAGACACAATTTGCAACCCCCTCAGCTTTCGTCCTATCAGTTGGCAACGCATGACACGCAATGGTTCCCGATCTACCGGTCGTCCTACGCTTAACGAGGTCGCGCAGCTGGCGGCCGTCTCACCTATCACTGCTTCGAGAGCGCTACGTGGCATTGCCACAGTAGCGCCGGAACTCGTCGAAAAAGTCCGCGCCGCCGCCCTGAGTCTAGGCTATGTCGCCAATCCTGCCGCTCGCGCACTGGCGTCGTCCCACAGCCAGACCGTGGTGGTGCTGGTGCCGTCGCTCTCCAACCAATTATTCATTGAAACGCTGGAAGCCATTCAGGCAGTCCTGCGCCCGCGCGGCCTGGAAGTGGTGATCGGTAACTATCACTACTCGCCGCAGGAAGAAGAAAATCTGTTGCGCAGCCACCTTGCCAACCGCCCCCGTGGACTACTGCTGACCGGTTTTGACCGCAGTCAGGCGGCGCAGCAGTTATTGGCCGCAAGCGGAGTACCTCGGGTACACATGATGGAGCTTGATTGCGAACGCGCAGAATCGTGCGTCGGGTTTTCCCAGCAACAGGCGGGTGCCGAAGCCGCCAGGCATCTGTTGAGCCGAGGCCGTCGGCGCCTGGCTTACATTGCGGCGCAACTCGACCCACGGGTTTTGCAGCGGGGAACCGGGTTTCGTGGAGCACTTGAAGCGGCAGGGGTTTACGACGCTGCGCTTCAGGTCTCGACGCCGCAGCCGTCCTCCATAGGATTGGGAGGGGAGTTGTTTGCGCAGTTGCTGGAGCAGCACCCAGATGTGGATGGGATGTTTTTTTGCAACGACGACCTGGCGCAGGGCGCAGCGCTGGAGGCATTGCGTCGCGGGATCAAGATTCCCGAGCGGGTGTCGCTGATCGGTTTCAACGACCTGCCGGGTTCGGCGCACATGGTGCCGCGACTGACCTCTATTCGTACTCCCCGCGAGGAAGTCGGCCAGCGCGCTGCGCAATTGCTGTTGGGGTTGCTGGACGGAACCGTGCAGCCGACCCAGGTGGATCTGGGGTTTGAGTTGGTGGTGCGCGAAAGTACGTGAAGTCACCACAAAAACTGTGGGAGCGGACCTGTCCGCGAAGACGTCATTACAACCGCTACATCTTCATCGGTCGACACATCGCATTCGCGGACAGGTCCGCTCCCACAGGAATACCGGGGACTGTAGGAGCCAACTCGTTGGCAAGGGATTTAAGGGGTGTACCCCAAATCGCCTCGCGAACACGTTCGCTCCTACAGATCAGTCGCTTCTCATGCCTCTTCCTTGAACGCCAGGCGGAACTTGTGCAACAGCGGCTCGGTGTACCCGCTTGGCTGTTCGCGTCCTTTGAACACCAGATCCTTCGCCGCCTGGAACGCTACTGACGTTTCGAAGTTCGCGGCCATGGGTTTGTATGCCAAATCCCCCGCGTTTTGGGCGTCCACGACCTTGGCCATGCGCTTCAATGTGTCCAGCACGTGATGCTCGTCGATCACCTTGTGATACATCCAGTTGGCAATGTGCTGGCTGGAAATACGCAGCGTCGCGCGGTCTTCCATCAGGCCAACGTCGTGGATGTCCGGCACTTTCGAACAGCCGACACCTTGCTCGACCCAGCGCACGACGTATCCCAGCAGGCCCTGAGCGTTATTGTCGACCTCTTGGCGAATTTCTTCGGTCGTCCACTTGGCTTCGGCCACTACCGGAACCGTCAACAAGTCGAGCAGGATCTGCTCGCTGGCACTGTCCAGATCCACTTGCTCCAGCTCGTGCTGAATCGCCTTCACATCGACTTTGTGATAGTGCAGCGCGTGCAAAGTGGCTGCAGTCGGGGAGGGTACCCATGCGGTGGTGGCCCCCGAATTAGGGTGCGCGATTTTCTGCTCCAGCATGTCAGCCATCAAGTCCGGCATGGCCCACATGCCTTTGCCGATCTGTGCCCGACCGCGCAAGCCGCACGCCAGGCCGACCAGCACGTTGCTGCGTTCATACGCTTTGATCCACGGCGTAGCTTTCATGTCGCCTTTGCGCAGCATCGGTCCGGCTTCCATGGCGGTGTGAATCTCATCGCCAGTGCGGTCCAGAAAACCGGTGTTGATGAATGCCACCCGCGCTGACGCGGCCGCGATGCAGGCCTTGAGATTGACGCTGGTGCGCCGCTCTTCGTCCATGATCCCCATTTTCAGCGTGTTGCGCGGCACCTTCAGCACATCCTCGATGCGGGCGAACAAAGTGTCAGCGAAAGCCACTTCCTCCGGGCCGTGCATTTTCGGTTTGACGATATAGACGCTGCCCGCTCGGGAGTTGCCGCGATTGTGCAGGTCGTGCAGGGCAATCAGGCTGGTGATCACGCCGTCGAGAATGCCTTCGGGAATTTGCTTGTCGCCGTCGTATAGCACGGCCGGGTTGGTCATCAAGTGACCGACGTTCCGGATGAACAACAACGAGCGCCCGTGCAGCTTCAGCGCGTTGCCGTCAGCGGTGGTGTATTCGCGGTCGGCATTCAGGCGACGGGTGATGGTCTTGCCGCCCTTGACCAGTTCTTCGGTCAGGTCGCCCTTCATCAGCCCAAGCCAATTGCGGTAGATGACGATCTTGTCTTCTGCATCTACGGCGGCGACCGAGTCTTCGCAGTCGATGATGGTCGACAACGCAGCTTCCAGCACCAGGTCCTTGATACCGGCAGGGTCGGTGCTGCCGATGGGGCTTGCGGCATCGATCTGGATTTCGATGTGCAGGTCGTGGTTTTTCACCAGGATCGCGGTGGGGTTTTTCGGGTCACCCTGATAGCCGATGTATTTTTCAGGTTGCGCCAATTCGGTCTGAGTGCCATTGGCCAGGGTGATCAGCAGCTTGCCGCTTTCGATAGCGTACGCGGTGGCATCGACGTGGGAGCCGTTGGTAAGGGGTACCGCCTGATCCAGCAGGGCCCGGGCGAACGCAATGACTTTGGCGCCGCGCAATGGGTTGTAACCGGCTTTGATTTCCGCGCCGTTGCTGCTTGAGATCGCATCGGTACCGTACAGCGCGTCATACAGCGAGCCCCAGCGAGCATTGGCCGCATTGAGTGCGTAGCGGGCGTTGGCTGCGGGAACCACCAATTGAGGTCCGGCCTGTTGACTGACTTCGATGTCGACCTTGTTGGTGGTCGCCTGAACGGTACCGGGCACCGGCTGCAGGTAACCGATAGAGTCCAGATAGGCGATGTACGCTGGCATATCGGTGACGGGGCCGGGATTGGATTTATGCCACTTGTCCAGTTGCACCTGCAGACGGTCGCGCTCTGCCAGCAGCTCGCGGTTGACCGGCGCGAGGTCATGGACCAGCGAGTCGAAGTCCGCCCAAAAGATATCGGGATTCAGCCCGGTCCCGGGAAGCACGTCCTCGTCGACAAAACGTTGCAGACTGGCCGCGACCTTCAGGCCCTGGCGGTTGACGAATTCGGTCATCTCGGGTTCTCCGTTAGATAGTTCATACGACATTCATTTTGTAGGAGCGCGCTTGCCCGCGATGGCGGTGTGTCTGACAACACAGGCATCTCAGGGATATTGCAATCGCGGGCAAGCGCGCACCTACAAACTCATCCAGATTCAGGCTTAACCCGCATTCACCGCAGCCACACCGGCCTTGGCAATCTGTGCATCCTGATCGGCCTTGACGCCGGACACTCCCACGGCGCCAATCACTTCGCCGTCGATGATCACCGGCACGCCGCCTTCAAGCGAAGTCAGCAGCGGGGCGGTGGCAAACGCCGTGCGGCCATTATTGATCATCTCTTCGTAGCCCTTGGATTCACGGCGGCCCAACGCCGAGGTGCGCGCCTTTTCGACGGCGATGTAGCCGCCAATTGGTGCACAACCGTCCAGGCGTTCGAAACCCAGCAAGTGCCCCCCGTCATCGACTACGGCAATAGACACCACCCAACTGTTGCTCTGCGCTTCGGCGCGTGCGGCAGCGATGATCTGGGTTACTTCGGTCTGCGTCAGTACGGACTTGGTTTTCATGCAGTTCTCCTGAGGGGAAGTTGTTGTAGGTATTGAGCACGTCTGCGTTAGTGCAGAGCGTCTTCGATGAGTTCGATCCAATGTTTGACCGGGGTGCGGCCAGCGCCTGCCAGATGCGTCTGACAGCCAATGTTTGCGGTGGCGATGACCTCCGGTTTGCCGCTTTCGAGGGCATTCATCTTGTTGTCGCGCAGTTGTTTCGAAAGCACCGGCTGCGTAATCGAATACGTTCCGGCCGACCCGCAGCATAGATGACTGTCGGGAACGGCGGTCAAGTTGAAGCCTAGCCGCGTCAACACCGCCTCCACTGCGCCACCTAGTTTTTGCGCGTGTTGCAGCGTGCATGGGCAATGAAATGCCAGCTTCTGGCTGGTGCAACTACCGAGTTTTTCCAAGGGTTCGGCGCGCAGAATTTCCACAAGGTCGCGGGTCAGTTCACTCACCTTCGCCGCCTTGCTCGCGTACGCCGGGTCATCGCGCAACAGATGCCCGTACTCCTTCACGAACGCGCCGCAGCCGCTGGCGGTTTGGACGATGGCTTCGGCGCCGGATTCAATGGCGGGCCACCAGGCGTCGATGTTGCGTCGGGCGCGATCGAGTCCCGCATCCTGTGCGTTCAGGTGGTAATCCACTGCGCCGCAGCAGCCAGCCTGGGCGATGGGTTTGACGCTGATCCCCAATCGGTCCAATACGCGTGCAGCTGCGCCATTAGTATTGGGTGACAGCGCGGGCAACACGCAGCCTTCGAGCATCAACACCTGACGCGCGTGTTGCAGAGCAGGGCGCGCCGTGGCGGGACGGATCTCGCCAGGAAGTTTGGTTTTCAACGTGCCCGGTAACAGGGGGCGAAAGGCACTGCCCATCTGCGTCAAGGATTTGAACAAACCGGCATTCGGCACCACCGCACGCAGACCTTCGCGCACCAGGCGCTGGCCCAAGGGACGCGGCACAGCGGCGTCCACCACGGCGCGGCCAATGTCCAGCAGGTTGTGGTATTTCACCCCCGACGGGCAGGTGGTTTCGCAGTTGCGGCAGGACAGGCAGCGATCCAGATGCAGCTGGGTTTTCTCGGTGACTTCGTTGCCTTCCAGCACCTGCTTGATCAGATAAATCCGACCCCGAGGGCCGTCGAGTTCGTCGCCCAACAGCTGATAGGTCGGACAGGTCGCGTTGCAAAAGCCGCAATGCACGCAACTGCGCAGGATGCTCTCGGCTTCTTCGGCGCGAGGCAGGGTTTTGGCGTGTTCGCTCAAGGTGGTCTGCATGGTCAGATCTCTGCGTACATTCGGCCCGGATTGAAAATTCCGTGCGGATCGAGTTGCGCCTTGAGCTGGCGGTGATAACGCAGCAACGGGCTTGGCAATGGCTGAAACGGACTGTCGTCCAGGCCGTGGCTGTAGCAGATGGCATGGCCGCCAACTTCGCTGACGATGGCGCGGATTTCAGCGCCGCTGGCGTCGGATTTCAGCCAGCGTTGCGCGCCGCCCCAGTCGATCAACTGCTCCCCCGGCAAGTTCAGAGTGCTGGTGTTGTTGGGGACCGAGAGTCGCCACAACGGGCGGCCATCAGTGAAAAACTCAAGCCGGTGCGCGTTCAGTTCACCCCAGTAAGCCGGGTCGATGGCTTCACCGCCGAGTCGATCATGGGCGGCGGCCACCGAACCTTCGCCACCTTCAAGGCGCAGGCGCAGCACGCGACCGTCATGGCTGGCGGCGCTGATGGGTAGTGGTTGCTGGCCCCATTCAGCCAGGCGGGCGAGGGCGTGAGCCGCATCCATCTCCAGCGCAACGCTGGTACACAAACGCGGCTTTGGCAGTACTTTCAACGACACTTCGGTGATCACGCCCAGGCAACCGAAGCTGCCAGCCAGCAGGCGCGACAAGTCATAACCGGCGACGTTTTTCATCACTTCGCCGCCGAAACGCAAGTGCTTGCCGTGGCCGGTGATGACCCGCGTGCCCAGAACAAAATCGCGGACCGAGCCGGACCACGGGCGGCGCGGCCCGGACAAGCCAGCGGCAATCATCCCGCCCACTGTGGCATCGCTGACGCCGCTATCGCTAAAGCTCGGTGGCTCGCACGGCAGCATTTGCCCGGCGGCGTCCAACGCTGCGGACAATTCACTGAGCGGCGTTCCGGCACGGGCGGTGATCACCAGCTCGGTAGGGTCATAGGTGACGATGCCGCGATGCTGGCGGGTGTCGAGCACTTCGCCAGCGACCTCCCGTCCGAGAAACGCTTTACTGTTCGCGCCCTGAATGCGCAGTGGCGTGCCGACCTGAATCGCCCGATTGACCTGCGCCAGCAAGGTCTCGCTGGCGTCGCGATCCTGCGAGGTGGATTGATCGTGTGGCTGACGTTCGGCGCTCATCAGAAACGCTCCAGTTCTGGGAAGGGCAGCTTGCCCATGTGTACGTGCATGGCACCGAATTCGGCGCAGCGGTGCAGCGTCGGAATGTTCTTGCCGGGGTTGAGCATGCCGCTGGGGTCGAATGCCGCCTTGATCGAATGGAACAAGGTGAGCTCGTCACTGTTGAATTGCGCGCACATCTGATTGATCTTCTCGCGCCCCACGCCATGTTCGCCGGTGATGCTGCCGCCTACCTTCACGCACAGTTCGAGAATCTTGCCGCCCAGCGCTTCAGCGCGGTCCAGCTCGCCCGGCTGGTTGGCATCGAACAGAATCAGCGGGTGCATGTTGCCGTCGCCCGCGTGGAACACGTTGGCGACGCGCAAGCCGTATTCTTCGGACAACGCAGAAATGCCCTTCAGCACGCCCGGCAATTCCCTACGCGGGATTGTGCCGTCCATGCAGTAGTAATCCGGCGACAGCCGACCGACTGCCGGGAAAGCATTCTTGCGTCCGGCCCAGAAACGTACGCGTTCGGCTTCGTCTCTGGCCTGGCGCACTTCGGTGGCACCGGCCTTTTCCAGTACTGCGCGCACGCGGTCACAATCGTCGTGGACATCGGCTTCGACGCCATCGAGTTCGCACAACAAAATGGCTTCAGCGTCCACCGGATAACCGGCGTGGATGAAATCTTCGGCGGCGCGAATCGCCAGGTTATCCATCATCTCCAGACCGCCCGGAATGATGCCTTCGGCAATGATGTCGCCCACCGCGCGCCCGGCTTTTTCCACCGAATCGAACGCCGCCAGCAACACCCGCGCGACTTGCGGCTTGGGCAACAGTTTGACGGTGACTTCGGTGATGATGCCGAGCATGCCTTCGGAGCCGGTAAACAGTGCGAGCAAGTCGAAGCCGGGAGAATCCAGCGCCTCGGAACCCAGCACCATGCGCTCACCTTCGACGGTGAGAATGTCGACTTTCAGCAGGTTATGGACGGTCAGGCCGTATTTCAGGCAATGCACGCCGCCTGCGTTTTCGGCCACGTTGCCGCCGATCGAACAGGCGATTTGCGAAGAGGGGTCAGGGGCGTAGTAGAGGTCATATGGCGCAGCGGCCTGGGAAATAGCCAGATTGCGCACGCCGGGTTGAACGCGGGCAAAGCGTCCGGCGGGGTCGATGTGCAGGATCTTGTTGAACCGCGCCATGACCAGCAACACGCCTTTCTCCAGCGGCAATGCGCCGCCGGAGAGGCCTGTGCCCGCACCACGGGCGACCACTGGTACATTGCGCTCGTGGCAGAGTTTGAGCAGGGTTTGCACTTGCTCAAGGCGTTCGGGCAGGACCACTAGCATGGGCTTGGTGCGATACGCCGACAAACCGTCGCACTCGTACGGGCGCAGTTCTTCGTCGCGATGGAGGATGTCCAGGTCAGGCAGTCTGGCTTGCAAGGCCTGCAACAGCTGGGCCTTGTCAGTATCGGGCAACGCGCCGTCGACGCGTTCGTCGTACAGAATATTCATGATGGGTTCGCAACCCTGTTTTGTTTTTATTGGCGCCCGTTCAGTAGCTGAACGTTCTATAGGCTTGCTTGCATCATTGGCCGTGGCGGCATTACTGTCCATGGATGAAAGCACTGGTCGAACCAGTTTGTTTTCCAGATGTAGACGTTATTGACGATTAACGTCATGAATAACAATAGCTTGGTAGCGACAAGTCGATTGATTGTTTTGCAGTTGGCTAGTGGTCATACCAGTAGGGGTGATGATGCAGAACCCAGGAACCAGCCGGGCGCCTCAGGTTGCCGACGTGGTCAGTGAGCGAATCGAGCGGCTGATCGTCGACGGCGTATTAAAAGTGGGCCAGTTGCTGCCCTCGGAACGGCGACTGACGGAAAAGCTCGGCGTGTCCCGCACCGCCCTTCGTGAAGGGCTCAAACTGCTGCGGGCCCGGGGGATCATCGACACCCATCAGGGCAAGGGCTCATTTGTCGCGCGCATGGACGGCCTGACCGCTACCTCGCCGTTGCTGCATCTGTTCGGTTCGCAGCCGCGCACGCTGTTCGACCTGTTTGAGGTGCGCAGCCTGCTTGAGGGGGAATCGGCCCGGCTGGCGGCGTTGCGCGGCACCGACGCCGATTTTGTGCTGATCACCCGAAGCTATGACGCGCTGGTGGCGGCCCATGATCGGGAGCTGGATGCGTCGAGCCATGCGCGTCTGGACCATGCCTTTCACTTGGCCATCTGTGAGGCCTCGCACAACCCGGTACTGGTTCAAACCCTGCGTTCACTGACCGACTTGCTGCTCAGCACGGTGTTTGCGTCGGTCAACAACCTCTATCACCGCGAGGCGCAGAAAAAGCAGATCGATCGTCATCATGCGCGGCTATACAACGCTGTGACCGGGCGGCTTCCAGAGCAGGCGCGCAAGGCCGCCATCGCACACATCCAGAGCATCTGCGAGAACCTGCGGGAAATCGAGAATGAAGAACAGCGATTGGTGCGGGCGACGCTGCGGTTGGAGGGGTGGACGTGAGTCTGAGCACGCGTCCGTTGTAGGAGCGCGCTCGCCCGCGAAAGCATTCTGTCAGTCAACAGCTATTGCTCTGACCCACTCCAATCGCGGGCAAGCGCGCTCCTACAGGTTTGATGCTTACCTTGACAGTCGCTTCTCAAACCCGCAATTTACGCACTGCGTAATCTAATTCTGAAATATCCCGAATAATAAAAATCAGCGGCAGGCAATCACTGTGGACCTCTTCACTTATTACCGCTCGACTTCCAGCTACCGTGTGCGCATCGCGCTGGCGCTCAAGGGTCAGAACGTCAATGCCATCCCGGTGAACCTCATCCGCGACGGCGGTGAGCACCTTAAGCCTGACTATCTTGTGATCAATCCCCAAGGCCGTGTCCCCGCACTGCGTCTGGACTCAGGCAACGTCATCATCCAGTCCAACGCCATCATCGAATACCTCGAAGAACGCTTTCCTCAGCCTGCGCTGCTCCCCACCGACCTGATTGCCCGCGCCCGACATCGGCAAGTGGCGGCGCTGATCGGCTGCGACATTCACCCGCTGCACAACGTTGCAGTGCTCAATCGACTGCGCGGTCTGGGCCACGATGAAGGCGATGTGGTCGCCTGGATCGGTCACTGGATCAGCGAAGGCCTGACTGCGGTCCAGGCGCTGATCGGCGATGAGGGCTTCTGTTTCGGCCCGGTGGGGTTGGCTGATATCTACTTGCTGCCACAGGTGTACGCAGCGCGCCGCTTCAATGTCGATCTCGACGCTTTCACGCGCATCCGTCGCGTTGAGGAATTGGCGCTTGAGCATCCTGCTTTCCAGCACGCGCATCCGGATGCGCAATCCGATAAGCCGGAGTAACCTTTCCTACATGAAAAGTTTTGGTCTGCAACTCATCTTCGGCGATTTTCTCGCTCGCAGCGTACGGGGCATTCCCTGCGCGCCACCCTCTGGACAGTGATATCGGCATCCGCGCTATTCACTTTCCAGGAGCAAGACCATGACTGACCTTTATGAAAACCCGATGGGCCTGATGGGCTTTGAGTTCATCGAATTCGCTTCGCCGGTCCCCGGTGCCCTTGAACCGGTGTTCCAGATGATGGGCTTTACCAAAGTCGCCAATCACCGTTCCAAACAGGTGTCGCTGTACCGCCAGGGCGCGATCAATATCATCCTCAACAACGAACCTCACAGCGAAGCGTCCTACTTCGCGGCAGAGCACGGCCCTTCAGTGTGCGGCATGGCATTCCGGGTCAAGGACTCGCAAAAGGCCTACAACCGCGCGCTGGAGTTGGGTGCTCAACCCATCGAAATCGCCACCGGCCCGATGGAACTGCGACTGCCCGCCATCAAAGGCATCGGTGGTGCGCCGTTGTACCTGATTGATCGATTCGGCGAAGGCACTTCGATCTACGACATCGACTTTGTGTTCATCGAAGGCGTGGATCGCCACCCTGAAGGCGCAGGCCTGAAGTTTATCGATCACCTGACGCACAACGTCTATCGCGGGCGCATGGCTTATTGGGCGAACTTCTACGAGAAGCTGTTTAACTTCCGCGAACTGCGCTACTTCGACATCAAGGGCGAATACACCGGCCTGACCTCAAAAGCCATGACCGCGCCGGACGGCATGATCCGCATCCCGCTCAACGAGGAGTCGTCCAAGGGCGCAGGGCAGATCGAAGAGTTCCTGATGCAGTTCAACGGGGAGGGCATTCAGCACGTGGCGTTCTTCACCGAAGACCTGATCAAGACCTGGGACGCATTGAAAGCTATCGGCATGCGGTTCATGACTGCGCCGCCGGAGACTTATTACGAGATGCTCGAAGGGCGCCTGCCCAATCATGGCGAGCCCGAAGATGAGCTCAAAACCCGTGGGATTTTGCTCGATGGCACGTCGGAAGGTGGCACCCAGCGGCTGTTGCTGCAGATATTCTCGGAAACCCTGATGGGCCCGGTGTTTTTCGAGTTCATCCAGCGCAAGGGCGATGACGGCTTTGGTGAAGGCAACTTCAAGGCGCTGTTTGAATCGATCGAGCGCGATCAGGTGCGGCGCGGAGTCCTGACCGTAGATTGAAGCGCGATAGAGTGCTGTAGGAGCGCGCTTGCCCGCGAAAGCATTCCGTCAGCCAGCAAATATTGGCCTGACACACCGCAATCGCGGGCAAGCGCGCTCCTACAGGGATCAAATACGGTCAACTGGCTGGCATTTCCCCGCCCATGCGTTCACTGATGCCTTGGGCCGTTTCCAATAATCGCCGGGCCGCCAGCACTTGCTTTTCCCCGGTCAACACCGACGCCGATCCCACCACCGTCACCACCCCCGCCAGCGTGTTGCCCAGGGTAAATACCGGCGCCGACACCGCGTTGACCCCGGTCATCAACATGCCCTGAATCTGATGCACCCCGGTGCTGCGGATTTCCTTGGTGTGCGTGTCCGCTTCTTTCAATTGGGATGGGTTGAGTGACGATGATTCCGCTCTGCGCAGAACAGCTGTTTCGGTGGCCGACAGAAAGCTTTCGAACACCAGTCCGGTGGACGAACTGAGCAACGGGAGCACCGAACCGATCTGCGTCACCAGCGTCACCGCGCCCAGGGATTTCTCGACGTAAACCACGGTCGGGCCCCTGTTGCCCCACACCGCGAGAAAGCAGGTTTCGTTGAGTTCATCGCGCAAGTTTGCCAGCTGCGGTGCGGCGACCTTCAACACGTCCAGCTGACTCAAGGCCGCCAGCCCGACCTGCAATGCCGAGCGTCCCAGCGCGTAATGGTTGTTTAGCGGGTTCTGTTCAGCGAAACCGCTGTCCACCAGTGCCTGCAGGTAGCGGTGAACCTTGCTGGCCGGCATACCGACGTACTCGGCCAGTCTGGACAGCGAGGTGGCGGGCGCAAGCTCCGCCAACGCTTTGAGAATGCCCACGCCAACTTCAGCGGACTGCACTTTTTGCGGGCGTGCGCCTACAGGGCTCTGGGAATCATCGGTCATGGAAGGGGCGCCGGTCTGAGAAGGCTGCTTTATAGCTTGACCCTCTCGCAAACTCAAATTACGTTATGCGTAATCGGTTTACGATATCTCTACGTGCACCTGTAGGAGCGAACTTGTTCGCGAGGCAATGTCCCTGGCAACAAAGATTAAACAACGGCAATGGCCCCTCGCGAATAAATTCGCTCCTACAGGGGCGGCGCTGAATCCATAAGAACAAGAGGTCAAGATGTCCATAGCACATGCGCCCGACGCCCTGACGTACCAGAGCGGCTTCGGCAATCAGTTCAGCAGCGAAGCCATTCCCGGAGCGTTGCCGGTGGGGCAGAACTCCCCGCAACGCCATCCTCTGGGGCTGTACGCCGAGCAATTCTCGGGCACTGCGTTCACCGTCCCCCGCAGCGAAGCCCGCCGCACCTGGCTATACCGCATTCAGCCGTCCGCCAGTCACTCCCGATACCAGCGCATCGAAACCCAGATCCGCGGCCAGCATCAGGGGCCGATCACCCCCAACCGTTTGCGCTGGAACGCCTTCGATATCCCTACGGAGCCCACTGACTTCATCGACGGTTTGATTGCGCTGGCCAGCACCTCGGCCGCCGATCAGGCCGAAGGCGTCAGCGTGTATGTGTATGCCGCCAACAGCTCGATGCAACGGGCGTTTTTCAATGCCGACGGCGAATGGCTGATCGTGCCGCAGCAGGGTCGGTTGCGTATCGTCACTGAACTGGGGGTGCTGGACATCGAGCCGCAAGAGATTGCCGTGCTACCCCGTGGCCTCAAATTCAGCGTTCAGCTCAAGGACGGCAGTGCGCGCGGCTACATCTGCGAGAACCACGGCTGTGCCTTGCGACTGCCGGATCTGGGGCCGATTGGCAGCAACGGGCTCGCCAACCCCCGAGACTTTCAGGCGCCCGTCGCACATTTCGAAGACAGCGCGCAGCCAACCGTGCTGGTACAGAAATTCCTGGGTGAACTGTGGGCCACGACCTTGCCCGGCTCACCTTTCGACGTTGTGGCGTGGCATGGCAATAACGTGCCGTACAAATATGATCTGCGCCGTTTCAATACCTTGGGCACGGTCAGTTATGACCATCCTGATCCGTCGATTTTCACTGTATTGACCTCGCCCGGCGCCACCGACGGCCAGGCCAATATCGATTTCGTGATTTTCCCGCCGCGTTGGATGGTGGCCGAAAATACCTTCCGTCCGCCGTGGTTCCATCGCAACCTGATGAACGAATTCATGGGTCTGATCGATGGTGCGTACGACGCCAAGGCCGAGGGCTTCATGCCTGGCGGTGCTTCGTTGCATAACTGCATGAGCGCCCACGGGCCGGACAACGCCACCGCCGAAAAGGCCATGGCCGCAGAGCTGAAACCGCACAAGATCGAGCAGACCATGGCGTTCATGTTCGAGACCGGCAAAGTGCTGCGCCCTAGCCGTCATGCCATCGAATGCCCGCAGTTGCAGAACGACTACGATGGATGCTGGAGCGGCATTGCCAGGACCTTCAAACCTCTGGATTCGGATAGCCAACGATGAACACTTTCACAAATCTGCGCAGTTGGGTGATTTCGGCCAACGATCATCCTGATTTCCCGCTGCAGAACCTGCCCTTCGGCGTCTTCAGTTATGGCAATGCCAGCAAGCGCGGCGGGGTGGCCATCGGCGACAAGGTTTTCGATTTGCAAGTCGCGCTCGACGCCAGCCTGTTCAATGGCGTGGCGCGTTTTGCCGCAGAAGCCGCGAGCCGTGATCAGCTCAATGATTTCTTCGCCCTGGGCGCGTCGGCCCGCCAGGCGTTGCGCGCCGATTTGTTGCACCTGCTGGACGAAAAAAGCCCCCAGCGCGAGCGTTTGCAGATGATGGGCGAAACGCTGCTACGGCCCATGGAAAAGTGCCAAATGCACCTGCCCGCCAAGGTGGGGGACTACACCGATTTTTACGTTGGCATCCATCACGCCACCAACGTCGGCAAGCTGTTCCGGCCAGACAACCCTCTGTTGCCCAACTACAAATATGTGCCGATCGCCTACCACGGTCGCGCTTCGACCTTGTGCGTGTCTGGCACGCTGATCAAACGCCCGAGTGGCCAGACGCTCGCGCCCGGCACCGAAGTGCCGACGTTCGGCGCGAGCAAACGCTTGGATTACGAACTGGAAGTCGGGGTGTGGATCGGGCCGGGTAACGAAGCGGGTGAGCCGATCGCGATTGTTGATGCAGCCCAGCACATTGCCGGTTTCTGTCTGCTCAACGACTGGTCAGCGCGGGACCTTCAAGCCTGGGAATACCAGCCGCTGGGGCCGTTCCTGTCCAAGAGCTTTGCCACCACGCTGTCGCCCTGGGTGGTGACAGCGGAGGCTTTGGCGCCGTTTCGCAACGCGCAACCGCAGCGTCCTCAAGGCGATCCTGCGCCATTGCCGTATCTGTTCGACGCCGATGACCAAAGCACTGGCGCGATGGATATCGAGCTTGAAGTGCTACTCCAGACCGCCCGGATGAAAGCGCTGGGTCTGGCGCCGCATCGGCTGGGCTTGAGCAACACGCTGAACATGTACTGGACGGTGGCGCAGATGGTCACCCACCACAGCGTCAACGGCTGCAAACTGGAAGCGGGGGATGTGTTCGGCACCGGGACGTTGTCCGGGCCCCAGCCTGATCAATTGGGCAGCCTGCTGGAAATGACCCAAGGTGGGAAACAGCCGATTGAATTGCCTGGCGGCGAGACCCGCACGTTTTTGCAGGCCGGCGATGAAGTGATCCTGAAAGCCCGCTGCCACAGGAAAGGGCAGATCAGCATCGGCTTTGGTGAGTGCCGGGGTGTGATCGTCGGTTGATGCGAATCTCTGTAGGAGCGAACTTGTTCGCGAGAAGGTGAGCCAGACAATCTGCGTCGTCTGGCTCGCCAACAAGTTGGCTCCTACAGGGAGCCTTGGCTAAATCCGGCAACCAACGACCCGCTCCTCGGCAAAAACCTGCCTTGGCGCTGACCCTGCGCCTTGCCGTCGGCATAACTCAAATGCCCGTTCACCCACACGCCGTCGATCCCTTCAGCAGCGCGTTCTGGGTCCTTGAAATCTGCCACATCGTGCACGGTCTCTGGATTGAACAGCACCAGATCCGCCCAATATCCTTCGCGAATGAACCCCCGCTCATGCAGGCCGAAACGCTTGGCGGTCAGCCCGGTCATCTTGTGTACGGCGGTGTGCAGTGGGAACAATCCCAGATCACGGCTGAAATGCCCCAGAACCCGAGGAAACGCACCCCACAAGCGCGGATGCGGAAACGGGTCTTCGGGCAAGCCGTCTGAACCGATCATCGACAGCGGATGTTTCAGAATATTCTGTACGTCGTTTTCATCCATGCCGTAGTACACCGCCCCGGCTGGTTGTAGCGTGCGAGCCGCATCGATCAGTGAAACGCCCCAATCGGCGGCAATCTCTTTCAGGTCACGACCTCCTTGATCTGGGTGCGGGGTCGACCAGGTGATGGTGATACGGAACGCATCGGTGACCTGTTTCAAATCCAGCGTCGAGGAACTGGCCGCATACGGGTAGCAGTCACAGCCGACCGGGTGGTCCAGCGCAGCCTTTTCCAGTGACGCCAACAGCTGCGGACTACGGCCCCAATTGCCGGCACCGGCGCATTTCAGATGCGAGATCACTACCGGCGATCGGGCGTGACGGCCAATGGCAAATGCCTCGTCCATTGCGTCCAGCACCGGCTCGAACTCACTGCGCAAATGGGTGGTGTAAACAGCGCCGAACGCGGTCAACTCTTCGGCCAATTGCTTGACCTCTTCGGTGTCTGCCGAGAACGCCGAAGCGTAGGCAAGCCCTGTCGATAAACCCAGCGCGCCAGACTCAAGGCTGTCTCGCAACTGCTCACGCATGGCCGCAATTTCGTCGGGTTTTGCAGTGCGAAACAGGTCATCCAGATGATTGCTGCGCAGGGCGGTGTGGCCGATCAACGCGGCGACATTGACGGCGGGGCGCGCGTTATCGATGGCGGCTGCGTAATCGCTGAAACGGGGATAGGAAAACGCTTTGGCCGGGCCAAGCAGATTCATCGGGTCTGGCGGCTCGCCCTTTAGTGTCACCGGCGAAGCGCTGATACCACAGTTGCCGACGATCACCGTGGTCACGCCTTGGGTGATCTTGGGCAGCATCTGTGGTTTTCGGATCACCACCGTGTCGTCGTGGGTGTGCACGTCGATAAAACCCGGAGCCAAAACCCGTCCCGCCGCGTTGATTTCCTCGGCCGCGGACACGCCTTCCAGGCTGCCGATGCGCTGAATGCGCCCGTCACGGATCGCCACATCCGCGCGAAAGGCCGGGGTGTCGCTGCCATCGATCACTTGGGCGTCACGAATGATCAGGTCATAAAGCATGATTCAGTCTCCGAGCGGCAGGCCGTCTTCGCCGCCGCGATAGTCATCGAGCGCCAATTTGATCCGCCGCAGACGCTCCTGATTTTCTTCAGGGGCCTTGAGCGCCAGTTCCGTGGCGAGCACATCGATGGTCAGCAGCATGCCGTAGCGCGCGGCCGTGGGTTTGTAGATGAAATTGGTTTCTGCGATCTGCAGCGGCAGCACCACCTCGGCCAATCGGGCGAGAGGGGATTTGGGCAGCGTGATCGCGAGAATCCTGGCGCCGTAACTGCGCGCCAGCTTGATAGCGTCGAGCAGTTCCGGCGTCCGCCCGGTGAGTGAGCACGCGATGATCGTCTGCTCAGGCCCGAGGGTGGCTGAAATCAGGCGCATCATCACCGGATCGCGGCTCGCGGCAATGGGATAGCCGAGGCGCACCAGGCGGGTTTGCAGTTCTTCGCTGCACAGGCTGGAGCAGCCGCCCATGCCGAAAGCGTGGATCATCTTCGCTTGGGTCAGCAGGGACACGGCCTCGGCGAAGCGGGATTCGTCGAACCCGGCCAAGTGCTGGCGCAGGGTCGCTTCGATGTCCCCGACGATCTGGGTAAAGAACGCTGATTGCTCCGGCGCCTGTTCCGGCTTGAGGAAGCGACTGCCGACACCACTGGCCTGGGCCAGTTGCAGGCGCAGGTCACGAAGGTCACGGCAGCCGATGCTGCGGGCAAAACGTGACAGGGTCGCGCTGCTGACTTTCGCCCGCGTGGCCAGATCATCGAGGCTGGCGCTGGCGGCGAACGCCGTGTCGCTGAGGATCAGTTTGGCGATGCGTCCTTCGCCGGCGCTGAACGATTCCTGACGCGCGCGGATCTGGTAAAGAATGTCCAATCAGAGCACCTGCGCCAAGCCGAGGGTCAGTGCGAACGCGATGATCGAAATCAGCGTTTCCAGCACTGTCCAGGTCTTCAAGGTCTGCGCCACGGTCATGTTGAAGTACTCCTTGATCAGCCAGAAACCGCCATCGTTAACGTGGGAAAAGATCACTGAACCCGCGCCCGTCGCCAGCACCAACAGCTCTGGGTGCGGATAGCCCAGGCCCAGCGCGACCGGTGCAACGATACCGGATGAAGTGGTCATCGCCACGGTAGCGGAACCGGTGGCAACCCGCATCAGCGCCGCGAACAGCCAGCCCATCAATAGCGGCGACAGATGAAAATCCTGGGCCAGACCCACGATTTCATTGGTGACACCGCTGTCCACCAGAATCTTGTTCAAACCGCCGCCTGCGCCCACCAGTAAGGTGATGCTGGCGGTGGGGGCCAGGCATTCATTGGTGAATTTCAGAATCGAATCGCGGTTGAAACCCTGAGCAATGCCCAGCGTCCAGAAGCTGAGCAGCGTCGCCAGCAGCAGGGCGATTACCGAGTTGCCGATGAACAGCAGGAAGCTGTTGAACACGCTGCCCGGCGTGCTGATCAGATTGGCCCAGCCGCCCAGCAACATCAAAACCACAGGCAGCAAAATGGTGGTCATGGTCAGGGCGAAGCTCGGCAGTTTCGCCCGGGGTTCGCGGTCGAGAAATTGCTTGGCCAGCGGGTTGTCGTCAGCCAGTTGAATGCGCGGGACGATGAATTTAGCGTAAAGCGGGCCTGCGATGATCGCAGTCGGGATACCAACGAGGATGGCGTAAAACAGCGTTTGCCCCACCGAAGCGCCGTAGGCCTGGACCGCGAGCATGGCGGCGGGGTGCGGCGGCACCAGAGCGTGGACCACGGAAAGCCCAGCGACCATCGGCAGGCCGACCATCAGGATGGACACCCCGACCCGGCGCGCCACCGTGAAGGCAATCGGCACCAGCAGCACGAAGCCGACTTCGAAAAACAGTGGCAGGCCCACCAGAAATGCGATGCAGACCATGGCCCAATGCGCGTTGCGTTCGCCGAAGCGATCGATCAGCGTGCGCGCCACCTGCTCGGCACCACCCGATTCAGCCATCATTTTGCCGAGCATCGTACCGAGAGCCACCACTAGCGCAATGTGCCCCAGGGTTTTGCCGACACCTGCTTCGTAGGACGCAACCACTCCAGTGGCAGGCATGCCTGCGACCAAGGCCAGACCAACAGAAATCAGGGTGATGACGACAAACGGATTGAGGCGATAGCGGGCGATCAAAACGATCAAAGCGATGATCGCAACAGCGGCGTAGACCAGGAGTGACAGACCAGAGGAGGGCGGCATTGTTGTTATCCCTTTTTCGTGATGAAAGTAACTTACACGAATAAGGATAAAATCTACAAATAATGAAATATATTTGCGCCTGAGGTTTCGACGAACCGTAGGAGCTGACGAGCAGCGCGAGGCTGCGATGCAATTTGCCTGACACACCGCAATCGCAGCCTCGCGTTGCTCGTCAGCTCCTACTGGTTACGCGCCAGCCGATCCAGCACTAAACCTCTCCCGATACGCCTGCGGAGTCACCGATACGGTGCGCATAAAGCTGCGGCGCAAGGTTTCTTCGGTGCCAAAGCCGCAACGATCGGCGATGCGTTTGATGGGCAGGGCGCTGTCACCGAGCAAGCGGCGCGCGGCTTCAACTCTTAACTGTTCGATGGCGCGCGCCGGGGTATTGCCGGTGTGGGCGCGGTAATGGCGTACGAAACTGCGCTCGCTCATGCTCACTTGCGCGGCAAGGGTGGCGACTGATAATTCGCTGGCAAGATTGTCGAGAATCCAGGCATGCAGATCCGCGAAACGGCTGTCGTTGTTGCGCGTGGCCTGCTGCATCGACAGCGCCGTACTGAATTGCGACTGACCCCCGGGCCGTTTAAGAAACACCACCAGATCCTGCGCCACGGCCAGCGCGATGTTTCGGCCCAGATCGGCTTCCACCAGCGCCAGCGCCAGATCGATGCCAGCCGTCACGCCTGCCGATGTCCAGAGTGCGCCCTCGTTGATGAAGATCGGTTCGGGATCGACTTGCACCCTGGAATAGCGCTGGGCCAGCGTGTCGCAGCTGTCCCAGTGCGTGACCACGCGATGGCCATCTAGCAAACCGGCCTGCGCCAGCATGAATGCCCCGGTACAGACCGACGCCACGCGCCGGGCCGAGCCTGCCTGTTCGCGCACCCACTGCACCAGTTGTTCATCCTGCAGCGCGGTGTGAACGCCCCAACCGCCGGCGATGATCAACGTGTCTGAAGGTTGGGGTGGCAGAGCGAATGTTTGCAGCCCCAGCCCGGCCGACGACATCACGCTGCCGGACTGGCTGGCAATCACGCTCGGTAAGTAAGCGGCAGGCTGACCCAGGCGGAGCGCCTGCACATTGGCCGAGGCGAATACCTGCAGGGGCCCGGCGACATCGAGCAACTGCACATTGGGAAACGCAAGGATATGGACCGTTTTGGGCGTGTGCGGCATGGGCAGACCTGCGTTCGGCAATTGGCGTGATTTGTGGGCCTTATGGCGTATCCGCCAGAGCGTATCTGGATAGAGTGGGTTCGTCCATTTGAACACTTGACCTGTAGGAGCGCGCTTGCCCCCGAAAACGTTCTGTCAGTCATCACGTATTGATCTGACACACCGTTATCGCGAGCAAGCGCGCTCCTACAATCCACATCTGATCTACGCGGAGTAACCCCCATGACCCTGCACATCGGCATCCTGCTATTCCCCAAAGTTCAGCAACTGGACCTCACCGGCCCTTACGACGTTTTTGCCACCATGCCAGGCGTCACGGTGCACCTGCTGTGGAAAGAATTGGCTCCTGTGATTTCCAGCACAGGGTTGCTGTTGATGCCTACCCGCACGTTCGCTGGCTGTCCGCCACTTGACGTGATCTGCGTGCCCGGCGGCGTGGGTGTCGATGCGCTGATGGAAGATGCTGAAACGCTGGAGTTCATCAAGCAGCAGGCGGCGACCGCCCAATACGTCACCTCGGTTTGCACCGGTGCGCTGGTGCTTGGCGCGGCGGGGCTGTTGACCGGGCGCCGCGCCACCACCCATTGGGCATCACACGATTTGCTGGAAAGCTTCGGCGCAATTGCGGTCAAAGAGCGCGTGGTGCGTGACGGCAATCTGATGACCGGTGGCGGCGTAACCGCAGGCATCGACTTTGCGCTGACGTTGGTGAGTGAGCTGTTCGATCCGGAAAAAGCCCAGCTCATCCAGTTGCAGCTGGAATACGCGCCGGCGCCGCCTTTCGATTCAGGTCGTCCGGATAGTGCATCGGCTAGCGTGTTGGCCACCGCGACTGAGCGCGCAACACCTGGATTGAACGCGCGTCGGGCGATTGTCGAGCGGTTGGTAGCTGGCAAGCTTGCTCACAGCGCTGCTAATTAACACCGCGGACCTGTCCGCGAATGCGGTAGTTCTGACGACGAAGATGCGGCGGACATGACGGACTCTTCGCGGACAGGTCCGCTCCCACGGGTTATGCGTTTTGTCACGCGCCCCGGTTGCTGTGGGCGCGAGCAAGCTCCCTCCCACAAAAGTCTGTTTGGAGTTGATTAAGAGGTCGTCGAAATCTCATACCAGCACAAAAACATATCCAGCGCCGATTCCACCACTGACGTCTGCTTCTCGGGCGTCAGCAGCGGCTCGTTCAGCGTGACCTGGGGCCAGAAGGCGAAGGCCTTGAGCAGGGCGTGGATCTGATAAGCGGCAAAACCCGGCTCCACTTCTTTTAAACGGCCGTCCTGCTGGGCGGCGCGAATCCACACGGTGAACGATTCTTCACGCTGATTGAGCCGATTGACCCATGTCTGCGCGCGATCCGGCGAGTGGATAGTTGCACCGATCGCTACGCGGGCCAGATCAATGAAGTTGCTGTCGCTGAGGGTTTTCATCTTCGATTTCAGCATTTCCCGCAACTGGTCGCGCAACGCGACATCGCTGCGATAGGACGCATCCGGTTGACCGCTGGCATTGGCCCACAGGCGATGCAGAATTTCCGAAAACAGCTCTTCCTTGCTGGGGAAGTGGTTGTACACCGTGCGCTTGGAGACTTCGGCGCGGGCGGCGATGCGGTCCATGCTGGTGATCTCGAAACCGTTGTCACGAAACTCGGCAATCGCCGCGAGGACGATGGATTCACGTTTTCGGTCGGTCAGGCGCAAGGGGGCTGTCATCAGGATCGCTTCTAAAAAATTTACACTCGGCAGTGTACTTGTGATTGCGTTTGATGCAAGCTTGAAACTACACTGTGTAGTGTAAAATCCTGTTACATCTTCTTGCTTACGTCTTCCCGGCATATCCAACATCCTGCAAAGCGTTCGCCCCTTGCACAATCTCCAACCGTTCCACTGGAGTCAGCACCCATGGCCTTGACCGAAAATCGAAATGACGTCACCTCGTTGCCTGTCCTGTCCCGGCATGAGGGGCGCTACAGCAATCACAAATCCATGAACCGCCTGGGCTTCTTCAAAACCCTGCGCATTTTCTGGAATTCGGTGGTCAACAAGCCGCGCCATACCCGGCCTGCGGGAGAGATCCCGGTTCTACCGCTGTCGCGCCAGCAACTGCTCGCAGCACCGAACAACACGGTTTATCGCCTCGGCCATTCCACCGTCTTGTTGAAGCTGCGCAATCAGTATTTCCTCACCGACCCAGTGTTCGCCGAGCGCGCATCGCCGGTGCAATGGGCCGGGCCGCAGCGTTTCCACCAGCCGCCGATCAGTCTGGAAGACCTGCCGCCGCTCAAGGCGGTGATTCTCTCGCACAACCACTACGACCATCTGGACCACATGACCATTCAGGTGCTCAAAGACAAGACCGAGCACTTCATCACCCCGATCGGCGTGGGCGATACGTTGATCGAGTGGGGCGTGCCGGCAGAGAAGGTCCAGCAGCTCAACTGGTGGCAATCCACCGAGATCCATGGGATTCGCTTCGTCGCGACACCGGCGCAGCACTTCTCGGGCCGCACGCTGCGTGATGGCAATCAAACCCTGTGGGCGTCGTGGGTGATCATTAATGATCAGCAGCGGATCTTTTTCAGTGGCGACACCGGCTATCACAGCGGCTTCAAACTGATCGGCGAGCAATACGGACCGTTTGATCTGACGCTGATGGAGACGGGCGCTTACAACGTCGATTGGCCGGACGTGCACATGCAGCCCGAAGAGACGCTGCAGGCGCACCTGGACCTGCGCGGCAAATGGTTGTTGCCGATTCACAACGGAACGTTCGATCTGGCGATGCATGCCTGGCACGAACCGTTCGACAGGATTCTGGCCTTGGCCTGGGAGCGCAGCGTGACTATTACCACGCCGCAGATGGGTCAGCCGTTTTACGTCGACTACCCCAACCGTGGTGAAGCGTGGTGGACGCAGGTGGATAGCGTGACCGAAGAAACCCCTCGGGCGAGCGCGCCCGTCAAAAAAAGCCCCTGTGTTGGCCGATGTGCGACCCGTCAGGCTCAAAGCCGATAATTGGCTAGACCACCCCGTTATTCGTGATTCCCAGGGTTGTCTTCATCATCCGGGTCCTTGGGTGAACGCGTTCTTGGGTGTTCGCCCTGTTCGTTCAACTGCTTGTGTTTTTCGCCCACATTGCCGGCGTTTTCCGGCTTGTGGTTGAGGTCTTCGCGGTCGGATTCTTGTTCGCTCATGTGCGTGTCCTCGATTTCAAATGAATGGTTGTTCGCAGCTCAGTTCTTTATCGCTTCAATCAGCATCAATGCTTCATCCCGGAACAGCGGCTGTTTCATGCGCTCAGTGAGCATGGCCATTTCCCGTTCCCGCTCGCAGGCCACCACAGCAGCGACAACGCCCTGTTTGCACAGCAGGGCGAGGAAGTCGAACGTCTCGGGCTCGCCCAGATAAATGATTTCGTCCCAGTCCGGGGCGTGCCCCAGATAATCCAGCCGTTTGCCGAAGTGAAACGTCCAGAAGTAAGGCACATCCAGATAACGCTCATCGCCACCCAGCATATTGCTGGCGGCGATGCGCGCCTGCTGCTGCGCCAGGCGCCAGTGCTCGATGCGCAGCGGTTCTCCGTTTAGCGCAAACGTGGCTATGTCCCCGGCGGCCCATAAATCCCGGGTGACACACATGCCGCCGTCGACCTTCAGCGATCCGTCCTTCTCTAACGCAACGCCGTCGATAAACTGGGTCGCTGGATCGACGCCAATGCCAACCAGCGCCACGTCCACGGCAAGCTTTTCACCGTTACTCAGCACGGCACATTCAAGTGCGCTGCCCGAGGGGTCACTTTCAAAATGACTGACCTCGACATGGGTGCGAAACAGCACCCCGTTTGCCTCGTGAAGCGTCCTGATCGCACGACCGATGCGCTCGCCGAATTGGGCGACAAAAGGCTTTTCATGGCGAGCAAGCACGGTGACCGATACGTTGTTCCTGCGCAGGGCTGAAGCGGCTTCGAGGCCGATGAAACTGTCACCGACGATCAATGCATGAGCGCCCGGCGTCGCTGTTTCAAGAATCTGCCGGGCATCATCCCGTTGGCGAAGCGTCAGTACCTGCGGGAGTTCGGCGCCGATCAGTGGCAGGGTGCGGGGCTCGCCACCGGTAGTCACCAGCGCTGCGTCGTAATCGAACCGCCGACCGTCGGCAATGATCACTCGCTTGTTCACTACGTCCAGCTTCATCACCTCGCCCCACACACGCTCGATGTTGTTTTGGGCGTAGAAAGCTTCCTCACGCATGGCGGGGATTTCTTCTGGCTTCATGTCGGCGGCCAACACAAATTTGCTCAGGGCCGTGCGGTCATAACCCGGCTCTTGCTCGCGGTCGATCAGCAGCAAGCGGCCGTTGAAGCCTTTTTCCCGTAACGCGCTGGCAGCCGCTGTACCCGCAGCACCGGCGCCAATGATGACGAAACAGCGATCGTCTTTTTCCAGAACAGGCGTTGGCCGCACTAGGGCTTGATCGTCGACGTGAACCTGGCCGTCAATCAGTTGCGTGGCGTAGCGGGTGAGGGAATCGAGGGCGGGAGGTTCGCACAGGCTGCCGTCGTTAACGGCAAACTCGGCCTTGTGCCAGGGGCAGATCAAATGACCGTTGCACACTGCGCCATCGGCCAATGGCGCGCCTGCGTGTGGGCACTCGGCCTGGTAGGCAAACACTTCATCACCCGCTCTCAAAAGCAGGATCTTGGTATCGCCAATTTCAACCTGAACGCCACGATCTTCACGAAGATCAGCCAGCTCAGCGACTCGGTGCAGAGGCATATAAGTGTCCTTATTGGCTTTCTGTTGTGAGTCGGGGGGCGATGCGGAGGTTCAGTGAGATTGATGATCGATACCGATTCACGGGATTTGAACGGCGCTTCTGCCCGGAGGGCGTAGGAGCCTGGCTTGCCGGCGATCGGGCGCGAAGCGGTCGTGTTCTATTCAAACGCCCGACGCCAAAGATGGCATCAGCGCACCAAGCCCAGCCGCTCATGCCAGTCAGCAATCGATTCCTCAGGAAAATGCTCGAATTGCTTATCGTCCGGCCCCGCTTGAACCTCGACCCACGACGCCTTGGAGTCCAGCAACAAATGCGTGTGTTCCGGTGGCGTTGGCAGTGGGGTATCGATGGCCGAGGCGAAAGGGTGGATCAGTTCCGGCCATTCCGGGCTGAACAGCCACAACGCACTGCCGCAGTGCTTGCAGAAATGCCGCTCGGCGCTGCTGATATGTACCGGCTGATCGCCATCGCGCATTTTCGCGTGATAGATGGAGATGCTCGCTTTGCCCTTAACTTTCAGGCTCTTGGCATCGCCGCCCAGATTGATGGTGTAACCGCCCCCGCCCTGGGTCTTGCGACAGATCGAGCAGTAGCAGCGTTGATAGGGATAGGGGTGGGCGCTGTTGAGGCTGAACTCTACTTCGCCGCAATGGCATGAACCTTCCAGATGCATGGCGTTATCTCCTGTGTGATCGCATAAATCGTCTTCCACTGGTTCTAGACCACGAATTGCCCACACAAGTCCTCCCATGCGGATTTGGCTGGATTTCAAACCCGGTGCATACACATTGTAGGAGCGCGCTTGCCCGCGATAAGGCTCGTAGATTCAATACATTTCCGGCTGAAATCCTGAACTCGCGGGCAAGCGCGCTCCTACAGTTCGCTGCATGGCCGGGCAGCCTTGAAGCCTTCACTTGCCTGCACCGGTCCCCGGCTTGCATGATTCGCCACGACTAATAATGCCGGGCGAGCTGAACTCGCCGAACAGACAGGTGGACGCAAATGGATTATGTGAATCGCGGTTTCAGCAGTTGGCTAGGCGCTCCGGGCCACAAGGCCTGGCTGGCGCAGGAAGGCGAACGGCTGCTGGCATTCGCCAAGGCTGCTCAATTGCCTCAGGGCTTCGGTAACCTGGACGATCGCGGGCGACTCCCTGCCGACGCCATCGCCGAAACCATGAATACCGCCCGCATGACCCACAGTTTTGCCATGGCTCACATCAATGGTCTGCCTGGATTCGCCGCGTTGGTCGATCATGGGGTGGCCGCCTTGGCCGGGCCGCTGCGCGATGCAGAACACGGCGGCTGGTTCGCCAAGCCGCTTGAACACAGCAGCGACACGCGCAAGGCAGCCTATCTGCACGCGTTCGTCGCGCTCGCCGCCAGCTCTGCCGTCGTCGCCAGACGCCCCGGCGCCCAGGCGCTACTGGAACAAGCCATCCAGGTCATCACCCAACACTTCTGGAGCGAAGAAGAAGGGACCATGCGCGAATCCTTCGCCCGCGACTGGAGCGACGAAGAAGCTTATCGCGGCGCCAACAGCAACATGCACAGCACCGAAGCGTTTCTCGCGCTTGCCGATGTGACCGGCAACGCCCAGTGGCTGGACCGCGCGCTGGGCATCGTCGAACGTGTGATTCATCAGCATGCCGCAAGCAACAATCATCAAGTGATTGAGCATTTCAGCGCGCAGTGGCAACCCGAGCTGGAATACAACCACGACAAACCCGATGACGCCTTCCGCCCTTACGGCACCACGCCGGGGCACGCGTTCGAGTGGGCCCGGCTAGTGCTGCATCTGGAAGCCGCCCGACAGAAAGCCCAATTGCCCACCCCGTCATGGTTGCTTGAGGACGCGCGCGGTTTGTTCGAAAACGCCTGCCGCTTTGGTTGGGACGTCGATGGCGCTCCCGGCATCGTTTACACCCTGGATTGGGAAAACCGCCCGGTGGTGCGTCATCGGCTGCACTGGACCCACGCCGAAGCGGCGGCCGCCTCAGCTGCCCTGTTGCAGCGCACCGGGGAGGAACAGTACGAAACCTGGTATCGGGTGTTCTGGGAGTTCAACGAAGACCTGTTCATCGACCGCGAGCATGGCAGCTGGCGCCATGAGCTGAACCCGCAAAACCAGCCAAGCGCTGACATCTGGCCTGGCAAACCCGATCTGTACCACGCCTACCAGGCGACCCTGCTGCCGATGCTGCCATTGGCGCAAAGTCTGGCCACGGCGCTGGCGAGGTTGGCATGATCAAACTCGCTGAGTTCATCACCGGATTTGAAACGTCGCCGTTGTCACCATGGGCCGCGCTGGCTCCTTGGGAGCTGGTGACGCAGGCGCCCGAGATTGTCGCCGAGCTGCTGAAGGGGTTGCCTGAAGATGATTTCGAGATTCGCGGCGACATTGCCATTCACAAGTCAGCGACAGTGGAGGCGGGCGCTGTGCTCAAGGGGCCGCTGATCCTCGGCGCCCGCTGCTTTGTTGCATCGGGAGCCTACCTGCGCGGCGGTTGCTGGGTGGGCGAGGGCTGTACGTTCGGGCCTGGCGCTGAGTTGAAGACGTCTTTTGTCTTTCCGGGCACCAAGCTTGCGCATTTCAACTTCGTCGGCGATTCGGTGCTGGGTGCGGGCGTTAACCTGGAAGCAGGCAGCATTGTCTGCAACTACCGAAACGAACGCGACGACAAGCAAGTGCAGGTGCGTATCGACGGCAAGCTGGTGGCAACAGGCTGCGACAAGTTCGGCGCGTTGATTGGTGATCAATCGCGGATTGGCGCCAATGCGGTGTTGGCGCCGGGGGCTGTGCTTGAGCCTGGGGCAATCGTTCGCCGAGCGGCACTGTTCGACGCTGAAGATCAGTCAGATTGACTCAATCCTGTAGAGCTGCCGAGCAGAGAGAAGCCGCGATGCGGTGCTTCAGCCAGATTGGATCGCAGCCTGGCTCCGCTCGGCAGGTCCTACACAAACGGTGTTATTTGCGCTTAACGGCTGTCAGGCCATCCGCTCTGTGACGCGGATGACCTGTTTGGCGATGAAAGCCCCGGTCACGATCACGCCGAACAAGCGCAGCGTTTGCATCGCCAGCACAAACCCGACGTCCGAGTGTGTGTCGATGGCAATGATTGCCATCGCGTCGAGGCCGCCAGGGCTGGTGGCCAGGTAAACGGAGAGGAAGTCCTTGCCCATCATGTCGGCAATTACCCAGGCCGACAGCGCACAAAGCAGGATCAGCAGCAATGAGCCGAAGATCATCGCTGGCAGACGTCGCCAGACATAACGAATGGTGACGCGATCAAAACGCAGGCCGATGTAACCGCCGATCGCTCCGTAGGCCACGGCCAGCAGCCAGGACGGCATGGTGATTTGCAGCCATCCGCTCAATTGCAACGCCCCGCCCAGTACCAGCGGCACCAGCAGGGCCCCGGCAGGTATCTTCGATCCCAGTGTGACGCCGACGACAATCACCAACAGCGTCAGGCCCAGGCTCAGCAGGTCGAGCCCTTGAACCGCGACAACGCTGCTGTGAGCATCAGTGCCGCCGCCATCGACCCCCAACACGCGACTGACCAGCGCGCCGATCATCACCACGCACACCACGCGCACGTACTGCATGGTCGCAACCACCCGCGAATCGGCGCCGTAATCCTCGGACATCGAGACCATCGCCGACGCCGCGCCCGGCGATGTGCCCCAGGCAGCGGTGCTGCCCTGAATCCCGCCCCAGCGTGCAAGCCCGATTCCAACCAATGCGCTCAATGCGACGGTCAATACCGTGGCAAAAATCATCACGTGCCAGGATTGCAGCGCCGTCAGCAGCACTGCCATGGTCATCGAATGTGCCACCAGCACGCCAACGGCGCCTTGTCCGAGACGAAACGCATGCTTGTTCATGCGGATCGATGCGCCACTGACGCCAAATCCGATCGCCACCAGCATCGGCCCGAGAAACAGGGCAGCAGGAACGTTGAAATGTTTGAAGAGTTGCCCGGCAGCGCCAGCAAGAAGAATGAGCAAAGACCACTGTAGAAGGGGGTGCAAGCTTTCGAGTGAAAACGAGGAGGGCTGCGACAACGAGGATCTCCAGAGCATGGGCTGTTTCCCTTGTGGGCTATTCCCGATAGAAGGGCCATTCACGGCGTCTTCAGCGAGACAAGTATCGACAGTCGAATCGATCAAGTCTATTTTCTAATAGTCATCAATTGATAACTTTGGTTGATATATGGATCTGCGCGATCTCACCTATTTCGAAACCATCGCAGAACTGGGCCACCTCGGCCGTGCTGCCGAAAAGCTCAATCGCAGTCAGCCTGCATTGACCAAGAGCATTCAGCGGTTGGAGGAATCGTTCGGAACCAAGCTGTTTCAACGTGACGGCCGCCGAATCAAGCTGACTCCAGTAGGCGAGTTGCTTCAGGCGCGCGGTAAGGTGCTGCAGCAAAGCATTGCTCAGACCCAACGCGAGGTCCGCGACTTTGCCAGCGGCGCAGTGGGCAATATTCGCCTGGGATGCGCCGCAACCATGGCCGAATATCTGCTGCCCGAACTGACCAACGCCATGCTCAAACGAGCGCCCGAGCTGACGCTGAAACTGGCGATCGGTCAGGACGACATGTTGCGTGAGCAACTGCGGTCCGGGCAGTTGGACATGATCATCTGTCCGCAGCTTCTGGACGAGGTCGAATTCGTCGGCTATCCGATCCTGACCGATGAAGCGGTGGTGATCGCCAGCCGCGATCACCCTATCTTCAAGACGCCGTTTCAAATGAGCGACCTGTGCCAATACCGCTGGGTACTTCCGCCGGTTAGCGTGTCATCGCGCAAGTGGGTCGACGAAGCGTTTGCCGCCAACGATTTGCCGCTGCCGGTGGTGCAGATTGAAGCTAATTCCATCTCCCTGTTGCCGCGTTTGATTGCACAGACCCGTTTGTTGAGCTTCATCGCTCGGGAAACTCTCGAGTACGGTAAGAACATGCAGCACCTGCGGGAGGTGCAGCTAACGCAAACCACCATGAGCCGAACCATTTGTGTGAGCGTGCGGCGCGAGGGTTATCTGTCGCCCGCCGCCCACGCCATGGTGCAAATGCTGCGCGACAGCAGCGGGGAGTTTTTCCGCTGGACCTGAGCCGGGGCTTTTTCTTCTGGCGCCCGGTGCGTTAGCCTGCAGATACATCCTCAAGAGTTGGAGCACACGTCAATGCAACTACAGCAAACCCTGCCGTCTGATCTGAGCCTAATGCCTCTGCTCGCCAACGGCGAAACGGAAGATGACCAACACTTCGGCGGTGATCAGTCGCCGCTCAACGATGCCGACGCAGATGAAGACAGCGATCCGGAAGGCGAACTGGACTTGAGTGACCTGCGCCTCGACGAATTCGGCGATGCCGACAAACTGGATATCGGCTCTGCGTCGTTGGGTTAATGCTCGATCTGCTATGTGCATTCTGTAGGAGCGAATTTATTCGCGAACCGACACTTGCGGCGCCCGTAACATCAACCCAACCGCCGCCTCGCGAATAAATTCGCTCCTGCAGAGGATCATTGCGCCCACTTAACGCCCCAACAAATACCCTGCCAAAGCTTCAACCCCCACCTCGACGCTGTGACTGGTGCCTGTCCAGGTACAGGCCAACATCAGATTGCGCGGCAGGAAGAAATCTTCCACTTCGAAGCCCCATTCATCCTGGCCCTGCGCGTTATGGGGGATGACCTCTCGCAACGTGGCGTTCGACTCGAAATATGCCCACACCGGTTTGCCCAGCGCAACAGCCATGCCGACTTCAAACGCGGTGCCTGAATCAGGTTCGTACCCGCGGAAAAGATTGAGATTGGCGAGCACTGCATCGCAGTGCCGGATCATGGCGATATTGGCGTCGCAGATAAGCTTCGCGGTCAACTGCGGGGTGGCGGCAGGTGGTACGTCGTTATCAAAGGGGTAAAGCCCCTGCAGCCCGTGGGCCTCACATAGCGATTTCAAATAGCGGCCATGCTCAACCGCATCAGTACGAAACACGTCAAAGCCGGCCAGATAAATGCGCGGGGATATGGGCTGTGTCATGGTGATTCCTTGGGCGGGTGCATGGCGGTAATTCTAGCGCTGGAGTGAGGCGCCGTTGATCGGTCGATACGACAGGAAGCGTAGGAAGGGGCTGGAATCTGTACGGATAAACAGTATCCTGACGCCTTCCTACGCCGGTATGTGACATTTCCCGTGAGCAGTTCGCCCCTCGACAATCCTTTCTATTATCTGGAGAACTTTCGCCAGGTGCTGAACTGGATTACCCAGCGTTATGCCGACCTGCTGAATGATGAAGAGCGCGCGTTCGTGGCCGACTTCGCTTTGTTGCCGCAGTCAGCCCAGGCGCTGCTGGTGCGAATGGTCATGCGCAAGGGCACCTTGTTCCGCGCCAGCAAGCTGAATTACCCGGAAATCGGCGATGTCCGACTCGCTGTGTTGCCGTTGCTGGCACGCGGTTGGGTCGATTCCCGGCCGCCGCTCGACCTCAATGAACTGTTTCACCTGCTGCGCAAGGCTGAGTTGAGCCATTGCTTTAAGACTCACGCCATCAAAAGCTCCGAAAAAAAGGCCGACCTGCTAGAGCGTCTGCTGCCGCATTACCCCCACTCGCAAGCGTTAGAACACTGGTTCACAGAGTTCGACGAAGTTGTTTTCGCCCTCACCGTGATGCCGATCTGCGACCGGTTGCGCCTGCTGTATTTTGGCAATCTCTACCAGGAGTGGTCCGAGTTCGTGCTCGCCGACCTTGGTATTTATCGCTATGAAAAGGTTGAGTTCAGCGCTGAATCTCGGGCGATCGGCGAGCGCGCCGATATTGACGTTTGCATCGAGTTGCACGCGTGCCGTCAGGCGCTGGATGGGGGGCTGGACCTTGAAGGTCTGGCGCAAAGGGCTCTTTGGGTCGCCACGCACAATCCGTGGCTGTCGATGCGGCGGGCCAAGTTGCTTTTTCAGATCGGCCAGCAAGCAGAGCGTGAGCAGGATTGGCCGATGGCGTTGAGCGTCTACGCGCAGTCCAATTACCCCGGCGCCCGGGTACGTCGGATTCGTGTCCTGGAACGCAGTGAAGCCTATATCGAGGCAATAGCGCTGGCGGAGCAGGCGCGATCAGCCCCGGAAAACGATGCGGAAACCCAGCATTTACTCCGGATTACGCCGCGTTTGTTGCGCAAGCTCGGTGGCCCCGTGACACGGCGGCAGGCTGCGCGAGTGGTTGAGCGGCTTGATCTGAGCGTCACGCCGCTGCCGGATTTCAGTGTTGAGCGCCTGATTCAGCAGTACTTGATGGAGGAGGGCGGCGAGGTGCATTACGTCGAGAATGCACTGATCAATTCGCTGTTCGGCCTGCTGTGCTGGCGGGCGATTTTTGCGCCGTTGCCGGGGGCGTTTTTTCATCCGTTTCACAGTGCTCCCAGCGATCTCTACAGCCCTGATTTTTATGAGCGCCGGGCGGTGTTGTTTGATGAGTGTCTGGCGCTGCTGGAGGATGACCGTTACAAACAGGTGATCGGCGAGCATTACGTCAGCAAGTTCGGCCTGCAGTCACCCTTCGTGTTTTGGGCTGCGCTGAAGCCTGAGTTGTTGGAGCAAGCGCTGCATTGTTTGCCAGCGGCGCACCTCAAGCTGTGGTTTGGGCGGTTGTTGCAGGACATCAAAGCCAACCGTACCGGGATGCCGGACTTGATCCAGTTTTTCCCCGAACAACAGCGTTACCGGATGATCGAGGTCAAAGGACCGGGTGATCGCCTGCAGGACAACCAACTGCGCTGGCTGGATTTCTGCGCCGAACACGGGATGCCCGTGGTGGTGTGTTATGTGCAGTGGGCCGAAGATGAGGCGTTGGCAGGCTGAGCAGTTTGCCAGCGGATACACCACCAACTCACTATTATCGGTGGATACACTGTCAACCCACGTTGCAGGAGCCCGCTCGCCTGCGGAATCCCTCCATACCTGTTGGAGCGAGGCTTGCCCGCGAAGCTGGCGCCACGGAAATACTGGACACACCGCGCATTGGATTTCGCGAGCAAGCGCGCTCCTACTACGACGGCGTTGATTCCGCTCTTGATTCTGCCCGGAGGGCGTTCCTACAGGGGGACGGCGTCAATTTCGCTCTCGATTCTGCCCGAAGGGCGTAGGAGTCCGGCTTGCCGACGATTGGCCGCAAAGCGGTCATGAAGCCTGCCTGCAGAGATCGTCTCATTCACCGCGCGCTCAAGATTTGCTGCCGCTTCGCGCCAGATCGCCTGCAAGCAAGGCTCCTACGCCTTCGGCAGAAGCGGTGATGCGGCGCTGCGCATTCGGCAGAAGCGGTGATGCGGCGCTGCGCATTCGGCAGGAGCGGTGATGCAACAAAAACGCCCCGCCTCAGTTCGGGGCGTTTTTATATGTGGAGAGCCACTCCTTGTAGGAGCGCGCTTGCCCGCGAAAGCGTTTTCGCTCGCTATGGATGTTGATCAGACACACCGCAATCGCGGGCAAGCGCGCTCCTACAGGATCAGGCATGCGCGCAATCGGCTTATCACGCTCTCAACTCTTGGCTTTTACCGGCACCGACGGCACCGACGGCAACGGCGCGAACAGCGCTTCGATGTCTTCATCCTTGAGCTTCCAGTCGCCGGCCGTTCTGCCATCGAGCACCCCCGCAGCCAACGCAGACTTGTCCTGCTGCAAACGCTGAATCTTTTCTTCCACCGTGCCTTTGGCAATCATCTTGTAGACGAAGACGGGCTTTTCCTGACCAATGCGATGGGCGCGATCGGTGGCCTGATTTTCGGCCGCAGGGTTCCACCACGGGTCGTAGTGAATCACTGTGTCGGCTGCGGTCAGGTTCAAACCGGTGCCTCCGGCTTTCAGGCTGATGAGGAAAATAGAGTGCTTGCCACTCTGGAAATCCTGCACCGGCGTGCGCCGATCCTTGGTGGCACCGGTCAGCAGCGCGTAATCGATTTCCCGTTGCTCAAGTTCTTCCTGAATCAGGCTCAACATCGAGGTGAACTGCGAAAACAGCAGAATCTTTCTGCCTTCGGCGAGCAGTTCTCCCACCATCTCCATCAAGCTTTGCAGCTTGGCGGAACTGCCGTAGCGGCCGGTGGTGGGCGGGCTGTTGACCAGGCGCAGATCGCAACACACCTGACGCAGCTTGAGCAGCGCTTCCAGAATAATGATCTGGCTGCGCGCCACGCCTTTGCGAGTGATCTCTTCGCGCACCTTCTTGTCCATGGCCAGGCGCATGGTTTCGTAGACGTCGCGTTGTGCGTCATTGAGTTCGACCCAATGCACGATCTCGGTCTTGGGCGGCAACTCGGTGGCGACTTGTTCTTTGGTGCGCCGCAGCAGGAACGGCTTGATGCGCGCATTCAAATGCTGGAGCCGCTCATCGTTGCCAAGTTTCTCAATGGGGTTACGGTAATTGCTGTTGAACTGTTTGCTGTCGCCCAGCCAGCCGGGCATCAGGAAATGGAACAGCGACCACAACTCACCCAGATGATTTTCCAGCGGCGTACCACTCAGGCACAGCCGCTGTCGCGCGTTCAAGGAGCGCGCCGCCTGGGCCGCCTTGCTGGTTGGGTTTTTGATGTACTGCGCTTCATCGAGCACCAGCACATGCAGCAGTTGTTTCTTGAGCAGTTCCACATCGCGCGGCAGTAGCGCGTACGTGGTCAGAATCAGGTCGTAATCCTGCAGGCTTTCGTACTCTTGATGACGATTGGCGCCATACAGTGCCAGCACCTTGAGCTGCGGCGTGAAGTGCCTGGCCTCATCGAGCCAGTTCGGGATCAGGCTGGTAGGCATCACAGCCAGTGCCGGACGGTCAAGACGACCGGCCTGTTTTTCCACCAGCAAGTGCGTCAAGGTCTGTAGGGTTTTGCCCAGGCCCATGTCGTCCGCCAGCACGCCGCCCACTTCCAGTTCGCGCAGGGCCTGCATCCAGTTCAGGCCTTCGACCTGATACGGTCGCAGCGTGGCATTGAGGCCGGTGGGGAGTATGACCTTTGTGTTCTTGATGTTGGTCAGGCGCTCGGAGAACTGGCGCAGCCGATCACCGCCCTGCCACACCAGCGGCATGTCATCCAGGTGCTGGAGCCGTGTGGCGTCAGCGGTGTTCAGGCGAATGGCGTCGTTTCCATCCTCGCGCCAGTAAAAATCGCCTAGGGTAGCCAGCACGGTTTTCAGGCGACCGTAGGGCAGGGCGACGTGAATCGGTACGCCGCCGCGCTGGGTGAAGTGATTAAGTTGCACCAGTAGCTGTTCGTCGTCACGTCGCTTGGCGATGCCACTGGCAGTCATCAGCTCAGGATGGGTGCGCAGCAGATTGATCAGGATCGGCAGCAGGCTGAGACGCTCGCCGTTGACGATGATTCCCAGTTCCAGGTCGAACCAGTTGCGTTCGGGGTCGTCATCGACCACGGCGTACCAGTCGTCCACCGGCGTCACGTCGAAGCCGAAATCCTCGGCCATCTCGACTTTCCACTGCAGATCACGCAACACCGGCAGTTCGTTGAGCATAAAGTGCAGCCAGGCTTTGTCATTCGCCAGCTCGAACATCTCGCCGGCGCTATCTGGCAACGCTTTGCTCTGGCGTGTGGCAATGCGAAAACCAAGGTCCAGCAGTTGCTTGCGAAACAGGCTTTCCAGGTCGATGTCACGGCGGATGCGCAGGGTTTCGTTGCTCAGCTGTCGCACGATGTCGCCCGAGCGACCCGGCGGCACTGGCCCAGAGGCGTAGAACTCGCCGTAGCCGAATGCCAGCGCTGCGCGGTGTTGAATGTGCCGTTGCATCTTGCCGTTGCGCGGCTCATAGGCGCTGAACTCGAAGCTGGCCAGAGTCAATCGTGGCATGGGCTCGGCGTCGATTATCAGACGCTCCGGCAGGGATGGCTTGTCTTCTGTCTTGGCGGCGGGCGCTGACTGTTTATCGACAGCGGCGAGAATGGCCGGAAGTTCATGGGGGTCCTGCAAGAAAAACAACGCTGCCGCACAGTGCTTGCAGTTGTTTCTGACAGGGCAGGTGCACTTGGCAACGACAAAGTTACGCGTGCGCTCGGGGTCTTTGAATTGCAGGGTCTGGGTGTAGATTTCCAGGCTTGAGCCGCGGCACACAGTTCGAACGAGGTCCGCACTCAGGTGTTGCAGCATGATGCGTTTTTGTTGGGCGTATTTGAGCCCACGCTCGACACTCTGCGCCTTGAACAGCGGCTCCCATGGCGTAGCCAGGGCTTTTTCTAAAATGGAAGACACAGTTCAGAACAACCCCACGCAACGCGATATTTGTGACGGTAGTTTAAAGAGAAGACACCTTGATCAACATGGCCAGACTTCCGTTATCCATGTAGGTAAGTTCGCCATTTTTTACCCGAGTCGACTGGCGCATGCGTTCGCTGGTGATCAATACGCCGTGAGCGTCGAGCTGATTGACCCAGAAGTTTGCGTCGATGTCGGTAAAGCGCGCCAGTGCCAGGCTGACGGTGCCCTCAATGGGAAAATGACCAAATTGCTCCTGTCCGGCGCTCAGTGCAACTTTGCTCGGCGCTGCGCTCAGATCCTGCTGCCATGCCGTGTGCAGCATGACCTTGTAGCGGTCGCTGGCATCGAGCTTGTTGGCCAGATCATCCAGCGTCGTCGAGCGCTGGTCCTCAGCGACCAGCTTGCGCGCGCCGTCAGCCCAGTCTTCTGGAGAAGGCTGGTTGGTGGCAGCGGGCTGGTCGATCTGTCGGAACAGAATCACCTCTACCTGATACGTGCCATCGGCAAATGCTGCCGGGGCGAACAGCACCAGCAGCAGGGTCAGCGAGCGGAACAAGCGCATGGTGCTTCCTTCAAGCGGATTTCGGGGTCAGGCGCTCGAACAGCGCTTCCAGAATATTGAAGCGCTCGTCCGGGCGCTCCATGGGTACCGAGAACTTGAACATCGTCGCGCCCTCGAACTTGTAACGGTTGGGCTGCCCCTGAATCAGCTTGATCAGGGCCAACGGGTCCACCGGAGTGTCTGCCGTGAATTCAATGCGGCCACCTTGAGGCCCCCCGTCGACCTTCTTGATCCCCAGTTGCTCGGCCTTGAGCTTGAGCGAGGTCAGGCGCACCAGGTTTTTGGTCGGCTCAGGCAGCAACCCGAAGCGGTCGATCATTTCCACCTGCAAGTCTTTCAGGCCATCCTCGTCGGCGGCATTGGCGATGCGCTTGTAAAGGATCAGACGGGTGTGTACGTCCGGGAGGTAGGCCTCGGGAATCAACGCCGGCAAGCGCAGGTTGATTTCCGGGCCGCCGCCCAACGGCTGATCGAGGTTCGGTTGCTCGCCCTTGCGAATTGCTTTCACGGCGCGTTCGAGCATTTCCATATAAAGAGTGAAACCCACGGCCTGAATCTGTCCGCTCTGCCCGTCGCCCAGCAGCTCGCCCGCGCCCCGGATTTCCAGGTCGTTGGTGGCCAGCACAAAACCTGCGCCCAGGTCCTGGGTGTTGGCGATGGCCTCCAGACGCTTCTCCGCATCGGGCGTGATCTGTTTGCGCGGTGGCGTCAGCAAGTAGGCATAGGCCTGGTGGTGGCTGCGACCGACCCGGCCGCGCAATTGATGCAGTTGCGCCAGGCCGAATTTGTCGGCGCGCTCGATGATGATGGTGTTGGCGCTCGGCACGTCAATGCCGGTTTCGATGATGGTCGAGGCGATCAGCACATTAAAACGTTTGTGGTAAAAGTCGCTCATCACTTGTTCGAGATCGCGTTCGTGCATCTGGCCGTGACCGATGCCGATACGCGCTTCGGGCACCAGTTCTGCCAGGTCGGCGGCGCATTTCTCGATGGTCTTGACGTCGTTGTGCAGGTAATACACTTGCCCACCACGCAGCAATTCACGCAGCAGTGCTTCTTTGACCGTGGGCTTGTTCTGCTCCATGACAAAAGTGCGTACCGACAGGCGTCTGGCCGGCGGCGTGGCGATGATCGACAAGTCGCGCATCCCGGCCACGGCCATGTTCAGCGTGCGCGGGATCGGCGTGGCCGTCAGGGTCAGGATGTCGACTTCACTGCGCAGGGCCTTGAGCTGTTCTTTCTGGCGAACGCCGAAACGGTGCTCTTCGTCGATGATCACCAAGCCGAGGTTCTTGATCTTTACGTCGTCCTGCAACAGCTTGTGGGTGCCGATGACAATGTCGATCTTGCCCTCGGCCAGATCAGCCACTGCGGCGTTGATTTCCTTGGCTGACTTGAAGCGGCTCATCACTTCGACGGTCACCGGCCAATCGGCAAAGCGGTCGCGGAAGCTGTTGTAGTGCTGCTGGGCGAGCAGGGTGGTCGGCACCAGAATCGCGACCTGCCGCCCGCCGTGCACGGCAATGAACGCCGCGCGCATGGCCACTTCCGTCTTGCCAAAGCCCACGTCCCCACAGACCAGACGGTCCATCGGCTTGGGGGCGAGCATGTCGGCGCGCACGGCTTCGATGGTGGTTTGCTGGTCGGGGGTTTCTTCGAAAGGGAATCCGGCGCTGAAGGTGTCGTAATCAAGTTTCGGATCGGCGAACGCGTAGCCTTCCCGCGCGGCACGACGGGCATAGATGTCGAGCAGTTCGGCGGCGACGTCCCGCACCTGTTCGGCGGCCTTGCGCTTGGCTTTCTGCCAGGTTTCCGAGCCCAGCCGGTGCAGCGGCGCAAGGGCGTCATCGCTGCCGGTGTAGCGCGCAATCAAATGCAGGTTGGCGACCGGGACGTACAGCTTGGCTTCCTCGGCGTACATCAGCATCAGGAATTCAGCGGCCTGGTTATCGACTTCCAGCGTGGCCAGACCAAGGTATCGGCCGACGCCATGATCGATGTGGACCACCGGCGCGCCTTCACGCAATTCGGTCAGGTTTTTGATGACCGCATCGGCGCTATGGCCTTCGGCGCGCTTTTCACGACGCCGACGCTGCATCACCCGTTGACCGAACAGCGGGCTTTCGGCAATCAGTGCCAAGGCAGGGTCTTCCAGCACCAAGCCTTCGTCCAGCGGCGCGATGGTGATGGTCAGGCGTTCTTTGCTGTCGACGAAATCCTGCCAACTGTCGACGGTTTTCGGTCGCAGCTTCAGGCGTTCGAGCAATTCGAGCAGCACTTCGCGGCGCCCGGCGGACTCGGCGGTAAACAGCACGCGTCCGGGGAACTGATCCAGGAAGTCTGACAGCGCGCCCAGCGGCTGGGCAGCTTTGGCTTCGATCGCCAGATTGGGCAGCGCTTGTGCCGGGAAACGATCGCGGCCGACGCCAGTGTCGATATCGTCCTGGCTGACCACCACGCGGGGCCAGGTTTTCAGGCGCGCGAAGCAGTCTTCCACTGGCAGGAAGAGCTCGGCTGGTGGCAGCAGTGGACGTTCAGGGTCGTAACGGCGCTCTTCATAGCGGTTGCGCACGTCGTTCCAGAAAGTGTCGGCGGCGTGCTCGATTCCCGGCATCGAGAACACCTGGGTGTCCTGAGGAAGGTAGTCGAACAGGGTCGAGGTTTCGTCGAAGAACAGCGGCAAGTAGTACTCGATGCCGGCGGGGGTGATGCCGCTGCTCAAGTCCTGAAAGATGGTGTTGCGGCGGAAGTCGACATCGAACCGCTCGCGAAAACGCGCCTTGAAACCGGTGACGGCTTCTTTTTGCAGCGGGAATTCCTTGGCTGGCAGCAGACGGATGCTGTCGACCTTGTCGATGGAACGCTGGGTCTCCGGCTCGAAGGTGCGCAGGGTTTCGATTTCGTCGTCGAACAGGTCAATCCGGTACGGCAGTTTGCTGCCCATCGGGAACAGGTCGATCAACGCGCCGCGAACCGTGAACTCGCCGTGTTCGTACACCGTATCGACATAGCGGTAGCCGGTGGCTTCGAGACGGCTGCGCATCTGCTCCAGGTCAAGCTTCTGGCCCACGTCCAGCACCAGGCTGCTACCGAGCAGAAATTGCGTCGGCGCCAGGCGATGTAGGGCGGTGGTGATCGGCACTACCAGAACGCCGTGAGCCAGTTCCGGCAGCCGGTACAGGCTGGCAATACGCTGGGAGATGATGTCCTGATGCGGGGAGAACAGATCGTAGGGCAGAGTTTCCCAGTCGGGGAAATGCAGTACCGGCAGCGTAGGCGCGAAAAACTTCAGTTCCTGCTCGAGTCGCTCGGCACTCTGGCTGTCGGCGGTCAAAAGCAGGGTGAAGCGTTTCGCCGCACTGGCGGCCTCGGCAATCGCCAGGCTCTGGGCGGCACCGGGCAGATTGCCCCAATGGGTTTTGCCTGCAGCAGCAGGAAGTTTCGGTAGGCGCAGAACGGGCACGGAAGATAAAGCTCCAGGCGTTGCGGCAGGGGCGGGGATTGTAACTAAAGAAGGAATCCGCTGTCAGTTTTACGACCGCGCGACTATATGCCGCATTTATGTAGTGCCGTGCAACCTGATAACCGCGCATTGCTCATAAACAAAGGCGCGGTCATAATGTAGCCCCTTTTTTCAGCCCCTACATGTGGAAGGTTCCCGTGACTCAGAAGCCCGACCAGTGTCTTGGTGAATGGATCGATCGTGAGGCTCTCGCCGAGGCGATGATTCCTCTTATCGGCCAGCTCTACCGCAATAACAATGTGGTGAGTTCGATCTATGGCCGCAGCCTGATCAACCGTTCAGTCATCGCCATTCTCAAAGCTCACCGCTTTGCGCGCCACCGCCAATCCGATGCCAGCGAACTGTCTGTACATGAGACTTTCCCGCTGATCAAAGCGATGAGCGACCTCAAACTGGGCGCTGCCTCGGTGGACCTGGGCAAGCTGGCGGTCAAATACAAAGCCGAAAGCAATGGCCGCACCGCTGAGCAGTTCGTACGCGAAGAAATGGCGGATGTGGTCGGCAAACAAGGCACTGGTCCACGCAAAGGCACTGATGTTGTGCTTTACGGTTTCGGCCGTATCGGTCGTCTGCTGGCGCGCATCCTGATCGAAAAAACCGGTGGCGGCGACGGCTTGCGTCTGCGGGCCATCGTGGTGCGCAAAGGCGCCGAGAACGATCTGGTCAAGCGTGCCAGCCTGTTGCGTCGTGACTCGGTACACGGTCCGTTCGACGGCACCATTACCATCGACGAAGCCAATAACACCATCAGCGCCAACGGCAACCTGATTCAGGTGATCTACGCCAAGAACCCGACCGAAGTCGATTACACCCAGTACGGCATCAAAGACGCACTGCTGGTGGACAACACCGGTGTGTGGCGTGACGCCGAGGGTCTGGGCCAGCACTTGCAGTGTCCAGGCATCGACCGGGTGGTCCTGACTGCACCGGGCAAGGGCAAGCTGAAGAACATCGTTCACGGTATCAACCACCAGCAGATCACCGATGACGACAAGATCGTTTCGGCGGCGTCCTGCACCACCAACGCCATCGTGCCGGTGCTCAAGGCCATCAACGACAAGTTCGGCATCGTCAATGGTCACGTCGAAACAGTTCACTCGTACACCAACGACCAGAACCTGATCGACAACTTCCACAAGGGCGATCGCCGTGGCCGTAGCGCCGCGCTGAACATGGTCATCACCGAAACAGGTGCTGCCACTGCCGCTGCCAAGGCCTTGCCTGAACTGGCCGGCAAGCTGACCGGTAACGCGATTCGCGTACCGACGCCGAACGTGTCGATGGCCATTCTCAACCTGAACCTTGAGAACGCCACCACCCGTGAAGAAGTCAACGAGTACCTGCGCTACATGGCGCTGCACTCGGACCTGCACAAGCAGATCGACTTCGTTAACTCCCAGGAAGTGGTATCCACTGACTTCGTCGGCTCGCGTCACGCCGGTGTAGTCGATGCCGAAGCCACCATCGTCAACGACAACCGCGTTGTGCTGTACGTCTGGTACGACAACGAATTCGGCTATAGCTGCCAGGTTGTCCGCGTGATGGAAGACATGGCCGGGGTCAACCCGCCAGCGTTTCCGGCCTGAAGCCAGCCTTAAGCGGTAAGCTTCAAGCTGCAAGCTGAAGCCGATTAAAAAACGCCCCGACACAGTTCGGGGCGTTTTTGGTTTCGTCGTACTACATTTCCGCTTCTGCCGAATGCGCGTCTTCGCATTGACGCATCACCGCTTCTGTCGAAGGCGCATCTGCGCATTGACGCACACCGCTTCTGCCGAATGCGCATCTCCGCATTTACGCATCACCGCTTCTGCCGAAGGTGTAGGAGCCTTGCTTGCAGGCGATCTGGCGCGAAGCGGCAGCAAGTCTCGAAGGCTCGGTGAATCAGACGATTTCTGCAGGCAGGCTTCATGACCGCGTCGCGGCCAATCGTCGGCAAGCCGGACTCCTACGCCCTCCGGGCAGAATCAACAGCGGGAGCAACGCCGTCCTGTAGGAGCGCGCTTGCCCGCGAAGTCCAAAACGCGGTGTGTCAGGCATTTCCGTGGCGCCAGCTTCGCGGGCAAGCCTCGCTCCAACAGGTACGGAGGGATTTCGCGGGCAAGCGCGCTCCTACAATGAGTGGTTCTCCCCATTTTGTTATTGCGTCACCGCATCACCGCATCACCGCTTCTGCCGAAGGCGTAGGAGCCTTGCTTGCAGGCGATCTGGCGCGAAGCGGCAGCAGATATTGAGCGCGCGATAAATCTGAAGATCTCTGCAGGCAAGCTTCATGACCGCTTCGCGGCCAATCGTCGGCAAGCCGGACTCCTACGCCCTCCGGGCAGAATCAACAGCGGGAGCAACGCCAACCTTGTAGGAGCGCGCTTGCCCGCGATTGCGGTGTGTCTGATCAGCATCCATAGCGAGCGAGAATGCTTTCGCGGGCAAGCGCGCTCCTACAAGGAGTCTTCACATATAAAAACGCCCCGAACTCAGTCGGGGCGTTTTTGATTTAGCTTGCAGCTTGCAGCTTGCAGCTTGACGCTTTTAGCCCATCACTGCACCGCCGCAGCCCCATGTACATGGCTCTGGCCCTTGCGGAACAGCACCAGCGTGGCGATCAGGCCCAGTACCGCTGCGCCGCTCAGCCAGATGCCAGGGGCCGCTTTGTTGTCCAGGACATGGATCAGGTAAGTACAGGCCGCAGGCGTAAAACCGCCGAAAGTCGCGGTCGCCAGGCTGTAGGCCAGCGAGAAGCCTGTGGTCCGTACTTCCACCGGCATGATTTCGGTCAGAGCTACCACCATGGCGCCGTTGTACGAGCCGTACAGGAACGACAGCCACAGTTCGACCATCAACAGGTTGGCGAAACTTGGGTTGGAGGTCAGCCATGACAGGGCAGGGTAAGCCGTGATGATTGCCAGAATCGTCGCGCCCAATAGCAGGGGCTTACGACCGATCTTGTCGGAAACCGCACCCATGACCGGCAGCCAGATGAAGTTCGAAATGCCAACGCATACCGTCACCAGCAACGCATCCAGATCGGAAAGATGCAGCTCGTTCTTGCCGAAGGTCGGGGTGTAGGCGGTGATCAAGTAGAAAGAGACAGTGGTCATGACCACGAGCGCCATGCCCGCGATCACCAGGCCGAAGTTCTGGCCGATGGATTTCACGACTTCGCCCAGAGTAGGGCGGTGATGTTTTGCACGAGCTTCGAACTCAGGAGTTTCTTCCATCGAGCGACGAATGACGAAGATCACCGGCACGATCAGGCAGCCGATCAGAAACGGCACGCGCCAACCCCATTGCCCCATTTCTTCAGGGCTCAACCAGTGATTTAGCCCAACCCCCAGCAGACCTGCGAACACCACGGCCGCCTGTTGACTTGCCGACTGCCAGCTGACGAAGAAGCCTTTGCGGCCCGGCGTCGAAATTTCTGCCAGGTAGACCGACACACCGCCCAGTTCCACACCGGCGGAAAACCCTTGCAGCAAGCGTCCGACCAGTACCAGCAGGGGGGCCGCAACGCCCAGCGTTGCATAACCCGGCACGCACGCAATCAAAATCGTGCCCATGGCCATCATCGCGAGTGTGATGACCAGGCCTTTCTTACGCCCGTGACGGTCGATGTAAGCGCCGAGGAAGATAGCGCCCAGCGGACGCATCAAAAAGCCAGCGCCGAAGGTTGCCAGCGAAAGCATCAGGGAAGCGAATTCGCTGTCCGCGGGGAAGAAGGTTTTGGCAATGGCTGTGGCGTAAAAGCCATAGACCATGAAATCGAACATTTCAAGGAAGTTACCGCTGACAACGCGAAATATCGCCTTGCCTTTGCCTGTGGTCGAGGCCATTTGGAATTACTCACTTAGGCTGTCTAGCTGGGGGGATCCGTTGTATTTATGCGTCCTCTCTGGCTAAACCGAGCTTGGACTTGGCTTGCGCAGATTTGTAACGATATGTGTAAACATGCCGGATGGCAATCAGAACACGGACAGCGGGTATGCCCTGTCGCGCCGAGCCTAACTGCCGCGACAATATCTATTTATGTCATCGCTCGAATGAATCCCCCCTTAACTCGCCTGAAAGTTCCGGTCCGACAGCCCTTGTCAGGCCGGGTGCCACATCTCAGTGCGAGTTAAAACCAAAATGAACATCAAATTCGACGTAGTCGATACGTTTTCCCAACGTCCTACCTTGGCGCCGCTGGCGTTGAACACCCTGCACGCGGCGCTAAAGGCGCAGTTTCCAGATATTGAAATCGATCCACAGGTTGCGGTCATTACTCGTACCTCGGACGCGGGCAAGCCCAAGTCGGAAACGCTAATGGAGTATCTGCGCCACAGCTTTTCGAGCGGCAAGACCATGCGCCTGGAAGCCGATAAAAATACCCTGATCACGGACCCTGCCGCTTCCTTGCCTGTCGCCGTGGACATCGACGTTGCGCAACTGGCGATTGTGGTCGACAGCGTATCTCTGGGGCTTGTCGGACAATTCATGCAGTCTCTTGTCAGGTTTTGGGACACCCCTGCCGGAAATGGCATCACCCCGTGGAAATGCCTCGCCGAGGCGCTGGCGCAGCAAAGCGCAGAAGCAGTTGGCGCTGCGCAAATAGGCGCCGCAACGGCGACCGGCGATATTGCCGAGCCCAGTGCTGCGAATTTTGAACAGCAAGCGCTGGACGTGCTGGAGGCGCAGCTGTCCGAAATCCAGGACGTACTGGCGGTGGGGCTTGGTGAATTCGACGAGATTGAGCGCTATCTGGCCAAAGTCACGGATGTCGCTGGGCTGCTGGACGATACGTCGTCAGCGAAGGTTGCGCCCCGGCTGTCTCGCCCTGATCAGCTTCCTGACTGGTTGTGCAATGCAAACGCCGAGGACCGTCTGGATTACAGCCGCACCCTCGCGGCGCTGGCAGTAGTGGGTGCCCGAGCGGAGGGAAAATCTTGGGACGACGATCTTCCGCCGATCCTTGAGTACGCCAACAAGGTGCTTCAGGACAGTCTGCGCGAAGATCATCCAGAAGCCACAGCGCTGACGTTGAGTGACGTCACTGTTCACATCGCGAAAGTCACCGCCGCCGCGGTGCCTTCCGGCGGTCAGGTTGTCGCCGTGGGCAGTGTGGAAAATATCAGGCTGAGTGTTGCCGCCTTCGCCCTGGACAATCTGTCGAGCCTGCCAAATGGCACCCTGACATTGTCCCTGCGCGATGGCGGCCCGCTACCCATTTGGCTGACTGCGGATTATTTGAAACAACTGGTGAGTCGTGTGGACATCGGCCGCACCTATCCTGCCTTGGTCAGGCGATACTTGATTACCGACTCCGCCCAGGCCACGCGCCGTCTGGCGCTGTTTACCGATCAATTGCGTGTGCAACTGCCGCTCAAGGCGCTGGAGCAAAAGATCCGCGGTGAAGGGGGGTTGACGCAGGCCGGTTATCGTCGCGTACGTGCGCTGTTGCAATCAACGACCGAGACGGCCACTGCCACCGCCGTCCTGCGTCCTCTTGCGTTTATAGCTGAGCCTGGCGCTCCTGCGGATCCGGTGAGCAATATGTTCGTCATCGGTGGCGCCGACCCGGGGATCGGGCCGTTTGTGCTGTATCGCCCTTTCGACAAAGTGCCGCTCACCGAATTCGCCAATGGGCTCGCGCTGTGTGACGCCATTGCTCAGGCTGGTGAGTTGCAGGATCAGGTGCTGGCGTGGATGAGCGAACATTCGGCGCTACGCTATGCCAGCGGCGGCTTCGACCAGCCGCATCTCGTACGATTCGGTCAGGGGTCGGATTTCGCTCCTCTGCAAGTTCCTGCACCGGCGCAGCTGGACGAGACGACAATACAGGGCGATGTCTTTTCTGTTCTGTTCAACGCCAATGCCTGTGCACTGGCCGACCTGGCTGACCTGGAATCGGTGTCCAACGCTGAAAGCCGCTGGGCGTTGATCAAGCGTGGCGGCTGGTTGGCGCTAGATGCGGTGATGCCGTTTCTTTCCGGCTCGGTGGGTTCTGCGCTGTGGCTGGTGCAGGTTATGGTCAGCGTGGATCAGGTGCTGGCGGCCGAGCATCGCAAGGCCAAGCGCGAGGGAGTTGAGGCGTGGAACACATTGCTGCTGACGATCTCGATGATTCTGCTGCATCACGGTTTTAGCGCTCGGGTGGAACTGTCCCGGCGTCCACCGTCGCTGAGAAGTACCGTGGGCACACCAGACAGTCAGGCAGATTTGCCGCTGGCAGAACGGATAGACCCGCCGCACGGCGCGCCTTCGCTGCTGGATTTTTCCTGGTCCAGCGTCACCCATAAACCGACCAAGGCACAGAGCGAGTCTATTGAGCGCCTGAAAGTGTCGCCTGAGCCCATGCTGGGAGCGCCGTCCGCAGAACTGGCAACAGAAGGGCTTTATCACCAAAGCCCACAGTGGTTTGTGCGCCTGGACAGTGGGGTTTACGAAGTGCGCCTGGGCGAAGACGGGCCCTCTATTATCGACGCGGGCAACCCGTTATCCGAGGGGCCCCGGCTGCGTCGGGTCAATCAGGCATGGACGCTGGACTTGTCGCTGCGCCTGCGTGGCGGTGCTCCCAAACGCAGTGTTCGGCAACTTGCCCTGGAAAACGCGGCCACGCTCAAGCGCGTGACCGAGGCGAAAGTGCAACTGGATCAGCGCAGAAACGAGCTGTACCAGCGGTTTTTTGACTGGGACGTGGCGTTTCGCGCGTCGCCTGAGCAGTTGCCGTCTGACATCGTCGCTCGTGTTGAAACGGATTTGAAGGAGGTCTGCGCCCTTATTGAGCAGAAGAAACAGCTGGATCTGGCGTTGCGCCCGGCGGACCGCACCGCCGATAAGACTGTTGGCAAGGACTTGCAGGGCGTGTGTCGGCGTATTGCCTTCTTTGAAGGCTTGCTGCTGCAGACCGTGCTGAAACAAGCGCGTACTCAGATGATTCAACTGCAAACCGTCTCCGATGTCAGCGTCACCCAAGGCAACGTCAACGTCTACTTGAAGCTGTTTGAGGACTTGTTGGTCCTGCAAAGCCGGGGCGTGGAATGGTCCGGGGTCAGAGAGGGACTATGGCGCGAGCTGCGCGCAGTACCGAAGGTCGGCGAAGGCTTCTGGCGGGATGACGTTCTGGAGCTGCATCAAAACAGTCTTTTCACCCATATGGACTGGCGGATCAACCGGTTGTGGTCACTTTTGGAACTCACCTTCAGCGAAAAAGAGATCCTTTCGGGACTGGACACCAAGGAGCTGAAGGATCTACGTGTCGATGAAAGTCTGCACGCTGCGTTCAGTTCTCAGGCTGAACTGGAAAAGCCCAACGACTACACCCTCGCCGAACAGATCGGCGTGCTGGAAAGTTCGCTGCGCGAATATCATCGAGCTTCGCTGATTGCGACCTGCGCCCTCGAAAGCGCGCCACAGGCTATGGATCTGCCGCACTTCAACCGTTTTGTCGAAGATTTGTCGTGGATTTCAGATCGGGCCGAGGAGCGCCTCTCGGCTCTGATCCGCGAAAGTGCGGAGCCACCGGCGCAACCGTCCGAATATGCGCCCAAATTTAAGCAGCCTCGCCAGCGGGTGTTCAAAACCCGCGCCCAACGCACGCTCATCGGGCGCTTGCGCGAAGGTGAGTCGGATTTGCCGGGCGCGGTGGTCGATGTGACGCAGTCCATGGGCGACACCGTCATCGGCACCTACCATTTGCACGAGAACGGCGATTGGGTCGAAGTGGAAGTCGTGCCTGCGGCCAAGCCGGCACACGACGAGAGTGCGGTGGCGCTGGTGGAGCTTGCGCGTCAGGCCACGGCCGCGCTAGCGCGGGTCGAACCGGATATCAGCACGGTCCATCGTCAGTCCGCGCGCACCAGCGAGCCGGAAGACATGCAGGACATACTTGTGCAAAAAGCCGACAAACTCAGTGCATTGGCTGACAAGCTGGAGCCGCATCTGGCTGATCCTCCCCAAAACGATGGCCCTGCCAGCAACCTGCAATCGCTGGTCGATGAGCTGCGAACTGCAGCAGCGCGCCTGATTGAAGAAGGACGCACTGTGCGGGTGTCGATGATCAAGAAGCAGCCGCCGACGGCCGCGCGGCTCAATTACCTGGCGCGTGAGCGAGAGGTCAACATCGCCCGTTACGATGGGCGAAAGAATATGTCGGGCGCCAGGCGCGATGACTTTCTTCAGGAATACGTCATCCGCGACAAAGACCAGCGGGTGCTGTGGTGGGCGCATTTCCATTACGCCAGCGAAACGGCGGCGGCTGACGCCTTCACAGCGGCGCACTTGAAAATGCCTGAGCAGCGCTTCATCGGGTACAAGGCGTTGGTTAACGCTGCCAAGGACAACCGCGCTGTGGTGAGCGTCTACAGAAGCGTCATAGGTAAAGACGTTGCCCAACGGTTGTTTATTGGTTTAGCGCCGCAAGGGGGACAGGCCCGCGACTGAGACCGCGGGCCGGGCTGAGGAATTATCACTGAACCGCAAGCAGGAACGGGGTTCAGCCAGCCCGCTTATTTAAGCAGCGACTCCCGCAGTTTGTCCGACAAGCCATCGGGCGCCAGCCAGATCGACAGATACACTTTCGCCAGCTCGGGGTCAGGACTGGCGAAGATGACTTTTTGGTTGCGCGTCAGGGTCAGCCCGTCGGCGTGGTCCCAGCTCAAGTCATAACGGTCGCCCTTGCTGATGTTTTGAAAACTGTTGTGCAGCCGTTCAATCTCGGGTCTAAGGCGGTTAAGGGTTTCCTTGGTTTGCTGGCGCTTCAGCGCTGTATTGGCAGCCTTGATCACGTCTTCACGATCAATGTCACGAAAGTAAAACAGCTCCAGGCGCTGCGGGGTCTGGGTGAGGACCGCCTCTTTGGCGCTGATCGCAGGCTCTGCATAAAACGCAGCGGCATACACATCGGCCCACATGTAAGTCAGAATCGTCTGGTTCTTGCGCTCCAGAACCGGCGACTGGCCTTGCAGCTGCGCCGGAAAATCCGCCTGTTTCAATAGATCAGCCTCAGAGGCCATGACCGGTGAGCACGCCAGTACGCCCAGTAACACCATGCATCCCATCAACTGTCGCATCTCGTACGCCTTTTCAAGAATCTGCTGGCAAGGTTAAGCCACTTTTGCTGCCAATGGGGCAGACCTGAACGGATCAGTTGTGCAAAACGGGGTGTAGCGCCGACAATATTCGCCTACGACGCGACCAAGGGTTAATGTTCGCGGCGGCGCTGGACGTATAGACTGCGCCGCGAGTTTGAATTCTTCCCGCCGCTGGCTGCGGCGTGAGTCAGCCAGAGACGCCAGAGTGGCGCTCTCGGCCCGATCTAAGGAGTACGCATGGCTGTCTACAACTACGACGTGGTGGTACTGGGTTCCGGCCCCGCTGGAGAGGGGGCGGCAATGAATGCCGCCAAGGCTGGACGCAAAGTCGCCATGGTCGATAGCCGTCGCCAGGTCGGCGGCAACTGCACCCACTTGGGCACGATCCCGTCCAAGGCGCTGCGTCACTCGGTCAAACAGATCATCCAGTTCAACACCAATCCGATGTTCCGGGCCATTGGTGAACCGCGCTGGTTCTCTTTTCCGGACGTATTGAAAAACGCTGAAATCGTCATCAGCAAGCAGGTCGCTTCACGCACCGGCTACTACGCGCGCAATCGGGTTGATGTGTTTTTCGGGACCGGCAGCTTTGCCGATGAACGTACCATTGATGTGGTATGTCCGACCGGCATCGTAGAAAAACTCGTCGCCAACCAGATCATTATCGCCACCGGATCACGGCCTTATCGCCCAGCCGATATCGACTTTTCCCACAAGCGTATCTACGACAGCGACACCATCCTCAGCATCAACCACACCCCGCGCAAACTGATCATTTACGGTGCAGGCGTGATCGGTTGCGAATACGCGTCGATCTTTAGCGGCCTGGGCGTGATGGTGGAACTGGTCGATAACCGCGATCAATTGCTGAGCTTCCTGGATTCGGAAATTTCCCAGGCGCTGAGTTATCACTTCAGCAACAACAACGTCATGGTTCGCCATAACGAAGAATACGAGCGCGTCGAAGGCTTGGACAACGGCGTGATCCTGCACCTCAAATCGGGCAAGAAGATCAAGGCCGATGCCTTGCTGTGGTGTAACGGCCGTACCGGTAACACCGACAAGCTGGGGCTGGAAAACGTTGGCATCAAGGCCAATGGTCGCGGCCAGATCGACGTGGATGAATCCTACCGCACCGCCGTCCCGACCATTTATGGCGCCGGCGACGTTATCGGTTGGCCAAGTCTGGCCAGTGCTGCCTACGACCAGGGTCGTTCGGCGGCAGGCAGTGTGGTCGACAACGGCAGCTGGCGTTTCGTCAACGACGTGCCGACCGGCATTTACACCATCCCGGAAATCAGCTCGATCGGTCAGAACGAACACGAACTGACTCAGGCTAAAGTGCCGTACGAAGTGGGCAAGGCGTTTTTCAAGGGCATGGCCCGGGCGCAAATTTCCGGCGAGCGCGTGGGGATGCTGAAAATCCTGTTTCACCGCGAGACGCTGCAAGTGCTGGGTGTGCATTGCTTCGGTGACCAGGCCTCAGAGATCGTCCACATCGGGCAGGCAATCATGAATCAGCCGGGCGAGGCGAATACCCTGAAGTACTTCGTCAACACCACTTTCAACTACCCGACCATGGCCGAAGCCTATCGGGTAGCCGCCTATGACGGCCTGAACCGGCTTTTTTAAGCGACTCCGGCCGGTGGCCTGAGCCGGCCGGGGAGACCGATTTCAGTGATTCCCGAGCGTGGCGCTGGCCAAACCGGGAAAGTCTGTAATCAGGCTGTCAACGCCGAAATCAGCGAGCCTGCGCATCAGTGCAGGCTCGTTGACGGTCCAGACCGACACGTGCAGCCCTTGGCTCTGAGCTTTTTTCAGGCGCTCGGGGGTGCACAGCGTCCAGTTCAGCGCCAGAATCTCACAGCCATAACCCTGCGCGACCTTCAGCGGGTCGAGCCAGGCGTATTCGGCCACCAATCCCCGAGCAATGTCAGGTGTCAGCTCCAGCCCTGCGCGCAACACTTCCCGTGAGCTGGAGGTGATGGTGATCTTGTCCAGCAGACCGTGACGCTGAGCCAGTTCGCGAATCGCCAGTACGGTGGTCGCGGCGCGGGTGCGTGAAGCGCTTTTGACTTCGAGCTGCCAGTGTTCGAAGGCGCACTTTTCGAACAGCTCTTCCAGACGCGGGATCGGACAAGGATTGACCCAGCCAGGGCCGCCTTTACGTGCGTCGTAGGTCACCAGATCGCTCGCGTCGTGTTCAACGACCTTGCCCCGTCGATCGGTGGTGCGTTTGAGGGTGGGGTCGTGGATCACCATCAGTTCGCCGTCGCGAGACAAGTGCAGGTCCAGTTCGCAACGCTTTACCCCATGTTTCAAGCACTCCTGAAAACTGCTCAGGGTATTTTCCGGTGCTTCGCCTTTAGCGCCGCGGTGGCCATAGATCAGGGTCACATTTACTCCTTGGGGACGTCGGGCGCCTTGTAGAACGGTCAGTTGAATGCCGTGCAGAACATTAGTCGGTGGACGGGTCGTTTTGTTCGCGGGCCAGCCGCCGCTGTTGAGCTTGTCGTTGCAGGATGTGTCTGGCGAGCAGTTGGCGCTGGGCGTCAGGCAGGTCGATGAACTCGGTGCCGACCTCGAAATCGCCGATGGTCAGCGCCTGGCAAGACGTCACTCGCGCGCGAAGCATCATCCCCGACGCCTGCGGCATCAGGACCATTTTGATCGAAAGCAGGTCGCCTGCATGGAAGGGTTGCGGCGTCTCGAATTGCAGTCCGCCTTCGGACATGATCACCTTTTGCGGCTTGCCGAGCTTGCCCAGCACGGTTTGCGCTACCACTTGGCCGAGCAGATCGATGCGCTTGCTGAGGGCTTTGAGAAAGCTGTTCAGCGTGCGGTCGCGCTCGTCCAGCTGACGCAGTAAATGCTGGGACTCGAACTCGCTGACGTGCAGTTCGCTCAGCAGATCAAACAGTGCCGAGGTACCTCGGTGAGCGTGTTCGTCGACCGCGCCTGGCCCTGACAGCAGGTTAATTTCCAGTGCGACGCTGTCCTCGATACGGTAGTATTCGCGGCGTTCTTCTTCATCTAATGTCGACATGGCGAACCCATGGTAGCGGCGGTTGTCAGAAAGATCGCCCAACGCGATCCGTCAGTTGGCTCAGTGTGTTTTGAGTGTAAAGCTGCTCGCTGAGGCCCGCCACAAGGACGTTCCCCATTCCTGCGAACATGCCCCTAAATGTCAAGCGCCTAAATGTTCAGACCTCTCTTTGTTTTCATCGGCACGCGTTATACCCGTGCAAAACGCCGTAATCATTTTGTCTCCTTCATATCCCTGACGTCGATGATCGGCCTCGCCCTTGGCGTGGTTGTGATGATAGTCGTGTTATCGGTCATGAACGGCTTCGATCATGAAATGCGCACCCGCGTGCTGGGCATGGTGCCCCACGCCACCATCGAGTCCGGCGAGCCGATCAGCGATTGGCAAAGCCTGGCGGCCAAGGTCAAGCAGAACCCGCAGGTGGAGGCAGTCGCGCCGTTCACCCAAATGCAGGGTTTGCTGACCAACAACGGCAACGTGCAGAAAATCCTGCTCAATGCCATCGACCCGGCTCAGGAACGTAAAGTGTCGATCATCGACCAGTTCATGAAGCAGGGCAGGCTCGACGACCTGGTTGCCGGCGGCTTTGGCGTAGTGATCGGCGACAAGGCCGCCACCAAGCTTGGCGTGGGCATCGGTGACAAGGTGACGTTCGTCGCCCCGGAAGTCACCGTAACGCCGGCCGGCATGTTTCCGCGCATGAAGCGCTTCACCGTGGTCGGCATTTTTCACGTCGGCGCGGGCGAGCTGGACGGATATCTAGGCGTCACCAATCTCCAGGATCTGGCGCGTCTGCATCGCTGGAAGCCCGATCAGGTGCAGGGGTTGCGGCTGAAGTTCACCGACCTGTTCAAGGCGCCGCGTACCGCTTATGAAATCGCGCAAAATCTCGGCGAGCATGAGTACTACTCCCGCGACTGGACCCGCACCCATGGCAACCTGTATCAGGCAATCGGCATGGAGAAATCCATCATCGGCCTGCTGTTGCTGCTGATCGTTGCAGTGGCAGCGTTCAACATCATTTCTACCCTGGTGATGGTGGTGAACGACAAGCGCGGCGACATCGCCATCTTGCGCACGCTGGGGGCGACGCCGGGTCAGATCATGGCAATCTTCATGGTTCAGGGCACGGTCATTGGTGTGGTCGGCACCGCCATTGGTGCGGCAGTCGGTATCCTGGCCGCCCTCAATGTCAGCGCTGCCATTTCGGCGCTGGAAGGCCTGATCGGTCACAAGTTTCTCAACGCAGATGTCTATTTCATCGATTATCTGCCGTCGCAATTGATGGCCGAAGACGTGTTCCTCGTCTGCGGCGCAGCGTTGATCCTGAGTTTCCTCGCCACCTTGTATCCAGCCTGGCGTGCCGCGCGCACCCAGCCGGCGGAGGCGTTACGTTATGAGTGAGTCGGGCATGAGTGATAAAGCAGTATTGAGTTGCCGCAACTTGGGCAAATCCTACGAGGAAGGTCCGGAGTCGGTGACGGTGTTGTCTGGACTGCAGCTGGAATTGCACGCCGGTGAGCGCGTGGCGATCGTTGGCAGTTCAGGCTCGGGCAAAAGTACCTTGCTCAACCTGCTCGGCGGCCTCGATACGCCGTCCGAAGGCAGTGTCTGGCTGGCCGGCGAAGAGTTGTCGGCGCTGAATGAAAAAGCTCGCGGCCTGCTGCGTAACCGGGCACTGGGTTTCGTGTATCAGTTCCACCATTTGTTGCCCGAGTTCACTGCGCTGGAAAACGTGTGCATGCCGCTGTTGATCGGCAAGACCGCGATTCCCGAGGCTCGTCAGCGTGCCACGGCGCTGCTGGAGCGAGTAGGGCTGGGCCATCGGCTGGCGCATAAGCCGTCTGAATTGTCCGGTGGTGAGCGTCAGCGTGTTGCCATCGCCCGTGCGCTGGTCAATCAGCCGGGGCTGGTGATGCTCGACGAACCGACCGGCAACCTCGACCATCACACTGCCCAGGGCATTCAGGACTTGATGCTCGAGCTGAGCACATCGTCGCGCACGGCGTTTCTGGTGGTGACGCACGACTTGGCCCTTGCCAGGCAGATGGACCGCGTGCTGAGCCTGCAAGACGGGCGACTGATGTCGATCTGATGGATTCAACCCGGCGCCGCTCATACCGGTGTTAGGTGTTTTTTATTTTTTAGCTGCTTTTAGCTTCGGTGCTCCACGAATGTTCAGACCGTTATCGATCTTTATCGGCGCGCGCTACACCCGGGCCAAGCGCCGGAACCATTTCATCTCGTTCATTTCCATGACCTCGATGATTGGCCTGGCGCTCGGCGTCCTGGCGATGATTGTGGTGCTGTCCGTGATGAACGGTTTTCAGAAGGAAATGAGTGGGCGCATCCTCGGCATGGTCCCCCATGCAGTGATCTCCGGGGTGACGCCGCTCGACGACTGGAAGCCCGCTGCCGAAGCGGCCCTGAAGAATCCGGAAGTCACCGCTGCGGTGCCCTTTACTGAAATGGACGGCATGCTGTCCTACAAAGGCGCCATGCAGCCGATCCAGATCAGCGGTGTCGATCCAGCCCTTGAATCGCAAGTCTCGATCGTTACTCAGCATATCGTTCAGGGCCGGATGCAGGACCTCAAGCCCGGCGATTTCGGCGTAGTGATCGGTGAGATCACTGCACGGCGTTTTCGCTTGAATGTCGGTGACAAGCTGACGTTGATCGTTCCGGAAGTCAGCACGGCTCCGGGTGGGATCACCCCACGTTTACAGCGTTTGACCGTGGTGGGCGTGTTCAAGGTCGGGGCTGAGCTTGACGGCTCAATGGCACTGATCAACGTAGCCGATGCCGCAACTATTCAGCGCTGGCAGCCGGATCAGGTGCAGGGCGTGCGGCTGGCGGTGAAAGACTTGTACGCAGCGCCGCAAGTATCCACAGCGATCGTTGCGGGGCTCGGTAATGGCTACAAGGCGGACGACTGGACGCACACCCAGGGCAGCCTTTTCAGCGCGATGAAAATGGAAAAAACCATGATTGGCCTGTTGCTGCTGATGATCGTCGCGGTGGCGGCTTTCAACATCATCGCGACCCTGATCATGGTGGTGAACGACAAGGGCGCGGACATCGCGATCCTGCGCACCCTTGGCGCCACGCCGGGGCAGATCATGGCGATTTTTGTGGTTCAGGGTACTGTGATCGGCGTCGTCGGAACGGTGATCGGCGGGGTGCTCGGCGTCATTGCTGCGATCAACGTCAGTGCGCTGGTGGGCTGGATCGAGCGCATCACCGGGCAGCATATCTTCACTTCCGATGTGTACTTCATCAGCAACCTGCCGTCCGATCTGCAAGGTGGCGATGTGGCGCTGATTTGCGCAGCCGGGTTCATCCTGAGCTTCCTCGCGACGATCTACCCGGCCTGGCGCGCCGCACAGATTCAACCGGCCCATGCGCTGCGGTACGAGTGATGTACTGAAGACACACGTTCTGCAGGAACCAACTTGTTGGCGATAGGGCTTTTGCGGCGAATCAGATATGCCGTCTCGCGAACAAGTTCGCTCCTACAGGTTTGCACGGGGTTTAAAAGCTTTAAACTTCCACACATGGGTTTTCATTTTCGTTTTCATATTCAGGTCCCGCCATGCATCCCGCAGCCGAACACTCGCCGCTGGGCAAATCCAGTGAATACATCGCCACCTACACGCCATCGCTGCTGTTTCCGATTCCGCGCGCCGCCAAATGGGCCGAGTTGGGGCTGACTGCCGAGACGTTGCCCTATAAGGGCGTTGATTTCTGGAATTGCTACGAGTTGTCGTGGCTGTTGCCGTCGGGCAAACCGGTGGTGGCCATCGGTGAGTTTGCAATTCCGGCGGACTCGCCCAACATCATCGAATCCAAATCCTTCAAGCTGTACCTGAACTCGCTGAACCAGACGCCTTTCGCGTCTCAAAGCGAGCTGGTGGCGACGCTTGAGAAGGATTTGTCTGCCGCAGCCGGCAAGCCGGTCGGCGTGCGCATTCGCAGCCTGAAAGACATCGAAGGCGAGGGCATTGTCGCAGTACCAGGCGAATGTATTGATGATCTGGATATCAGCATCAGTAGCTACGATCGCCCGCAGCCGGAATTGCTGCGCTGTGATGAATCTCGCTTCGTTGAAGAGTCGCTGCACAGCCACCTGCTCAAATCCAACTGCCCGGTGACCAGTCAGCCGGACTGGGGCAGCGTGGCGGTGCAATACCGAGGCGCAGCGTTGGACCATGCAAGTTTTCTGGCTTACATCGTCAGCTTTCGCCAGCATTCGGATTTTCACGAGCAGTGCGTAGAGCGGATATTCATGGACCTTCAGCGCTTGCTCAAGCCTGAGCAACTCACCGTGTCGGCGCGCTATGTGCGGCGTGGCGGGCTGGACATCAACCCTTACCGCAGTACCGAAACGCTGACCCTTGAAAATGGACGTCTGGCCCGGCAGTGATATGCAGGCCTATGCAGGAGCGAACCTGTTCGCGAAGGGCGGTAGATCCCACGCATCTACTGCGACTGAAACACCGTCTCGCGAATGAATTCGCCCCTACAGAAGGGATGGGTCTTCAGATACCGATATTACCCAGCGTCTGAACGATATTGCGCAACGTACCAGCGATGCCAGGGTGCTCCAGCTCGAAGCGCTCCACTGCCAGGTTGACGCCATCTGCCAGGCTGGTGTCCTGGGTCTGGGTTTCGAGTTCGATCTGCGACTGAATCTGCGCCATCAGCTGGTGCAGGTTATCGCGCTCCGCTTCAGTCAGCGGCGGGTTTTGATCCAGTTGCTCGCGCAAGGTATTGAGTTGCTCTTGCAGTTCGCGGGCGGGCATAGGGTGCTCCCTTTATTGATAGTCTCAGCATGGACCTCCGTATCCTGCCAAAGGTCCTCATAGCCGTAAGACTAATCCAGTCCGCCACAACCTGCATGATGTCGATCAATCCGCGTCATGGTTTCTCCGCTTTCAACCGACGTAATGCGATGTCGGCCAGACACGATTGCAGTTCGCCAAGATGATCGATGACCGAATGGGCGCCGATTTCGTAGAGCTTCAGCGTCGCCCGGGTGCGCAACTGTTCCCGGTCGGCATCACTCAACAGAACCCACTGCGCAGGCGAGATACCGCAAAGCGGCCCGCAGGACGCCAGACCGATGGTCCATAATCCGGCGTTGAGTCCTGACTTGATCAGGCGCGGATCGCCGCTGACCAGCACGCATCCGTCCAGCTGACTGACATTGAGGCTCATCAACGCCTGCCAGCAGGCGTCTGGGGCAGGCCAGGGATTAGCAGGCGCAGGGGCTGCTGCGATCCAACGGCCCAATGGTTTGGCGAGCGCTTGGGCGATGGAGATGGGGAACTCTTCAATCCAGGCGCAGGGTACGCCTTGCTGCCGCAGGGATTTCAAGGCAGTAACTGCACCAGTCGTGGTGATTGCATAGTCAGAAGCTTGAGCGGCCAACTGAGCTGACACGATTTGTTGCGATTCTTTTGTTCCGAGCGCTCCTGCTTGCGCGCCGAAGTCGACGAGGCAGCCACTCAGACCAAACAGCACAGCGGTGAAAGAGGGTTCGGAAACGACGACAGGAGCGAGCATGGATGTCCCTCTGAAATAGAGGTGAAACTAAGGGATTCAGGTGACAGTCCGATGACGGCGCAATGACAGCGCTCGGCTATATTCAAGTTGTAAGGAAATCCTTCAGCGTTGAGCGACGTAAATCTGCGCAGAAGGCTTTATACTCGCGACCTTGTTTTGGGGGCGTAGCGCCCGCTTCATAACTTTGACCAGGAGTGTCAGCTATGCCCGTGAACGGTGCAGGCTTGTTTGATCGTCTCGCTAAGCTTTGTTTTTGTGCCGGTATTGCACTGGCTCCGATGGCTGCGCAAGCGGCTGAGGAAGATCCATGGGAGGGCGTCAACCGCGCCATCTTCCGCTTCAACGATACCCTTGACACATACGCGCTGAAGCCTATTGCACAGGGTTATGAGTTCATCACGCCGCAATTCCTGGAAGACGGCATTCATAACATGTTCAAGAACGTCGGCGACGTGACCAACCTCGCCAACGATGTGTTGCAGGCCAAACCCGCTGCAGCCGGTGTCGACACTGCACGTCTGATTTTCAACACCACCTTCGGTCTCGCTGGCTTCTTCGACGTAGGCACCAAGATGGGCCTGCAACGCAATGACGAAGACTTTGGTCAGACACTCGGCTACTGGGGTGTAGGCAGTGGCCCGTTCGTGATGTTGCCATTCTTCGGTCCTAGCACCGTGCGTGATGCCGTCGCCAAGTATCCGGACACCTATACCGCCCCGTATCGCTACATTGACGACGTGCCGGTCCGCAACTCGCTGCTTGGTCTGAACATCGTCGATACCCGGGCCAGCCTGCTGTCCGCCGAGAAGCTCATCAATGGCGACAAGTACATCTTCATTCGCAACGCTTTCCTGCAGAACCGTGAGTTCAAAGTGAAAGACGGCAAGGTTGTGGACGATTTCTGATTTGTCCGCGACGCCGTAAAACGAAAAAGGCGACTCAGTGAGTCGCCTTTTTTACGTCGGTAATTTGTCGAAACTGTGAACTCGCTCTGTATTCGACTCAGTTCATCTTCAGAATAGTAAGCCCCAGTTTCTGTCCACCTTCTTCCATGTCGGCCAGCCAGACCACCTCGGTATCGGCCTCCAGTCCCTTCAGTGCAGCATGTTCTGAATCGATACGGACGCTGATCCTGTCACCTACTTGAAACGAGCGTGGCGCTTCTATCTGCATGCCGGAGCTAGATAAATCGACACACACGGCAGGGATGATCTGGCCCGCGTAGAGCAGACTGATGTCAGCATCGACTCGCATGCGGATGTAGTCGCGTTTCTCGGCGTAGTCGCGATCGTTCTGGCCCATGGCTCATCCTTCGTTTTCGTTGCTGAATTATCAGTTCTTATAACTCCCGGCGATTTGCGGTGTAAAGACGCAAACCGACCGCTGGAGCGCGCTTGAAACGCCCGGCGGATGGGAGTACCGTCTGCGCCTTGAAGGGCACCTCTGAAAATGCACCGCGCGGGATCATAAGTCCGGGCGCGATTAGCCAGAGAGGCTAGAAGCGAATCCAGTACGCGTTCAAATATCCTTTGACCGCCTACGCCAACCTAATCTGGCGCCGTTTGCCCACATGCAAAAAACCAGTGCCACGTTGCTGATAATCGATGACGACGAAGTAGTGCGCGCAAGTCTTGCGGCCTATTTGGAAGACAGTGGGTTCAGCGTCCTGCAGGCCAGTAACGGCCAGCAGGGTCTACAGATATTCGAGCAAAAAACGCCTGATCTGGTGATCTGCGACTTGCGCATGCCTCAAGTGGGCGGCCTTGAGCTGATTCGTCAGGTGACCAGTCTCGCCCCCGAAACCCCTGTAATAGTGGTGTCCGGCGCTGGCGTGATGAGCGACGCGGTCGAAGCATTGCGTCTTGGTGCGGCTGATTATCTGATCAAACCGCTGGAAGACCTCGCCGTTCTGGAACATTCGGTGCGCCGGGCTCTGGATCGGGCGCACCTGCTTCAGGAAAACAAGTTGTATCGCCAGAAGCTGGAAACGGCGAATCGCGAGCTTGAAGCCAGCCTTCACTTGCTTCAGGAAGATCAGGATGCCGGCCGCCAGGTTCAGATGAACATGCTGCCGACCAATCCGTGGGCCATCGACGATTTCGAGTTTGAACACGAAATCATTCCGTCGCTTTACCTGTCCGGAGATTTCGTCGATTACTTTCGTGTCGACGAGCGCCGCGTAGCCTTTTACCTGGCTGACGTCTCAGGTCACGGCGCATCATCAGCATTCATTACCGTGCTGTTGAAGTTCATGACGACCCGCTTGTTGTTCGAATCCAAACGCGGCGGTACGTTGCCCGAGTTCAAGCCGTCTGAAGTCCTTGGCCATATCAATCGTGGTTTGATCAGCTGCAAGCTGGGCAAGCACGTGACGATGGTGGGCGGGGTGATTGATGAAGACACAGGGCAACTGACCTACAGCGTCGGCGGTCATCTGCCGTTGCCGGTACTGTATACGCCTGAGGGCGCGCGTTACCTGGATGGCCGTGGTTTGCCAGTCGGACTGTTCAACGAAGCGACCTATACGGACCATGTGCTGGATTTACCGGCGTCCTTTAGTCTAACGTTGCTCTCTGATGGCATTCTGGACCTTTTGCCAGGTGATACACTCAAAGAGAAAGAGGCCGCGCTACCTGAATTGGTGATGGCGGCGGGTGGCAGCCTGGATGGCTTACGCCGCAAGTTTGGATTGGCCACACTCGGGGAGATGCCGGATGATATCGCCTTGTTAGTGTTGAGCAGGAACCTTTAATGAGTACCGGTAGAATCCAGTTTGCCGAGCAAAATGGCACGTTCGTCCTGAAATTCGTGGGTGAAGTGCGGTTGACGCTTTGTTCGGCCTTGGATACGACGATTGAGCGGATCTTCACCGCGTTGAATTTCTCGACGGTAGTGATCGATCTGACCGAAACCCGCAGCATCGACAGCACCACGCTTGGTTTACTGGCGAAGCTGTCTATTCTGTCGCGTCAAAAAGTAGGGCTGTTGCCCACCGTGGTGACTACCCACGAAGACATCACGCGTCTTTTGCAGTCCATGGGCTTTGATCAGGTGTTCAACATCGTCGATCGCCCAATCCCGCGCCCTGAATGCCTGACTGACTTGCCGTCGCAGGACCAGTGCGAGGAAGTGGTGAAAGCCAAGGTGCTGGAAGCGCACAAGATCCTCATGGGCTTGAACGACTCCAACCGCGAGGCGTTTCACGATCTGGTCAACGCCCTCGAGCGCCAGTGATCTGAATCATTCGCCGCGATAATTCGCAGGCATAGAGAAGGGCGGCATCCGCGAGGATGCCGCCCTTTTTGTCCTGTATCGAACGTTACTTCTTGGCCGACAGCAGCGCTTCCAGTTTTTCCTGATCGCGGGCGAACTGGCGAATGCCTTCGGCCAGTTTTTCGGTCGCCATCGCGTCTTCGTTGGAGGCCCAGCGGAACTGGCTTTCATTCAGCGTCTGACGCGGCTCGCCGCCTGTACCAGGTGCCAGTTTGCGCTCCAGTACGCCGTTGTCTTCGGACAGCTTCTGCAACAAGTCCGGGCTGATAGTCAGGCGATCGCAGCCGGCCAGTTCTTCGATCTGGCTCAAGTTACGGAAGCTTGCGCCCATGACCACGGTTTTGTAGTCATTGGCTTTGTAGTAGTTGTAGATGCGGCTGACAGATTTGACGCCCGGGTCTTCTGCGCCGACGTATTCTTTGCCTTCGGCCTTTTTGTACCAGTCGTAGATACGCCCTACGAATGGCGAAATCAGGAACACGCCAGCGTCAGCACAGGCTTGGGCCTGGGCGAAGGAGAACAGCAAGGTCAGGTTGCACTGGATGCCTTTCTTTTCCAGTACTTCGGCGGCTTTGATGCCTTCCCAAGTGGAGGCGAGCTTGATCAGAATGCGGTCGCGGCCGATGCCGAACTCTTCATACAGACCTACGATGCGTTCTGCGCGAGCGATACAGGCGGCAGTGTCGAAGGAGATGCGCGCGTCAACTTCAGTGGATACGCGGCCTGGGACTACTTTGAGGATCTCTCGGCCGATGGCGACGGCGAAACGGTCGCTTGCCAGATCTATATCACCCTTGCTGCCGCTGAACGCTTCTTTCAGGCGATCGGCGTTGCTGTCGTTTGAACCTGCTTTCAACAGCAGAGAAGGGTTGGTCGTTGCATCGACCGGCTTGAGTTTTTCGATGGCGGCGAAGTCACCGGTGTCGGCAACGACGGTGGTGATTTTTTTGAGTTGTTCCAGCTTGGAAGTCATGAGCGTGCTCTGTCCTGTGGGTTTGATGACATTACCCGAGCGCCGCCGGGCACTCAAGGGCGTAAACCATAACGGGCGCAGGTGATTTCAACGCTTTTATTTGCGCAAACGTAGAGTCTGCGCGCTGGCGATGAACTCAGCGGGACCAGGCTTTTTACCTGAACGTCCCGACCGGCCGTTTTCGATCATTGAGGAGGCGGATACTCGATCCAGACTGGGTTTGAGCATAGTCGGCGCTGCTTGTTCCCGGTCGTTGATATTATGCGGCTCGACGGCAGGTGCGGCATCCTTGAAGGCCAAGTGTTGCGCTTGCTGATAAACTGCGCGTCCGTCACGCCAGACCCGCACGATTGCCGATATGTTGCCATTGACTGCCTCACCTGCTCCCCTCAAATCCGCTGAACTGTCCCGTCGTTTTTCTGTTGCGCCGATGATGGACTGGACCGATCGCCATTGCCGGTACTTCCTGCGACTGCTGTCCAAAAACGCATTGCTCTACACCGAAATGGTCACCACCGGTGCGTTGCTGCACGGCGACAGCGAGCGTTTCCTGCGGCACGACGACACGGAGCATCCACTGGCGCTTCAATTGGGTGGCAGCACTGCGGCGGATTTGGCTGCGTGCGCGAAGATGGCCGAAGCGGCGGGGTATGACGAGGTCAACCTTAACGTCGGCTGTCCTAGCGACAGAGTGCAGAACAACTTGATCGGCGCCGTGTTGATGGGCCACCCGAAGTTGGTGGCCGATTGCGTCAAGGCCATGCGCGATGCGGTATCGATCCCGGTGACGGTCAAGCACCGGATTGGCATCAATGGTCGCGACAGTTATGCAGAGCTCTGTGATTTCGTCGGCACCGTGCGCGATGCCGGCTGTACCAGCTTCACCGTCCATGCACGGATCGCCATTCTCGAAGGTCTGTCGCCCAAGGAAAACCGCGATATCCCACCGTTGCGCTATGACGTTGCCGCGCAACTCGTTCAGGATTTTCCGGACCTTGAGTTCATCCTCAACGGGGGTATCAAAACCCTGGATCAATGCCGCGACCATCTGGATACCTTCCACGGCGTGATGCTCGGCCGTGAGGCTTATCACAACCCCTACCTGCTGGCAGAAGTCGACCGCGAACTGTTCGGCAGCACTGCGCCCGTGATCACACGCTCTGAGGTCCTGGCGGCCATGCGCCCCTACATCGCCGCTCACCTGAGTGATGGCGGTTCAATGCACCACATCACGCGTCATGTATTGGGATTGGGGACAGGTTTCCCCGGCGCCCGCAAGTTCCGGCAATTGCTGTCCGTGGACATTCATAAAACCAGTGATCCGCTGGGGCTGCTGGATCAGGCCGGGATGTTGCTGGAAGGACGCTGAGCACGAGCGTTACGATTTGAAATCCTAGCCAACACCAAACAATGCCACGGTAAAAGAAACGATCAGCAAAAACAGGATGGTCATGTTGACTGACATGGGAGCTAAGTCCTTGAAAAATCGATGGCGCTATCATCCCTGTCTCGCAATCCGAAAAGAACGGCGAAGTTCGCTATGTTCAATATTGATCGAATTGATAGTTGGCAAGCGGCTGATGCTGGAAGCCTTGAGTCACAACGATGTCATCGACTCAAGGCGCTGATGTTCAGAGCCATCCGCTCACTAAAGATTCCCAGTCATTGCCCAAAACGATGCGCCTACTCCGGTAATACTTTCGCCGGCGATCAAACCGGCTGCAGCGGTGATCGCAAAATGCTCGGTGACGTGCGGCCAGCGTTGACTCACCAGCCAGGTCAGCACCGCGCCCAAGGCCATCATCAGCGAAGTGGATGCCGGTAGGACGAAAGCCAGGCCAAGGGCCGCTGAACTGGGTAGGAAACGCGAAAGACGATTGGGCAGCAGACTGTCCATCGCGCCCAGAAGCAGCCCAGCCACGGCCCCGAGAAAGATTCCCCAGCGCACGCTCGGCGACAACGAATCGAGCCCATACATCAGCGTTTGCGCCACGGCTTTCCAGGTCGCGACGGCAGGTGCCGGCCATTCTTCGGTGAGCAGCATGCCTTGTGGGTCAGGAATCAGCGCCATGTACACCAGCACGCCAACGATGCTGCCGATAAATATCCCGACGCACTGCGCGATCACCTGCTTTTTCGGCGTCGCGCCGATCGCCATACCGACCTTGAAGTCATTCATCAGATCGGTGCTCTGACCCGCCGCGCCACCTGCTGTGTTGGCACTCATGAGATTGATCGCGACTTGCCCCGGCGCGACGAGGCCAAAGCTGAGCTGCGATAACTTGCCGATGGCGCCAATCGGAGCGATACCTGTAGCACCGACCACTCGCGCCGCTACTACGGCAAGACAGATCGCCAGCGGGATCGACAGCAACGCCATCCAGACGCTGATATCAAACAAGACAGCTTGCAGGCAAACCACCAACGCGATCGACAGCGCAAATCCTGTGGCCGGACCCGCAGAGGGCCTGCGCCAGGTGAAAGCTTTTCTGTCGGTGGTCTGTCGGCGTGATTTGACGATCTGGATGGCCAGCGACACAAGCGTGGAGCTGACCATCAGGCTCACTCCCGGCCACAGCAGCCACTCGACCAGCTTGGCAAATTGCGGCCCGGAGCTGCCCGCTGGCACTACGATCAGCCCTTGCGCCAGCAGCCAGGGTGCCAGCCCGCCCCAGGCCAGTAATGCCCCCAGCAACAGGCTCAATCCCACGCGAATGCCGATGATGCCGCCGAACCCGACCAGTAGCAGCGACGGGTCAGCGGTAAATGTCAGACGTTCCAGTTGCGCGTTCGGCGCCCAGCGCGGGATGGCCCAGAGAAAGGTGTCGATCCATTTCACGCCCGCTGACAGCAGTGCGGCAGAGAACAGTACCTTGATCCGCGCGGCAGCTTCATGGCCGTGGTGATAAATGTGCTGCAGCGTTTCGAGGGTCGCCATGCCTTCGGGAAACTTCAGCGCCTTGTCATTGAGCAGGGCAGGGCGCAGATACCAGGCGATCCAGATGCCGAGAAAGCTCACCGAAAACACCCAGGCCATCATCGGAATCGGGTCCAGTTGCTGGCCGGTCAATAAGGTGTAAGCCGGGATTGGCGCCACCAGCCCGCCGGAAATGATCGACGCCGCCGCCGAGGCGACCGTCTGATTGATATTGCTCTCGTGCAGGGTCCATGGCGGTTGCTTCTTAAACCGTCTGACAAAGCTCTGCCACACGCCGAAGCCCACCAGCAGCGCGATGATCGACATGTTGAACGACCAACCGATCTTCAACCCGGCGTAGACATTCGACGGCGTCAGTACGATGCCCAGCAGTACCCCGGTGACCACCGCACGCACACTCAACTCGCGCTCGACCGGGGTGATGACTGAAGTGCAAGGGGCAATAAGATTCATGGACGATCCTGTGAATCCGGGCAGGGGATGTCTGATGCGGGCGCTGATATCGAGGCCGAACCCACCGCCACGGCCTTCATAAGTGAGGGCGTCTCGGTCAGAAGGTTCAGCTTCAGGACGTTTCGGTTGGCATATCGCCGATAGCCTTAAGGTATCGCTATTAACCAAAAATCGATTAGTCACGTATCGATGTCACGCCCTACAGTCGGCCTCAATAAGAACAAGCGTTATCAGTTGGAATTGAGAATGACTGCTCCCGTCCTGTACAGCGGCCCGATCATCGATGGCCATATTCACCTTTTCGACGCGGCTCGGCCTGAGGGGGTTCCTTGGCCAGAAGTCGGTCATGTCCTGCATGGCACCTCGTTGCCTGCTCAATATCGGCAAGTTGCAACGGCTCATCACATCGTGGGCGCAATTGTTGTGGAAGCCAGTCCCTGGCGTTCCGATAATCAGTGGCTGTTGGAGACCATACGCAGCGCACCTGGCATGCTGGGTTTCGTCGGCAATCTTTCGCCGTTGCACGCTAATTTCAACCAAGACTTCGAGGCGCTCGAAGGCGAGCCGCTGTTTCTCGGACTGCGTTACGGCAACCTTTGGGATCGGGACTTGCTCGGTGACCAGACGCGTCCCGCTTTTATCGACGGCATGCGGCGCCTGGTTGGATCGGGGCGCAGCCTGGACAGCGCCAACCCTGATCCACGATTGATCAAGGGATTGCTACGACTGAGCGACCGGCTGCCTGACCTGCGCATCATTGTTGATCATCTCCCCAGTGCCACGGTCACCGCCGATCAACTGCCGGACTTTCAGCGCGACGTGCTCGCGCTGGCCGAGAACCCCAATGTGTTCGCCAAGCTGGCAGAAATCCCTCAGATGAATGCGGGGATGGTGATCAACGATCCTGCCTACTACCGGGATCGACTGGCGTATCTCTGGGAGGCTTTCGGCGAAGACAGGTGTTTCTTCGGCAGTGACTGGCCCAACAGCAACACCGTCGCCGATTTTGATACGACCCTCGGGCTGGTCAAAACCTGCCTCGCGGAAAAGCCCCGGTCGGTCCAGGAAAAGTTCTTTCTGCACAACGTAGCGAACGCCTATGGGTTGCCCGAGCGGGGAGCATGCTGATGCCAATGCGCGCATTCCGTATGAATCTCAACCCTGGTCAGGCCGATGAATACCGCCGCCGACACGACGAAATATGGCCGGAACTGGTGCAGGCGTTGCGCGACGCGGGCATCACCGATTACCGGATTTTTCTCGATCCGCAATCGCTTGCGCTGTTTGCCGTGATGACCCACGAAGACGATCACACGCTCGATCAACTTCCGCGTTTGCCGGTGATGCAGCGATGGTGGCAGCACATGCAGTCAATCATGCCGAGCCATCCGGATGCGTCGCCCATTAGCGTCGATCTGCAGCCGGTGTTCAGCCTGAATCCCGAATGAAGCACGCCTCTTTCATTCAGGCGAAAACCTAATCCATAAAAACAAAAAGGACGTGAACCGTGGAAATCATTCTGCTCGGTGTGCTGTTGCATTTCATTGGAGGTGCAGCGTCTGGCAGCTTTTATATTCCTTACAAAAAGGTCCACGGCTGGGCCTGGGAAAGTTACTGGATCATGGGCGGCCTGGCGTCCTGGCTAATCGTGCCGTTGATTGCCGCGCAACTGACGGTGCCCGGTTATGTGAGCATCCTGCGTCAGGCTGACAGCGCAACATTGTTCTGGACCTACCTGTTTGGCGTCTTGTGGGGCGTCGGCGGGCTGACGTTCGGCCTGACCATGCGCTATCTCGGGTTGTCGCTGGGCATGTCGCTGGTGATGGGACTGACCTCGGCTTTGGGCGCCTTGATGCCCGCGCTGTACCGCGATCTGTTCACTGACGCCACGGCTGGAACACTGACCGAAATGGTCGCCAGTGTCAGCGGCAACTGGGTGTTGTGGGGCGTGGCAGTATCGATGATCGGCATTGCGTTGTGTGGCCGCGCGGGGATGCTCAAGGAGCGCGACGTGTCGCAGGAAACCAAATTCGCCAGCGTCAGTGAGTTCTCCTTGAGCAAAGGCGCGCTGGTGGCGGTGATTTCCGGGGTACTCAGCGCTTGTTTCAGTTACGGGATTGCGGCGGGTCGTCCCTTGGCCGAAGCCGCCGTGCAACATGGCGCTAACAGCCTGTTCCAGAACAACGTGACCTTCATGGTGATCATGTGGGGCGGGCTCACCACCAACGCAATCTGGTGCCTGTGGCTCAACCGCCGCAATCGCACGTTCGGCGATTACACCAATCCCCAGACCCCGCTGCTGCGCAATTACCTGTTGGTGGCGAGCGCCGGGACGTTATGGTTTCTGCAGTTCTTCTTTTACGGCATGGGCGAAAGCCGCCTGCAGAACGACGCCAGTTCGTGGGTGCTGCACATGTCTTTCATCATCGTCGTTTCCAACTGTTGGGGTCTGTATTTCCGCGAATGGCAGGGCACGACGGCTTCCAACAAGGGCGTGCTGGTGATGGGGATCGCGGTGATTCTGGGCTCCATCGGCATGGTCGGCTACGGCAACTATCTGGGCTGACAGCAGCCCGACATCACTCGATATCCAGCAGGAGGTTCTTATGTTACTGGCAGGCAAAACCGTGATTATTACCGGCGCGTCTCGGGGCATCGGCAGGGCGGCGGCGAAGGAATGCGCGCGACAAGGCGCCAGCGTAGTGATCGGCCACAGCGGTAGCGAGCAGGGGTTGATTGCCGCGCGCAGCCTGATCGACGAGATCAGCGCGTTTGGCGGGCGGGCCGTTGAGGTAGGCAGCGACGCCGAAGATCCGGACACCGGCGACAGGCTGGTCAAGGGCGCGGTAGATGCGTTCGGCAGCGTCGATGTGTTCGTCAATAATGCCGGGATCTGCCCGTTTCACTCGTTCCTCGACATGCCGCGCGAGGTCTATCTGAAGACCATCAACACCAATCTCAACGGCGCGTATTTCGCTGTTCAGGCAGCGGCGAACCAGATGAAGAATCAAGGCAATGGCGGGGCGATCATTGCGGTCAGTTCCATCAGTGCCTTGGTCGGCGGCGCCATGCAAACCCACTACACGCCCACCAAGGCAGGCCTGCATTCGCTGATGCAATCGTGCGCCATCGCGCTGGGCCCATACGGTATTCGCTGCAACTCGGTACTGCCCGGCACCATCGCTACTGATATCAATAAGGACGACCTGGCAGACGAAGAGAAGCTGGCGTACATGACCTCACGCACACCTCTTGGACGTCTTGGGCAGCCAGAAGATGTAGCGGGGCCGATCGTGTTTCTGGCGTCCGACATGGCGCGCTATGTCACGGGGGCGTCGTTGTTGGTCGACGGCGGGTTGTTCGTGAATTTGCAGTAGCGGCAACCGCCCTTTTTAACGCGCTGCATGGACTGGCGGAACATCATCAGGGTCATGTTCAGTCCTTGCAGCGCGGTTTCTCTCCTTCAGGCGATCGGTCCTTAAACTGGATTTATTCCCTTTCTCTCACGGCCAAACAGTGCCGTCCTCCAGACCGTTCAGGTCGCCGAAATTTTCCTCTCTAACGCTCCCAGCGTGACAGCCAGCCTGGCACGGGCTGAAAGCCCTGAGTGCAGACAGAAAACACACTCGGGGCACCCCCTCTAATCGCAATGGTAATAGGAATTGTTCTCTGTTACATTTTCTCGCTTTTTGAAATATATCGGTACAAAAGGGGCTGGGGCCCGCAGCAACTTCAAGGGAGAGGGGAAGGAAGATGGCTCGTAATAAGAAGATGGATGTAAAGGTAAAAACCTTGGCGTTGCTGGTCGCCGCTGTGAGCTGGCATGGCATGGCCGCTGCCGAGGACGCGCCAGCCAAGCCCGCTACGAAAGGCGAGGCGTTGCAGTTGCAGAACTCGGTCATTACCGGAGAAGCGCCGGAAGGCGAACAGACCCTCGGTTATCAGGTACAGAACAGCACCGCTGGCACCAAGACCAGCACGCCTCTGTCCGAGACCCCGCGCTCTGTCTCCGTCGTGACACGTCAGCGCATCCAGGATCAGGGTTCGCAGACCCTGACCGATATCCTCGGTTACGTCCCCGGCATCTTCGCGCCACCTTTCGCGGTCGGTGATGGCCTGGCCGGCGACCTGTTTTCCATCCGTGGCTACAACGCCACCGACTACGGATACGGTCTGCTCAAGGACGGCTTGCGTCTACAAGGCAACCGTTACGACACAACCACTGAGCCCTACGGACTGGAGCGCACTGAAGTTTTCCGTGGCCCGAGCTCGATTCTCTATGGCGAAAACGCGCCGGGCGGCCTGGTCAATCTGGTCAGCAAAAAGCCGACCGAAACGGCCCAGGGTGAAGCCAAATTCAGCTACGGCAGCAACAACCGCCGCCAGCTCGGGCTCGATGTGTCCGGCCCGCTGACCGACGACAACCGCATCCTCGGGCGCGTGGTGATGCTGGGCCGCAATGCCGATACGCAGGTGGACTCGGTGCCGGATGATCGTCTCTATATTGCGCCGTCCATGACGTTCAATTTCGACGAAGACACCGCGCTGACCCTGCTGTCGAGCTACCAGCGCGACCGCACCAAACTGCTGCTCGGCTATCCGGCGGCGGGGACGCTGCTCAACAACGTCAATGGCAAGATCGGTAAGGATCAGTTCAACGGCAACCCGAGCTGGGACGACTTCGAGCGTGAAGCCTGGACGCTGGGTTACGAGTTCAGCCATCAGATCAACGACATCTGGCAGTTCCGTCAGAACTCGCGCTACATGGAGTCGCGTGTGAACCGCCATGAAACCTGGCCGAATAACCTGAATCAGGCCGGCTTCGGCAGCACGTTGAGCAGCAGCGCTTACGACCGCGACAACAAGTCAGTCACTTATTCGGTGGACAACCAGTTCGAAGGTCACTTCACCTCGGGTGCGCTGGAAAATACCGTGTTGCTGGGTGCCAGCTACGACCGCACCTCGTTCAATCAGGACTGGAACGCTGGCTTGGGCGGCACCTACAACGTGTTCAATCCGGTGTTCTCGCCGGTGCAACCGACCACGCCGTTGTACGTTCAGAACTCCCAGCTCGATCAGCACATGTACGGTGCCTACGGCCAACTGCAAAGCAAATACGACAACTGGATTTTCCTGTTGGGTGGGCGTCAGGACTGGGTGCAAAGCGAATACCGCAACCGCGCCCGAGGCACGACGGCGGCCACCGATCTGGACGGCTGGGATCATCGTTTCAGCTGGCAGACGGGTTTGATGTACCAGTTCGAAAACGGCATCTCGCCGTATGTCAGCTATTCGACGGCGTTCACGCCGGTGCAGCAGTCTTCGCAGCCAAACGGCGATTTGCTCGATCCGATCCTCAGCGAGCAATACGAAGTCGGCCTGAAATATGAGCCAAAAGGCTGGAACACCACCTTCAGCGCTGCGGTGTTCGACCTGACCAAATCCCATGACGTAGTGGCCGGCAGCAACGGTTTCAGCCAGCAAGTGGGTAAGAGCAAGTCCAAGGGCGTCGAGCTTGAGGTCAACAGTGATGTGACGCGCAATCTCAGCCTGGTGGCGTCGTACACCTACACCGATGCGCGAGTGACCAAAGACGCGCCGGGGTCGTTGTTCGAGGATCATCAACTGACCGGTATTCCGCGTAATCAGGCTTCGACCTGGGCCACCTATCGCTTCCTGGATGGCGCGCTGAGCGGCTTGCGTCTGGGCGGCGGGGTGCGTTATTTCGACAACACATTCGCCTACACCGCCCCGACGTTGTACGGCAAGTTGAAGACGGGCGATGTGACGCTGGTGGATGCGCTGGTGGGTTACGACATCGACAAGCATTGGTCGGTGGACGTGAACGCGAAGAACCTGTTCGACAAGGAATACGTGTCGGGCTGCAACAACGCAGGGCGTTGCTATTGGGGTGAAGAGCGCACGGTGTTGGGGACTGTGGCGTTTCGTTGGTAATACCCACATCGCTGGCCGTGCGCTGCTTTTGCAGCCGCGCGCGACAGGGTGTACATCCAGCGCATCACGTGGTTCCTGTCGGAGCTGACGAGCAACGCAGCCTCGCGTTGCTCGTCAGCTCCTAAAGGGACGGCGTGATCATCACGTCCGTCAGTCACCTAAAAAACCACTAATCATTCCGCTCCCGCAACGAGTGCGGGCCCTTCAGGTTGTCCGGCGAAAGGAACGCAGAATCCATCACCGTCGCTGAAAATCTGGCGTCAAATTGCCATCATTCTTTTTTCAAGTTGTACGACCTCCTGCCGATACCCCTCAAAACCACACTGACCAGGAGGGCATTTCTCCCATGAAGCTGACCGTCAAAAGCAAATTGCTGTGCTTAGCGATCATTCCCGCGCTGTTGTTCGCGCTCATCATTAGCGGGCTGGCGTCATGGATGTTGCAGCGCAGTGCGGATCAGGAGATGCGCGACACCCGCGACAGCCTGGTCCAGCGCAACCGCGATGTGCTGAAAAACTACGTTGAGGTGGCGCTGACCACCATCAAGCCGTTGCACGATGCGTCGGCGAACGGCGACATGGCTGCCCGCGACAAGGCGCTGGAGGTGTTGAAGCCGGTCAAGTTTGGCGAAGACGGTTACTTCTTCGGCTACGACAGCAAAGGCGTGCGAATCTTCCGGGGCGACAGCACAGCAGGCGTCGGCAAGAGCTTCTGGGACACCAAGGACCCGGACGGCTCTTACCACTACCAGACCTTCGTCGAAGTAGCGAAAAACGGTAAGCATTACATCGATTACGCCGCGCCAAAGCCGGGTCAGGAAAGCGTGCAGGTGCCTAAACTGGGTTACACCGTTTACCTGGAGAAGTGGGACCTGGTGCTGGGCAGCGCCATTAACATGGACGACATCGAGGCCGCCATGGTGCTGGAGCAGGCGGCCGTCAAGGCGCGCACGCGGGACATCCTGGGCAGCATTTTTCTAGTCACGCTGGTGTTGCTGCTGGTCACTGCGGCAGCCGGGATCTGGACAGCCAATGGCATCGTTCGGCCATTGCGCGTGCTCAAGACCAACCTGGATGACATTGCCGCTGGCGAGGGTGATCTGACCCATCGTCTGGCCATCACCAGCAACGATGAGCTGGGCGATCTGGCTGCCTCATTCAACCGCTTCATCGACAAGATCCACACCATGGTCCGCCAGGTCGCGCAGATGACCACTGACCTGGACGGTCTGGTGGAGCAGGCGACGCAGCAGACCCTGCGTTCCGAACAAGCGATGCAGCGTCAGCGCAACGAGACCGATCAAGTCGCCACCGCGATCAACGAGATGTCGTCTGCCGCGCAGGAAGTCGCCATGAGTGCCCAGCGTGCCGCCGAAGCTGCCGCTGAAACCGACCAGCAGGGGCATGCCGCACGCAAAGTGGTGGGCAACAACATTCAGGGCATGAGCGCTCTGGTGTCGGACATCCGCCTGAGCGGTACCAGCCTGGATAACCTGCAGCAGGACGTGCGTTCGATCGTTTCGGTGCTCGACGTGATCCGCTCGATTGCCGAACAGACCAACCTGCTGGCGCTCAACGCTGCCATCGAAGCGGCGCGTGCCGGTGAAGCCGGTCGTGGTTTTGCGGTAGTGGCCGATGAGGTCCGCGCGCTGGCCAGTCGCACGCAGACCAGCACCCAGGAAATCCAGGGCATGATCACCCGCCTCGAAGCTGGCACCACAGCCTCGGTCGCGGCCATGCGCCGGTCCACGGAAGCGGGTGAAGGTGCCAATAAGCAGACCAACGAAGTCGGTGTGTCGCTGGACTCCATCTCGGGCCTGATCGGCACCATCAACGCAATGAACGCGCAGATCGCCAGTGCCGCTGAAGAGCAGACCTCGGTCGCCGAAGAGATCAACCGCAGCGTGCACCAGATTGCTGGCGCCGTGGAAAGTCTGGCCGACGAAACCGAGCAAAGCGCGCGCACCATGCGCGAGGTGTCATCTCTGGGCAGCAACCTGAGCAGCCTGGTCCGTCAATTCAAAATCTGAAGAACCGTTTCAGCCGGTCGCTTGCCTGGCAACAGGCGGCGATAGCTGTTCTAGTAACGTGCGAATGCTTAGCTTGATCATGATTAGCGAGCAATCGAAATGCCGACATCGAGCGGCAAATGATAAGAAAACCAGCAGCACACCCGTGTTTCAGACCCAGGAGTGAGTAAACGATGTCCGATGACGATACCTCCCCAGGCCGTCGCGACTTTCTACGCAAGTCGCTGACGCTCATCCCCGTTGTGACTCTGGCCAGCGCAGGCCTTCCCGCTACCACCTTCGCGCAGACCCCCGCCAGCGATGCCCAACAAGGCGCGCAACCCGCGAGCAAACCCGACGACTACAAACCGACGTTTTTTACCCCCGACGAATGGACGTTCGTGTTTGCAGCCTGTGACCGTTTGATCCCGTCCGATCAGGTTGGCCCCGGCGCCGTGGAACTGGGCGTTCCGGAATTTCTCGATCGCCACATGCAGACGCCTTACGCAAACGGCGGCATCTGGTACATGCAAGGCCCGTTTCTGGAAGCAGCCCCTGAGTTCGGTTATCAGGGCCGTCTGACCCTGCGCGAACTGTTGCGGGTCGGCATCAAAGCGATGGACGCCAGCTGCAAGAAAACCTTCTCCGGCAAGACCTTCGCTCAACTGACAACGGCTCAGCAGGAAGACCTGTTGAAAGCTGCCGAGAGCGGCAAGCTGGTACTGGAGGAAGTGTCGTCGAAGCTGTTCTTTACCAACCTGCTTAACGAGGTGCGCAACGGCTATTTCGCCGATCCGTCCCACGGCGGCAACAAAAATATGGGCGCGTGGAAAATGATCGGTTACCCCGGCATGCGCGCCGATTACATGGACTGGGTGACGGTGCGTGATAAGCCGTACCCGTTGCCGCCGGTTGATCTGGCCGGGCGGAGGGGTTGAGCATGGCGAACGTCAAACCGAAAGTAGATGCAGTCATCGTTGGCATGGGCTGGACCGGCGCCATCATGGCCAAAGAGCTCACCGATGCGGGCCTGAATGTGGTGGTGCTGGAACGCGGCGCGGATCGCGACACACAACCTGATTTTGCCTACCCCAAAGTGGTCGACGAGCTGGAAGGTTCGGTGCATCGCCGCTACCTGCAAAGTCTGTCCCAGGAAACCGTCACCGTGCGGCACAACCAGACGTCCACCGCCGTGCCCTATCGGCAGATGGGCTCGTTCAAACCGGGCACTGGCGTCGGCGGCGCGGGCAGTCACTGGTCCGGGTGCCACTTCCGCGCACTGCCGGAAGACTTCAATCTGCGCAGCAATGTCGAGCAGCGCTATGGCGCCAAGTTCATTCCCAGCGACATGACGATCCAGGACTTTCCGGTCACCTACGAAGACCTCGAACCGCACTTCGATCACTTCGAACACGTCTGTGGCACCTCGGGCAAAGCCGGTGTGATTCAGGGCGCCAAACAGGCGGGCGGCAATCCGTTCGAAGGGTCGCGCTCCCGTGAGTTTCCGCTGGGGCCGAACCCTAACTACCTGGGCGCCGAGATGTTTTACAAAGGCGCGCGGGAGATGGGCTGGGACCCGTATCCGATCCCGGCATCCAACGCATCCGGACCTTACGTCAACCCGTACGGTTGTCAGATGGGTCCGTGCAACGCCTGCGGTTTCTGCAGCGATTACGGGTGCCTGAACTACTCCAAGGCCAGCCCGAACATCAGCATTCTGCCGGTGCTGCGCTTGCGCAAGAATTTCGAGATGCGCACTAACTCTCAGGTGCTCAAAGTCAATCTCGATAGCGATGGCAAAAAAGCGACCGGCGTCACCTATCTGGATGCGCAGGGCCGTGAAGTCGAGCAGCAGGCGGACATGGTTCTGCTGTGCGCGTTCTCGCTGTTCAACGTGCATTTGATGCTGCTGTCGGGCATCGGCAAACCCTACGATCCGCAGACCGGCGAAGGCACCATCGGGCGCAATTATTCCTACCAGAACCTCAACCGCGTGGTGCTGTTTTTCGGCAAGGAAGTGCAGGCCAACCAGTTCATCGGCATCGGTGGCGCAGGGACGACGATGGACAACCTCAACGGCAACCAGCTCGATAACGCCAAGGCCGGTTTTGTTGGCGGCGGCGTGATCTGGGCGCGTCAACCGGGTGCAGGTCCCGTGCGCGGGATCAACGTGCCGCCGGGGACGCCGAACTGGGGCACGCAGTGGAAACAGGCCGCCAGCGATGCGTTCCGTCACTCGTTCTACTTCGAAGTGCAGGGCGCGTGCATGTCGTACCGTCAGCATTATCTGAGCCTTGATCCGACCTACAAGGACGGCTTCGGTCGGCCGTTGCTGCGCATGAATTTCGATTGGCACGACAACGAAATCAAGGCCTCGCAATACCTGGTAGGCAAGGCGCTGGAGATGTCGAAAATCCTCAACCCGACGGCTGTGGCGGGCGACGCCAAGAAACCGGGCGAGCATTACAACATCACCAAGTACCAGAGCACCCACACCTGCGGCGGCGCGATCATGGGTAACGACCCGAAAACCTCGGCGCTGAACCGTTACCTGCAATCGTGGGACGTGCATAACGTGTTCGCGATTGGTGCCAACGCGTTCCCGCAGAACAACGGCTATAACCCGACCGGGATGGTGGGCGCGCTGGCGTATTGGTCTGCCAAGGCCATCCGCGAGCAATACCTGAAAAACCCCGGCCCGCTGGTTCAGGCATAAGGAGAACGACCCATGAAAAAGTTTCTCCTGAGCCTGGTTGGACTGGGCGTTGTGGTGCTGGTGGTGTTCCTGGCCTTTGCCTTCTGGCCCACCCACACCCGAGCGTTGCAGGCGGCACCTGAAGCTGAACAAGCGGCGCTGATCGAGAAGGGCCGCTATCTGGCGGACGCTGGCGATTGCACGGCCTGCCACACCGCAAAAGGCGGCAAACCGTTTGCGGGCGGTCTGCCGATTGCTTCGCCGATTGGCACGCTGTACAGCAGCAACATCACGCCGGACAAGGTGTCGGGCATCGGCGGTTATTCGCTGGATGACTTTGACCGGGCGTTGCGTCATGGCATCGCCGCCAATGGCGATAGTCTGTACCCGGCCATGCCGTATCCGGCGTACGCGAAAGTCAGCGACGACGACATTCGCGCGCTCTATGCGTTCTTCATGCAGGGCGTCGCGCCAGTCGGTGTGATCAACCGTGTCAATGACGTGCCGTGGCCGTTGTCCATGCGCTGGCCGTTAGCAATCTGGCGCAAGACCTTTGCGCCGGACCCGGATGCTATTGCGTTCAAGGCCGATGGCTACAAGGACGCCGAAGTCGCCCGCGGTGCCTATCTGGTGCAGGGCCTGGGCCACTGCGGCAGTTGCCACACGCCACGGGCACTGACCCTGCAGGAAAAGGCGCTGGACGAGTCGAGCCCGATTTACCTGTCCGGTGGGCCGGTGATCGATGGCTGGCTGGCGGTCAATCTGCGGGGTAATCCGGCGGACGGTCTGGGTGCCTGGAGCAAGGAAGACATCGTCGCTACCCTGCGCAGCGCTCGCAGTGCAACCCACGCGGTATTGGGCGGTGCGATGGGCGATGTGGTGGTGCACAGCACTCAGCATCTGAACGATGGCGACCTGCAGGCGGTGGCGGCGTACCTGAAAACCCTGCCGGCCAGCGAGCGTCAGGTGTCGAGCTTCAAGGCTGATCCGTCGACGGCGAAAGCGTTGGCGGCGGGCGAGGAAGGCAGTCGTGGCGCCCAGTTGTATGTCGACAACTGCTCTGCCTGTCACCGAACCAACGGCCAAGGCTATGAGCGGGTGTTCCCGAAGATCGCCGGCAACTCGTCGGTGCTCTCGGAAGACCCGGTGTCGATGATTCGTCTGGTGTTGGCGGGCAGCAAATTGCCGGCTACCGCAGCGGCGCCGTCGGAGCTGGGCATGCCCGGATTCGCCTGGCGGCTGTCGGATGATGAAGTCGCGCAACTGCTGACGTTCATCCGCAGCAGTTGGGGTAACCAGGCGCCAGCGGTGAAAGCCGAGCAGGTAAAACAACTGCGGGCGACCTTGCCACAGGAGTCGCCAGCGGTGTCACGGACCGATATCGCCAAGCCGTAATACGCGGCCTCTGTAGGAGCGCGCTTGCCCGCGATAGCAATATGTCAGGCGACACGTCGTCACACACAAAAGGCCATCGCGGGCAAGCGCGCTCCTACAACCGCTCTGCGTCAGGCGCGACGCAAACCGCTTCGGCCATAAAACGCCACCACCACAAAACACCCCAGCGGCAGTAGATACGCCATTGCCGTTGAGGCGTGGTCGGCGATCAGGCCCATCAGATACGGCATTAACGCCCCACCCACGATCGCCATGATCAAAAACGAGCTGCCACGTTTGGTGTGCGGTCCGAGGTTTTTCACGCCCATCGCAAAGATGGTCGGGAACATGATCGACATGAAAAAGAAGATCGCGATCAGCGCGACCACCGACACATTTTCCACCCCCGACACCACCACCGCGCAAAGTGCAACATTGATCCAGGCATAGACCATCAGCAGCCGTTGCGCGGAAATACGCCCCATCAGCCAAGTGCTGAAAAACCGTCCGACCATGAAACTGATCATGCCCACTGACAGCAGATAAGCCGCCGTCTGGCTTGTCATGTTGGCCCAGTGTTCGGTGACGTAATTGATGAAGAACGCTCCGACCCCGACCTGCGCCGCCACGTAGAAGAACTGCGTGATCACGCCGCCGACGAACTCGGGGTGTTGCCACAGGGTTTTGTCGCTGCTGCGCTGGATCTGCGATTCCTGCTCACGCAAATCTGGCAACGGCGTGCGGTAAAACAGGGCCGCCACCAGCAACACGATCACTGCGATGACCACATAGGTGGTTTGCAGCGAGCTGTTATCGCCAGCGGTCTGTGTGCCGCTGAAGAACAGCGCACCGCCCAGCAATGGCCCGACGAATTGCCCCAGGCCGTTAAATGACTGCGCCAGATTCAAGCGTCGCTCGGCGCCTTGTGGGTCACCCAATACTGTGGCGTAAGGGTTGGCAGCGGTTTCCAGACAGCCCAGGCCCAAGGCAATCACGAACAGCGCGAACAGGAAAAACGGAAAGCTCTGTGCATTGGCGGCGGGCATGAACAGCAATGCGCCGATTGCGTACAAACACAGCCCAAGCAGAATCCCGGCCTTGTAGCCAAAGCGGTCCATGAGCAAACCGGCGGGCAGGGCGATGATGAAATACGCCCCGAAATACGCCGCTTGCAGCAGCCCGGATTGCGCCTTGCTGACGTGCAGGGTTTCCTGAAAATGCTTGTTCAGCACGTCCAGCAGGCCATACGACAGCCCCCATAGAAAGAACAGACTGGTCACCAGAATCAGCGCCCAGCGCACCGACGGCACAGCTTGCCGGTTTACCTGTGTTTCGATCTTCGCTTGCTTGGTCAGCATGACGCTCTCCTTGTTGTTTTTGTAAGGCGTGAAGCTTGTTGTAGGGTCTGGGCGGACGCGACGATTCCTGTGGGAGCGGACCTGTCCGCGAATGCTGCTTCAAAGACGACGTATTTTTGTCGGCTGTACCGGCCTCTTCGCGGACAGGTCCGCTCCCACGGGTTGATTTTGTGGGTGTCAGCCCGGTTGATCACTAAGGCTGAAAATCCTCGTCATCGGCTGCCACTTATTCCCGGGCTCGGTCCACGGCGTCGGCGTCTGAAAACGCCACATCAGCTCTTCCCACGCCAGCACATCCGGGTTGCTCACGGCTGCGCGATTCATCGCCTCGGCGCTGTACGCAGGCCCCGTGTCCATGACCATGAACAGCCGTGTGCCCAGTCGCCAGATCTGCATGTCCAGCACACCGTGGCTGCGCAAATGCTCGGCAATGCTCGGCCAGATCTGCTCATGCAGGCGGGTGTATTCGGCGATGGCGTCGGCGTCATCGATCAAGTCCAGCGCCAGGCAAAACCGCGCGCCGCTCATGTCAGCGCTCGGTCGAGATGGGTATAACCACCGTCAACGAACAGCCACTGTCCGGTGGTGTGGGAGGCGCGCGAAGACAGCAGAAACAACACGCTGTCTGCGATCTCTTCTGGTTCAGTCATGCGCTGGCCCAGAGGGATTTTCTCGACGATGCGCGCAAGCTTCGCCTGCGGATCATCGAAGGTGGCGATCCAGCGCTCGTACAGCGGCGTCATCACTTCCGCCGGAATCACCGCGTTGACCCGCACGCCATCGGCCAGCAACGACGCCGCCCATTCGCGGGTCAACGACAGCTGCGCGCCTTTGGAGGCGGTGTAGCCGCTGGTGCCGCCTTGTCCGGTGACAGCAGTCTTGGAGCCGATATTGACGATGGCGCCGCGACTGGCCTTGAGCGCATCGAGGCACAAATGGGTGATGACGTAGTAGTGAATCAGGTTCTTTTCCAGGGATTCGACGAAGGCGCTGCGGCCAGCCTCGAGCCCGACGTTGTCGTTGACGCCTGCGTTGTTCACCAGACCGTCGATGCGTCCGAAGCGCTCCAGCACCTGCGCTACGGCAGCGCGACAGCCTTCTTCATCGCGCAACTCGACTTGCACGAACAGGCTTTGCGGCTGGCGCTGATCCAGCTCGGCGGCAAGGGCATCGGGCAGCGGCTGATTGGCAAAAATGACCGGGATCGCGCCTTCTTCGGCCAGGCCCAGGGAGATGGCGGCGCCAATCCCCGAGCCGCCTCCGGTGACGATCACGACTTTGTCTTGCAGATGCAGATTCATGGGCAGATTCCTTCCAGGCCGTAGAGGCGAATGGCATTGCCGCCACGGATCGCGGCCTGTTCTGTGGCAGACAAATCGGCGATGGCGGTTTCGAACAGGTGATGCACGTCGTGGTAGCTGCCAGCGAGCTGGCAGACCGGCCAGTCGGAGCCGAACATGAGGCGCTGCGGGCCGAACAGTTCCAGTGCCAGGTAGAAGTAGGGGAGCAACTGCACCGGGTGCCATTGCTGCCAATCGGCTTCGGTGATCAGCCCGGACAGTTTGCAGCTGACGTGGGGCAGGGCGGCCAAGGGCGCCAGGCGCTCGGCCCACGCCACCGGGTTGTCGTTTTCGACGTCGGGTTTGCCCAGGTGATCGAGCACAAGGTGGTGCTGGTCGTGGCGTTGGCACAGTGCGGTGGCGGCGTCGAGATCCTGTTCTTTGATGAGGATTTCGTAGATCTTTTGCTGGCGTTGCAGCACCCGCAAACCGTTATTGAAGGCCGGGTCGTGCATGAACGCCAAGGGCGACGGTTCGTCCTGGATCAGGTGCCGAAAGCCGCTCAGGCGAGGGGCGTCGGACCAGCGTTCCAACCTGTGTTCGAGGTCATCGGCGCGCAGATCGACCCAGCCGATGACGCCGAAGATCCATGGGTGTTGGTCAGCGAGGGTGAGCAGGGCATCGGTTTCGTTTTCGCTCTGCCTCGCCTGCACGGCGATGCAACCGTCGATCCCCGTCGCGTCGAACAGCGGCTTGAGATCGTCCGGCATGAAGTCGCGGCGCAAGGCCCCGTGACGATCATCGATCCACGGATAATCCTGCGCCCGGTAGCGCCAGAAGTGCTGGTGCGCGTCGAGCCGCAGTGGGCTCAGCGAGCGGGTGTCTTGGGACGACATTGTTGTTGTACTCCGTCCAAGTCTGGTCATGCAGCCTCTGTAGGAGCGAACTTGTTCGCGAGGCGTTTTGTCAGGCAAACCGTGTCGTATGTCTCGCCAACAAGTTGGCTCCTACAGAAGCGCGCGGCTCATCCGTCACAGGAAGAACGTCACCCGCGATAGGCAAATTGCTCGCGCGACGCTGCTTTCATTTCAATCGAATACCCTGGCCGGGTTGGCGGCATGTACGCGGCATTCTTGATCACGCACGGATCTTCGAAATGCTCATGCAGGTGATCGACGTATTCCACAACGCGCCCTTCATGGGTGCCAGCAATACACAGGTAATCGATCATCGACAGATGCTGCACGGACTCGCACAAACCGACGCCACCGGCATGGGGGCAGACCGGCAGGTTGTATTTGGCGGCCATCAACATCACCGCCAGGACCTCGTTGACCCCGCCCAGGCGACAGGCGTCGATCTGCACCACATCGATCGCTTCGCGCATGATCAGCTGTTTGAAGACGATGCGGTTCTGGCACATCTCGCCGGTTGCTACCTTGACCGGAGCGACGCCGAGACGAATGGTGCGATGGCCTTCCACGTCGTCCGGGCTGGTCGGTTCTTCGATGAACCAGGGTTTGGCGAACGCCAGTTCCCGCACCCAGCCGATGGCGGCGTCGACCTCCCAGATCTGGTTGGCGTCGATCATCAGGTGCCGGTCCGGGCCTAGCACTTCCCGGGCAATGCGCACGCGGCGGATGTCGTCCTGCAAGTCGCGCCCGACCTTGAGCTTGATGTAATCAAACCCGGCGTCCACTGCCTCCTGACACAGACGGCGCAGCTTTTCATCGCCATAGCCAAGCCAGCCAGCGGAGGTGGTGTAGCAGGGATAACCCTTGGCTTGGAGCAGCGCCAGGCGCTCGGCTTTGCCGTTGGCGCGCTCATGCAGCAGCGCGATGGCTTCGTCCGGGGTGATGCAGTCGGTGATGTAGCGAAAGTCGATGCAGCGCACCAGCGCTTCGGGGCTCATGTCGGCCACCAGCCGCCACACCGGTTTGCCTTCGGACTTGGCCCACAGGTCCCACACCGCATTGACCACCGCGCCGGTCGCCAAGTGAATCGCGCCCTTGTCCGGACCGATCCAGCGCAACTGGCTGTCGCTGGTGATGTGGCGCCAGAAGCGGCCCATGTCTTCGGCGATCCACTCAAGCTTCAAACCGACCACCAGGTTCGACAACGCGTTGATCGCCGCGCAACAGATCTCGTTGCCGCGACCGATGGTGAAGGTCAGGCCGTGGCCTTGCAGCGCAGGGTTATCGGTTTCCAGAATCACGTAGGCCGCCGAGTAATCGGGGTCCGGGTTCATGGCGTCGGAGCCGTCCAGGGACTGCGAGGTGGGGAAGCGAATATCTTCGACCCGTAGGCCGGTGAGGGTGGTCATGGCGTCTCCCTTTTTGGATTTATTCTCGGGCTTGCTACGCGGCATCTCTGTAGGGGCGAACTTGTTCGCGAGGCGGCATCAGGCACACCTAATGCTCGCCAACAAGTTCGCTCCAACAGGTCATGCATCGACGGTCAACTGCTCCTGTTCGCCCAGACCTTCAATACCCAGCCGCATACGCTGCCCTGCACGCAAGAACACCGGCTCCGGCTTGATCCCCAAGCCCACGCCCGGCGGCGTACCCGTTGAAATCACGTCCCCCGGTTGCAGGCTCATGAACTGGCTCAGGTAACTCACCAGTTTCGGGATCTGGAAAATCATCGTGCGGGTGTTGCCGTTCTGATAGCGCTTGCCATCCACTTCCAGCCACAGATTGAGCTGATGCGGGTCGGCGATTTCATCCTTGGTCACCAGCCACGGGCCGAGCGGGCCAAAGGTGTCGCAGCCTTTGCCCTTGTCCCAGGTGCCGCCGCGTTCGATCTGGAATTCGCGCTCGGACACATCGTTGATCACGCAATAGCCGACCACATGGTCCATGGCGTTCTGTTCATCGATGTAGCGGCCGCCCTTGCCGATGACCACGCCCAGTTCCACTTCCCAATCAGTCTTTTTCGACTGACGAGGGATTTCGACGTTGTCGTTGGGGCCGACGATGGCACTGGTCCACTTGTTAAAAATGATTGGCTCTTTAGGGATGTCGGCGCCGGTTTCGGCGGCGTGGTCGGCGTAGTTGAGGCCGATGCAGATGAACTTGCCCACTTGCGCCACACACGGCCCAACGCGCGGATTGCCCTCGATGAGGGGCAGCGAATGGGGGTCCAGCGCTTTGAGTTTTTCGATGCTGTCCGGGCTCAATGAGGCTCCGGAGAGGTCGGCAATGTGACCGGACAAATCGCGAATACCACCGTTGCTGTCGAGCAGGGCGGGCAGTTCCTGGCCTTTTTCGCCGTAACGCAGAAGCTTCATAGGGTGTCCTCGTTTTCAATGAAATGGGTGTAACTCTGTAGGAGCGGACTTGTTCGCGAGGCGTTGTGTCAGGCACACCGTGTCGTTTGATCTCGCCAACAAGTTGGCTCCTACAGGTCATGCGTCAGTTGCTCCAACCGCCATCAATGATCTGCGCAGTACCGGTGGTAAAGCCGCTCACCGGGGAACCAAGGTACAACGCCAGCTGCGCGATTTCCTGTGGCGTGCCGAGTCGGCCCATCGGCTGCCGCGCTTCATAGGCGGCATACACCTCATCTTCGCTGCGATGCTCACGCTCGGCCTGGTCCGCCACGCGCTGGCGCAACGACGGCGATTCAACGGTGCCGGGGCAAATGCAATTGCAGCGAATGTTCTGACCGATGAAGTCCGCTGCCACCGAGCGTGTGATGCCAATGACCGCAGCCTTGCTGGCGCAGTAAGCGAAGCGGTTGGGGACGCCTTTGATCGCGGACGCGACCGAAGACATGTTGATGATCGACCCACCGCCGTGCTCCAGCATCGCCGGCAAAAAGGCGCGGATCATGCGGTACATGGCGGTGACGTTGAGTTCGAAGGCGAATGACCAGTCTTTGTCCGAGCATTCGAGAATGTTGCCGCTGTGGACCACGCCTGCGCAGTTGAACAACACGTCCAGCGCCCCGATTTCTGCGGCCAGGCGTTCGATAGCGGCATTGTCGGTGACATCGAGCACGCGCTTGTGGACGCCACTGAGCTGGTCCAGTGCAGCGGCGTTGATGTCCACCGCGAAGACTTCCGCGCCTGCCGCCAGATAAGCCTCGACACTGGCCTTGCCGATGCCCTGGGCGGCGGCGGTGATGAGCACGCGTTTACCGTTGAGATCCATCATGCGTCCTTTGTTTTTATTGTGCGTTGATGCGACCCGATCACCCGAATCGACAGCGCCTGAACGTCTCAGGCTTTGCTATGATCCGCTCAGTGCAGCGATCCAATGGTCAGGCCATTGGACCTGTTTTTAGCACGCACTTTCGCCGTCAACAAGGGGATTTTTTCTCCTGATCAGCGACCGTGCAGCCGCTTCTGAAATTCGAGTTCACGCCCATGCCCGTCCAAATCATTGATAACCAACGTCTTTATCGACAGATCGCCGACCAGCTGCGTGCCCTGATCGACAGCGGGGAATTTCCGCCTGGCAGCCGCTTGCCCGCCGAGCGTGAACTGGCAAAAATGTTAGGCGTGAGCCGGGCGTCGGTGCGCGAGGCAATGATTGCGCTGGAAGTGATCGGACTGGTGGACGTGCGGGTGGGCAACGGAGTGTTGGTCTGTGAGCCGCCGGTGAAGGCACCGACCAACGAGCCGGTGATGACCCAGGTGACGCGCAATCAGTGGAAAGAGCTGGACCCGGAACTGGCCATCGAAGTGGATTTCAGCGCGGAGATTCCGCCGTTTGCGCTGTTACAAGCGCGGCGCCTGATCGAACCGGAAGCAGCGGCGCTTGCGGCGGAAGATGCCAGCGATCAAGAACTGGCACTGATTCACCAGGCTTTTGAGCGTAACTGCCAAGACAATCGCGAAGGCTCCCACACCCATCCCGGTGATCGGTTGTTTCATATCCGTATTGCCCAGGCCTCAGGCAATCCGGCGTATTCGCTGATGATTCAACACCTGCTCGGCCATCGCTACGGCAGCATGTTCCAGCGCTTGCAGGCCCATTACACCTCCGACGATATGCCGCTTCGTTCGGAGCATGAGCATCGATTGATTCTGCAAGCCCTGGATGCACGTAATCCCGAAGCGGCACGGCAAGCGATGGCTGATCACCTGGATGAAGTCATTAGGATATTCAGTCGGGGTAATGCATAACGATTAGAGGCGGACCTTCTGTAGGAGAGAACTTGTTCGCGAGGCGATCTCAATGGTGACACATCAAGATCGCTCGCCAACAAGTTGGCTCCTACAGGATTGCGTTTGGCGGACACTCTGCGGCGCCCATCACCCATCCGTTGACCGCGTCAGCGCTTCCCACTGATCAATCTCCTCACTCAACTGCGCCAGTTTCTCGCGCACCAGCTTCAGCGCATCGCTGCCCAGCAGCAAATGCGCAGGCGGGTTATTGCTGGCGATCAGCTGCAACATGGCTTGGGCCGCTTTGACCGGATCGCCCAGCTGCTTGCCGCTTTTTTCCTCGCGCGCCTGGCGGATCGGGTCGAACAGCGCGTCGTAATCAGCGATCTGCCGGGGCGAGCGCTGCATCGAACGGCCTGCCCAATCGGTACGAAACGAACCCGGCGCCACAGCCGTCACAAACACGCCGAAGGGTTTCAGCTCCTTGCCCAGTGTCTCGGAAATCCCTTCCAGCGCGAATTTGCTGCCGCAGTAGTAGGCGATGCCCGGCATCGTCAAAAAGCCGCCCATGGAGGTGATGTTGATGATGTGCCCGCGCCGACGCTGGCGAAACAACGGCACGAAGGCTTTGGTGATCGCCACTGCGCCGAACACATTGACGTCGAACTGACGACGCATCTCTTCAAGGGGTGATTCCTCGAATACGCCCTCATGACCGTATCCGGCGTTATTGACCAGCACATCCACCGGGCCGAACGTCTGATCGGCGTGGCTGATTGCTGCGTCAATGGCGGCGAAATCAGTGACGTCCAGCAATACGCCATGGGCGTCGGGGGATTGCGCTTCAAAAGCCTGCAAGGCCTCGGCGTTACGCAGGGTGCCGATCACCGCATGCCCGGCAGCCAGTGCCTGTTGCGCCAATGCCTGACCGAAGCCGCTGCTGACGCCGGTGATGAACAGGGTTTTCTTGTCACTCATATCAGTTGCCTCGCTCGTGTTAATGGTCATCGTCGAAAGTCGATGGGGACGGACTCATGGTAGAAGCCAGTGTCCAACGCGCGAAGGTGCAGAGCTGCCGTATGTTTGCCTAATCCTCCCGAACACTGGTGTTCTCCTGGCAAGCAGTGCAGGGTGACATAGCGCTCCTACTTAGCGAATGACCATGACTGACCTATATCCCAACCGCAATAAACGCCAGCGGCGAATCATCACGCTGCTTGAGGCGCTTGCACCGCTGGAAGGCTACACCCTGACCGCATTGCCCAGGGTGCGATTGCTGCGTTCCAACCGGCCGCTGGAAAGGGCGCCAGTGCTATACGATCCGGGCATCGTGATGGTTTGCCAAGGCCGGAAGATTGGCCATTGGGGCGAAGAAACCTTCATCTACGACGCGCAGCAGTGCCTGGTGGTGTCGGTGCCGGTACCGTTCACCATGGCCACCGACGCCAGCGCTGATGAACCGCTGCTGGCGGTGTACTTTCATCTGGATTTCGCGCTGTTGGGCGAGTTGGTGCTGCAACTGGACGAGCAACGGCCGCAGGCACCGAGCTTGCCTAAAGGTATGTATTCATCGCCTATGGATGACGAGCTGAAAGACTCGCTGCTGCGCTTTCTTCAAGCGCTGAACTCACCCGTCGAAAGTACAGTGCTGGGTCCGGCGTTGGAGCGGGAAATCTACTTCAGGATTCTGATGGGCGAGCAGGGCGGTTCGCTGCGGGCCGCCCTCCAAGAGCAAGGACAATTTGGCCGGGTGTCGAAAGCGATCCGCAAAATCCACAGCAGTTTTGCCCAGGCGCTTGATGTCGACGAACTGGCCCGGGAGGCCAACATGAGCGTCACGCGCTTTCATGCGCACTTCAAAGCGGTGACCCACACCTCGCCCATGCAATACGTGAAGTCCACCCGCCTGCATCAGGCGCGGCTGTTGATGCTGCGCAACGGTATGACCGCTGCGGTGGCCTCAGCGGCGGTGGGCTATGAAAGCCCGTCGCAGTTCAGCCGGGAATTCAAAAGACTGTTCGGCCGGACGCCCACCGATGAAGTGACACGCTTGCAGGGCTCGTTTGCGCTGCCAGCGCAGGTGAATTCGATGTACGTGTCATCGCATTGAGGTGAACGCTATCAACTGTAGGAGCGCGCTTGCCCGCGATTGCGGTGGGTCTGAAAAAACTTCATTCACTGACAGACCTCAATCGCGGGCAAGCGCGCTCCTACAGAGATAGCGCAGGCCATCACGCAGTGTTCTTCGTCACCAACCGCAACCCGCTCGCCACGCTGCCCACCGCCGCAAAACACGCACCGATGCTCAATGCCAGCACCGGCCCATGTTCGCTGGAAATCCCGAAGCTCAACGCCACCAATGCAGCACCCGTCGCCTGGCCTATGAGGCGTGCGGTGGCGATGGTGCCACTGGCCCCGCTCGCGCGGTTTTTCGGGGCGCTGGTCATCAGGGCTTTCTGGTTCGGCGCCTGAAAAAATCCAAAACCCAAACCGCAGAGAATCATCCGCGCGCCGATCTCCCAGGCGTTGGCATCCGCCGGCATAGTTGCCAGAGAAATCATCCCGGCACACAGAATCGCCAGCCCAATGCCACCTAGTAGCCCAGGTGCATAACGGTCTGATAATCGGCCTGCGAATGGAGCAATGAACGCCACGATCACCGACCACGGTGTCATCAGAAATCCGGTCTGTACCGGATCGCGACCCAGGGTGGTTTCCAGAAAGAACGGCAGCGAAACAAACGCAAGCCCTTGGGTCGCGAACGAGCAAAACGCCGTCAATGCCGACAGCGCAAACATTGGTCGCTTGAGCAGATCCAGCGGGAACATCGGCGCCGGATGCCCGGCCTCGCGCTTGAGCATCAGCGCGCCGCCCACAAGGAACACGGCTGAGGCCGTTAGCACAGTGGTCAGAGAGCCCAGTTGCGCCGCTTCGCTCAGGGCGAAAATCAGGGCGCCGAAAGTGATGACGTTGAGCAGGGCGGTGATGCGGTCGAAGGTCAGCGTGCCGGGCTTGGTCTTGGGCAACGAGTTCCAGGCGAACACCAGAGCGAAGACGCCAATCGGCAGGTTGATCGCGAACAGCCACGGCCAGTTGGCCACCGACAGCACCAGCGACGCGATGGTCGGCCCGGCGGCGAACGATGTACCGACCACCAACGCGTTGAGCCCCAGCCCACGTCCTAGGCGTTCGTAGGAAAAGATCGAGCTGATCAGCGCGGCGTTCACGCTCATGATCGCGGCGGCGCCCAATCCCTGGAAAACCCGCGCGATGGTCAGCGTCGTCAGTGACCAGGAGAAGGTACATAACGCCGACGCCACCACGAACAGGATCAGCCCGCCGAGGTAGACCTTGCGATGGCCGATCACGCCGCCCAGTGCCGCCAGCGGCAATAAGGTCGCGACTGCCGCCAGTTGATAGGCGTTGATGATCCAGACTGAAGCCGCAGGTGACTCCTTCAGGTCCGCAGCGATGGCGGGGAGGGCAGTGTTGGCAATGGCGGTGTCGAGGGTGGCGAGGGCAATGGACAGCAGAATCGCGACCATGCCGCGAAATTCCAGCGGCGTGAGCTTGGTGCTCGTCCGCGGTAAATCATTGGTGGGTTGGACCATTACCGACAACGCTCCGGGAAAAGGCGTGCGTAAGAGATCTGCAGGCGCAGATGAAGGCCTGATCGTGCCGGTTAATTAGGGTGCTATGCAATCGGAAATGTAGGGAATTACGCAGAGCCCTGTAGGAGCGACCTTGTTCGCGACGCGGCGTGTTTGACACACCGCGTCGGATGTCTCGCCTCCAACCTTGTAGGAGCGCGCTTGCCCGCAATCACCGTGGGTCTGCAAAATCATTTTGGCTGACACACTGCAATCGCGGGCATGCGCGCTCCTACAACTAATCAACCCCCGGGCGTGTCGATATCCGCATCCGTCTCGCCGGTCTGCTTCTGCTCGCTGGTCTTGTCCGCTGACTCAGCTTCCTCCGGTTCGAAATCCGGGGTGTAGCTGTTATCGGTAGACGTCGCCCCCTTGTTGTCCTGGGATTGATTGCCCTGAGCAGGGCTGCTTTCGGCTGGCGCCTGCGTCTGAGCACTGCCGCCTTGAGACTGATCCTGCGCAGGCTGCTTTTCCTTGCCCATGTTGTTATCGGGAGTGTCGGGGTCAATCGCCGGGTCGTTGCGTTCGGTAGTTTGCTGGTTGTCTCGGGTATCCATATGCACCTCTTCTGTCATGTCCTGTTCACAGGACTTACTGATATCGAGGGCAGTGGACGACAGGCGTTCGATCAATCTGCTGACCGGTTAAAACAGGCGCCGCTCAAACGGCGCGATGGGCACCGCTGACGGCCATTCGGCTGCCCAAACGGTAGCGGGAAGAGGGATGCACCAGCCGCACATAGGTGACGATCTTGCCGCTGTGCCAGGTCCGGCGCATCAACACCAGACAAGGCTCGTCGGCATCGATCTGCAAATGTCGGCGTTCGTCGGTGTCTGGGTGACGGGCTTCGACAATGTGCTCCATTTCATCCGGACGGATGATGTCCAGCAGATAAGCACCCGATTGCAGCGCATCGCCGAAGGTCTGCTCCAGAAACGCCGGAGCCATTTCCGGATTGACGTAACGGTCCTCCAACTGCACCGCGACACCTTCTTCGTAATGCACGCACAGCAGATGAAACACTGAAGCGCCGGTAGGCAGGGATAAGGCCGAGGCAATCGGCATTGAGGCTGCCTCGCGACCGACCTGCAATACGTTGCAGTGATAGCGATGGCCTCGGGCGATGATCTCGTCTGCGATGTTGGTGATCCGCAGCAGGTTCGATTGCGGTTTGCTCTCGGCGACAAAGGTGCCAACGCCGGACACCCTCAGCAGGCGGCCTTCTTCGGTCAACTCACGCAGGGCACGGTTGACGGTCATGCGCGACATGCCCAGTTCCAGCACCAGTCGGTTCTCGGACGGGATCAGATCGCCCGCTTTCCATTCGCCGGAAACCAGCTTGCCGTGTACGTAATCCTTGGCCTGGCGGTACAGGGCCTGGGGCGCTGATTTTTGCATCAGCAGCTCCCGCGCCCTGAGGCGTTCATACCTGGCTCGCTTCTTTGTTGTCCTGCCAGAACGCGTTGCGGTCCAGATAGTTCTGCAAAAACTGCTGCAAGCGCGGGTGCTCGGCGTTATGGAAGATTTGCTGCGGCGTACCGCGCGCGACCACTTCGCCCTGATCGAGGAAGATCACCGAGTCGGCCACTTGGGCGGCAAAGCCCATTTCATGGGTGACCACGACCATGGTCATGCCTTCTTTGGCCAGGGTCTTCATCACTTGCAGCACCTCGCCCACCAGTTCCGGGTCCAGCGCCGATGTCGGCTCGTCGAACAGCATGATGTGCGGCTCCATCGCCAGCGCCCGGGCAATCGCCACCCGTTGCTGCTGACCGCCGGAAAGCTGCGCCGGATAGGCGTCGGCCTTGTGCGCCAGGCCGACCTTGTCCAGCATCGTCATGGCGCGCTGTTTCGCTTCACCGGCCGACAATTTGCGCACCTGGCGCAGGGCTTCGCAGACATTGCCCAACGCTGTCATGTGCGGCCACAGATTGAACTGCTGAAAGACCATGCCGACGTTGCGCCGCGTCTGGTTGATCTGCGACTGCGGCGCGCGTTTGCGGCCTTTATCGGTGTCGATCCAGCCCAGCAACTGGCCTTCGACATGGATCGTGCCTTCGTCGTATTCCTCAAGAAAGGCCATGCTGCGCAGCAGGGTGCTTTTGCCCGAACCGGACGGGCCGATCAGGCACACTACTTCCGAACGCTGCACAGTCATGTCGATACCCTTGAGCACGCGCAGGGCGCCGAAGCTTTTGCCGACCTTGTTCAGGGTCAGGATGGGCAGCGCATCGCCGGGCAGGGCTGTGGAAGTCTTCATGGTTTCACCTTGTTTCTGGCGTGTGACGTCTTGCACGGCGCCGCTGGGAATAAGGAAACTGTTCATCGCGGCTGCTTGTTCATGAAGCGGCCGACCCGCACTTCCAGCAGCATGCCCAGACGCGAGCAGCACTCCACCAGAATCAGATAACCGATGCACAGCATCAACAGCGTTTCGACGAAGGCGAAGGTTTCCGAGCCGATGCCGGTCAGGACCATGGTCAGTTCCGGGATGGTGATGATCGACAGCACGGCGGTTTCTTTGCACAGCACGGTGATCATGTTGATCAGCGCAGGGAGGATGATCACCAGCATCTGCGGCACCTGAATGCGCAGGATGCATTGCAGGCGGGTGATCCCCAGGCAATCGGCGGCTTCAAGTTGACCCCGTGCCACTGACTCAAAACCGGTACGGAAGATTTCGGCGAAATATACGCTGCCGTAAACCCCCAGGCCGATGATCCCGGCGGGTATCGGGTCCAGGCTTAGACCAAACGCCGGGCCGCCGTAATACACGAGAAACAGCTGCACCAGAAACGGCGTGCTGCGGATCAGTTCGATGAACACCCGCAGCGGCGCGCGGATAAAGTTGTTGCCGAACACCTGGGCCACGGCGATCAACATGCCCAGTGCCAAACCAAGCACCACGCCGCTGCTCCAGGTGCCGAGGGTGACGAGGAAACCCGAACCAATGTCGGCCCAGTGGTCTGTGATGATTTTCGGGTCGAAGATCATGCGCCGTACTCCTTCAACCGACGTTCCAGCACACCGCCGAAGAACGCCAGCGGGATGTTGATCAGGCAATAGAAGCCGGCCAGCATCAGGTAGTCCTGAACGAACATGTAGTCGCTGGCGGCAAGGTTCTGCGCGGTGCGGGTGAGGTCAGCCAGGCCGACCACCGACACCAGGGACGAGGCCTTGATCAGCAGGATCATTTCGTTGACCAGGGCGGGCAGGGTCAGGCGCACGGCTTGTGGTACGCGGATGCGCATCAACATCTGGCCGGCGCTCATGCCCAGCAGGCCGGCGGCTTCCAGTTGACCGCCGGGGATCGCGAGAAAACCACCGCGCAGGATTTCGGCGGTGTAAGCCCCGGCCGCCAGCGACAGGCCAATGATCGCCGCCACGGTGGGCGAGACATTGGGCAGGCCGATACGCGGCAGGAAGTAATAAATGAACAGCAGTTGCACCAGCAGCGGAATGCCCCGGAACACAAAAATATAAGCACCACCCAGACGCCGAAACAGCGGCACCGGCGACAAGCGCAGGCTGCCGACCACGATGCCGATCACAAAGCCGATGGCCAATGCGGCAATCGACACCTGCAATGTCACCCACAGCGCGTCCAGCAACAGCGGCGCGTTTTGTTGCAGCAAGGGCCAATCGAACATCCATTAACTCCAGATTTGTAGGAGCGCGCCTGCCCGCGATTGCGTTATTCCTGCGCCGAATACATTGACTGACACGACGCTATCGCGGGCAAGCGCGCTCCTACAAAGATCATCGTTTGTCTCAACCTGTAGGAGCGAACTTGTTCGCGAAGCGGTGTGCATGACCCACCGCGGTGGATGCCTCGCCAACAAGTTGGCTCCTACAGGTTTGTGTACGCCCCAGACCTTTGTTGTAGGAGCGCGCTTGCCCGCGATTGCGTTATCCCTTCGCCGGATACGTTGACTGACACGACGCTATCGCGGGCAAGCGCGCTCCTACAGTCATACTTACCAGGTTGGCTCGAAATCGGCCTTAGGCACGTCCATCTCCGCGCCGAGCCATTTTTTCTGCAGCGCTGCCAGACGCCCGTCGTCATGCATTTTAAGAATCGCGGCATCCAGCGCAGCGATCAGGCTGTCGGCTTCGGCATCCTTGCGTCCCAGGTACGCGAAGTAGGACTTCTTACCGAACGGCGGTTGCACCACTTTGTAGAGATTGCTGCGCTCAGCCGCGACGTAGGAGATGTTCGGCAACGAGTTGGCCACCGCGACAATGCGCTTGGCTGCCAGGTCGGCGTAGGCCTGGTTGTTGTCGACGTATTCGCGAATCGTGATCTTCTGCGGCAAGGTCTCGGCAAACTTCTTCAGCTCCTCCAGTTGCGCCGAACCTTTGCCTGCACCTACGGTTTTGCCGGCGATGTCTTCAGGCTTGGTGATGCTGTCGTCCTTGGCGCCGACCATCAGCGCAACGGTGGCCTCGGCAATCGGATAGACGAAGTGATAACGCTCTTTGCGCGCCTTGGTCACGATGATCGGCCCGGCCACCACGTCGAACTTCTTGGCTTCCAGTCCCGGCAACACGCTTGGCCATGGCAGGTCGAGGAACTTGATCTTGACCCCCAGTTCCTTGCCCAGTTGCTCGAACAATTCGGCGTTCAGGCCTTTCTGTTTGCCTGCTTCGGTGAAGTCGAACGGGGCAAATTGCAGCTCGGTGCCCACCACCAATTCGCCAGCTTTTTTGACATCGGCCAGTTGGTCGGCGTGTGCCATCAGCGGCAGCAACGCCAATGCAGCGCTGAAACTCAGACCTTTGAACGTCTTGCTGAACAGAGAATCGACTTGCATGGGTTCGCTCCTAAGTAAGTGCGGCTTCATCAGATGCAGTGTGGGATCGGTGTTCTACGTGGCTTTCGGGTGTGGGGTGTGTACGCAGATCAGTGCAGTTAGCGTGCCATACCGGTATATACAACCCGGGCGAAATCAGCCGAGGACTTTCCCCGGGTTCAAAATACCGTTGGGGTCAAAGCTCATTTTCATTTGGCGCATGGCGGTCAGCGCTTCGTCGCTCACCGAGTGGTGCAGAAACTCGCGCTTGAGCAGGCCGATGCCGTGTTCGGCAGACACCGCGCCACCCAGCTCGCCGACAGCGGCATACACCAGCTCTTCTATTTCCAGAATCGGCGCCGGTTGTGGCAACGAGTTGCAGTCCACGGTCAGGTGCAGATTGCTGTCCCCGATGTGACCGAAATACACGCTACGGTTACCCGGCCAACGCTGTTCCAGGCGCTCGCGGCACAGTTGGGCGAAGTCGCCTATCTGGCCGATGGGCAGGCTGATGTCGAAGTTGAGCGGCGCAAGACGGGTCGGAAACTCAGCGGTGGCTTCGCGGATCTTCCACACACTGCGGGCCTGCGCCTGTGAACTGGCGATGATCGCGTCCACCACTTCTCCGGCGCCCACCGCATCGTTGATCGTCTGCTCCAGCACCTCGCGATTGGCCGAGGACTCCAGCAGTACATACAACGGATACTGATCGGACATTGGCGGGACCGGGTTTTCCAGCCACGAAACGCCCATACGGAAGAAGTCCTGCCACATCAATTCATAAGCCTGAGGCGTGCCGGCCTGCCGTTGAATCCGTCGCAGCAAAGCCACGGCGCTGGCGTAGTCGGGCAGGGCGCAGAGCAGGGTGGTGGTTTCTCCCGGTTGCGGCGCGAGCTTCAAAACAGCGCGGGTGATCACCCCAAGCGTGCCTTCGCTGCCGATGAAGCACTGTTTTAGGTCATAGCCGCAGTTGTTCTTGATCATCTTGTTCATCAGATTCAGCACGCGCCCATCGGCCAGTACCACTTCCAGGCCGAGCACCAGCTCGCGGGTCATGCCATAGCGAATCACTGCGTTGCCCCCGGCATTGGTGGCGATATTGCCGCCGATCTGACACGAGCCGCGCGCGCCGAGGTCCAGCGGGAACAAATAGCCAGCGTCCGAGACCGCTTGTTGAATTTCTTGCAGCGTAGTGCCAGCCCACACACTGACCGTGGCAGCGGCGACGTCGATTTCCTCGATCCCCTTCAAGCGATCCAGCGACAGCGCGAAATCGCTTGTCGTTGGAACGGCGCCACCTGCCAGCCCGGTCATGCCGCCCTGAGGTACGACCGATTGCCTGGCGGCGTTGCAGATGCGCAGCGCGTCGGACACTTCCTGAGTGCTGCGCGGCAGAATCAATGCCGCTGGGCAAGCGGGGGCGTGGCGGGTCCAGTCGCTGTAATGCCGTTGACTGATGGCCTCGCCGGTCAGGACCTGCGCTTCCCCCAGGGCTTTGCGCAGTTGCGAGAGGGTATGTTGGACATCGCTCATCGGTTCAGCTCACGGTGAAAAAAGGGGTAGAAACAGTTGGCGCTGTAGCGCGCAGCTGGTTCAAGTCGGGTTGTCCCAGCAAGGTCAGGGCCAGGCGCAATTCGTTGGCGAGCAAGTCCAGGGCGTGACCTGCGCCGGGCTGTCCGCCAGCGGCTACGCCGTACAACGTCGCCCGACCCAGCAGCACGGCATCTGCACCCAGCGCGCAGGCCTTGAGAATGTCAGTGCCCCGGCGAATGCCACTGTCAAGCAGGATTGTCAGTTTGCCCTTGGCGACGGCGGCGATGGCGGGAAGACAATCAATAGTGGCGGGCACACCGTCCAGCTGCCGCCCGCCATGATTGGTCACGACAATGCCGTCGAGCCCAAGCGCCACCGCCTTTTCGGCATCGCGTGGGTGCAGCAGGCCCTTGAGCAGGAGCTGATTCGGCCAACGATCTCGCAGACGGGCGAGGTAATCCCAGTCGAGGATTTTCTCCATCTGCGCGCCGATGAAGTGCGCGGCGCCTGCGGCATTGCGCTGGTCGGGCGGCAAATAGCTGTCGAGGTTTGCCATGCTCGGCATGCCCTGGGGCCAAAGTGCCTGGCGAATCCAGCGCGGGTGGCGCAGCACGTCAAGCTTGTTGCGCAGGCTCAGCTGGCGCGGTCGTGCGAAATTTCGTTTGTCCCATTCGCGATTGCCCAACAGCACGGCATCGCTGGTGACCAGCAGGGTTTTGCAGCCGACCGCCTCAGCGCGTTGCAGGAGGTCGTCCTGCACCGTTGGTTCGCGCATGCAGTACAGCTGAAACCACAGATTGACCTGCGGCACGGCGGCAACGATCTGCTCCAGCGAGTTGGTCGAAACAGTGCTGAGAGTGAAAGGCAGGCCACGCTCTGTGGCGGCGCGAGCCAGGTGAATATCGGCGTCGCGGTAGAGCATGCCGTTGTAGCCGGTGGGGCCGATAGCCATGGGCAGCGGCAGTTCACGGCCGAGGAGGGTGCGTCGGGTTTCGGTGGCGTGGCAGGGCACCAGGGTTTGCGGCAGCAAGCTGATATCGGCGAAAGCCTGGCGATTGCGCGCGAGGGTCAGCTCCTCTTCGGCGCCGCCGTCGAGATATTCCCAGGCGAAATGCGGCAAGCGACGACGTGCCATCTGTGCCAGTTCGGCAATGCTGTGGGCTCGACGAAAATCCGGGCCTGAATGGTAGCGACGCATGAAGATCCTTGATCCGGCTGTATATACAGCTGAGGCAAGATGCAGGCCATTTCAGATCAGGGTGCGGGAGGTTGGGTTTGAGGGGTTGTTGTAGGACCCAGGCTTATTCGTTGTCGGAAATTGTCACCGAAAGTGGCACCGCATGCGCTTCGGTGCACACTGATGGGGCGTGTCGAAACCGGATGTTCCAACCAGCGATGATCCCCGTGGGAGCGGACCTGTCCGCGAAGAGGCAAGTACAGCCGCCACTGATTCTGTGCCGCTGACATCGCATTCGCGGACAGGTCCGCTCCCACAGGATGTAGCTGCATCTCGGACATGAGAGGTTCGCCAGCGGACAATCACCAAGCAAATGACGCGGCACAGTAAATGCTTCACCTGTCTATACCGCTCCACCCTGATTTCACTCTCCCATCACCGACAGGAGCACCTGATGACTGTCACTGCCAACCTTCCCCTGATCGACATGGCCGGTGTGCGTGAGGGCGATCCAGCGAGTATCCGGCGTGTCGGGGAAGCGATTCGCCAAGCGTGCAGCGAAGTCGGATTCTTCTACATCACCAACCACGGCGTGCCGCAGACGGTGATCGACCAGGCCATGGCCGCCGCCAAAACCTTCTTCGCCCATTCGCCTGAGGTCAAACGTCAGGTCGCCGTCAACAAACGCCATCGCGGCTGGCACGCGTTGGGTGGTGCGCTGATGTACGAAGCGACCAAGCCGGACTTTAAAGAATTCTTCAGCATGGGCCTGGAATTGCCCGAAGACGATCCCTGCGTATTGGCAGGCGAAGCTTTGCGCGGACCGAATCAATGGCCAGCGTTCATGCCCGAATTACGCACGGCCCTGGATGATTACTACGCCGCAATTGCTCACGCCGGGGCTGACTTGTTAAAGGCAGTGGCGGTGGGACTGGGCATCGAACAGGAGTTTTTCGCCCCGAAATACGGCAAGCCCCTACAGCGTACTCAGATGGTGTACTACCCGCCGCATCCACCCATGGCGGAAACCGACCAGTTTGGCGTCGCGCCACACACTGATTACGGCTGCATCACGTTGCTGTATCAGGACAACAGTGGTGGCCTGCAGGTGCGCGAGTTGGGTTCCAACAGCTGGATCGACGCTACGCCCATCGAGGGCAGTCTGGTGGTGAATGTCGGTGATCTGCTGGCGCGCTGGTCCAACGATCGCTTCCGATCGACGCTGCACCGGGTGATCAACAAGTCCGGGCACGAGCGCTACTCCATCGCCACGTTCTATGACCCGACCTACAGCGCGATGGTCGATCCGTGTGATCTGGGGATTGAAGCGAGCGCGAGTCTGTACCCACCGGTTGCGGCGGGGGACTACATCCTCAAGCGCATTGACGACTCGATGGCGTATCGAAAAAAGGCGCAGTAGCGCGATGAACTGTCGATTGTAGGAGCGCGCTTGCCCCCGATTGCGGTATGTCTCTGACAGGTATGTCGTATGACACAAAGCTTTCGCGGGCAAGCGCGCTCCTACAGTTGAGTGTTAGATAACGGCGAGAATCGCCTTCGTCACCGCCTCAATATTGCCTTTGTTCAATGCCGCAACACAGATCCGGCCGGTATCCAGGGCATAGATCCCGAACTCGTTGCGCAAGCGCTGGCACTGTTCAACGGTCAGGCCAGAGTAGGAAAACATCCCGCGCTGACGTGCCACGAAGCTGAAGTCCTGACCCTTTGCATTGCCAGCCAGACGCTGAGCCATCTCTTCGCGCATCCCGCGAATCCGCAGACGCATTTCGCCCAGTTCCTCTGCCCACTGCTGACGCAGTTCAGGGCTGAGCAGCACAGCAGCGACGATGCTCGCGCCGTGGGTCGGCGGGTTGGAGTAGTTGGTGCGAATGACGCGCTTGACCTGGGACAGGACGCGGACGGTTTCTTCTTTCGAATCAGTGACGATCGACAGCGCGCCAACCCGTTCGCCATACAGCGAGAACGATTTAGAGAACGAGCTGGAAGCGAAGAAGGTCAGACCCGAATCGGCGAACAGGCGAACAGCGGCGGCGTCTTCATCAATGCCGTCGCCGAAGCCTTGATAAGCCATGTCCAGAAAAGGCACGTGACCTTTGGTTTTCAGGACTTCGAGGACTTTTTTCCAGTCTTCCAGGGTCAGGTCCACGCCGGTTGGGTTGTGGCAGCAAGCATGCAGCACAACGATGGAGCCCGACGGCAGGTTTTGCAGGTCTTCGAGCATGCCCGCACGGTTGACGTCATGGGTGGCGGCGTCGTAATAGCGATAGTTCTGCACCGGGAAGCCAGCGGTTTCGAACAGGGCGCGATGGTTTTCCCAGCTTGGGTCGCTGATGGCGACCACGGCATTGGGCGAGAGCTGCTTGAGGAAGTCGGCACCGATTTTCAGGGCGCCGGTGCCGCCAACTGCCTGCACCGTCAGGGCGCGACCGGATGCCAGCAATGCGGAGTCGGCTCCAAACAGCAGGGTTTGCACGGCTTTGTCGTAAGCGGCGATGCCATCAATGGGCAAGTAGCCACGAGGAATGTGTTGAGCAACGCGAATGGCCTCGGCTTCGGCAACGGCACGCAGAAGCGGAATCTTCCCTTCTTCATTGCTGTAGACGCCTACACCCAGGTTGACCTTGGTCGTACGGGTATCGGCGTTGAATGCTTCGTTGAGGCCCAGGATTGGATCGCGTGGTGCCATTTCGACAGCGGAGAACAGGCTCATTTTTGCGGCAGCTCTGAATGGAAGTGGAGGGGTAACATCGCTCCGGCCGTATGCACTAGAGCGGTGCGCAAACGGGGAGTCAGTATAGAGAGCATCGTCGGTGGGGGCGACAGGCAGACGCTGGTTTTTTCAAGATATTTCCAGTTATTTCGACCATTAGTCACATGGTGCGTGGCAATTTGATGCTGATGACTTGAAAGGTCTGAGTGGCGACTCCACCTGTAGTCCCATCAACTCCTTTCCTGTGCGTCTTTTCCCTGACGGGATCAGCCGTCTGCGCTCACTTCGTCTCGTTTGCCGTCGTGCATTCCTTGCGAACCAAGAGGTTATTTATGTCCGAGTTCCAGCTCGTAACCCGTTTTGAGCCAGCCGGTGATCAGCCGGAGGCGATTCGTCAGATGGTCGAAGGGATCGAAGCCGGGCTGTCGCACCAGACCCTGTTGGGTGTGACCGGTTCGGGCAAGACGTTCAGCATCGCCAACGTCATCGCCCAGGTTCAGCGCCCGACGCTGGTGCTGGCACCGAACAAGACTCTGGCTGCGCAGTTGTACGGCGAGTTCAAGGCGTTTTTCCCCAACAACGCCGTTGAGTATTTCGTCTCTTACTACGATTACTATCAGCCTGAAGCCTACGTGCCGTCGTCCGACACCTTCATCGAGAAGGATGCGTCGATCAACGATCACATCGAGCAGATGCGACTGTCAGCGACCAAGGCGCTGCTGGAGCGCAAAGACGCCATTATCGTCACCACGGTTTCGTGCATTTATGGTCTGGGCAGTCCGGAAACCTATTTGCGCATGGTGCTGCACGTGGATCGCGGCGACAAGCTCGACCAACGCGCGCTGCTGCGTCGGCTGGCGGACCTGCAATACACCCGCAATGATATGGATTTCGCCCGCGCAACCTTCCGCGTGAGAGGGGATGTAATCGACATCTTCCCCGCTGAATCTGACCTGGAGGCGATCCGCATCGAGCTGTTCGATGACGAAGTCGAGAGCCTTTCGGCATTCGATCCGCTGACCGGCGAGGTTATCCGCAAGCTGCCGCGCTTCACTTTCTATCCGAAAAGCCACTACGTCACGCCCCGCGAGACATTGCTCGATGCGATGGAGAACATCAAGGTCGAACTGGCAGAGCGCCTGGAATACCTGCGCGGCGCCAACAAACTGGTGGAAGCGCAACGCCTAGAGCAGCGTACCCGTTTCGATCTGGAGATGATTCTGGAGCTGGGTTACTGCAACGGCATCGAAAACTACTCGCGCTATCTGTCCGGTCGACCTTCCGGAGCGCCGCCGCCGACCTTGTACGACTACTTGCCGGCGGACGCGCTGCTGGTGATCGACGAATCCCACGTCAGCGTGCCCCAGGTTGGCGCGATGTATAAGGGCGACCGTTCACGTAAAGAGACACTGGTGGAATACGGTTTCCGTCTGCCATCGGCACTTGATAACCGGCCAATGCGGTTTGACGAGTGGGAAAGCATCAGTCCGCAGACCATCTTCGTGTCCGCGACGCCGGGCAACTACGAGGCCGAACATGCAGGTCGCGTGATCGAGCAAGTGGTGCGGCCGACCGGTTTGGTGGACCCCCAGATTGAAGTACGTCCGGCGCTGACACAGGTTGACGACTTGCTCTCGGAGATCTCCAAGCGCGTCGCACTGGAAGAGCGGGTGCTGGTTACCACGCTGACCAAGCGCATGTCCGAAGACTTGACCGACTACCTGGCCGACCACGGTGTGCGCGTGCGTTATCTGCACTCGGACATCGACACGGTTGAACGAGTGGAGATCATTCGTGACTTGCGCCTGGGCACTTTTGACGTGCTGGTGGGCATCAACCTGCTGCGCGAAGGCCTCGACATGCCCGAAGTCTCCCTGGTAGCGATTCTTGATGCGGACAAAGAAGGCTTCTTGCGTTCCGAGCGCTCGTTGATCCAGACCATCGGTCGAGCAGCACGTAATCTCAATGGCCGCGCCATCCTGTACGCCGACCGCATCACCGGCTCCATGGAGCGCGCCATCGGCGAAACGGATCGCCGTCGCGACAAACAGATCGCCTTCAACCTCGAACACGGCATCACCCCCAAAGGCGTTTTCAAGGATGTCGCCGACATCATGGAAGGCGCCACCGTCCCTGGTTCCCGCAGCAAAAAACGCAAAGGCATGGCCAAAGCCGCCGAAGAAAGCGCCAAGTACGAAGCCGAGCTGCGCTCACCGAGCGAGATCACCAAACGTATTCGCCAGTTGGAAGAGAAGATGTACCAGTTGGCGCGGGATCTGGAGTTTGAGGCTGCGGCGCAGATGAGGGATGAGATTGGGAAGTTGAGGGAGCGGTTGTTGGCGGTTTGAATGGGCTTGAATGAGGGGATGTTCCTGCGTGGCTGGGGGCTGCGCGGGTATAACCTTTCAAGCGTTGCGGCGATACCAGACTAAAGGGGCCGTCCCCTTTTTCCGACAGCTGGAAGAGGGGTGTATTAACGAGCCCCGGATCTCGAGTTTAAAGCTGCTGTTGCAGATGCCGTGATGAGAACGGCACGTTGAGGGAACGGTTGTTTTGGTTAGATGACTATGGGGTTCTTAGCTTATGGCTAGGATGCTATCTAGGACAGGTATGTCCTGCACTGTTGAAACGTGAGCGTTTTATATGTGAAGTGCACTTTCCATCCGTCGCCAGCGGATTGTAAGACGTATCGTTTATCTACGCTACTGTATTGAGCTTGCGAAAATGAAACCTGTTTCCATCCTGTAATTTCTAAATCGTCTATCTGGGTGCCCAAAAGTGCGATTACGATTGTGTCGTAGTTTTCCCCCCACTTCCCCCATTTATGGACCTCGATTTCCGGTTGCTGTTTGACATGTAAGTTTAGGCTAAAATCCGCATCTGGATTCAAGCCTAGGTGCCCTATATAGATCTCTCCCGTGATACCGCAACTAAAGATTTTCTTCAGGAAGATGTTGTTGTAAATCGAATCTACGATATTCATTTCACCATCTCAAAAATTGTAGTGGCCATGTGTCCCTTCCACTGATCCAGTGTGTTGCGTGTCACTGAATTTAAGGGTCCGTCCCCTTTTCTCTTCCTGTGTGCCTTCCACTGACCCAACATGCAGGTTGCAATTAAATGTTTATCCTATATAGGTGTTTCCTCTTTGATAAGCTAGGGCCAGGCAGGAAATCGAAAATGACCAGTCAGTGCCGGAAAGCTCTATAGTTAATTCGTTATCTCGTTCAGTGCAAGTAGCTTCCGCGAAATCGAATCCATTCCAGTTATTTATTTCAATTTTGCGGATTCCAACCCCGATCATTTCGAATACGATCACGTCGTAATTTTCCCCCCAGGTCCCCCATTTTGGGATCTCTATAGCAGGCTTTGATTTTATGTGAATATTTATAGAGAACTGTCCTTGGTCAAGCGCAAACTGTCCAACTAAAAAGCTGTTGACCCCGTCAGGGAATATTTTTTTCAGGAAGATGTTGTTGTCTATACAGTCGATTATATTCATATATTCCAGCGTCAAATATCAAAATTATAATGCCCGTGAGTACCTTTGACTGAGCCTGTCAACGGTTTATTGCTAGGTCTAACGTTAAAGTGGGGCTCGGCACCTCGCAGGGGCTCCGCTTTAATATGTCCATAGCTGTGCTCCTGGATGATCACAGTCAAACCTTTGTTGTTGATAAAGTGATAGTCTCTGGTTTGAGCGATCTCCCAGTTCCTTTTGTAGACGTAGCCCCCAAACCCATCCTCTAACTTATGCTTATAAATAGCTTTTGGGATTTGGCTCGCCGGTATTCCTGCATCAAGCCTCGCTTGCCTAAAAGCGTCACTCCGACTCTTTGCCTGATAGGACGTCTTCTTGCCAGGGGTACAACTCCACCCCCAAGGATCAATCCATCCCACCGGGTTAGGCGCATATTGGTACAGATTGAGCCCGCCCGACAAGCCGATCGGGTCGGGGGTGGTGAAGCGGCCGATGTCGGGGTCGTAGTAGCGGAAGGTGTTGTAGTGCAGGCCCGTTTCGCGGTCCAGGTATTGGCCCTGGAAGCGCAGGTTTTGGTGGATGCCGTAGCCCAGGTCGCGGGTTTCCTGGAGGGTCGCGCCCCAGATCTGGAAGGTCGCGCTCCACACGGTTTTGCCGTCGCTGTCGGTGAGCCGTTCGGGCAGGCCGTTGACGTCGTTGTGGTAGTAGCGGGTAATCGAGTGGGTGCCTTGACCTTCGACGCGGGCCAGGGGTTCGTAGCCGTCGTCGGTGTACACGTAAAGCGTGGTGCGGCCGTAGCGCTGTTCTTGCAGCAGGCGCAGGCCATCCCAGATGAAGTCGGTCTTGTCGAGTTCGTAGCCTTCCGGGTGGTGCTCGGTTTTGCCGATGCGCCGGCCGAGCGGGTCGTAGGTCATGCGCACGACGTTGCCGTTCTGGCTCTTCACTTCGATCAGCCGGTGTTCGGCGTCGTAGGTGAAGGTTTGCCGACCGCGCTGGCGGCTGTGTTTTTCGATCATTCGCCCGAAGCCGTCGTAACGGTAGGACGTGTCCCGATACCTCAGCAGTTGGTTGTGGACCACCGGCGGGGTGCTGTTTTTCGGGCCGTCGAGCAGGTTCGCGGCGGGGTCGTAGGCCAGGGTTTC
>NZ_JBSKHW010000004.1:0-235452 GCF_057128765.1 Pseudomonas corni
GACGTGCAGCGCATGGTCAACGTCGAGCAACTGCCCGCCGAGCCGTTCCTGCGAGCGCTCGACCTGATGGGCCTGCCAACGCGGATCAAAGACGAAAACGGCGACCGCGCCTGGCAGTAAGGTCATGAAAAGAGGTGCGCCAGATATCGGCGCACCTCTTTTCACCCTCCCCCCGTAGGAGCGCGCTTGCCCGCGATCGCATCTGTCCTGCAATTAATGCAGCCACAGACCCACCGCCATCGCGGGCAAGCGCGCTCCTACAGGGGGTGGTCGGGCTCATTTCGTCGTTTTATAACTCTCCATCACCGCAGCAACTGCTTGGCGGGCTTGTTCGAGCACTTGCTCAAGCGGCTGGGTTGAATCGATGTCGATGATCGGGGCGCCATTGAACGACAGCGTCGGCACGATGGCGATCTTCTTTGCGAGCGATTCATACCGGTGGTCTGGCTTGCGGGCGAAGGCTGTTTCAATGTCCACGTTGAGTCGCAGCACGACATCGGGGCGCACGGAGGTCATTTTTTTGTACAGCCAGTACTCCAGACGCATCAGCCCCTTTGCAAAAAAATCCGACAAGAATCGATTGGTCAGATGCGGGCCATCCATCTCGCCTGGCACGACGATTTGCGGGTATCGATCAGTGAGGATCGCGTGACCCAATGCGCGGTAGATCGACATCCGGGTGAAGCGAACCACGCGCCGCATCGAGGCAAGAAACATCACCAGCGCGACCGGGCCTGAGATGCCCTTCTGCCGTGCCGACGCTCCGACTTTGGTGATACGGCTATCGACTTTCTTGCCGAACGCATGTTTGCGCATGGCCCTGCGCAGATTGCCGGTTTGCTTGCCCAGGTGACACAACGTAGTCGGGCGATAACCCAACATGAACTTCAACACCTCCTCACTGACGGTGGATTTGCCACTGCCATCGGAGCCAACGATTGCAACGATCGGAGCCTTGCGCCCCGGTATTCTGCTGAACTGCATAGGTTCTTATAGGCCTCTTTCAGTCATTGCCAACGCCCGTATTCGGGTGGATATCTCAGCTGGAAACTCGAACAGCTCTTGTTCATAAACAAGCTTGTTCTGAATTTTTTTCACCACAAGATCATCGTGCATTTTTCCCATAAGGCCGTTGATGGTGGCGAGGAAAAGCGACAGCGCGTCATATTCGGGCGATGCAGACAGCGCGCGTCGTGTGTCACTGAGGGCGATGCGGCGGCTGATGATTTTGCGTAAATCGTGAAACTGTCGGGCAGTCAACAGTGCATCTTCGCCAGATGTTTGGGCCAGATGCTGATTCTCGACCGCTATATAACGCTGGAAGCTTTCAAGGGTTGAAAGCTTCGCCCCCACCAGCGTGTCGTGCAACCTGGAAAAGTAACCATCGCGCAAACGGCACCACAGCTTGATGCCAAGCCAGAGTGTGCGCCGTCTCTGCCCGTTCTTGAATGCGTCCTGAAAACGCCCCATCAGTCGAGTGATGGAATCCAGGCACTCGGGGTATTCATGTTGCTCGCTGTAGTTAGCGCAGGCGAAGCGCATCTTCTTGAAGCGCGCGCGCATGAATTTGAACTCAATGGTCTGTTCGGCTGTAGCCGAGCCCTTCGCGGCAATGGCAGCGATAAGCCTGCGCGTCTGAGGTATGTCCACCCCCGTGACCAGAAGCTGCCAGGCCAGGCGGTAACAACCGGCCAGTTCCTCGGCGGTGAGTGCGGGTGCCGGACCACTGGGGGCCGAAGCCTGGAGATTGACGACGTCGTCATCCAGGATGTTCTGCATCAATGTCTCAAGCTGCACGTTGGTAGCGGGTGGAGACTGAAGGGAAAAATCAGAGCTCGGCATTCAGCACCTAAATTCAAGTAATCCGGTATCTATTCCGCAGCGTAAAGGACAGCACGGATCTCGTTGGGGCACAGGTACAGGGCGCTGATGATACCTGAGAAACCAGTAATGTCCTGCCTCACGCCAGTAACTCGGTGATCCACCTGGCCTGACGCGCAACTTCCTCAACCTTGACTTCGGGTACTGCCTGCCGTGCGTGGGCAAAGTTGCTCAGGGTTTTGTGTTTCTCAACCAGTATGCGCTGCCACTTGACGAGAAACGCCGGGCTGCGGGCTTGCATTTGCAGCGGCCCGAAGTACAGCTCTTGAGGGGTATACGTCAGTGCCCCGCTGCGCTCGGCGACGATGATTTCGTAGAAAAACCGCTTTTCCCGCAACAACTCTTCGCGGTGGATGCAGTAGCCGTTTTCCATCAGCCACTGCCGCAAGGGCTGTTCGCCGCCATTGGGCTGCAGAATCAACCGCTCATGGCCGGACAAGCGCGCTTTGCCCGCTTCGAGAATGTCGCGGATCGTCTCACCGCCCATGCCGCAGAGGGTAATCGCGGTCACCGCGTCTTCCGGTTCGATAGCCGCCAGCCCGCCGGCCTGCCGCACGATGATCTGTTGCTCCAGACCATTCTCGCGCACGGTACGCTCTGCCGCGCGAAACGGGGTCAACGCCACCTCACCCGCTATCGCCGCAGCAATCACGCCACGGCGAATCAACGCCACCGGCAGGTAGCCGTGATCCGAGCCGATATCGGCCAGACGAGCACCCTCAGGCACATGCGCCGCCACACGCTCCAGGCGTTTGGACAATGTGTGTTCGTTCAATGCAGCCCCTTTCCACCACCAACATCCGGCACCCCTGGCCGGATCGCGGCGCCACTGTGCCCAGTAACGGCGGGCATTTCAATTATCGGCGACCACGGGCATGCTTTTCCCTGAGCTAAAGCGCTGCCAGTGCTGGCCTACGGCGTTATCCGATGACTCGCCCCATTGGCGGCCCATCGGGGGCGGCGCCGGAGACACTGAGGGTTTCCCCCCGCAACAGAACTTCGCGCAATCCCCATGGCACACTCAAACCATCGAATGGCGTGTAGCCCGCTTTCGATAACTGATCGGCATTGCGCACGGTAGTGTTCACCGAGGGATCGAGGATCAGGATGTCGGCATCATGGCCGATGTCCAGTGCGCCCTTTTTGCCCGCCAGCCCGAATCGCCGTGCCGGGTTCCAGGCACACAGCCGCACCAAGGCAGGCAGGTCAATATCGCCGCGATGGACCAGATGAAGCATGGCGAACAATAGGGTCTGAACGCCGGGGATACCGAGCGGGGCCTGGGCAAAACTGACGTTGGCCGGATCTTTCTCCTGGGGGCTGTGAGGTGAGTGATCCGTGACCATCATGTCGATCAGCCCCTCGCGAAGCGCACTGCGCAGCAGCTCGACCTCTTCAGGACTGCGCATCGGCGGTGCGCTTTTCAGGTCATTGCCATGCTGCCGATAGTCCGCTTCGCTGAACAGCAACGATTGCGGTGTGGCTTCAAGGGTGACGTCGGCCAGGTCTTTCAGCCGACACCAGGCCTGGAGACTCAAGCCGGAATTTGCCTGACGGACATGCACCCGCGCCTGGGTAGCCGCAGCGGCGAGAATGGTTCGGGTGATGCCTGTGGCTTCAGCGATCGGGGGCCGGCAGATCAGGAACGCATCGACGTCAGAGCGATTCGGGTCCGGATCGTAAGTACCCGCGGCGCGACTTTGAATCGAGTGATCACCCGGCGACACGCACGCCAGCACATTACGCTCGCTCAGACGTTGCAGCGTGCGGACCAGGCGTTCCTGGGTGTCATGCAGAAAGCGTTCTGGCGCCCAGGCCGTGAAGACCTCGAAGGAGATCGGTTCCAGCGCCTGCAGTTGATCGAGGTGCTGGCCGTCATGCTGCACGGCGATCTGTAATCCGACATCGGTGTAAATCCGCCCTTCGGCCAACTGCGATTTCTGTCGCAGGTCCTCTGCGCTGGCGGTCCAGGGCTCATCGGTGGGCATGTCGAGCACAGTGGTCACGCCGCCTGCCGCTGCTGCACGGGTGCCGGACAAAAAATCCTCCTTGTGAGTCAGGCCCGGGTCGCACAAATGCACATGGGCATCGACCAGCCCCGGCAGCAACAGACACCCGTCCACTCTGCGTTCAAGCACTGACGGAGCCGGTTGACCGGGTAGCAGCACGGCAGCAATACGGCCCTGACTGATCGCCACATCGGCTCGCGCAATGCCACTGGCGTTGACCACCTGGGCCCCGCGCAAAATCAGATCGAACATGGTCGCGGGTTCCTGCGTGTATGGGTGACAGTGAGTCTGATCAATCGAGCCGAACCAGTTGGCTGGGCTCAAGTTGCTCCAGCCGGGCAACACCCATCCACGCGCACACCGCCCGCATCTCACCGAGCAGCCCACCAAGCATCTGTTCGACCGCGGCTTCTCCGCCTGCGGCGAACGCATAGGCGACCGGACGCACCAGCACCGCCATGTGCGCGCCCAGCAACCGGGCTATCACCATGTCCGCTGCGGTACGAAATCCACCATCGACCAGCACTGCATTCGAGCCTTCAAGGGCAGCACTGATGGGAGCAATGCGTTCCACTGCGGGTGCCCAGCGATAGAGTTGGCGCACGCCGACATTAGAGACCATCACAGCGTCGCAGCCAGCAGCCTGAGCCAGAAGCGCATCCGCCGGGTGCAGCACGCCTTTGACGATCAGGCTCATGCCTCGCTCGTGGACCGCTTCCGCCAGCCGCCCCAGCTCCTCAGTACCCCAGGCCGGGAAGGCAGGAAGTCGGGCAACACCTTCGGCAGAACCGATGGTCGACCAGCCTCGACTGGCAATCTCGGCCGCGACGTCCACGCCGCCCGGATGCAGACCCGGCACCGGATGCACCGGGGCCAGCACCGTCAGTACGATGCCCTGGCATTGGGCGCGGGCGGCAAGATCAAGCAGACCCAGCGCCCGCTCGAACGGGCCGGCGGCGCGCAGCTGCAACCAGCAGTCGACGCCGCTGGCGGTGATTTCTGCCAATGGCGTCACGGCTTCCTCGGACACGAATAACGGTAATCGCAAACTGGCACAGACTCGCCCGATGGCACTGACGCCCTGAGCGTTGAACAATCGATCTGCGGCAAACGCACCAACGCCTACGGGCGCTGAGTAGGTTCGTCCCATGATCGCGCACTCCAGACTCACATCGGTCTGTCCCGCCAACACACGAGGCACCAGACGATAGCGCTGCAAGGCTTGTTCGTTCGGGTCGACTTCTCCCTCGGGGCTGTCGAAAGCACGGCCGCGCAGGTAGCCGAACAGCGTCGGCCCCAGCGCTGCCAGTGCACGTTTTTTCCAGGAGTTGGAGTCGCTCATCGCATCGGCTCCAGGCTTGCCGGCACCGTGAACAATGCAGGTGATTGTGGCGCCAGCACCTGCCGAGGGGTGTCGGGAAGACGCAGAAAGGCGGCGAACTCAGCGGTTTTGGGCTCACGCAGGATCGAAGGCGACCCTTGCTCAATGATCTGGCCGTCGTGCAGGAACACGATCCGGTCAGCCACGCTGGCGGCAAAATTCACGTCGTGGGTGCTCAGTAGCAGCGTGATCCCGGACTGAGCCAGACCTCGGATAGTTTCTTGCACTTCACCCACCAGCTCTGGGTCCAGGGCGGACGTTGGTTCATCCAGCAGGATCAATCGCGGTTCGCTGGCCAGCGCTCGGGCGATGCCGACCCGCTGTTGCTGGCCTCCCGATAACTCATGGGGCATGCGTTCGGTGAAATTCTGCAAACCGACCTTGAGCAGCGCGTTATAACCACGGCGCGACGACTCGACCCGGTCACGGCCCTGAACCCGTAGAGGTATCACTGCTGCGTTATCCAGCACGCTGAGGTGATCGAACAGCGCGAAGTTTTGAAACACCATGCCGACCCGCGCGCGGGCTCGGGCTGTGGGCAACTGCCGAAGAGACAAGGGCTTGCCCTGCTCATCGGTGAACATCGAATGCGAGTCGATGCGGATGCTGCCCTTATCCACGGGATTGAGGGACAAAATCGTCTTGAGCAAGGTGCTTTTTCCTGAGCCTGACTTGCCCAACAACGCCACTACTTCGCCTGACGCCACTTGTAGGCTGATGCCCTTGAGCACCTGCTTGTCGGCGTAGCTGACGTAGAGTGACTCGATCAGCAACTGCGCCTCTTGTGCCTGCGATTCGGACTTGGGCGCCAAAGCTTTGAGGGGTAACGGGCCCTTGTCCATGGCAAGATCCGCTTGTGCCTGCTCGCCCTGCGCTGCGCTGGCAGAACGGCGCCCGCGGCCAGTGCCCACCCGGTGCTCGCAGACGCTCTGTAAGGCCGTGATGACTGCTGAAAGGACGATGTACATGGCGCCCGACGCCAGCAACACCGGCAGAAACTCAAAGTTTTGCGAAACAATGGTCTGGCTGCGCAAGGTCAACTCACTGACCCCGACCACCGAGGCCAACGAAGTGGATTTGAGCAGCCCAACGGCTTCGTTGCCCAGCGCCGGGATGATCGCGCGCAAGCCTTGAGGCACCACGACGTGCAGCAATTCGGTGGACGCCGAGTAACCGAACGCCTGAGCTGCCAGACGTTGATTGCGGTCTACCGAACGTATGCCGCCGCGAATGATTTCGGCGCAAAACGCGGTTTCGTTCAAGGTCAGCGCCACCAACGCGCTGACGAAGGGACTCAGCGTGAGGCCCGCTTGGGGCAGCACGTTGAACAGCAGAATCAATTGCAGCAACTGCGGAGTGCCGCGTACCACGTAGATGTAACAGCGCACTGGATAGCGTACAGCTCGCCAGCGCGAATCCGCGCCCAGCGCCAGGATGAAACCAATCAGCAATCCGCCGATCAGCGCACCGAACAGCAAACCGAGCGCGACCAGACAGCCTTGCAGCAGATACGGGAATGTCAGGTAGTGAAGAAAGGTCTGCATGGCTACTCGATACCCGATAGAAACAAAAAACAGCGGCGCTGCCGAACGTCTCTGGCCCGCCGCTACACAGCCTTACTCGGCGTCGGCGGCAGCACGTTCGGACGCAGCGTCCTGGCCCCACTTATCCAACAGGGTTTTCTGGATGCCCTTGGCCTGGATCAGCTGCATTGAAGCCAGTACAGCGCCCCGCAGCACGGTGTTTTCCTTGGCGATCGGGAAACCGTTGAGGATCGGCAGGTCCACGGTAAAACCGCTTTCCAGGGTCGGTACCGAGGCGGCCAACGCTTTTGCATCAGAGTGCGCGGTCAGGTAGATATCCGCGCGACCGCTCTGCACTGCCTGCACACTGGCATCGGTGGCCTGCAACATCAGCAGATTGACCTCGGGTTTACCGGCCGCCTTGCACTTCTCGCTCAACGGCGGAATCAGGCTTGCCGCTTCGTAAGTTCCCGCCGCCGCGGCCACCGTGGCACCGCACAGTGAGTCAAGGGACGTCAGGTTTTTCGGGTTGCCCTTCTTGATCACCGAGCCGTCGATGACCGAGAACGTGGACACGAACGCCACTTGCTTGCGACGTACGTCAGTGACGTAAAGGCTAGGGCCCATGTCGAAGCGGCCGGCGTTTATCCCGGTGACCAGCACGTTGAAGGCGACGTTCTGGTATTCGTGCTTGTAGCCCAGGCATTCGCCCATGTAGGAAATCAGGTCCGGGTCCAAGCCTTCGATCTGCGAAGGGTCGTCCTTCTTCGGCGCTTCGAAACCCACGGTGTAGCCGCCCAGACCGATGTTCAGAGTCTTACCCACCAGGCTCGGGTACTGCTTACGCAACGCGGCGCATTCGCTGGTCTTGCCGAAGGCTTCATAGGATGGCAGCGGAGTTTCAGCGGCCTGCGCCTGTGCCGATACCGCTGCGATCGCCAATGACAGCGAAGCGGCCGACGCATTAAAAACAACGGATCTAAACATGAATTGCTCCTGAGACAAGGGAATGACCGGATTTAGAACGCGTTGCGCAGTTGGCCTGTGGGCCAGAGTTTTTCGCCATGCACGATGGCCATCACGCGTGGCAGAAAGGAATCGAGGGCAAAGGGGTCCCGGTCAGGGTCGATACCGGGAATCTGCAACTTGTGCGCCACATCGGGCGCGACCAGAGCGACAGCCCAATCGTTGGGGTCTTGACCGAACAACGCTGCCGGACGTGTGGAGGCCTTGTTCAGTACTCTGTCCGGCTTGCAGCCCAGATGTTCGGCGAGGGTCAGCAGCGCCGGTAAAAAGCAGTGTTGGGTCTGCAAACCGGGCCCTGTGGTGGCGCCCAGTGCTACATGGTCGGTGGCGATCAGGTTGATTTCGTCCAGGCGCGCGAGCAATGCCTTACGGGTGGCGGCATCCGGGACTGGCGGGCGAACCACCAGCGATTGGCGACGTGCCTCATCGACCGGCAACAGAAAATGCGGAGAACTGGCGAGCCAGATCAGGGCGTTGCCGGACCCGCCACCGCCCATGGCGTCCAGATCCGCGCAACTGGCGGCATGACGGAAACAGATCGGCTTGTTCAATCGCGCTGCTTGATGGGCAATAGGTTCGGGGTCTGCGGTGAATACGTAAGGCATCCAACCCGCCTCCCACACCGCCTTGAGGTTGCGAGCGAAATGCGGGTCACGGCCGTAGAGCTTGCACGCGTGCAGCAGATGCGGACCAAAGTGCTCGACGTCCTGGGCAAAACCTGAGAACCAGTCGGCAAACCCTTCGCTGTCCTGGTCCGGCATCACCGCCATTAACAATCGCACCCGAGGCATGCTGCTTTGCTCGGCCATCAACAGCAGTGCTGTCGCGTGCAACGGATCGGCCAGCCGCTGCCAGCCGATGCTTGCGTTGAGCCGCGCCACACCGCCGGCCAAAGCGACTTCTCGATCGACCTCACTGAATTGATTGCCATGTAGCGGCAGTAACGTGTCGGCGTCATACAGCGCCGGGCAGACTCGCCAGCCTGTTGCGTCGAGGACCCGCGTGCCTGGCTCGGCGCCGACATCGGCATGAAACACCCGCCGCGCGCCTACCAGGCCAGAAGGGTCTTCGAGATTCTCGATAATGATTTTCACGGCCTTTCCTCGGTACCGAAACAGCACATCCCGGGCGCATGACTGCGTGCAGACGGCTTGGCGTAAATATCCGTTTGCAGATGTCGGGCCATCATAGGAAAAGCAAATTTGCGCAACAAACGAGATTTTTTCGGTGAAGCGATGAGGTGAAGTCATGACCGCCGCTTCAAGGCGGTCAATTCGCATCAGGCGGGCTGTCGGTCGAGCCAGTCATAGACCTGTTGGTTAAACACGTCGGGGGCCTCGAAGTAAGCAGAGTGCCCTGCCCCCGGAATTTCGATAAACGCAGAGCCCGCCAGGGTTTGCTGAAAGGCGTGGATGTGGGCCGACGGAAACAGCACATCCTGGTTGCCTGCCACGAACAGAATCGGCACGCCGGTGGCACTTAGCTGCGCGGCGCTGGCCAGCGACTGCTCGCCTTGCAGGTTGCGCACGTTGGTGGCATTGAAACTGGCCAGCGCCGTGTAGAGGTACGCTTCGGCCGGTTGCGCATGGGTAAAGGTCGGGCCGAGCACCCGTTCCAGTTGCGTCAGCGATTGGGTGCGCCGGGCAACTTCAGCCATGCTGGCGGCAAGGTCGTCGGGCAACGCCAGGCCCACCAACGTGTCAGCCAGCACCAGCGAGCGCACGCGCTGAGGGTGGCGCAGGACAAAGCTGCTGGCCGTTCCGCCGCCCATGGATTGCGCAACGACACTCACCCGCCCGAGCCCCAGCGTATCGAGAAGCGCAAGAAGGTCATCGGCAAACGCGCTGCGGCCCCACTGTTCGAGGTCTTCGGAATTGCCAAAACCCCGGGCGTCGACCGTGATCACTTGAGCTTTGCCGCGCCAGTCCACGACCTGATGAAACCAGCTGGCGTGGTTGCCGCCCACACCATGCAGCAACACGACAGGATCGCCTTCACCGTGTTGCTCGTAATACAGACGGCTGGCACCACGGACGATATAGGGCATGGGTGTTCTCGGGGCTGTTGAACGGAAATCGATTATGGGAAGCCGTTTGTATGCCTGACAAACGACTTTTCCGGCATTCAGTCATGAGGCTGGATCATCGTTGCACGGCGAAAATCTCGTTTGTTCACCTATCGCCCTGTACCTAACATGGCGCCGAACAGAGGGAACATACCAATGACGGACAGGCAAACGAATAACGTACTTCGAGTCGGGATCGCCGGGCTTGGCACGGTTGGCAAAGCGCTGGCCAAGGCCATCGACGCAGGTTTGCCGGGTGTCATGTTGAGTGCGGTGGCGGTGCGCGATCCAGTCAGCGCCGGCCAGTGGCTGCAAGAACTCGGCCGCGCGCCGCAGATCGTCAGCTTCAGCGAAATGCCTCAGCATTGCGATGTGCTGGTGGAGTGCGCGCCGGCTCATTTGCTGCCCGCCATCGCCGAGCCGATGCTGCGCGCGGGCAAGGTGGTGGTGCCGTTGAGCATCGGCGCATTGCTCAATCACATGCACCTGATCGATGTGGCCCGGGATAACGGCGGCCAGATTCATGTGCCCACCGGCGCATTGCTGGGTCTGGACGCTGTGACCGCAGCCGCGCAGGGCAGCATCAAATCGGTGCGCATGATCACCCGAAAGCCGGTGAAAGGCCTGCTCGGCGCGCCTTATCTGGTCGATAACGGAATCGACCTCGAGCACCTGAGTGAACCGCTGCGCATTTTTGTCGGCACGCCACGAGACGCAGCCACCGGTTTTCCGGCCAACCTCAACGTGGCGGTTGCGCTGTCACTGGCGGGCATCGGACCAGACAAGACCACGCTGGAAATCTGGGCCGATCCACAGCTTGAACGCAACACCCACACCATCGTCGTGGATGCCGACTCGGCAAGCTTCACCATGACCATCGAGAATATTCCGAGCGCCAATCCCAAGACTGGCAGGATCACTGCATTAAGCGTTATCGCCCTGCTGCAGAAGATGCGAGCGCCGCTGCGTGTCGGGACTTGATCCGCCATGACGACTGATGTCCGAAGTGATCGATAGCCATCATTGAATCGAAGGAATACCTGATGAACAGTTCTCCGCGCGACGCCCACGCCAGTCAGGGCCACTTTGCGCCCCGACGCCTCGGTCACGCCAACGTCTTCGTCGGCGACTACCAGCGTGCCGCGATTTACTACCGTGACGTGTTTGGATTCGAAGAGGTTTACAGCCAGCCCGATAACCAGGCGAGCTTCATCAGCAACGGCAACACTTACCACGACTTTGCCCTGGTCGACGTGACCAGCCGTTACGCGCCACCCGGCCAGATCCCCGGCCTGAACCATTTAGCCTTTGAGGTCGAAAGTGAAGCGGCGCTGGTTGAAAGCTATCGCGCCGCTATCGCTGCCGGTGTGGTCTATCGCTCCACCGAAGACCATGACGTCGCGCATTCGCTCTACCAGAAAGACCCGGACGGCAATGAAATCGAGCTTTATGCGGACGTGGTAGAAGACTGGCGATCAGAGCGCAGCGGCGTTTTCAGCAAAAAGAAACCCAAGTGGGTGCCGGGAGAAACCAACGTCCCGCTGAAGGCGCAGTTGTACCCGAAAGACCCTCCGATCCGTGTGATCGATCAGGCGTTGATCCACTGCAAACGTGTCACTCATGTGGCGTTCGTCGCTCAGGATTATCCGGCGATGTATGCGTTCTACACCGCCGTCGTCGGCCTCAAGCCTTTGGCGGGGGGTCTAGACGAGCCTTACGTGTTGCTGGCAGGCACTCACAGCCAGGGCGATCTGGTGCTGTATCGCAACGATGTCGAGTCTGCGTTGCCGATGCACCATGTAGGCGTTGAGGTGTGGAGCGAGGCGGACCTCGATGCGGCGCTGAACTCAATCGAAAGCACCGGAGCGAGCGTGGTCGGGCATTTCGATACCCCGGCCCGTCGGGCTGTCTTCGTCAAGGACCCGGACGGCCTGCCGATCCAGCTCTACGTGAACCGCGACTGGCGGCCTGAAACCATCGCCGCCATTGATCCGGCAGTGCGCCCGTTCGTGATCTGATCTTGATCATGGCGCAAGAAAACCCGTCATCAGACGGGTTTTTGCTTTCTAGAGATCGTGCAGCGCCGCTTCGAGGGCGCAAGCGGGCGCGATGTCCGCTTGTGCCGCCAGGGTTGCATCCCGCTGGGCGAACAACCACTCGCGAAACGTCTGCACAGTAGAAGCATCGGCCTGATGCTCGCGGCATAACAGGTAATAGGCACCGGCACTTTCGTGCTCAACCTCCAGTGGCATGACCAGTCGCCCGGAATCAAGCTCCCCGGCTGCGAGCATTTTCGGCACCAGCGCCACACCCCGCCCGCCCAGCGCTTCTTCCAGCACCATGAAGAAATGCCCGTAGGCCTGATTGGGAATCCCCATGTCGTAGGCAACGCCGCTGGCTCGAAACCAGTCGGGCCAGGCGTAGGCTCGGGTCGCCATGTGCAGCAACGGAAAATCCAGCAGTTGGCGAGCCTCTATGACGGCTTCGCGTCCTGCCATCAGCGCCGGACTGCACACCGGTACCAGCACGTCCGGCATCAGGCGATAGGCTCGCACGTTGCTCCAGTCATCGGTCATTTGTAGGCTGATCCGCGGCCGGTCGCTGTGCTCCGCCTCCAGTTCGGCGTCCGGAGCGATGCCGACCCGAATCGCAACGTCGAGGTCTTCGCGCCAGAAATTCACAGGGCGAATCGAGGTGATCAGGCGTACTTCGATGTCCGGGTTTTGGGTGGCGAAATTCGACAGCCGCGGAATCAACCAGCGCATGGCGAAGGTGGGAAGGACATTGACGTTAAGGATGCGATGCCGGTCGCGATTGACCAGACGCAAGGTGGCCTGCTCTATCCGGTCGAATGCATCGCGCATCACCGGCAGGTACTCACGGCCGTATTCAGTGAGTTCAATGGTGCGGGGCAAGCGTTTGAACAGCGGCACGCCCAAGGACTCTTCAAGCAGTTTGATCTGGCGGCTGATCGCCCCTTGAGTGACGAACAACTCATCGGCCGCGCGACTGAAATTCAAATGCCGGGCGGCCGCCTCGAAGGCGCGCAGTGCGTTCATGCTGGGCAAGCGTCGGGACACGACAGAGCTCCTTCAACCGGGGATATCGATCATGCAGCAGCTAGATCGGGCTGACCGACACCAGTTCGAAGTACTTGAACTTCTTCTTTTTCGCCTCGGCCTTGGCTTCCTGCTCAGCGACAAAACTGCTCAGGGTGTTCGCGTCGTAGCTGAACACCTCGACTGCACCGTCGTACTCTTTGGTGACATGCAATATCACGCGCAATTTAGGTGACAGTGCCTTGGAAATTGGCCGTGGCTTTGCAGCGACAGGTTTCGGGGCGGGAGCCGGCGGGGCGGGAGCCGGCGCGGCGGGTGCTTCGACCACGGGAATAGGCTTTTCTTCCTGCGGGGCTTCCTGCGCCGGGGCTGGCGTAGGTGCGGGGCCGAAAAGCGCCAGGCGCATTTCTTCTTCAGTGAGGTTTTCAGTCATCGGAGTGGTCTCGGTACAGCTAAGGCGTGTGGTTCTGGCAGCGAGCTTAACAGCCTATGCCCGCCCGCCGGTGAGTAGCTTTCACTGGCGAACAAGCAATTCGTCGAGTTCGCCCAACCAGCAGGTTTGTTTACCACCTTCCCGGCGGGCATTGGTATCAGGCATGAACCGCTGGAGGGTCAGTCCGCCGCTGTCTGCTGCTGACGCCGTTGTCCCAGCCACCAGCCAACGAGCAACACTAGCACTGCCGCCGCTGCACCGGCCGCCCAATGCAGCCATTCAACCTGCGGCAAATATGGCTGTAGCGCGACATCGCCAGCTGCCATGCCGCCGGCAATCCAGCCGATCAACGCACCGCCAGCTGGCACCAACCACGGCAACCGTTCCATGGCAGCGAGCACGAAGCGACTGCCCAGAATGATGATCGGGATACTGATCAGCACGCCCGCCGCCACCAGATAGACGCTGCCATCGCCCGCTGCGGCAACGGCAAGGACGTTGTCCAGCGACATCACCACGTCAGCGATAATCACCGTCTTGATCGCGGTCCACACGCGTGTCCCGCCATCGATCTCCCCTTCCCCTTCATCCTGATTGGCGACCAGTTTGATGCCGATCCACGCCAGCAACACGGCACCGATCAACTTCAGATACGGCAAGCCCAACAGGTGCACGGCGAAGAACAGCATCACCACGCGCAGCAAAATTGCTCCGAGCATGCCGCCATAGATGGCTTTTGTTTGCAGCTCGCGCGGCAGTTTGCGGCAGGCCATGGCGATGACTACGGCGTTGTCGCCACCGAGCAACAGGTCGATGGCAATGATCTGCGCCAGGGCAGTCCAGATGAAGGGGTCGTACAGCCAGTTCATGTAAAAACCTTTAGCGAACGTACAAAAGAAAAAATCCCGGTCAGCCGCTCTGCTCCAAGAGAATGGAGCAATCGATCACTGACCACTTCAGGGTGAAACGCTGATGCTCGGCATCATCAATGCTTGGGCAAGTTGGCCGCAAGTTACGTGGATGCAACCTGTGGTCTCGGAAGAGGCGCTGCTGGGTTGCGCCTAGCTTCAGTGGCGGCAGGTTAACTCATGGGCGGCAGACGGCCAAATGTGCGGGCCGGTATGACGTATTCACCGCTCTCATTCGCGGGCAAGCGCGCTCCTACAGTGATTCTTACGCGCTGCGCCATTGCGACTGGACGCAAAACCCGTGGGAGCGGACCTGTCCGCGAAGAGGCCCGTACATCTGCCACATCTTTTGCGCCTGGAAGTCAGCCTTCGCGAACAGGTTCGCTCCCACGATGAATCTGAAACGCTGCTGATGTTTCGGCCTGACACAAATCCTGTAGGAGCGCGCTTGCCCGCGAAAGCATTCCTTCAGTCACTGATGGGCAGACTGGCCGACCTCATTCGCGGGCAAGCGCGCTCCTACAATAATTTTCACCCGCTGCACCATTGCGACTGGACGCAAAACCCGTGGGAGCTGACCTGTCCGCGATATAGAGGTCGGTACATCATGCTGACGATGGATACCCAAATCTTGTAAGAGCTGACGAGCAGCGCGAGGCTGCGATGCGGCAGAACTGAAACACCGCCTTCGCTGAGGTGATTTACACCCCGCCAAAGCCCTCGAAATACGCAGCCGCAGCATCAACGAACAACCCGATCTTGCGCGATTGCGCGCTTCTTACAGGATGTATGGCATAGAAGGAAACGGGCTCAGGCTCGTAGGCATCAAGCACCGTCTCCAACCGCCCGCTTGCGATGTGCGGCGCCACTTCCCACCAGGATTTTTGAGTCAACCCCAATCCCGCCAGCGCCCAAGTGATGGGCAGTTCGGAATTGGTAGACGCCATCGCGCCGTCCATGCGCAAGGTGCGCATCTGTCTGGCGCGGCCCAGACGCCATTCGGCGTTGAAATGCGCCTGGCTGTTTAATACCAGGCAGCGATGCAGCTGCTCAAGGACCCGGCATTGAAAGCCGTCGCCCAGCGTCTGGACAAAACCGTGGTCCAAATCATTCTGCGCTGGCACTACCAACTGGGGGCCATCCCACTGCCCAAAGCGACGTCCCCACAACGCCAGCGCGAAAACCTGGATATTTTCGGCTTCCAATTGTCCGGCGGCGACATGGCGGCTATCGCCCGCCTTGCCCGTCCGGATGGTCGAAGCTTCGATCAGAACCCAGCGTATTACGAAGAGTTTTAAGCACTAAAATCGGGCACTGGTCATTGCTTCGCGACATTTTGATGTCACGTAATGACCGGTCGTCTGAAACCATCCATTCGAGGGCATTTAAATGGATTGACCGGTTAACGCCGTAGAACATCCGCCGATAGCAGATGCACGCGACCTGCGTAAGACATCGTCCTCTCGAAACAGCCCGTGGATTGTTATCGGCAATGACCAGATCACTGAAATTCAGCCACAAAATTCTTCTCGCGGCCTCGCTTGTTGTCATTGCGGCATTTTCGTTGTTCACGTTGTACAACGACTTCCTGCAACGCAATGCCATCCGCAACCAACTCAAACTAAGCCTGAGCGCAACCGGAGACAGCACGGCAGGTAACATCCAAAGCTGGCTTTCAGGCCGGATATTGCTGGTGGAGAGCCTGGCCGAAAGTCTGGCCACGGCTCCTGGCGCCGACGGTCAAACCGTTGCGCTCAAGCAGCAGACCCTCATGTCCACATTCATGAGCGTCTACCTGGGTCAGGGCGACGGCGCTTTCACCCTGCAGCCCCCTGATGAAATGCCGGCCGGTTACGATCCGCGCACTCGTCCCTGGTACAAGGACGCGGTGAGCGCCGGTAAGACAACCCTGACCGAACCGTACATCGATGCGGTGACCAAAGGGCTGATCATCACCATCGCAACGCCGGTCAAAACCTCTGCTGGCCTGCCTGGCGTCGTGGGCGGCGATTTGAGTCTCGACACCCTGGTAAAAATGATCAGCGCATTGCGGCTGCAAGGCGAAGGCTATGCGTTTCTGGTGGATGCCAGCGGTCGTATCCTGGTTCATCCCGACACCTCGATGGTGATGAAAACCCTGAGCGATGTTTACCCCACCGATACGCCCAAACTGTCCCAGGACATCAGTGAAAGCACGCTTGATGGCAACACCCAAATCCTGACTTTCGCCCACGTGAATGGCTTGCCTTCGGTGAACTGGTATGTGGGTGTAGCGGTAGACAAAGCTCATGCCTACGGGATGCTCAGCGAGTTCAGAAACTCTGCCGTGGTGGCGACGGTTATCGCTGTGGTGCTGATCATTTTGCTGCTCGGTATGCTGCTTAGCGTGCTTATGCGGCCGTTGAACGTGATGGGTCGGGCCATGCACGACATCGCTGCCGGAGAAGGCGACCTGACCAAAAGACTGGAGATCCAGAGCCAGGACGAGTTCGGCTATCTGGGCAAGGGCTTCAACCTGTTCGTGGAGCGGATTCACGAATCGATGCGCGAAGTGGCATCGTCCACGGTCCAGCTTAACGAGGTCGCGCTGAGAGTCGTGGGGGCGTCCAACGCCTCGATGCTCAATTCCGATCAGCAAGCCAACCGCACCAACAGCGTGGCGGCAGCGATTAACGAATTGGGCGCCGCTGCCCACGAGATCGCGCAAAACGCTGCGCGGGCTTCCGGTCATTCCAGTGATGCGCGCGGGTTGGCGTCGGAAGGTCAGGAGGTGGTCGGGCAGAACATTCTGGCGATGAATCGCCTGTCCACACGAATCAGTGGCGCCAGCGGGCAAATCGAGCTGCTGGCCACTAAAACCACCAACATTGGGCAGATTCTTGAGGTCATCACTGGCATCTCGCAACAGACCAATTTGCTGGCGCTCAACGCCGCCATTGAGGCAGCGCGAGCCGGTGAGGCAGGTCGAGGGTTTGCGGTGGTCGCTGATGAAGTGCGCAGCCTGGCACACCGGACGCAGGAATCGGCCAGCCAGGTGCAGCGCATGATCGAGGAGTTGCAATCCGGTGCCCGTGAAGCGGTGTCGATCATGAACGAGAGTCAGCGCGAGAGCGACGAAAGCGTGAGCATCGCCAACCGGGCTGGCGCCAGCCTTGAAAGCGTCACTGCGCGCATCGGCGAAATCGACGGCATGAATCAGTCGGTGGCTACCGCGACCGAGGAACAGACGGCGGTGGTGGAGTCGATCAACGTCGACATCACCCAGATCAACACGCTCAATCAGGAAGGCGTGGACAACCTCCAGGCCACCCTGCGCGCCTGCCACGACCTGGAGCAGCAATCGACACGATTGAAGCAATTGGTGGGCAGCTTCCGGATCTGATTGAACATCCCGCGCCTGATCACCGGGCGCGGCCTCTCCAACAAGATCAACGTTTGTGGCGCGACAGCGCGGCGTCTGGACGACGGGATATCTCCAACGGGCTTACGCCGTTTCAAACAACGTCTCACGCTGCTCATCGAGCGGCGAAATCAACGACAAATCATCGCGGATGCAGGCCGTGCCGTGCCCCGGTGAAACCATGCGCAGCGGCGGCCGTTCCTGACTGCAGGCCGGCAACACATAGGGGCAACGCGTGCGAAACGCACAGCCCGATGGCGGCGAAATCGGGCTGGGAATATCGCCCTGCAAGACGATTCGCTGGCGCCGCTGACCGGGGTCCGGCATGGGGATCGCCGACATCAGCGCTTCGGTGTAAGGGTGGCGCGGGTTGCTGAACAGCTCGCGCGTCGGCGCCACTTCAACGATGCGCCCCAGATACATCACCGCCACGCGATCGGCGATGTGCCCGACCACCGCCAGATCATGGGTGACGAACAGCATCGTCAGGTTCATCTGCTGGCGAATGCGCGAGAACAGATTAAGCACTTGAGCCTGTACCGACACGTCCAGCGCCGACACCGGCTCATCGGCCATGATGAATTCGGGCTCAAGAGTCAACGCGCGGGCGATGCCGATACGCTGACGCTGGCCGCCGGAAAACTCATGGGGATAACGATCCAGGTATTGCGCTGGCAAGCCCACTGTTTCCAGGGCCTGTTCGGCTTTTTCCCGACGGCCTTGGGCGTCCAGTTCTTTGGCGTGAAAGCGCAGCGGCATGCCGAGAATCTCAGCGACGGTCATGCGCGGGTTCAGTGAGCCATAGGGGTCCTGAAATACCATCTGCATCCGCTTGCGATAGGGCTTGAGCAGACGGTCGTTGAAAGGCGTGATTTCGGTGTTATCGAACACCACATGCCCGTCGGTGGGCGGGTCGAGCATCATCAGGCTGCGGCCCAAGGTACTTTTCCCGGAGCCGCTTTCCCCCACCAGCCCAAGCACTTCGCCACGGGCAATGGACAGGTCCACGCCATCCACTGCGCGCACCAGATTGTCATCCCGACCCCGGCTGCTGACGAACAGCTTCTTGCGCACCGGAAAATACTTTTTCAGGCCAATGGCCTCGATCAAGGGTGGTTGCTTTTTCATCACGCACCTCCTTGAGCAAAATCAGGCCTGGCAGGCAATTCCTGCCAGCGCACGCAACGCAATTGATGCCCTGCTTCGACCTCTTCGAGCGCCGGGGGCTGGCTGTCGCAGCGTCCGGCGATGCTAAAGGCGCAACGCGGATGAAACGCACAACCGCTTGGCGGCGCCGACGGGTCGGGGACAAACCCCGGAATCGTCCCCAGATCCCCCTGCCCCAGCCCGGCGTGTTCGAAACGCGGCACCGCAGCGAGCAAACCTTTGGTGTACGGCATGCGCGGCGACGACAGCACCTGCGCCACGCTGCCCTGCTCCACGATGCGACCGGCGTACATCACCATCACCCGATCGGCGATTTCGGCCACGACGCCGAAGTTGTGGGTGATGAACAGAATCGCCATGCCGTTCTTCTTTTGCAGAGTGCGCAGCAGATCAAGGATTTGCGCCTGCACCGTGACATCCAGCGCAGTGGTCGGCTCATCGGCGATCAGTACGTCTGGCTCCATGGCCAGGGCAATGGCAATCATCACCCGCTGGCGCATGCCGCCGGACAGTTCGTGGGGAAAGCTCTCCATGCGCTGGGCAGGCTCCGGAATGCCGACCTGCTCCAGCAATGCCAGGGCTTTGGCGCGAGCCTGGGATTTGCTCAGGTGCTCGTGAAACCGAATGGCCTCGGCAATCTGATCACCCACCCGATGCACCGGATTCAGCGAGGTCAGCGGCTCCTGGAAAATCATTGCCACCCGATTGCCGCGCACGTGGCGCATCTGCTGTTCGCTCATCGCCACCAGATCGATGGCGTTGCCGCTGCTGTCAGCCACCACGGCGCTGCCTTCGATCCTGGTCTTCGGCGCTTCGGCCAGCAGTTTCATCATCGCAAGGCTGGTCACGCTTTTGCCTGAACCGCTTTCGCCCACCAGCGCCAGGGTTTCCCCAGCGCGAATGGTGAAATTGATGTCGTGCACCACCGGCACGTAGCCGCTGCCCCGGCGAAAGGCGACGCTGAGATGGGCCACGCTGATCTTTTCGTCTGCGTTCATTTCAGGTCACTCCTGCCGTCCAGTGCGTCGCGCAGACCGTCACCGATGAAGTTGAAACTGGTCACCGCCAGCGTGATCGCCAGGCCCGGAATGATCGCCAGCCACGGCGCTTTGCCCAGATATTGCTGAGCGGCGTTGAGCATGTTCCCCCAGCTGGGCAGCGGTGGCTGAATGCCGTAACCGAGGAAGCTGATATAAGCCTCCAGCAGGATCGCGTTGGCGATGGTCAGGGTCGCGGCGACGATGATCGGGCCGATGGCATTGGGTACCAGCTCGCGAAACATGATCCAGCGATTACTCGCGCCGACCATGCGCGCTGCCAGAGTGAAGTCACGCTCGCGCAGGGAGCGAATTTCGGCCTCGACGATGCGCGAGATCTCCATCCAGCTGGTCACGGCGATGATAAGGGTGATCATGATCGGGCTGGGCTTGATGAACGCCGCCAGCACCAGTACCAGAAACACGCTAGGGAACGACAGAAAGGCATCGACGAAGCGCATCAGCGTCGCGCCGATCCAGCCCCGATAATAGCCGGCGACCACACCGATCAGCGTGCCGATCACGGTGCTGATGAGCATGGCAAAAAAGCCCACCGTCAGCGAAATGCGCCCGGCGTTGAGCAGCCGCGCGGTGGTGTCGCGGCCCAGAGCGTCGGTGCCCAGATAGTGGTTGCCGGTCAGCGGTGGCGAGAATCGGTTGCGGATGTCGATGGTCAGGTCGTTGTAGTGCAGCAGGTAAGGCCCGAACACGCACGCCAGTACCAGCAGCGTGATCATCACCACGCCGAGCACCGCCAGTTTGTGGCGCATGAAGCGCCTGAGGGTCGGATTGCTCAACCAGGCCAGACGGCTGGAAGACGGCAGATAAGTTGCGGCGGTTGTCATGTGCAGTGCTCCTTTAACCGAGTCGGACGCGCGGGTCCGCGACGCCCACCAGCAAGTCCGCCAGCAGATTGCCGAGCAGCACCAGCACTGCCGAGAACATCAGAATGCCCATGATCACCGGGTAATCGCTATAGCCCAGGCTGTCGAGAAACAGCCGGCCCATGCCCGGCCAGGTGAACACCGTTTCGGTCACCAGCGCGCCGCCAAGGATGGTCGGGATTTGCAGGCCAGCAAGAGTGATCATCGGCAGCAGCGCGTTACGAATGACGTGGTGGGTCAGCACCCGCCGATAAGGCAAGCCTTTGGCGCGGGCGGTGCGTACGAAGTCCTGATCGATGACGTCCAGCGTGGCCGAGCGCATGTAGCGGCTCCAGATCGCCACGTTAACCAGCGCCAGCACCGCCACCGGCAGGATCAAGTGAATGGCGTAATCGCCCAGGGACTGATCGCCGATGGTGTACATGTTGCCCGCTGGCAGCCAGCCAAGGTGCAGTGAGAAAAAGAAGATCGCCACCAGCCCGAACCAGAAGGTGGGGATCGACAACGCCACCATCGCCCCCACCGTGGCCAGGGTGTCGAACACCGAATAACGCCGCACGGCGCCCAGCACGCCGACCCAGGTGCCGACGATCACCGACAACACCGTGGCGGTGCCCATCAGCAGCAGCGTGGCCGGCAAGTGCCCGGCGATGACGCTGAGCACTGGCCGACCGTCACGAAACGAATGGCCCCAGTCACCCACGAACAAGCGCGTGAACCATTCGAAATACTGCACCATCAACGGACGATTCAAACCCAGTTGTTCGGCGATCCGGTCAAGCTCGGCCTGACTCATCCCGGGGTTCATGGAAAATTGCGACATCGGCCCACCAGGTGCGAGATTGAGCACGATGAAGCCGATCAGTGACACCAGCACCAAAACGATTGCGCTCTGGCCCAGGCGGTTGAGGATGTATTGGGGCATGGGGTATTTCCTTCTGACAGCTGAGCTACGCCCGGCGAATGTGCCGGGCGCTGACGGGCGATCAGGTCCAGGACCAGGTGTTCACGTTCCACGGCTCTATGCGCAAGTTGATGTTGCCGGCAAAGCCGTTGAGCCTGGATTTGTAGCCGCGCACGTAGGTGTACTGAAACAGCGGCAGGATCGGCAGGTCGTTGCGGATCATTTCCTGCACTTTCACGTACACCGCCTTGCGCTGGGCGATGTCTTGCAGCGATGCGCCCTGGGCAAGCAGCCCGTCAACCTCGCTGTTCTTGTATTGCGTGCTGTTCTGCCCGGCACCGCCTTGAGCATTTATGGAGGTCGAGCCGAAGTAGTCGCGCACGTCCGGGTCGGCACCGGTCAGGAAATTGTTCCCCACTACCACCGAATCGAATTTGGACTGCGTCCAGTAATCGCCCCACATGACCGCAGGCGGCAGATTGGAGATTTTCATCTCGACACCGATGGCCTGCCAGGTTTGCTGAATGAACTGCTGGGCCTGCTCGCGAATCTGGTTGCCAGCAGTCGTGGAGTTGGTGAACGACAACCGCACCCCACCCTTTTCCCTGATCCCGCCAGCGCCTGGCTTCCAGCCCGCTTCGTCGAGAATCTTGTTGGCTTCGTCGATATTGAAGCTCTGCTTAGGCAGGTTCGGATTGAAGTACGCCGACTGCTGCGGCATGAAGGTTTCAGTGGGCAGCACCAGGCCGTAGTACAGCTCGTCGATGATGGTTTTCTTGTCGATGGCCATGTACAGCGCCTTGCGCACCGCCGGGTCCTTGAACTGCGGGCGCTCCATGTTCAGCGACACCGACTCCACCGTCGCCACTGGCAGAATCACCACCTTGCGGTCGGCCAGGCCCTTGGCTTCTTCGTAGTGGTCGGGGGTGATGCCCTGCATGGCGGTAACGTCGATGTCGCCGGTTTTGAATTGGGTGTAAAGCACAGTCAGGTCGGGAATGTACTTGAAGATAACGCTGTCGATCTGAGCTTTCGTGCCGTAGTAATCCGGGTTGGCCTTGAGCTGGATATGGTCCCCCGCTACGCGGCTGGCCCACTTGAACGGCCCGGTGCCAATGGGTGCGTTGTTGAACGGCGCGGAGTTGACGTCCGCAGCGGTAGACAGCACATGCTTGGGCACCATGAAGGTCCACGACAGGATCGAGGCGTAAGGCGCGTAGGACTTTTCCATGCGCCAGTGAATTTCAGTTGGCGAGACGACGGTGATGTCGCGTACCAGATCATGACCGGCACGTCGACCGCTGCGGAATTTTGGGTCTACGATCAGCTCAAGGGTGTATTTCACGTCCTCGGCGGTGAAGGGTTTGCCGTCGTGCCATTTGACGTCATCGCGCAGCTTGATTTTCCACTGCAACCCATCGGCCGAAATGCCGCCGTTGGCGACCGTCGGCACTTCCACCGCCAGCGCCGGGACGAACTCACCACTGGGGGAAATCCCGAACAGCGGATCGAAGACATTCCAATGAATACCGTCGTCCACCTCGATGTGCGGCATGTGCGGGTTGAAGACGGTGGGTTCCTGGGACAAGCCGATAATCACCTGACCGCTTGGCGTGGCTTTCATCGCCGCGAACGACTGACTTGCGCGCCCCAACGGCAGCATTACACCGGCCGCGCCGATGATTGCCATCGCCAGCGCCTGACGCCGGGTGGGATTGAGCAAGCTGTTACCTTTTTCCGAATCATCGCGTTGCGACATGCTGAGCTCCTGTAACAGATAAAGGCAGGTGGCTTGCGCCTGAAGTCGTCGTAAGCGATGAAACCTGGCTCGTTCTGGCGAGCTTCTAGGCTGCTGCGTGCGGTCGCGTCCTCTCAGAATCCGGAAATGGGCTTGGGTGTCGAGCCGTCGCTGAAGCGCGACAGGCTGAACGCCTTGATGTCGACGATGGGTGTTTCGCCGGCGACCAGATTGGCCATCAATCTTCCTGCTGCAGGTCCGATGCCAAAGCCGTGGCCCGAGAAGCCCGTGGCGATGAAAAACCCTGGTATGGCTTCCACGGAAGAGATCACCGGCACCGCATCGGGCGTAACGTCGATCATCCCGCCCCAACGCTGGGCAATGCGCACGTTGCTGAACACCGGAAACGCCTTGGTCAGATTCTCCAGCGCCCGATTGGATTGGCGGATCGAAGGCACCGGATCGAGCACGCGGCGGTATTCGAACGGACTGGCTTCATCCAGCGCCCAGCGTCGCGGCAGCACCGCTTCCTGAAAAAAACGCTGCCCCAAACGCAGGGACAACGAAGCACGCTCTTGCTTGAACGCGGGCATGAACTGCCGGGCGTGGCGGAACGAATCGGGCACGATGTCGGCGATGTTTTCGTGGCCCGAGGCGACGGTGTAACCGCCATCCTGGCGTTTGCGCACGGCAAAATCGGTGGTCCAGATGGCGGACTCAGGGCCGCCTGACATGGGCGTGGTGCGGATCACCGAGTTGAGCACTTTGAGTTGCGGCAGATGCACGCTCAGGGGCGAGCAGAACAGGCTTGACCACGCGCCGCCCGCCAATACCACTGACGAACAGGCGATGGCGCCGCGCTCGGTGATGACGCCGCTGACCCGCCCCGCCGATTGCTCGATCCCTCGGACGGCGCACTCGGTCAGGATGTACGCGCCTTTGGCCCGCGCGGCTTCGGCAATCGCCGGTGCCGCCTGCTGTGGCTCGGCGCGTCCGTCATCCGGTGTGTAAAGCGCGCCCTTGACCCGCAGCCGATTGACCTCGGGCAACAGGCTGCCCAGCTCGGCACCGGAGACCATCCTTGCGTTGACCGGGTACTCCTCCAGATTGCGCTTCCAGCGTTCGTGCTCTTCGTAGCTTTTTTCATCGGCGCAGGTAAACAGAATCCCTGAGCGGGTGTAGCCGACATCCTTGCCGATGCGCGCGGCCAGGCCATCCCACAAAGTCAGGGCGTGGGCCATCAACAGCAGTTCGCGTGGGTCGCGCCGGGAAATACGCACCCAGCCCCAGTTACGACTGGATTGTTCGTGACCGATGCCGCCTTTTTCACACAGCGCCACTTTCAGGCCGCGCTCGGCCAGTTCCAGCGCGGTAGACGCGCCAATAATGCCGCCGCCAATGACGACCACATCAACGCGGTCAGGCAGTTGTTCGTCACCCTGTACGGGTACTACGCGAGGTCCGGGCATCAGTAGCTGTCATCCAGTTGGCAATTGATATTCAACTCCGCGACGCTCGCTTCGTTGGGCAGGTCCAGCAAGGTGTTGATCAGCGCGGCCAGATCGGCCGGCGCGGTCATCTGCGAATCTTCGCGGGTGCTCAGGCTGCGGGCCATGTCGGTGGCGACGAAGCCGGGGCAGATGGCCGTCGCGCGAATCCCGAGATCCCAACCGCTGTGGCGCAACCCATGAGCCAGGCCCAGGGCGGCAAATTTGCTGACCGAGTACAAACTCGATGCGGCTGACTTGACGCGTTTGCCGGACAGCGAAGCCATGATGATCACCCGCCCTCTGCCGCTGGCACTCAAAGCCTGCCACGCGGCGGCAGCCAGTCGACGCGGCGCCTTAACGTTGACGTCCAGCAGCGCGTCCATGTCGGCCTCGTCGGCTTCGACTACCGTTTTACGGATCATCAGGCCCGCGTTGGCGATGACGGCATCGATGCGCCCGAAACGCTCCAGTGCGGTAGCGACCCAGCGCGCCTCGGCCGCCAGATCCGTGGCGTCGTAGGCCACGACCTGTACCGAATCGACGTCATGCCAGGCCGCCGCCGCTGGCGTGCGCATAGCTAATGACACGCACCAGCCATTGCCAACCAGTTGCCTGGCGATGGCTTCTCCAATGCCACGATTGGCACCGGAAATCAGCGCGACTCGTTGTTGCTGCATGGCGGTACTCCTTCAAATCAGTCGTTGGGGCATAGGCGTGTTGCACGACACACGCTCAAGGCCTGGATATTGCAACGCACCTTGCGAACAGTTATCGACCAGAGCCCGGCGACCATCGCTTTGTGCATTGACCCTCAGCCCTGGCTGATCATGGGCCAGTAATCGCCAGTTTCCAGGGAGACGAAAACGTGACCCAAACCGAATCATTGCCAATGCGTGCGCCTCGTTGCAGTACCCAAGGCACGCAAATGCTGGACCGTTCGTTTGAAATTCTGCAGGCCATTGCAGCGCGGGGTGAGTCGGGCGCAAGCATCGAAACCCTGAGTGCCGAGACTCAATTGAGCCGCGCCACGTTGTACCGTCTGCTCAAGGCCATGAAGTCCTATGGGTTCGTGCGTTTGCCACGGGTGCGCGGCCATTATTTTCTGGGCTACGAACTGCTGACTCTGGGTGCGCAGGCAGGCAATACCGGCGGCCTGCGAGAGCTGGCGCGGCCCGCCTTGATGCGTCTGTCGGAGACGTTTCAGGACAGTTTTTTTCTGTTCGTGCAGGATGGCTATTACGCGCTGTGTCTGGAAATTCAGGAAGGCGCAAACCCCACCAAAAGTTTCGCTCACTGCGTGGGTTCGCGGGTCTTGAGTGGCGTCGGCCAGGGTTCGCTGGCCCTGCTGAGCCACATGCCTACCGCCAAGCGCAACGAAATAATCAGCCACAACGCGCCGCGACTGCAGCGTGAATATGGCATCGCAGCCATGCACGTGCGCGACGCCATAGCGCAGGTTCGTCGTCAGGGTTTCACCTGCGGTCTGAGCGACAAGATTCTTCCGCTTTACACCGGCGTTGCCGTTACGATTTGCGATAACGAGGGCGCACCGCTGGGGGCTTTGAGCAGCGCCCTGTTGACCTCGCGCCTCACCGAGCCCTATCAGCAGCGTCTGGTCGAAGCCATGCAGCGCGAAGCCCACTCCATTGCCGAGCGTTTGAGCCCGCCGTTCGAGCGCGCCTGATTCGCCCATCATCGGGCAAATCTCGCGAAACGAAACGGCGTGGGGTCCACCAGCGGTGGGTGGCCGGTGATCAGGTCGGCCATCAAGTGCCCGGCGCCGGGGCCGACACCAAAGCCATGCCCGGAAAATCCGGTGGCGAGATAAAAGCCGGGAAGCGTATCTACCTGATCCATCACCGGGATGATGTCGGGCGTCACGTCGATCAAACCGGCCCAACGTTGCTCGATTTTCGCCCCGGCAAATATTGGAAACTGCTTGGCCAACATCACCAACGCCTGGTCCAGAAAGGCATCGACGGGTTTGGGATCGTAGATGCGCTGGGTCTCGAACGGCGTTGGCTGATCGTTCGCCCAGTGGCCTGGAGTGTTCATTTCCTGCCAGCTCTGGCCGGTGACCCGCAGCCGATATTCCCGATGGTGGGCTTTGACCATCGGCAGAAAGTCCGGCAGGTAGCGAAAACTGTCGGGCACCAGCGGCGCGATGTTGGCGTTGCGCATGGCGAGGGTGTACCCACCGTCGGCACGTTTTCTGAATGACACGGTATCGGTGGCCACCGCGCACTCAGGCCCGCCCGGCAGCGGCGCGGTGCGCATGACTGAACCCAGGACCCGCAACTGCGGCAAGCGAATATCCAGATTGCGACAAAACAGGCTGGACCATGCGCCGGCTGCCAGTACCACGGTCTTGCATTTGATTTCGCCCAGTTCCGTGATCACTGAACTGACCCGGCCCGCTTCGGTTTCCAGGCCACGGGCGGCGCAGCGGGTGAAGAATTTTGCGCCCAGTGCCCGGGCGCCTTCGGCAATGGCCGCAGTGGCGATATCGGGTTCGGCGCGCCCGTCAGTGGCGGTGTACAACGCGCCGGTCCAGGAAGTTGGCGCTTTGGTGCCCAGTCGGGCATCGATCTGCGCAGGGTCCAGCCACTTGGCCTGAATGCCCAAGGGTTCGGCCTGCTCCAGCCACGCGGTGTGGGTGGCGATGTCCTGCTCGGATTCGCAGGCGTAGAGGATGCCAGCGCGTGTAAAGCCGGTGTCGCGCTTGAGCCGGGCTGACCAGCTGTCCCACAGTTTCAGACTGGCGATCGCTAACGGAATCTCGGCGATATCGCGGCCCATGGTGCGCACCCAGCCCCAATTGCGCGAGGACTGTTCGTGGGCGATGCCGCTCTTCTCCACCAGCACCACCGAGATCCCGCGCTCCGCCAGAAAGTAGGCCGTACACACCCCGACAATACCGCCGCCGATGATCACGACGTCGGCGCTTTTGGGCAGTGAAAGATCGCTGTAAACATGCAAGATGTGCGGGTACATGGGCGTTCCTGCGTCGTTCGATACCCAAGGTTTACCCCGCGGGCAAAACAGCGGCAAGCCTTGGCACCATGAACGGCGCCATGCTCTCACATGGTGAGATACAGCCCGCGATGAGGGCCGCATCGGTCGGGCACGGGCTTGAGGATTTGCGGTTTATGTAGGAGCCAACTGGTTAGCGAGGCGGTTTGTCAACGGCGTTGCCTCGCGAACACGGTCGCTCTGATCAAACATCAGATCCTGCAGCCCCCTGAATTGACCGGATCGTCCGCTGTTTCCGGCTTGAATTGAATTCGGCACGCCAAGTGCAGGTCATAGGTAGACGGCGTGCTTGAACGACGCCTATAAAGCGTCACCGCAGCCAATCGCCGATAGCGAATCAATAAGGAAACGCCTGATGACCGGGATACAAGTCACGATCGAAGACTGGGATGGCGACGGCGCCATCAGAATTCCAGATGCCGTGCTTCAGGAATTGGGCGTCGATGTGGGTTCGGCGCTGTTCTTCGTCGATATCGACGTCGAGAAACACACAGTCACTCTGTCCACTACCCCGAAAGTCAGGGATCGAGTAGATGAGCTGGCCGACCGCCTTGAAGACATGAACCAAAAGTCCTCACTTCAATACCGCACCTGATCCCGACGAAGACCTGCGGATCAACACGTCCGCATCAATCAAAGCAAAACGCTCACGGCCCCAATAGAGGGCCGTGAGCGTTTTGCGTTTCGGCTAAAAACGTTGTGCGACACCACCGGCCTCATCCGCAGGCTTCTCCCCGGGAATGGCGGACAACGGCTCGATCTTGCCGACGATGAACAGGTAACTGAAGGCCCCCAACAGCGCAAACGCACCGGCCGTCAGCAGCGGCGCGGTAAACGATCCATTGCCGATCACCAGCATGAAGCCGGTAAACGTGGTGATGAAGATCCCGGCCGTGTTCGACGCGAAGTTCTGGATGCCGCCAATCGATGCCACGTGGGACGGTGTTGGCGCAACATCCGCTGGCAAGCACCAGATGCTGGCACCGGCAAATGCCAGGCTGGCGTAGGCCAAACTGAAAAAGCCGAGCATTGCGTAGGTGCTTTCGGTGAATACCGACAGCGAAATACTCGACGACATCAGCATGCCGCCAACGATGCAGGTTTTGCGTGCTGCGGTCAGACTCCAGCCACGACGGTACAGGGCGTCAGACGTCAGCCCGCCAATCCAGCCGCCCACGATGGAGGCCACCGCCGGAATCGTCCCCAATGTGCCGAGTGACTTAAGGGAAAAGCCGCGCTCCTGCACCAGATAGGTAGGAAACCAAGTGATGAAGAAGTAAATCACGAAGTTCAGGCAGAAGAAGCCGAGCATCATTCCCCACAGTGTGCGATGGCGGAACAGCGAGGCCCACTTCACTTTGGGTTGCGCCGCCAGGGTTGCAGCCTTGTTGGCGTCGTTCTGCTCGATAGCCGCGACCGCGCTTGGTTCCTTGTAGATCAGGAACCAGCCCACCACCCAGATGATGCCCACCGCCCCTGTGATGATGAACGAGGCGCGCCATCCCCAGAGCTCAATGATCAGAGCGACCACGGGAATCGACAACGCTGAGCCGACCCGCGAGCCACTGTCGAAAATGCTGGTCGCGAAGCCGCGTTCTTTGACATCGAACCATTGGCTGACGATTTTGGCGCAGGAAGGATAAGCACCCGCCTCGCCGACGCCGAGCATCAGCCGGCAACCGAACATCGAAGCCAGGCTGTTGGCTCCAGCAGTTGCGGCGGTGAACAGCGACCACCAGGCCACCGCCAGTGGCAGCGCAATCTTGGCGCCCACTTTGTCGACGAACCAGCCGAAGGGCATTTGCATCAGTGCGTAGGTCCAGAAGAATCCGCTGAGCAGCAGGCCCATTTGTCCGGGGCCAAGGCCAAGTTCTTTCTGGATATAGGGGGCGGCCACCGCGAGGTTGGCCCTGTCTATGTAGTTGATTGCGACCGCGAGGAAGCACAGAAATATTACCAACCAGCGCCCTTTCTGCATGGCGAGTCCTCCGTAATTATTTTTATGAGTAAGACTGCTTTTGGAGCTTCAGCGCGCGAGGAAGGCTATCGAAAAAAACCTCAATTGGCCTGACCAAATCGCTGATACCGGCCGATACTAGACCGCAAAACCGTTACTTGGAAAGCCTGAAAGCGATTTTATCCGCGCTTTTTTCTCCGCCGGTCGTGACTTTCCAATTTTGGCCTGACCAATCTATACTCGTTTTCGCCGCCTTCCACCGAGCCGTTTGCAGCGACGAAATATCGTCCGGCTCGCCCGGCTTGCGCAGCACTGGCTATCAGAACAATAAGGAATTGCCCATGAAGATGACGTTCCGCTGGTATGGCGACAGCGACCCGGTAACCCTGCAATACATTCGGCAGATCCCTGGCATGACCGGTGTGGTGTCGGCCATTTACGACGTGCCGGTGGGTGAAGTCTGGCCTGTGGAGCGCATCGCCGCGCTCAAAGCCAACGTCAACGCCCATGGCCTGGAGCTGGACGTGATCGAAAGTGTCCCGGTCCACGAAGACATCAAGCGCGGCCTGCCCAATCGCGACCAGCTGATCGAAAACTACTGCCAGACCCTGCGCAATCTCGCCGCATGCGGCATCAAAGTGGTCTGCTATAACTTCATGCCGGTGTTCGACTGGACCCGTTCCACGCTGGAAAAACTGCTGCCGGACGGCTCCACCACACTCGCGTTCGACGTGTCGGTGATCGACCAGATCAATCTGGATAACGGCCTGACCCTGCCCGGCTGGGACGTCAGTTATGAACCCGCTGCGCTCAAGGCGTTGCTCGCTGAATACGCTGAAGTGGACGAAGACACTCTGCGCCAACGGTTAGGGTATTTCCTTGAGCGGGTGATCCCGGTGGCCAGTGAAGTCGGCATCAAAATGGCCCTGCATCCGGACGATCCGCCGCGTCCGATTTTCGGTTTACCTCGGGTGGTCAAGAATCGCGAGGATCTCGCCCTAGTGATGGCGATGGTCGACGATCCGGCCAATGGCCTGACGCTGTGCTCGGGTTCGCTGGGCGCTGATCTGGGCAATGACATCCCTTCACTGGTGCGCGAATTTGGTGGTCAAGGGCGCATTCATTTTGCTCATCTGCGCAATGTCAAAGTTACTGAGGCGGGGGATTTCTACGAAACCGCGCACCGCTCCGAAGATGGCTCGCTGGACATGGCCGAGATCGTCAAGGCCTACGTCGAGACGGGCTTCGAAGGCTACTACCGCCCCGACCACGGCCGCATGATCTGGGGCGAAACCGGCAAACCCGGCTACGGCCTGTACGACCGCGCGCTGGGGGCGGTTTACCTGAATGGATTATGGGAAGGGATCAGGAAGGCAATGCCTGTGTGACGAGGTGATACTACTGTGGGAGGGAGCTTGCTCGCGAGACGATTTGCCTGACCCAACGCCTCGCGAACAAGTTCGCTCCTACAGCGATTGCGTTGATCGTTCACATCGCGCGGGAACGATCAAACCACGGGATAGAAAAACGCGTGGGAGCGGACCTGTCCGCGAATAGGCCGGTACATCCAGTCCATCTGTAGCGCCTGACACATTGCCTTCGCGGACAGGTCCGCTCCCACGGATTTGTGCATGGTCTCAGGACGATCGACACGGCCTGCGGCCAGAATCAAACGCTTTGCCGAGGTGTCAATCCCCCGCCGAGTTGACTTCGGCGTCCATCCCTTCGAGCCAGCGCTCTTCGGATTTCCGCAGATGCTGGCGCATGGCGGTCTGGGCGCCAATCAGGTCGCGGGCCTGGACTGCGCGTAGAATGGCTTCGTGCTCGGTGACGGCAGTGGCCCAGGTCTGGCGGTTTTCCGAATGTTCGCTGATGTGGGCCGACAACGGGCTGTAGCGCTCTTCGAACAGCGAGGTAATGATGCGCACCAGCGTCGAATTACCGCTCATCTTCGCCAGGCGCTGGTGGAATTTGCGGTCGTCCTCCAGCGCCGGGACGCCCTTCTCCACGCCTTCGCGCATCTTGTCGATGCACGCCTGCAAATAACGGTAATCGGCCTTGCTGCCGTGCAGACAGGCCAGCATCACGCATTCACCCTCGATCAGCGCCCGGGCCTGCATCAGCTCAGACGGGCTTTCGCCCAGGGTAAGGGTTTTGCCTTTGACGCCCAGCAAATGCTCGCACACGTAAATGCCCGAGCCCATGCGGATCTCGACACTGCCTTCGATCTCCAGAGCAATCAGCGCTTCACGGAGCGATGGCCGAGACACGCCCAGCAATTGCGCTAGATCGCGCTCAGGCGCCAGGCGCGAACCGGGTTTGATGTCGTGCTTGCGGATGTGCTCGCGCAAACGGTCGGCGGTGATCTGGTAAAGGCGGCGTTCGGTGGGGAGGCTTGGCGCGGTCATGAATCGGGTTCCGAGGGTCTGCGCCGGAGCATATCACAGCTCCCCGCAGGCGCTGCGAGGAGCTATTGCCGACGATTCCCCCTCCACAATCCCACGCCAAATCGATACAGCGGACTACATCACCGCGCCCAGTTGCCAAGGCACGAATTCGTTGTCACCCAGGCCGTTTTCCTCGCTGCAACTCTGCCTGCCCGAGGCAGTTTCAATCATCAACCGGAACAGTCGCTCCCCGGCCGCCGCCACCGATTCGGAACCATCCACCACCGTGCCCGCATTGAAATCCATGTCCAGGGTCATGTGCTCGAACAGTTTGGTGTTGGTGGCAAGCTTCAACGACGGCACCGGTTTGCAGCCATAGGTCGAGCCACGGCCGGTGGTGAAACAGATCAGATTGGCGCCGCCTGCGACCTGACCGGTTGCCGACACCGGGTCATAACCGGGCGTGTCCATGAACACCAAGCCAGTGGCGTCGACAGGCTCCGCGTACAAATACACGCCCATCAGCCCGGTCGAACCGGCTTTGGCCACCGCCCCGAGGGACTTTTCGAGAATCGTCGTGATGCCACCCACTTTGTTCCCCGGCGAGGGATTGTTGTTCATGTCGCCGTCGTGCTGACGCACGTAATCCTCCCACCAGTGAATGCGCGACATCAGTCGATCCGCGATCTGCGCCGACGCAGCGCGAGCGGTAAGCAGGTGTTCTGCACCATAGATTTCCGGGGTTTCCGACAGAATTGCCGTACCGCCATGACGCACCACCTGATCCACCGCTGCGCCCAATACCGGATTGGCGCTGATCCCGGAATAGCCGTCCGAGCCACCACATTGCAAACCGACCGTGAGATGGCTCAACGGGGCAGGCCTGCGTTGCGCGTCGTTGACGATGGGCAGCATGCGCTCAATCAGAGCAATACCGTCGCGCACGGTTTCCCGGGTGCCTCCGGATTCCTGAATGATCAGGCTGGCGAGCAACTGCGGCGCGCGCGGGCTTAGCTCTTCCATCAACGGCGTGATCTGGTTGACCTCACAGCCCAGACCGATCATCAGCACACCGGCGAAATTGGGATGATTGGCGTACCCGCGCAAGGTGCGTTTGAGAATGTCGAAGCCCTCGCCTTTGGCCCCCATGCCGCAACCGCTGCCGTGGGTGATCGCCACCACGCCGTCTACGTTGGGCCAGTCCGCCAGCGCTTTGCCCTTGTAGGCCTCGGCGATGGCTTTGCACACCGTGGCCGAGCAGTTAACGCTGGCGATCACGCCGATGAAATTGCGCGTGCCCACTCGACCGTCATCGCGCCAATATCCGTCGAAGGTCAGCGCATCGGCGGCGGGTGAGGTCGGCGCATACAGGGTGCCGGACTCATGGTCAGACGCACCGCTGGACATCTCCAGGTTGTGCACATGTACGTGATCACCGGGAGTGATGGCGAGGCTGGCGACACCGATAACTTGAGCGTACTTGCGCACGACGTCGCCCGCCGCCACGACGCGCAGAGCGATTTTGTGCCCGGACGGAATGTCGGCCTGGGCGATGACCGTCACCCTGTCCGCGCTGACGGTTTGCCCTGCTGCAATGTCCTGCCGCGCGACCGCTACATCGTCGCCCGCCGACAGCACGATTAAAGACGCCGTTTGTTCAGTCATGTGCGTTCCCCATTTCAGCCAGCGCGGCCTTGAGTCGAGGTTGCGCCAGATCAGGTATCAGCCTGCCTGCCAGTTCCACAACCGGGAGAAAGCGGCGGCGTTTTTTTTCTTCGTGGTTTTGCGCGATATCGGCGATCCGATGCTGCAAGAACGGATTGAGGAAACGGTCGCGCACCGAGGCCAGGTAATCCCGCGCCTGCGCCTGATGACCTTGCGCGGTGAACACCGGCATTACTTCCTGCTCCCAGAGACTTTCCAGATCTTCGCGCAGCGTCGGATCGTTCATCGCCTGATGCACCGTTTCGTCCGCTGGGCGCGCATCTTCGCGCCAACGCTCGGCCAGCCAGGTATGTCCCAGGTTGAGCATGAACAGCTTGAAGTGCTCGTAATGATCCAGTTGATCGGTCACGACGATTGCCGGGTGGGTGCAGGGCAAAACCAGACCTGCCTGCTCCTCGATAGCCCACAACGCGTAGGGCTCGGCAATAGCGCCGACCGGCTCGATGGGTTGCGAGACGATGCGGTCCACCAGCGAATTGGCCCAGTGGCAGGTGTCATGCAGGTACGTGATAAAGGAAGCATCGAGGTCCCACTGCCGAGCGATGCTGATGATCAGGTCACGCAGCACGTCGCCATTGCGCGATACCAATTCACACGGAAATAACGACAGCGGCGCATCAGGATTGGCTTGCCAGCGACCGTGCAGCAACACCAGCAATTTGACTGGAAAACTGACCGGCGCCGCTGCGTCATTCGCGAGAAGCGCAGGCGCGTCGGCGTCACTCAATACGTAGCCGCGATCCCCGGTGTTGGAGATCACTACCTGCACATTGCGCAGCATGGCCTGCCGGATCAGCGGCCAGTCCTGACTCGCGTTCAGCGCTCCACTGATCGATGAAGACCAGCGCTGTTCATCGATTACCTGGCCGTTGTCCATGCCTTGAATCCGCACCGGGTAGCCCGCGCCGGATGCCAGCGCCTTGGTGCGCTCGGTGCTGGCCGGGTTGTCGGTGGTCTGCACCACGGTAATTCGGCCAATAGCCTCTTCCCGCGCCAGCGCTTCTGAAATGAACAGGTCGGCATGGGCCTGTAAAAAGCGGCTGGTGCCGAACTGCAGGATCGGCGCAATACTTGAATCGCTCATCGCCCGTCCCTCAGCATTCGATAATGGCTTTGACCACGCCCTGGGACGGGTCCAGCAGCGTGGTGAACTGCGTGGTCACCTGGTCCAGTTTCATCCGGTGCGTGTTCAGCGCTGCGTCCGGGATCAGACCGTCGCGCAGGCACTGCTCAACGTAGCGAAAGTCTTCGACAGTGGCGTTGCGGCTGCCCATCAACGTCGCTTCGCGCTTGTGGAATTCGGGGTCGGAAAAGCTGATGGTGTCGCGCACGATGGACACCAGTACATATTTGCCACCGTGGGCGATGAACTCGAAGCCGCGCTCCATGGCCTTGGCATTGCCGGTGGCGTCGAACACAACGTCAAAGAACTCGCCGTGGGTCAGGTCTTCAAGCTGCTGCTTGTCGGTGTCGCCGATCAGCACGGCGTTGTCCACGTGCAGGTATTGCTGACAGAACGACAGTCGATCTTCGCGGGTATCGAGCACGGTGACGTTGGCACCGCGCAGGCGGGAAAAAATCGCTGCCGCCATGCCGATCGGGCCGGTGCCGACCACTAACGCGCGTTGCCCTTTCTGGATGTCCGAACGCCGCACCGCGTGGGCGCCGATGGAGAGGAATTCGATCATCGCTGCCTGGTCCAGCGTCACGCCGTTGGCCTTGAGCACGAAGCCATGGGGCAGACTCAGGTACTCGGTGAACGCGCCGTCGCGATGCACGCCCAATACCTGAATGCGCACGCAGCAGTTGGTTTTGCCCTGACGGCAGGCGATGCAGTCACCACAGGACAGGTACGGCATCACGTACACCAGATCCCCCGCTTCGAGCCCGCTGCCCGCCTCGCTTTCCTCGACGATGCCCGAGAACTCGTGGCCCATGACCCGGGGGTATTCAAGGAACGGCTGATTGCCGTTGAAGATGTGCAAGTCGGTTCCGCAGACCCCGACGCGCTTGATTCTGACCAAGGTCTCTCCCGGTGCGCGCGCAGGCTTGGCACGGTCTTGCGCCAGCAGGGATCCAGGTTTTTCGCAGACGACTGTAAGCATGGCTTTTCTCCAGACCAGGCACGCCGTGAGCGTTGATGGCGCGCGGGCCATCTGCTTGCGGGAGTGATCTTTTGTTGTTGTGATCCTGGGGGCGCGGCCTGATGCACGGCAACAGGGCCAGGCGCCGTTAGAAAAAAGCTACACAGGCAAATCGATATTGGCAAGACCAATTAAGTTAAAAGGTAATTGGCCTTACCAGATTATGGTTTTTGGAAAGACTGCCGATCAGGAGCTTAAATAGCTCAATGGCAGCTCAGTAGTCGATTTGATCTGCTCCATGGCGAAGCTCGAACTGATGTCCGTGATACCAGGCAAGCGGATCAATCGCTTGTACACCGCGTCGTAGCCTGCGATGTCTGGCACCACCATTCGCAGCATGTAATCGGTGTCGCCCGCCATGCGGTAGCACTCCACAACTTCAGGCAGCGTGGCCATCAACGCGTGAAAACGCTCCAGCCAGTCAGCGTTGTGCTGATTGGTACGGATCGCCGCAAAAACCGTCACGGTCACTTTCAGCTGCTTGGGGTCGAGCAATGCTACCCGCTGGCGGATGATGCCCTGCTCTTCCAGCTTTTGAACCCGCCGCCAGCAGGCCGTGCTGCCCAGGCCAATCGCGTCGGCTATCTCAGCGATGGGTCGGGTGCAGTCGGTCTGCAGGATGCTCAGAATCGCTTGATCGAACTTATCCAAGACGCTTGCTCCGGTGAGTAATGAAGGGGCCGGTTATGCCAAATGAGCACAACGATAAACCAGAATGAACAGTCGCTGGATTCAGATTCCTCAAAACCACCAAAAAAGCGAAATATATTCGCATTTATCTTTCTAAGGACGGCCACTTATCAATTTTTTTTCGGTTTGACGCTAGTAACCTTTTTGCATCTTCAGACAGCGCAGGCCGAACATGTCCAATCTCCCCCTATATTTCGATTACGCAGCCACCACGCCTGTCGATGACCGTGTCATCCAGCACATGGTCACCTGCCTTGGCAGAGAAGGCACTTTCGGTAACCCCGCCTCCAATTCCCACACCTATGGGAACCAGGCCCGCCAGTCCGTAGAGCTGGCCCGCCGGCAAGTGGCCGAGCTAGTAGGCACCCAAGCGCAAGCACTGGTCTGGACCTCGGGCGCAACAGAATCCAATAACCTGGCGATCAAGGGCGTCGCCTCAGGCAGCGAGCCTACGCGCCGCCACCTCATCACCAGCCGCATCGAACACAAAGCGGTCATCGACACCGTTCGCCAACTTGAGCAGGCCGGTCATCCGGTGACCTGGCTTGAACCGGACAGCCAGGGCCTCATCCAGCCTGAAGCAGTACGTCAGGCATTGCGCGCCGACACGCTGCTGGTGTCGCTGATGCTGGTGAACAATGAACTGGGCACTTTGACCGACATCGCCAGCATCGGGCGTATCGTTCGCGAACACGGGGCTATTTTCCATGTGGACGCTGCCCAGGGCACCGGCAAGGTCGCCATTGACCTGAGCAGTCTGGACGTCGACCTGATGTCCTTCTCCGCGCACAAAACCTACGGCCCCAAAGGCATCGGCGCCTTGTACATCGGCGAGCGCGCATGGCCGTTGCTGGACGCGCAAATGCACGGTGGCGGTCATGAACAGGGTTTTCGGTCCGGCACCCTGGCGACTCATCAAATCGTCGGCATGGGCGCTGCGTTTGCGTTGTCCAGCGCCGAGATGGTTGAGGAAACCCAACGCATCACTGCGCTGTCGGCCCGACTGCGCGACGGTCTGCTGAAGCTGCCCGGCGTCACGCTCAATGGCTGCGGGCAACAACGCATCCCCCATACGCTGAATGTCTGCGTCGACAGTCCGGGCTTCAATGTCATGAGCCTGTCCCACGCGCTGGCGGTGTCTTCCACCTCGGCCTGCAACTCGGCTGCCGGTGGCGCTTCCCACGTGTTGATGGCGTTGGGTCTGAGTCCTGAGAAAGCGGCCACCGGCGTACGCTTGAGCCTTGGCCGGTACACCCAGACAGAAGATGTGGACACAGCGATCGAGGCGTTGAGTGCGTGCCTCGTTAGTCAGCCTACGTTTTGGTAATTCAGCCTGATGGTGAAAAGTAGCCTCTACAAGCTACCTTTACGAAAGTAGCCTGTAGAGGCTACTTTTTGTATTTCTCCCTTGGTTTAGCCCACTGCCAGCACCAGCAATTTCGCCACAACCAAACCTATTCCGATACTGGTGGTGAAACTCAGCAGTGTCCCCAACAGCACGTATTCGCTCAGCGCCCGCTGCTCGATACCTTTGATGTCGTTGAAACGCAGAATGCTTTTTGCGGTGAGCAAGAAGCCGATGGCCTCCCATTGCTTGAGCAGAACAAACGTCAAAATCAGCACCCGCTCCAGGTAGCCGATCAAGGTACCGGCGCTCTTCAGTGTGCCTTGGGTGTTGACCGACGGCAGCCACGGACTGAGGATCGAACCAATCACCATCGACGCTGGCTTGAGCACCAATACATAGCCCAGCAGCAGTAAAAGGTTGTGCGGGTTGAGCATCCCCTTGAGGAACACCCACGCGGCGGGCCACTCCGCTTGAGCCGTCAACCAAACCCCGACGATGAACGCCAGGTTGATGCCGTAGCGCAGCGCGAACGCGAATTTCCAGGTGACTTTGCCCGCCAGCCAGCGCGTCACGGCCCAGCACGCACCGACCGCGAGCCCTGCCATCAGCGAAAACCCGACGCTGTTGCCGAACAGGTTAATGACTGAACCGAAGATCAGCGTGAACGCCACCACGGTGATCAAAACCAACCCCAGACCTCGGGGGCGTCTCGCTTTTGAGCGCCAGGACGACGACAGGTAATCGAGGCCGATGTGCCCCAGAATCAACAACAGCAGCAAAACCTGCGCATCACGCATCGGGTATCTCCTTGATCCATTGGCTGATGCTTTTCAAGTAGCGATCCAGCAGTCGGGCCTGGGCGCGGTTCAGGGTTTTGTTGACCGTGACCCGGGATTTGCCCAATGCCCGGGCGATGGTTTCCTGATCGGAGTCTTCGAGCAGATGCAGGCAGTAAGTCTGCGCTTCCACCACCGTCCACTTGTCCAGCACGGCGGCGACGAACTCAGTACTGAGTTCAGCCCGCTCGACAAACCGGTCGTTGCTGGAGAACACGGCGAGTGTGACCTTCTTCATGCCGTCCAGGCCTTGGCCGGACAAGACGAACGCTTCGCCATAACTGCCACGTGACTCGGCGGCACCAATGCCCACCGCCACTCGGGCATCCCAGCGTTCTTGTTTAGGGCTCGCGCCGATCAGACCCGCGCGGATGGCCAGCGCGCAATGCAGCGCCTGGCTGGCATCCTTGAGCTCTACCTGAAAACCATCGCCGCGGTAGGTCTGGGCCTTGAAGCCGTAGAGGGTCTTGAGGCCAGCCAGTATTTTTTTCAGGCCGGCGAGGTAGGCCTGGGTGTCGCCAACCGATCGCGAATGAATCAAATCACCGGTCAGCACCGCTTTAATCGTCATGGAAATATCCTGAATCACCGTCGCTATGACGTCACTATAGTGCACATAGCGAAAAGAGTAGCCTCTGGAGGCTACTTTACTAAATGTAGCCTCCAGAGGCTACTTTCTAAGATGTAGCCTGTGGGGGCTACTTTATCGAGTTCGCCATCCAATTATCGGCCTGACACAAATCCTGTAGGAGCGAACATGTTCGCGAGGCGGTGTATCTGGTGTACCGCGTCAAGGCGCTCGCCAACAAGTTGTCTCCTACAGAAAACGTCATCCAGGGTCCGATTATCGGCCTGACACAAATCCTGTAGGAGCGAGCGGTTCTAGATGTAAGCAACACTTCTCAACTGCGCCGCACTGCACCAGAATTGGCGGACAAGCCCGATACCGAGACTGAAATGACGATCAACTTCAACAGTGCCATCGAACGACGCGAGACGGGCAGTAAGAAATGGAGCCAGTACGCGGACGACGTTCTGCCAATGTGGGTTGCGGACATGGATTTACCCGTGGCGCCTGCCATTTTGAATGCGCTGCAAACGAGGCTGGCTCACCCGATGCTGGGTTATGCAGTGGCTCAGGACAGCTTGCGCGACACTCTGGTCAAGCATCTGTGGAGCGCCTATGCCTGGCGTATTCAGCCTGAAGACTTGGTGTTTTTGCCCGGCGTCGAGCCCGGCGTGAACATGGCACTCCATGCGTTGGTACCCAAGGGCGCCGCCGTAGCGTTGCAAACCCCGAACTACTCGCCATTGCTGCATGCGCCGGCCAACTGGCAATTACCGCGTATCGATCTGCCGCTCACCGTCGATGCCCGTGGCGAGTACCCCACCGACATCCCTGCGTTGGATCAAGCGCTCAAAAACGCAGGCGCCCTGCTCCTGAGCAATCCGCATAACCCGTTGGGCAAAGTGTTCAACCGCGAGGAACTGCAACTGATCGCTGACGCGTGCGGGCGCCACGATGTGCTGCTGATTTCCGACGAAATCCACGCCGACATCCTGTTCGACGGCAGGCGGCATATACCTATCGCCTCGATCAGTCCCGCTATCGCTGCGCGTAGTGTGACCCTGATGTCGGCCAGCAAGGCGTGGAACATCGCCGGGCTTAAAACCGCGTTTGCGGTGATTCAGAACCCTGAGCTGCGTCAGCGCTTCAACGCTGGGCGCCTGGGGCTGGTAGACAGCGTCAATGCCTTGGGGCTGGAGGCGACGCAGGTGGCATACAGCGACGGCGCCGACTGGCTGCGCGAGGTGAATGCCTACTTGCAGGAAAACCGCGACTATCTGGCGAACGCGATTCGCACCCGTCTGCCTGGCATCAAAATGCACTTGCCGCAAAGCACTTACCTGGCCTGGCTCGACTGCTCGGCGCTGGGATTGGAACACCCGCAGCGATTTTTCCTCGAACAGGCCAAAGTCGCGATGAGCGAGGGACTGGAGTTCGGTGAAGACTGTGGTCAGTTCGTGCGGCTGAATTTTGGCTGCCCGCGGGACATGCTCGAAGAAGCCCTGTCGCGCATGGAGCGCAGTCTCGCCGCGCGTGCATGAACCACTTCAGGCCGGCGATGCTCCGGCCTTGGCCTGTTGTTCCAGATGCAGTTGCAGGTCAGGTTCAAGCTTGAGTGCCCCGGCCAGTTCATCGAGATACGCGCGTTCGGCGTCTTGCTGGTCATCAACCAGCATCACGCTGGCCAGGTACATTTCCGAAGCCATGGCCGGGTCTTTGGCGGCCTGCGCGATGTCAGCGGCATCAAGTGGCCGGGCGACCTCCTCGTCCAGCCATTGCTGCAACTCGGGGTCGTCGGTGTGGCGGCCGATTTCAGCGCTGATCAGCTGCTTTTCCTGATCGTCGATCCGGCCATCCGCTTTGGCAGCGCCGATCAAAGCCCGCAGGATGGCATGGCTGTGATCCTCGACTTCGGGGCCGGCAAGTAAATCGACGGTGCGCAGATTCTGTGGGGGCGCTGCGCAAGGCTGCTGTTGTTGCTTCTGCCGCTGCCAGGCTTGATACGCCTGGAAGGCCATCATGCCAATCGAGGCAAGCGCAGCATAGTTGGTGCCGCCGGAACGCGATTGACCGCTACGTGGAATGCCAGCCCCGGAGCCGCCGCCCAACAGTCCGCCGAGCAAACCGCCGAGTCCTCCGGCACCGCCGCTGCTGGCAGAGCCGCCAAGCAACCCACCGAGCAAACCGCCCAGCCCGCCACCGATCCCGCCCAATCCCCCTGAAGCCGGGGCCCCATTGCCTGATTGCTGCGACGGTGAGCCGCGGCCACCGCGCAACAGTTGTTCCAGCAGATCAGTGGTGTTCATGACGATGTCCTCATTGATACCGTGTATTGGGTTAATCAAAGATAGCCCAGCCACGGGGATGCGGATGTTTGCCCGCCCGGAGGGCACAATCATCGACTCGGCCACTGTAGGAGCGCGCTTGCCCGCGATTGCGATTGATCAGGCAATGCATCAGCGACTGGACGAATGCTTTCTCGGGCAAGCGTGCTCCTACAAAGTCGGCGTTGCGGGTTCAATAGCCTAGGGACAACCCGGTATTACGCCGTGGATCGTTGGCTCCATAGAAACGGTTATTACCCACCGGCTTACCGCCCAATGACGGGGCACCGACCAGAATCGCCGCCAGGTGGTTGGCGTCCTGAGGACCGGCAAACTTGTGGCCCCAGCTTTCGAGGATCTTCTGGGTGTCGGGGCTGGTGGTGAAGGTTTCCAGATTGGTCTCCTCGGGCAGCCATTGCTGGTGGAAGCGTGGTGCGTCGACCGCTTCCTGGATGTTCATGCCGTAGTCGATGACATTCAGCATGGTCAGCAACGTGGCGGTAATGATCCGGCTGCCGCCCGGCGTACCGACCACCATCACTGTTTTGCCGTCCTTGGTGACGATGGTCGGGCTCATGGACGACAGCGGTGTTTTGTAGGGCGCGATGGCGTTGGCTTCGCCCTGCACCAGCCCGTACATGTTCGGCACGCCGATCTTGGCGGTGAAGTCGTCCATCTCATCGTTCAGCATCACGCCGGTGTTGCTCGCCATGACCCCGGCGCCGAACCAGTCGTTGAGCGTGTAGGTCACCGACACCGCGTTACCCCATTGATCAACGATGGAGTAATGGGTGGTGTTATTGCCCTCGTGAGGAGATACGCCGGGCTTGATATCCCGCGAGACCCCGGCCTTTTGCGGTTCAATGGCTGCCCGCAGCTGGGTGGCATAGGCCGGGTCTAGCAAATGAGTCAGTGGGTTTTTGACGAAATCCGGATCGCCCAGATAGCTGTTGCGGTCAACGTAGGCGTGACGCATGGCCTCGATCTGATAGTGCATGCCCTGGGCCGAGTGATAGCCCAGTTGTTGCATCGGGTAGCCTTCGAGAATGTTCATGATCTCGCAGATGACCACCCCGCCCGAACTCGGCGGCGGCGCGGAAATAACGTGATAGCCGCGATAATCACACTCGATGGGCGCCAGCTCCCGGGTCTTGTATTTGTCCAGGTCGGCCTGGGTGATGATGCCCTTCCCCGCCTGGCTTGAATCGACGATCGACTTCGCAACCCAACCCTTGTAGAAGCCGTCACTGCCCTTGGCGGCGATTTCCCCCAACGTCCTCGCCAGATCCCGTTGCACCAACCGGTCGCCGACCTTCATCGGCTCGCCGTTATTAAGAAAGATCGGACCGGAATCCTTGTCTTGCTTAAACTCCTCAGTAGCGGTCTCCAGCAGGTCGACATCACCCTGCTCCAGCATGAAGCCGTCCTGGGCCAGCTGGATCGCCGGGGCCATGACCTCCGCACGCTTTTTGGTGCCGTACTTGCTCAGCGCCAGCTCCATGCCGGAGACAGTGCCAGGCACGCCCACTGCCAGGTGGCCCTTGGAACTGAGGTTCGGTACCACGTTGCCAGCCTTGTCCAGGTACATATCAGCGGTGGCGGCCAGTGGTGCTTTTTCGCGGAAGTCCAGGAAGGTCTTGCGCCCGTCCGCCAACTGCACGGTCATGAAACCGCCGCCGCCCAAATTGCCTGCCGCCGGATACACCACCGCCAGCGCGTAGCCTACCGCGACGGCTGCATCGACAGCATTGCCGCCGGATTTGAGGACATCGACGCCCACGTGGGTGGCCAAGTGTTGCGCGGTCACCACCATGCCGTGTTCGCCGGCGACCGGGGCTTGGGAGGCGGCGTAAACGCAGGAGAAGCTCAGGGTGAGTGCCGTCGCAAGCAGCGACTTGGCAAAGGGTTGGTACTTCATCGGGGCAGCTCGCTATTTTGTTGTGATGTGGGACCGCGCCGCAGAGGCGGATGCAATCCATGCTCATTGAAAGTAGCGGCTCACGGGCAACTTACCCCATGCCAATGCGACCAAATCTTGCCGCGTTACGACTTCGCGCTGGCACTGTCGTCCCGTTTGACTGTCCGTTGAGTACCGCGCTGGACTTAAAGGGGACTGATTTATTTACGGTGACTCGCTGTACATAAATCAGTCCCGTACTGAAAATCCGCCTCGAACAAGTTCGCTCCTGCAAGGGGCGTAGGCGCAATACGCACAGGATGTCCAATGGCCCGCACTTTCCGCTCTCTTGAGGGCTACAACTACCGCGTATGGGCCATCGGCGCCCTGATCTCCAATATCGGCACCTGGATGCAGCGCACGGCACAAGACTGGCTGGTGCTGACTCAGCTCACCGAACAAAACGCCACCGCGCTGGGCGTGGTGCTGGCGTTGCAGTTTGGCCCGATGCTGTTGCTGCTGCCGTTCAGCGGCGCGGCCGCCGACCACTTCGACCGACGCAAATTGTTGATCGCCACCCAAGTGATGATGGGGTTGCTGGCCTTGGGTCTCGGCCTGCTGACGGTCACCGGCCATGTGACGCTGTGGCAGGTTTATGTGTTTGCGTTTCTCTCCGGCTGCGTTGCGGCATTCGATGCTCCGGCCCGGCAGACCTTCGTCTCGGACCTGGTGGACGAAAACCAGCTGTCGAACGCGGTGGCGCTCAATTCCCTGTCATTCAATGCCGCACGGATGATCGGCCCGGCAGTGGCTGGGGGGTTGATACCGTTTCTGGGGACGGGCTGGGTGCTGCTGAGCAATGCGATCACCTTTATTGCGATGATCTACGCCATGACGCGCTTGCGGACCAGCGAAATGCACGTGCGCGTCCGGCCTGTCCGCGCGCGGGGCAATCTGGTGGAGGGTTTTCGTTACGTGTGGAAGCGCCCGGACCTGAAGGCGCTGCTGCTGATGCTGTTTTTGGTAGGCACCTTCGGACTGAATTTTCCAATCTACATCTCGACCATGGCGGTCAGCGTGTATGGCGCAGGCTCCGGCCATTACGGCCTGCTGACGTCGATCATGGCGATTGGCTCGGTGACCGGCGCCCTGCTCGCGGCCAGACGCGGCAGACCCGGTGCCAAGTTGCTGCTGATCGCGATTTCAATCTTCGGCGCTGGCTTTGCGCTGGCGGCGTTAATGCCCAATTTCTGGCTGTTTGGCGCGGCGCTGTTTGTGCTGGGCATCTCGGCGCAGACCTTCACCACCTCGTCCAACAGCATGGTGCAGTTATCGACCGACCCGCTGATGCGTGGGCGGGTCATGGCGATTCTGCTGGCGACGACGCTGGGCGGCACCCCGGTCGGTGCGCCAATTGTCGGGTGGGTTGCCGACACCTTCGGCCCGCGCTGGGCAATGGGGATTGGTGGCGCATCGGGGATTGCAGCCGCGCTGGTGTGGGCGCGGTATCTGGTGAAGTACCGGGCATTGACGGTGCGGTTCAGCAGCGGGCGGTTGGTCTTTTCAATGGCCCCAGAGCATAAGCCGGTCCCTGAAGCGAGCAGCACCCTGTAGGAGCGAACTTGTTCGCGAGGCATTTCGGCTGACACACCGCGTCAATCCTCTCGCCAACAAGTTGGCTCCTACAGGAACGCGGCGTTTCAGATGTAGTGAAGCGAGGAGCACCCTGTAGGCGCGAATTTGTTCGCGAGGCATTTCGACAGACACACCGCGTCAATCCTCTCGCCAACAAGTTGGCTCCTACAGGAACGCGGCGTGCCAGATGTAGTGAAGCGAGGAGCACCCTGTAGGAGCGAACTTGTTCGCGAGGCATTTCGGCTGACACACCGCGTCAATCCTCTCGCCAACAAGTTGGCTCCTACAGGAACGCGGCGTGCCAGATGGATCGAATCAGCCGCCTCGCCAACCAGTTGGCTCCTGCAGAGGCCCGGCGTTACTCAGATCAAAACCACCGATCGTTGCGTTTGCGACCTCGGGTCAGTGCCGGCAGGATCAGGCCCAGCAGCAAACCGGCCCCGGCAATGCTGCCGCCGTAAACCATGTAGCGCATCAGCACCTGGTTGTTCTCGTCGCCCAGTTTCGCCTGGGTGGAGCGCAGTTCTGATTGCGCGTCAGTCAACTGCGCATTCAGATCCTTGGCCCGGGCTTCAAGCTCATCGACCAGTTTCTTGCGCGAATCCAGGGTTTCCTGCATGCCCTGCACTTTGGTTTTCCAGTCGTCGTCGATGGTCTTCAGCTGGCCGCTGAGGTCGGTGACCTGCTGGGTCAACTGCGGCAAGCGCTCGGTCTGACCCGGCACTTGCTGCAAATCATTGGACGCAATCCATACCAAATCGCCGGAGTTGCCGCGAACCTGGCTGTAATCGCCCTGAGTATTGACCAACTCGACTTTCTGGCCGGATTTAAGCGTGCCGACAATGCGGTAACCGTCAGTAGGACCGCTGCGCACATAGGTGCTCAAAGTGTCGCTGACCCAGCGGTCTTTGGCGTTGGTTTCGGCATGGGCGCCGACACACACTGTGAGCAACGTGCCAAAAAGGCCCGCGCTCAGCAGACGGCGTCGCGCGCCAGAGGTGAAAAAGGATGCAGGCGAAATACGAAAGGAGGACTGAAATGGCGACATGGAAAGATCTTCAAAAAATAAAAAGATAAGGCCTGGATGGTCGGGCCGGTGAAGATGGACAGAGCCTGCGCCTGCAGCGACGGGCATCACGCTGCAACTGCTGGAGAAGACAGGCGCGCGGAAAAATCGTGACAACCGCCGGGCGCTCGTAAACCCGACACCACTTGCCGCGCAGTGGTCAACAGACCGTTTAAAAAGTGTCAGGTTCACTACAGAGGCGTGACGTTCGTCAGACAGTTGATTGAGTGATGTAGGAAATGGCGCCATCAAGCCAGATAGCATGGACCGGAAGTCCAACGTTCTGTAGGAGCCAACTTGTTGGCGAGACGGCTGATGCGGTGGGTCAGTCAGGACGCTTCGCGAACAAGTTCGCTCCTACAGATATTCACGTACGGCGTAGTCTGCGGATTACTCTTCCCACTCCGCCTTGGCGATTTTCAGGCCGTGCAGCCCGTTGTAAGCGGCCCGTTCCGGCGATTTCCAGCCGTCGAGCAATTGCGGGTCGACGTCGTAAATCTCCACTCCCAAAGGACGACACACGCTCAATGGGTCTTGCGCATCAGGCCCCCACATCGGCAGCGACAAATCCCCGCCGGGGCATGTTGACAGCGCGCACAACAGATCGATTTCGGCGAAAAACTCCAGGTAATCACCCTTCTGCGCCGGGCACGCCTTCATGAAGTACATGTCATCGTGATTCAACCCGGTGCACTGAAAGATGTTCAGCACGTCATGCACGTCGAACTCAGTCAGGCCATGAGGCAGGACCGCGCGGGTCAGGTTGGAATGGCAGTGATGGTGAAAATCCTCCCCGGTGAGCATCTTGTTGACGTAGGGATCACAGCGCGTGCCAAGCAGATCGTGCAACCGGCCACCGTGTTCGTCGGTGCCGTAGCTGGCAAGGCTGTCATCGGTGATGGTGACCATCGGCCGCAAAAAAGGCAGGTTCGACCACAAGCGGTCATGGGTCGTGACGTGTGCGCCCTGCAATTGCCGGGTGCGCGCCGCCCAGAGACGTTCGCGGGGATCGTTGGCGTTCCACACATTGAAGTCGCCCACCTGCGGCCCCACCGGTGTGGTGACGCGAAACACTTGCCCGGCCTTGACCTTCCATGCCCGCCCGGTGCGTATCGGCACTTCAAATTGCTCCACCAGCGTGCGGTTTTCCTGGCGCTCGCGCAGACGCTCGTAAAACGCCGTATCAACCTGCAACGCCGCGCCTTTACTGACTTGATAGGCGGCTGGGTAGTCTTTGTACATGGGGCGATTCCTCTTGCTGTTCGAGCCCGTTGGCGGGTTTGGCTGAGTCGAGACAGCATAGGGCATGCCAACCTCTTTCGCGGCGGTGACTGGCTCATCACTGTAGGAGCGAACTTGTTCGCGAGAAACGATGGTTCTGCCCAAAAATGGCTGAATCTGACGGCCTATCCGCGATCAGCCCCGCTCCCACGGAACCAGTGTTTACTGGCGATTTACGCGGCGATGCAGGTCAGTCAGGCTGGGAACGGACCTGTCCGCGAAGGCGAGGTGTCAGGCGATGAGTAACTTTTATCGATGCACTCCCTCCACACCCCACGAATCATGTCCTTCATCAGCAACGCTTCTTCCCAGCGATCGGTAATGTCGTGGCCGTCGCGGCCGGTGATTGCATAGGGTGGCGGCCCCAGTTCACAGGTGAACGACAGACTGCCGGGCACGGCGTCCCGCTTGAGCCAATCCTCGATCCCGTAGCGCCACCAGCCCATGAATAGCTCCAGCCAGGGCTTGTGCTGGTCGAAGGTGATCGGCACTTGCACCTGCTCGCAACTGGCGACCCGGCCATGAAAGCCCCAACTGTGGCGCAGAATGGTCTCGATCTGCGCCTGATCATCATCGCCGGGCGGCAGCGGAATTTCGCGGCCGACCACATAGTGAGACAGGTCCGCCAGCAGCTTGAGGTCAGGCATTTCAGCCAGCAGATCCAGGGTGAAAAACAGGTCGTTGCTCAACCGATAGCGATGGGTTTCCAGCAGAACCGGAAAGTCCACCTGCTCGGCCAGACGCTGCCAGCCCTCCACCAGCCTGATTGCTTCTTTCAGCGAACGCGGACGGACATCCGCCTGCAGCGTCAGGTGATGGCAGCCGAACTCGGTGGCAATCTCCAGCGCCGGTATCAGGTCCTCCACCGTTTGTGGGAACAGCTGCCCCTCGACTTGTAGCCCCGACGCGCGGGCGATTACCGAAAGCTGACGCGCCTCATCGATCTGCCAATAGTGCCCGGTCACGCCGTCGAATCCGGCCTCGGCGATCTGCTGGACCTGCTGCTCAAGGGACAACGGCGATTGCCCCTTGGCATCGAGCATGGCCCACAGGGATTGAAACACCAGAAACTCACGCATGTTCGCCTCGCAGCAGTTGCCTGAGGGGGACCTCGGGATCACTGAGCGTGCCTACCGACACGCTGATGCGTCCCTCGATCAGCCGTTCGCACAACTTGATGTCCTTAGCAATGCTGTTGCCCATCCCCCAACCGCTGGCTCCGACTACATGCCCTGACTGATCGAGATACAGCAGCAGGAAACCGTCGCCTTTGACGGGCCGCTCGATGAGGGTCGCGTCGCGGGGCATGGCGCCCACGGTTTGCATGCCGAACTCATAGTGATCGGACCAGAACCCCGGCGTGGTGGTAAACGCCTGCTGCTGGCCGAGCATGTTCAGTGCCGCCAGCCGGCCTTGAGTTTCAGCATTGCGCCAGGTTTCCTGACGCTGAAATTGCCCCAACAGGTCCTGAAATTCACACACGTCCCCTGCCGCGTAGATGTCTGGCGCACTGGTTTGCAGATAGCGATCAACCTTGATACCGCTGCCTGTTTCGAGCCCCGCCTCGCTGGCCAGTTGCAGGTTGGGCTGCATGCCAATGCCGACCAACAGCGCGTCGCAGATCAGTGTTTGACCACCGACCAATGTGACCGACTGAACCGAGCCAACACCCTGAACGCTTTCAATCAGCGCATTCAAGTGCACGGCAACGCCTTTGCTTTGGTGCAGCGCCAGCAGTTCGGCGGATATCCGCTCGGGCAGCACGCGGCTTGCCAAGCGGGCCCCGGCTTCGATCACGCTGACCTGACAGCCACGCTCGCGGGCCGTGGCTGCGACTTCAAGACCAATAAAACCTCCACCGACCACAAGCAATCTCGCGCCGGGTTGCAGCGCCGATTGCAGGCGTAACGATTCATCGACCGTGCGCAGGTAATGCACGTTACTCAGGAGGGTTTCGTCCATCGGCAAGTTGCGTGAACGGCCACCGGTGGCCAGCAGCAGTTTCGAATACTCCAGGCAAACGCCGTTGCTCAGGAGCACGCGATGTTCGAGAGGCTCGATCCGCGCCACCTTCACGCCCCCCAGATGCTCGATATTCAGGCCGAGCAAGCTGGCTTCATTGAACAAGCTGCACGCTGGCAGGGACGACTCGCCCTTGAGCAAACCCTTGGACAATGGCGGGCGTTCATAGGGCAAATGCGCTTCGTCGCCGATCAGCACGATGCGCCCTGCATAGCCTGCTTCGCGCAGTGTCAATGCCGCGCGCCCTCCGGCATGCCCTGCCCCGACGATGATCATCGTGTCTGTGTGTTTAACGCCACTCACGATGCCGCGCCCAAGGTATTGAGCAGCACCCTGCCCGACTCGACCTTCACCGGATAGGTTTTGAGATTGACGCACACTGGAGCGCCCTGGGCCTTGCCGTTGCGGTAGTCAAAACGCCCATTGTGCTTGGGGCACTCGATGATGAAATCCATCACCAACCCGTCGGCGAGGTGGATGTGTTCGTGAGTGCACAGGCCGTCGGTGGCGTAAAAATCGCTCTCGGCGGAGCGGTAGACGGCATAGGTTTTTTCCTGATGATCGAAGCGGATGACGTCTTCTTCGTCGATGTCATCCACCAGGCACACTTCAACCCATTGATCGCTCATGGCAATGTTCTCTTGTTATAGGGTGCAAAAAGGTTGATCAGCCGAGTGCAGACTCAGCCGGTGTAACCGTCGTGGTCGATTCAGTCGCCCTGACTGGCCGCTTGATGTAATAGGTCGGGTCCTTTCGCTGCTTTAACAGCGCGGGAATGATCTCCCGATAGGCTTCGGCCAGGCCGTTGTAAGGCGGCGGGCAGTCAGCTTTTATTTCCTCATGAAGTTGCGCCAGCGAGTAATACGGCACCATCGGGAACATGTGGTGTTCCAGGTGGTAGTTCATGTCGGAATAAAAAAACCGGAACAGCTGGTTCATGTAAATCGTGCGGCAGTTCTTGCGATGATCCAGCTCGTCTTCGGCCAGACCCACGTGTTGCGTCAGCCCGAAGATATAACTCAACCAGCCGCCATACATCGTCGGCAACAGCACGTACATCATGGGCAGCCAGGTATTGAAATACAGTGCAGTGCCGATCACCACCCCGTGGATCGCCAGCCATATGCGCGCAGTGCGAAATACTTTTGGCCATTCGGATTCAGGGATAAAGGTTCTTTCTTCGTCGTTGATTTTCCCTGCTGCGTGCAGAAACAGTGACTTGAAAATACCAATCACGTGGGGCACCGACAGCAGCTTGAGAAACATCGTCCCCAGGCGCGGCGGACGGGGTTCGACAATCTCCGGATCACGACCGACGATGATGGTGTCGGTGTGATGCCGCGCGTGGCTCCAGCGCCAGACTTGCGGCTCGTACATGACCATGAAACACGCCAGCTGGTAGACCACGTCGTTCATCCAGCGGGTCTTGAACGCGGTGCCGTGGCCGGTTTCGTGCCAGCGTGAGTTGGCCGCCGAGCCGTACAACAAACCGTACACCAGGAAGAACGGTACGCAGGCAACACTCCCCCAAAACACGTAGCCACCGACGCCGCTGATCACTAATGCGCCCAGCCACAAAACTGTGTCGCGCAGCGCGCGAGAATCGTTGCGCTGCATCAATTCTTTCATGCGTTTGCGCGGAACGGCGCACTGATACCAGGTGGCGTTGGCAAGTCCTGCATCCACCGCACTTTGCGCGTTCGCCCCGGTCAGGCTGTAGTCTCTGCGCCGGACAGGATCTCGCGGAATCTGGGACATTGTTATTGTTCTCCACAATTAAAGTCGGGCGCAGAACGTGCAGTGCCTGCGCGGTCTTGATCACCGAAGACAATAAAAATATAGAGAGCCAGGACAGTGCTCACAACGGCTGGAAAGTATTCTCTATCAAGCTATCATCCAGCCCTGAAACGCCTTGATAGTTTTCTATCAAATGGGTGCTAAAAGTCTTGTGTAGGAGCGAATTCATTCGCGAGAAGCTCGTGCAGCCAGCACATCTTTTGTCGCCGCAAACATCGTCTCGCGAATAAATTCGCTCCTACAGGGTTGCGCTGTGAATAATAAAAACAATGCTTCGACCAAACGCCCAACGATTGCCAGCGTGGCCGTGTATGCGAAGTTAAGTGTCGCGACGGTGGACCGGGTGCTGAACGCCAGGGCGCCCGTCAGTCCGGACACCGCGCAGAAGGTTTATCAGGCCGCCGAGGCTGTCGGCTATTTCGCCGCGCGGCTGATATCCCAGCGCATCAACGAGAAGAAACCGGCCTGGCATTTTGGCTTTCTGCTGCTGGGCACTTCCCAGACCTTTTACAGCAGCCTGAGCGACGCAATTGTCGAGCAGGCCCGGCGCACGCAAAGTGCCAATATCGCCTGTCATGTCGAACTGATTCACGACCGCTCGCCGCAATCGATCGCCGCGCAGATTCATCAATTGGCCGAGCGCTGTCAGTGCCTGGCACTGGTGAGTTTCGAGCATCCGTTGATCCTCGATGCCATCGAAGCGGTGCGCTTGAAAGGCGTGCGGGTGGTGTCGCTGCTTACTGATTTGCCGACCCGCGAGCCGGGCGCTTATGTCGGGGTGGACAACCATGAGGTAGGGCGCACGGCGGGTTGGCTGATCGCCCATGGCGCAAGATCTGGCGCGGGGTCGGTGGCGGTCTTGGTCGGAGGGCACCGCTTCCTGGGGCATGAAAAACGCGAAGCCGGACTGCGCAGTTATTTTGAAGAAAAGCTGCCAGCCATTCGCGTGCTGCCCACAGTAATCACCATGGACAACGGTGCGATCAGCGAAGAAGCCACCCTTGATCTGCTGGCACGCCACCCGGATCTGTGCGGTTTGTATGTAGCAGGCGGTGGCGTCGAAGGTGTGGTCAGCGCGCTGGCCGCGTCCCCGGATCGCCCGCCGATGACCGTGATTTTGCAGGAGTCGACCCAAGAATCCCGCCAGGCCATGCGCAAGGGACTGGTCACTTTGGTGATCGATTCACAACCGGCACTGATTGCCCAGGCCTTGATCGAACTGATGCTGCAATTGCCGGGCGCCGAGTTGATCGATCCCCAGCGCCATCGCGTGTTCGTGCCGTTGCAGATCGTCACGCCGGAGAATTTTTAATCCAGCGGCGTAGCTTGGGAACCAACGGCACCGGCTTCAAGACGATGTGCCGGAATGAATCCGATCTCTGTAGGAGCGCACGAGCAACGCGAGGCCGCGATCCAGTGCGCAGCGCTGGCAGCTTTTACGACTGCTGCGCAGCCGATCGCGGCCTCGCGTTGCTCGTACGCTCCTACAGGTTTTGCATCGCCATTTGTGCCGTTGCAAATCGTCACGCCGGAGAATTTTTAATCCAGTGACGCAGATTGGGGACCAACGCCCCTGGGCTCCAAGACTATGTGCCGGAATGAATCCGATCTCTGTATGAGCGCACGAGCAACGCGAGGCCGCGATCCAGTGCGCAGCGCTGGCAGCTTTTACGACTGCTGCGCAGCCGATCGAGGCCTCGCGTTGCTCGTGCGCTCCTACAGGTTTTGCGTTGCCTTTTGTGCCGTTGCAAATCGTCACGCCGGAGAATTTTTAATCCAGTGACGTAGCTTGGGGACCAACGCCCCTGGGCTCCAAGACTATGTGCCGGAATGAATCAGATCTCTGTAGGAGCGTACGAGCAACGCGAGGCCGCGATCCAGTGCGCAGCGCTGGCGCTTTTACGACTGCTGCGCAGCCGATCGCGGCCTCGCGTTGCTCGTGCGCTCCTACAGGTTTTGCGTCGCCTTTCGTGCCGCTGCAGATCGTCGGCAAGCCGGACTCCTACGGCCTCCGGCCAGAATTAAAGCCGAGCGTTCCCCGAATTGTCACGCCATCCGCTTACTGCGCAACTGCGCTACCGCCTCGCGAAACTGCTGCAACGGCCAACGCTGCTCCAGCGCCTGCGCCATCAACTGTTGCGCGGTCTGCGGCGCGAGGCCGTTGAGCGGTGGGTCAGTGTCCAGATTGGTGGGGAACGAATAACCATCCGCCGTGTGCGAAATCACCGACTCCACACTGGCGTTGTCCAGCTCGTCGTCCTCTAGCCCCTTCAACATTAGCGGATACACCGCCAGCATCATCGCGTCGCGGTCGATGCTTTCCATCGGTTTGCCGAACGCCGAAGAAATCTGCAGCAGATTGGCCATGCGATGAAAGTCCGCCGTGCGGTTACTGCCCGCCGCATGAAACAGCGCTGGATTGAAGAACAACAGGTCGCCCTTGTTCAGCGCCAGTTGCACCGCGTGCTCAGCGAAGTAGTCGATGAAGCGCTGATCCCGCCACGCCAGATACCCCGACTCGTACCGCTGTGAAAACGGCAGCAACAACGTTGGCCCGCTCTCCAGCGGCATGTCGGTATGGGCAATCGCGCCTTGCAGCGTCAGGTATTGCGACAGCAGATGCAGCGGCAACCCAAAGCGCGCTGCCACCTCTGTAGTCTGGAACCCCAAGTGATAATCACGATGGGGTTGCTGCGCCTGTCCGCCGGGACGCACCACGTTGACTTGGGCGGTGGTCTGAAAGTAAGGCCCCAGCCAGCTTTCAGCGATCAACCCCAGCAGCGGATTGGCGTAGTACTCGATGAACGATTGCGGCGACAGCTCGGCCGCTTTTTGCAGGGAATTCCAGATCCGTCCATTGGCCCCGGCCTTGGCGAAATGATCGGCCGCGGCGCCACGTTCCGCCTCTAGCGCCAGTATCTGCTCGAACACGGCGCTGTGGCGGTCGACCACCGCAGTGTCGGGATAAGCGTTACGTACCACCAATACGCCAGAGCCGTGACGAAAAACATGGTGCAACTCGCTGAGGATCGCCACCCGGTCCGCCGCAGAGGCATCGCGTAACGCTTGGGCGTCGTAGATCACCACGCGCTTGATGACCTCGCGGCTAGTTGGGTAATCCGCCGTCGCAACGCTCTGTTCGCACAAACCCGCGAAGGCCTCGATGTCGAGCTCTGCCGCACTGCCGAACAGGCTCACTGCCCTGCTCCGTCCGCTCCCTTCAAGTTCAGCGGGGCATCAGGCCGTGGCGTCGAACCGTCGCCGCAACCGAAGACGCCCTGTTCCAGGTCGATCACCGAGCCGGTCATCATGCCGGACTGCTCCGAGAGTAAAAACGCCACGCTGTTGGCAACCTCTTGTGGCTTGAGCAATCGTCCGAACGGCGATTGAGCTTCAGCCCTGGAAAGCCAGTCGTCGCCGGCGCCATGGTATTTGCGCTGGATTTCATCTTCGTGGGGCGTGTCCATCCAGCCGATGTTCAGGCCGTTGACGCGGATGCGGTTGTGCAAAGCGCTGAACGCAACGTTCTTGGTCAAAATCGCCAGCGCGCCCTTGGACGTGGCGTACGCCGAGAGGAAAGATTGCCCGCCATGCCCGCTGACGCTCTGGATGTTGACAATGGCGCCCTCGACCCCGCCTGCGATCATCAGCTTGATGGTGTCTTGCATCAGGAAAAACGGCGCGCGGACGTTGACTGCAAAGATGCGATCGAACAGCTCCTGCGAGGTATCAAGGATGGTGCCGCGATCCGACATGCCGGCGCAATTGACCAGCCCGTGGACAGTGCCGAAGTGCTGTTTGGCGGCGGCCACTACGCGGCGGCAATCTTCCACGCTTTCCATGTCGGCTTCGACGAAGTGCGTCTTGCAGTCCAGTTCGCTCAGTTGGCGCGCCTGCTGTTCGCCCTTGTCGCGGCTGCGCCCGCAGATGATCAGACCCGCCGCGCCCCGTTGCGCCAGGGTCAGCGCAACTGCTGCGCCCAGGCCTTGCGTGCTGCCGGTGACAATGTAGTAACGGCCGGTGAAGGATGACGAAAGATCGAGTGCTGCTGACATGCGTGTCTCCTGCGGTTTTTATTATTGGGTAGTTCGACAAATGAGGTGCTCTTGATGTGAATGGAATTTAAATTCCATCTGTACAAGAAACAGAACAGAGACTAGCCTGTCGCTTACCTCAGAGAGGCCCGAATCGACCTCAACAAGACCTCACTCGCCGATAACAACAAAATGGCCAGGGGAAATCATGCTCGACCAAGCCCGCCGTTTCTCCATCAAGCAGATCGCCGCCCAGGCCGGGGTCAGCAAAGCCACGGTCGACCGCGTGTTGCACCAGCGCGGCAGCGTGCATTACCAGACTGACCGGCGTATCCAGCAAGCGCTTCAGGAGCTCGATGCGCAGGAAAAGTCCGGCCCTGTTGTAGGCCGTACTTTCCACATCGACATCATCCTGCACACGCCGACCCGCTTCAGCGATGCGGTGCAGCAGGCCATTCACGCGCAACTGGGGAGCCTGGCGCCGTTCCGCATCTTTCCGCGTTTTCACCTTTATCAAGAGATCGACACCCAGCGCATGCACGACCTGATTCTGCGATGCGCGGGCAAGGGATCTCAGGGCGTGATCCTCAAGGCTGCCGACGAGCCACAAATCAACGAAGCAGTGAATCAAGTGACCGCAGCGGGTATTCCGGTGGTGACGCTGGTGTCGGATTTGCCTCAGAGCGAGCGCGTGGGTTATGTCGGTATGGACAACCGCACCGCCGGGCAGACGGCAGCGTATTTGATGTCGTGCTGGCTGGATCAGGCCCCGCAGGACGTTGCGGTGGTGATCAGCAGCGAGTTGTTTCGCGGGGAGGAAGAACGCGAAATGGGCTTTCGGGTCTGGCTGCGCAACCGGGCGCCGCACTTGCGAGTGGTGGACATTACCGGCGGTTACGGCGTGTACGGTCCGACGTTCGACCGCGTGAGTCAGGCGCTGCTCGATAATCCGTCCCTGCGCGCGGTGTACAGCGTGGGAGGCGGCAACCGCGCCATCGTCGACGCCTTTGCCGCCCGGCAGCGGCCCCTGTCAGCGTTTATAGGTCATGACCTGGATCATGAAAACCGACAGTTGCTGGCCGAAGAAAAGATTGCCGCAATCATCGATCACAATTTGCAGGTCGATGCTCGCCATGCCTTTTTGCACATCCTGCAGTTTCATCGGCTGTGGAAGGCTGACCCGATTCCCTCGTCACAAGTGCAGATTGTCACGCCCTTCAATCTGGCCCACTGACCGCTCCTTGAGTGCCGTTTACCAACCCGATCTACCCCGACAATAACAATCCCAGGAGATCCACCCATGCTTCGCATCGCTGTCCTCGGCGCAGGCCGTATCGCTAACATCCACGCTGCCAACGTGGCCGCCAACCCCGATGTGATTCTGTCGGTGATCGCCGATCCCTGGCGTGAAGGCGTCGACAAGCTGGCTGCGAAGCTGGGCTGCGCGGCCGCTTATGACTGCGCAGCCGCCATCGAGCGCGACGACGTAGACGCCATCGTGATCGGCACCCCCACCGACACCCACATTGACCTGATGCTGCGCGCCGTAAAGTTGGGCAAACCGGTGTTGTGCGAGAAACCGATTGATCTGGATTTCGCCAAAGCGGCCAAGGCCGTGGAAGAGATCGAACGGCAGAATGGCAAAGTGATGCTGGGTTTCAATCGGCGTTTCGATCCCGATACCCTGGCAATGCGCAAAGCCATTGCCGCCGGGAAGATCGGAGAGGTGCGTCAGGTGATCATTACCAGCCGTGACCCGGGTCTGGCGCCGGTGGAATACCTCAAGCACTCGGGCGGGATCTTCCGCGACATGACCATTCACGACTTTGACACCGCACGGACGTTGCTGGGGGAAGAGCCGGTAGAAGTCATGGCCATCGCCAGCCGCCTGGTAGAGCCTGCGCTGGCGCAGATCGATGATTTCGACAGCGTGATGGTTCTGCTGCGCACGGCTTCGGGCAAGCAATGCCACATCAATTGCTGCCGTGAGGCGGTGTATGGCTACGATCAGCGCCTGGAAGTGTTCGGCTCAAAAGGCATGCTGCTCAACGAAAACCATCGCCCTAGCACCGTGCGCAGCTGGACTGCCAGCCAGACCGAAGTTCGTGAGCCGCTGATGAATTTCTTCCTGGAGCGTTACGCCGATTCCTATCGCATCGAGCTTGAGCACTTCATCAATGCCGTGGTCGCCGGCGACAACCTCCCCAGCACCGCCCGCGATGGTTTGAAGGCGTTGCATCTGGCGAATTGCGCGATTGAATCGATCAAGACCGGACGTGCGATAACTCTGTAGGAGCCCACTTGCTGGCGAAGCGGCCCGCGCGGTGGGTATGCAGGACCGCCTCGCGAATGAATTCGCTCCTACAGGGCTTCGATGATCGGAAATCTGTCCGTCAGTTGTAGGAGCTGCCGAAGCACGATGGCTGCGATTGCGGTGTGTCAGGTGCATTGCATCGCAGCCTTCGGCGGCTCGGCAGCTCCTACAAGGGATTTGTGTTCACCACCTATTTTGGATTGACCAAGAACCCGTGGGAGCGGACCTGTCCGCGAAGGCGGCGGCATAGCCAACCCGACTATGGCGCCTGATGGATAGCATTCGCGGACAGGTCCGCTCCCACGGGTATCTAATTGGGATTAAAAACGCGGAGTGCCGGGCTCGTCTTTTTCTTCGACCAGCCCCCAATCGGCGACGTTGGCCTGGGGTGCAGGTTGCGGCGCTGGGGGCGGCGTGGTGATTTCGTTGACGCCGTTTTCGCTGTGCAGCTTCAATCTCAGACGGACGTTGTTCATGGAATCGGCGTTTGTCAGCGCTTCGTCTTCGCTGATAACGCCTTCGACGGCCAGATCGTACAGCGCGTTATCGAAGGTCTGCATGCCGACGTGGGTGGATTTTTCCATGATGCCCTTGAGTTCAGACAGCTCATTGCGATGAATCAAATCGCGAACGGTCGACGTGCCCAGCATCACTTCCACGGCGGCCCTGCGCTTGCCATCTTTGGTCTTGACCAGCCGCTGAGACACAAACGCCTTGAGGTTGTTGCCCAGGTCGTGAAGCAGTTGCGCGCGGCGGTCTTCAGGGAAGAAGTTGATGATCCGGTCCAGCGCCTGGTTGGCGTTGTTGGCATGTAGTGTTGAAATCGCCAGGTGACCGGTGTCAGCGAAGGCCAACGCGTGCTCCATGGTTTCGCGGTCGCGAATCTCACCAATGAGGATCACATCCGGAGCCTGACGCAGGGTGTTTTTCAGCGCGGCGTGGAAGCTGCGGGTGTCAACGCCTACTTCACGCTGATTGATGATCGACTTCTTGTGCTTGTGAATGAATTCGACCGGGTCTTCGATGGTGATGATGTGGCCGCTGGCGTGACGATTACGGTGGTCGATCAACGCTGCCAGGGACGTGGATTTACCCGAACCCGTGGCGCCGACGAACAGTACCAGACCGTTTTTTTCCATGATCACGTCGAGCAGCACGTCAGGCAGATGCAGGTCTTCGAATTTCGGGATGTCGAGCTTGATGTTGCGCGCCACGATGGACACTTCGTTGCGCTGCTTGAAGATGTTGATACGAAAGCGCCCAACCCCACCCAGCGAGTAGGCCAGATTCATTTCGAGATCGCGCTCGAAGTCCTGGCGCTGCTCGCTGTCCATGATGCTGTCGGCGATTTTCGCGATGTCGCCGGGCTTCAATCCCTCAGCGCTCAACGGCTTGAGTACGCCGTTGAACTTGGCGCAAGGTGGCGCGCCGGTGGACAGATAAAGGTCCGATCCATCCTGGCTGGCCAGAATCTTCAACAACGCCGGAAAATCCATAACTGCACCGCACAAGTAAGGTAAGAAGACGGCAGGTCGCCACATCATGCGACCTTGTACGCCGGACAGCGTTCGCTCGTCCGGTCAAGGATAGGGAAATTACCTGAAAGCGCACGGGAAAGGCATAATGCGCGGCGTTTTTCTCGAGACGATTATTTTCATGAAAGCTCAAGCACGGCACATTCTGGTCAAGACCGCTGAAGAGGCCGAACAGCTCAAGCAGCGCATCGCCAAGGGTGAAGCCTTCGATGTGCTGGCCAAGAAGTATTCCACCTGCCCGTCCGGCAAGCGTGGCGGTGATCTGGGCGAAGTGCGGCCCGGCCAGATGGTCGGGGCAATTGATCAGATCATTTTCAAAAAGCCGCTGCGGGTCGTGCATGGCCCGGTGAAGAGCAAATTCGGGTATCACCTGGTGCAGGTTTTTTATCGGGATTGATAACCAGCTCTCGGTCAGATGAGAATCCCGTGGGAGCGAACCTGTTCGCGAATAGGCAGGGGCAGACCGATACATATCCGGCGCCTGGAAGTCAGTCTTCGCGGACAGGTCCGCTCCCACGGTGCAGAGTGCCCCAATCGATCAACCCGGCATCACACTCCTGGGAATCAACGCCCCCGGATGCTGGATCACCAGACTCGCCAGCCGATGCCCCGCTTCTGCTGCATCAACCGGGCTACCACCGCGTAAGCGACGCGCCAGATACGCGGCGCTGAAGGAATCCCCCGCCGCCGTGGTGTCGATCACTTTCTGCACCGGGTGCGCGGCAATTTCGTAACGCGCGCCCATTGATTCAACCAGACAACTCTGGGCGCCGCGCTTGACCACCACTTCACTGACACCCATCGCGCGATAAGTCGCCAGCAACTGCTCGCTGTCGCTAAAACCGAACAGTGCCTGCTCGTCGTCTTCGGTGAGCAGCGCCAGATCCACTTCATGCATCACCGCCCGGTAGGACTGCTGGGCTTGGTCGACGCTGCGCCACAGACGCGGGCGATAGTTGTTGTCGAACGCCACACGAACCCCACGATCACGGGCCTCGCCCAGAGTCGACAACAGCCGCGCCCTGCCCACTTCGCCCAGCACCGCCAGGGTGATGCCGCTGAAATACAGCACGTCGTATTCCGGCAGCGCCGCCAAAATCGGTTCCGCCGCAGGCGTGGTGAAACACTCACGCACCGCGGCCTCATTGCGCCAGTACAGAAAGCGCCGTTCGCCATTGGCATCGGTCTGAATGCAGTACAGCCCCGGCAATCGGCCCGGCAGGCGCTGAACCTTGCTCAAGCCAATGCCCTCGTCGGACCAGACCTTGCACATCGCGTCGCTAAAGCTGTCGTCGCCCAGCGCAGTGACGTAATCCACCTGCGCCGCCGACCCCAACAGGCGCGACAGATACACTGCCGTGTTCAGCGTGTCCCCACCAAAGCTCTGGTTGAGACTGCCGTTTGCATGTTGCTGCAACTCGATCATGCACTCGCCGATCAGCGCGACTTTCGGGTGGCTGTGGCTGATTAATTCGCTCATGGCGTGCTGTTGCTCCCTTCAATCGTCACGATCAGAAACAGGTGTCCAGGGTTTCAATGACGCTCAGGTCATCGTCCACCAGACAGCCCGTGCGCCATTTGTCGAAGGTCAGGCACGGGTGCGACGTGCCGAAGGAAATAATGTCGCCAATCTTCAGCTCGACGCCAGGCGCAACCGTCATGAACGCGTGTTGATCCATCACGGCGGTCACCGTGCAGGCGCTGACATCATCGCCCTTGGCTGGGACAACTCCCGCTTTGTAACGCAATAACGGGCTGGGCATACCTGCGTCAAACGCCACGTCGCGTTTGCCCAGGGCGATCACAGCAAAACCCGGTTCTGGCATCGACTGCACGTGAGCCCAGACTTCCATTGCCGGTTGCAGGCCTTCGGTCAAATCGTCACGACGGTCAAGAACGCAGCACTGCGCTTGTTTGTAGATGCCGTGGTCGTGTACCACGTAGCTGCCGGGGCGCAGCACACTCAGGAAGCGATCGCGTACTTGCTGCTTGTCGAATTCCTCGGCGATCAGGTCATACCAGGCCGAACCGGACGCGGTAACAATCGGTCGATCCAGGGCGAATGCGCCCTTGTCCTGCAGCGTGACCGCCAGGCGTACCAGTGAGCTTGCGAACTCACGAATCCCGCTGACCGCGTGATCGCCGTGGATCACGCCTTCGTAGCCTTCGATGCCAGTGAGTTTGAGCGCAGGTTGCGCGGCGATGGCATCGGCCAGGGCCATGACTTCCTGCTCGCTGCGGCAACCGCAACGGCCGCCGACTACGCCGTATTCGATCATCACGTTGAGTTGCAAGCCTTGCGCTGCGAAGAACTCGCCCAGCGCCTGGACGTTGTCCGGGTGATCGACCATGCAGTGAAAATCGAACATCGAGTCGCCGAGCATTTCGGCGATCAGCGCCATGTTCGGCGCGCCCACCAATTGGTTAGCCATCAGCACCCGGCGTACGCCATGGGCATAGGCCGCGCGAGTCTGTACGGCGGTGGCGAGGGTCAGGCCCCAGGCGCCGACCTCCAACTGACGGCGGAACAGTGCAGGCACCATGCTGGTCTTGCCGTGGGGCGCGAGTTCAGCACCGCTGTTGCTGACGAACTTCTGCATCCAGTGCAGGTTGTGCTCCAGGGCCTGGCGATGGATGACCAGCGCAGGCAGGCTGACGTCACGCACCAGTTGGTCGCCTGGGTTGGCGCTGCCTTTTTGTACGAGGGCGATGCTCATGGTGTTCTCCTGTTCTTGTTCGTGGTGCGGGTTCATGCCGCGTGTAACGGGCGGCGCCCGCGTTACTCGTTGACTCGACGGGCGAGGCTGTTGGCGCTGTCGATAAGCACCCGCCGATAGTCGTCGTAATGGGTTTTGGCGTCGGCCCGGGGCGCGACGATGCACAGGGTCGCGATGCAGATGCCCTGTTTGTCGTTTACCGGCGCGGCGAAACAGTGGGTGAAGGTGTCGGCGATGCTGTTGAAGGAGAAGAAGCCTTCGGCATGAGCCTTTCGGATCTCGTTGAGAAACGTCTCCATTGGCAGTTCTTCGCCGTTTGGAAGAATAAAGTCCTCAGGGTCGATCAGGTCGGCGATCGCCTGATCGGTGAGATGGCCGAGCAGCAAACGTCCGGAAGCAGTCCAGGGAATCGGCGCGTCTTCGCCAATGTCAGAGGAAATCCGGAAGTGCCGGGCGCCCTCTTTCATCAGCGCTACGGTGTATTTGCGTCCGTTGAGCAGGCACATCTGCGCGGTTTCCCGGGTTTGCTCGACGATTTCAGTCAGGCTGATTTCGGCTTCACGGGTGAAGTCGAAATGGCGCAGATGGGCCTGGCCGAGAAAGTACAGCTGACGCCCGAGGTAGACGTGACCGTCCTTGCCGACGGTTTCCAGAATCCGCCGTTCCAGCAACGAAGCGACCAGTTCATACACTGTCGATTTCGGGCTGCCAATGCCGCTGGCGATCTCGTTCGGGCGCATGGGGGTGCCCGTTTCCTTGAGAAAATCGAGAATATCGAACGCCCGGTCCAGACCACGGGCCCTGCGTTTGATCGTGTCTTCGGTCATGGTTGGGGTATCCATCGGTGCAGGTATTTCCTGAAAGATTGCGGGCAGTTTACAGATGCGCCAATCACTGTAGGAGCGCGCTTGCCCGCGAAAGCATTCGTTAGCGACGAAGATGTGTCGGATGTATCGACGTCTTCGCGGGCAAGCGCGCTCCTACAGGTAATGCGTCGAATCTGTAGGAGCGAATTTATTCGCGAGAGGCCGGTACAGGCGAATCATATTCGGCGGTCAAGACACCGATTCGCGAATAATTTCGCTCCTACAGGGTTACGCCATGCTTACGGCTTCTTTTTATAAGCAATACAATCAATCTCGACCTTGCAGTCGACCATCATGTTGGCCTGCACGCAGGCGCGGGCCGGGGCGTGTTCGGGGGTGAAGTATTCGCCGAAGACCTTGTTGAAACTCCAGAAATCCCGAGGGTCTTCCAGCCACACGCCGACGCGCACCACGTCTTTAAGCTCATAACCGGCCTCAGTGAGGATCGCCACCAGGTTTTCCATGGTTTGACGAGTCTGCTCAATAATGCCGCCGTTGATGATCTCGCCATCCACTGCCGGCACTTGCCCTGAAACATGCAACCAACCGTCTGCCTCGACCGCGCGAGCGAAAGGCCGTGGCTGACCGCCACCTGCTGTGCTACCAGCGCCGTAACGAGTAATGCTCATGAGAAATCTCCTTTGATTGAGCGGTAAAAATGCGTTTGAACAAAATGATTTTTAAAAACGAATGTTCTTGAGAAATTCAGCCAGCCGCGCCGACTTAGGCTGTTCGAATAAAGCCTTCGGAGGCCCTTGCTCTTCAATGCGCCCCTGATTCATGAACACGATCTGGTCCGACACTTCGTACGCAAAGCGCATTTCGTGGGTCACCAGCAACATGGTCATGCCCTCTTCCGCCAGGCCTTTGATCACGCTCAGCACTTCGCCAACCAGTTCTGGGTCCAGCGCCGAGGTCACTTCGTCGAACAGCATCAAGCTGGGGTTCATCGCAATGGCGCGGGCGATCGCGACCCGTTGCTGCTGACCACCGGAAAGCTGGCCGGGAAAGTGATTGCGACGCTCCAGCAAACCCACGCGATCCAGCCATTTCTCGGCCAATGCCACGGCCTGATCCTTGGGCATCTTTTTGACTTTCAGCAGGCCCAGGGTGACGTTCTGTAGGGCGCTCATGTGCGGGAACAGGTTGAATTGCTGGAACGCCATGCCGGTCATGGCGCGGTGTTGGGCGATGACCTTTTCCGGGTGGCGCACGCGCTTGCCGTTGATGTCGCTGTAGCCGATGTCCTGACCTTCGAGACGGATGTGCCCGCCCTGGAATTCTTCCAGCAGATTGACGCAGCGCAGCAGCGTGGTCTTGCCCGAGCCACTGGAGCCGATCAGGGTCACGACGTTGCCCTTGTTCATCTTCAGATCGACGCCCTTCAGCACTTCGACCGGCCCATAGGATTTGTGCAGCCCTTCAATGCTCAGCAAAGCCGGGGCGGCGGTAGCGGTTTGAGTCTGTGTCATGGCAAGGCCACCCGTTTTTCGATTTGCCGACCAAGAAGCTCGATGGCGTAGTTGATGATGAAGAACAGAAATCCGGCGAACAGGTAAAACTCAAGGGTCATGAAGTTGCGCGCGATCACCTGTTGGGTGCTCAGCAGCAACTCGGCCACGCCGATCACCGAGAGCAAGGTCGAGGCCTTGACGATCTCGGTGGACGAGTTGACCCAGGTCGGCAGGATCTGGCGCAACGCCTGGGGCAACAACACGTAGCTCAGGGACTGGCTGAACGTCAGGCCGATGGCTTTGCCCGCTTCCAGTTGCCCGCGAGGGATGGCTTGCAACGCACCGCGCACGATCTCGGCCACGTGTGAGCCGCAAAACAGCGTCAGGCCCAAGGCGCCCGCTTGAAAGGCGCTGATCTGCCAGCCCAGTGCAGGGGCCATATAAAAGCAGGCCAGCACCAGCACGAAGACCGGGGTGCCACGAATCAGATCAACGTAAACGCGAAACGGCAGGCGCGACCACAGCGTGCCGTAGGTCAGGATCAACCCGGCGAAGACGCCGATCACGGTGCCGCAGACTATGGCCAGCGCCGAGCACTGAATGCTGGTCAAAAAGCCCGACCACAGCGCCTCGCGCGCGATCCACAGTTCATGCAGCCAGGTAGGTTGTTCGTACATGGAGGCCTCCTAGCGGCGAATCGCCAGGCGCTGTTCGAGATAACGCAGCAGCATGGCGATGAGGTAACAGGCCGCAACGTATAGCGCCGTAGTCACCAGCCAGGTTTCAATCACCCGGTAGCTCTCGACGTTGATCTTGCGCGCGTAATAGGTCAGTTCCGGCACAGCGATGGCGGCTGCCAGCGAGGTGTCCTTGAACAGCGAAATGAAGTTGTTCGACAGCGCAGGCAACACGTTGCGCAACATCACCGGCACCACGATGTAAGCACGCACCTGCCATTCGCCCAGGCCGATGGCCAGTCCCGCCTCGCGCTGGCCCTTATGGATGCTGAGCAAACCGGCGCGAAAGACTTCGGTCAGGTAGGCCCCGGCATACAGCGACAGCGTGACGATGAATGAAGCGATCTTGTCCATGCGAATGCCAAGACTGGGCAGCGCGAAGTAAATCAACAGAATCAGCACCAGAATCGGCGTATTGCGCACCACCGTGACGTACACCGAGGCGATGATGCGCAGTGCCCGAAACTTCGAGAGCATGGCAAAAGCCATCATCAGCCCGATCACGCAACCGATGGCAATCGAGATCAGCGCCAGCTCAAGGCCAAGCCCCAGGCCCGACAGCAGACTGGGAAAGTCCCGCCAGACCGCTGCAAAATTTAACTGATAGTTCATATTCAGCAGTACCTGGGACGGGAAGGCGTTATGGCCTTCCCTGCCCCGTCAGTCGGTTCGCGTTATTTGTATTCCATCGGGAAGCCAATCGCCGGGGTCGGCAGATCCACACCAAACCACTTCTTGAACGATTCCGCGTAGGTCGGGAACTCGACGCCGGTCATGGCTTCATGCAACGCGGTGTTGACGAAATTCAGCCAGTCCTGATCGCCACGCTTGACAGCGCAGGCGTAGGTTTGCGGGCTCCAGGCAAAGGCTGGCGAGCGATAACGGCCAGGGTTCTGCACCATGAGGTACTTGACCGAAGACTGGTCAGTGGCAGCAGCATCCGCGCGACCGGAATTGATCGCCTGGTACATCAGATCAACGCTGTCGTACTGGTCGACCTTGGCTTTGGGCAGCGCCTGGTGCACCAGCTCTTCGGCGTAAACGTTCTGCAGCACGGCCACGGTGACGCCGTCGCCTGCGGCTTTCAGGTCGTCGATCTCTTTGTATTTGCTGTTGGTCGGCAGCAGCAACGCGACGCCTTCGCGGTAGTACGGCAGCGTGAAAGCCACTTGTTGCGCGCGGCTGGCGGTTACGGTGATGAACTGGCAACTCATGTCGACCTTGTCGGTCAGCAGGTTCGGAATGCGCGCATCGGAAGACTGCACCACGAACTCGACTTTGCTCGGGTCGTTGAACAGGCCCTTGGCGACGATGCGCGCGATGTCGATATCAAAACCCTGCAATTTGCCATCGGCGCCCTGGAAATGCCAAGGCGCGTTGGTGCTGCCGGTGCCGACAACCAGATGGCCGCGCTGCAGCACGCTGTCGAGCTTGCTGTCCGCCGCTTGCGCCGTGCCGAGTACCGTGGCGGTGGCCGCCAGAACAAACGCACAAGCTTTCAGAAAAGAAGGTCTGCGTTGCATGAGAAAAAACTCCGCCGAATTATATTTTTTCCGCTATAGCGGAAGCTAGTATGTAACAACGGAATGAAGTGCAGAAAGTGTGCCACAGGATCACCTGCGAAAATAGCCGTCAGAAAAGCCAGGGAGATCAACGTACTAACGGGAGGAGCACTAATTAGGGGTCAACGGACTAATCGAACCTGGCGCTACTGTTCGCCACAAGTCGCGGTAACGCGGCGCCAAAGCTGTGCGTCCGCGCGCCACAAGTGAGCATTGATCGCTACGGTGGCCCACCAGCCTGACAAGCGCTGTGCTATTACAGAGCCAGTTCAAGTCGACCAACCCAGGACTGTACGAATGTTGCCTACGCCTATACTTCGTTCAAATAACCTTCGATTCGCGCGTAATCGCCTATGGCGTGGCCGAATCGGGCTTTTTCTGGTCGCGGCTCTGTCAGTACTGGCCGGCATGACCGATGCAATTGGCTTCATGGCCACCGGCGATTTTGTGTCATTCATGAGTGGCAATACGACCCGCCTGGCCGTGGCCATCAGTGACGGCGATGTGTCTTTGATCGGCAGGTTGTGCGCGTTGGTGCTGGCATTCATTGCTGGTAATGCACTGGGGATCGTCATCAGCCGATTCAGTGGTCGGCGTGCCGTCACCCTGCTTATAAGCCTGGCCGCGATGCTGATTGTGTCGGCATCGCTGCCCCACGCCTGGCAAACGCTGGCGCTGCTGATCGGCATTGTCGCCATGGGCATGCTCAACGCGGTGGTCGAAGAAGTGAACGGATTGCCCATCGGACTGACTTATGTCACCGGTGCGCTGTCCAGATTCGGACGAGGTCTGGGTCGTTGGCTGATCGGAGAGCGGCGCGATGGCTGGCGGGTCCAGCTAGTGCCATGGACCGGCATGTTCGTCGGCGCGGTATTGGGCGCCCTGCTCGAACAGCGCATGGGGCTGAGTGCGTTGTACTTCAGTGCGCTGCTTGCAGCAGGCATCGGAGTGGCCACTTTGATCATTCCGCGTCGCTGGCAGCTGGGTTACATGCCCCGTTGATCGGTCAGTCCCTCCAGTCAGCGCCGCAAGCGCCGAAATAGTGACATAGGCGCCAGATGGCGGGAACTTTGGCACCGTAAATGCTTCTTTACATTTATATGAACTATTTATGACAAAAGCAGCGTGTCTGGCAGGGGGATGTATGAAACAGCGAGCGACCATCATTTGCCGACGTGAGGATCAAATCCTTTACGTGCGTAAATCCAAATCGAAATGGACGCTTCCTGGTGGCAAGGTAGAGCGTGACGAAACGCCGTCGCAAGCCGCTGAGCGCGAACTCCGTGAAGAGACCGGGCTGATTCTCAACGAGCTGGCTTACGTGACCCAGTTCGCAGGCGCGGAGGTGATGCATCACGTTTTTGAAGTTTCGGTGACATTTATCGCCACTCCCTCGCCGAATAACGAGATCGCGGACTGCCGCTGGTTCACCGCCAAGCAGTTGAGCAGCATCAACGTCAACCCGGCGGCAAAGTCGATCGTCAAAGCGTTCCTGAGCAATGCGATACCTTGAATCTCTTCACACAACTTTCACATCGCATCCGATATCGTTCACTTGCTCCGTAACGCAGTACGTTTAAGCCCGCTACCCCCCATCGCGGGCTTTTTCTTGCCTGCGATTTGGCTACGCCGCTACTTTGCCTTGCGTTGCGCGGCCTCCAGCTCCGAGATCCGCTTGTTCACCTCGTAGTAATAAGCGAAACAAATCCCCAGCGAAAACTTCCCGGCCTCGGCGCAATAGTAAGGCGCAACGTTGCCGTTTTTTTCCGCCATCGACTTGACCACTGCAGCGGTCAACAAGGACTTAACCGTGTCGTTGAACACGTCGTTATGGTCCTTGATAAAGCTCTTGGGCACAGAAATGAAACCCACCGGGTCATTGGCAAAACACGGCAACCTTTCCGTCGTCGCCTTCGCCAGGTCGTCTGAGCAGTAGGATTCAAATCCCCAGACTCCCAACTTGTCGCCGCCTGCCGCCTTGATCTTTGCAGTTGTCTCGACCGCCTCGGGTTCGTGATTGGCGATAGCCTGGTATTTGGCTGACGAATCGTCTGCAACGTCGTCACTCATGTATCCGGTACGAAACGCGTCATAGTTGCCAATGGTGTTGTGATCAAGACTGGTCTCAGCGATATGGTAAGGATGGCCGAAGTAGTTTCGATACAACACGGTTTGATCCCATGTCAGATCGACGCCGAAAAACTGCCCGACGGGAAAAGCCAGGTTGGTCGGCAGGTCGGCGCGGGAGCTGACCACGTAGACCAGTGACGGCACAGGTTTCTTCATGGCACCGACTTTCATGCTGTTCTCTTTGAGCAGCAGGCCCAGTTCGGCCTCGACGGCCGGATTCAGCAGCACGATTGCGTCACCGAAGGGTTTGACCGACACGCCCTTTTGCTGGTCGAGCATCTTCTGCATGAGCGTGTCGTTCAACGCAGCCAACAGGATTGCGCTGCCAAAACTGTGCCCTACGGTGAGCATGAAATTGCCTTTGCGGGCGGCAGATATATTTTCCAGCCTGACCAGGAACTCAGTGACCCCGCCGCGTCCGATCTCTTCCGCCGTCGCTTTGCGATCCCAAAACGTCATGTTCTCCAGGCCCAGGCCATAAAAGCTGATGCCTCGCCAGCCGATGTAGATGCCGATCAGCTTCTTGCTGCCCGCCACTTTCGAGATCGCCAAGTGTTCGAGGTCTTCCTTGAAGCTCTCGACATTGCCGTCAAGGGTGGACGCGTTATGTTTCCAGCCATGGACGAACACCACCAACGCCACACTGCCCGCCTCGGACGCTTGGGTAATCTTGTTCAGCAACACGTTAGTTTGTTCGGGGTTGAAGTCGTTACCGCGCTCGGAGTACTCGACAAAGCCCAGGTCATAGTTTTCATGGACTTCGTAGAAACTGCCACAGCCTCGCCAATGCTCACAGACCGTGCCATCACCGGTCCTGAAAGGCGCGTTGGTGACGCACCCGCCCAGCAGCAACAAACAAAACAGAAGCGTCTTCATCGCGGGTTCCTTTCCGACAAGAGACGAAAAGCTCAACGTTCAACGCTCGAAATCCATTTCCAACGTGCATCGGAATACCGCGACAGGGCATGACAGTCAGGCAACTATTGAAGGATGGGTGAGAAGTGGGGGTTCGTCCAATGAGAGCGTTAGCGCGAGAGTTGAAACTCTGCGTCCAGACCCAGCGCCTGTAAAAAGGCATTGTCGTGAGAGACCACAATCAAAGCGCCTTGGTATTGGGCCAACATCTGCTCAAGCGCGTTCTTACTGGGCAAGTCCAGATGGTTGTCCGGCTCGTCCAGTAACAGCAGCTGGGGTGGTCGCTGTGAGTAGAGCTGCGCAGCGAGGGCGATTTTCAAGCGTTCGCCGCCGCTCAACTGGCAGGTCTTGAGTAGCGCACGATCAGCATCAATCCCCATTTGCGCCAAGCGAGTTCGTGCATCGGCTTCGGGCAGCTCAGAATTACTGGCGTGGAGCCATTGCACCGCCGTACGTTCGGGGTGCAACAACCCGGCGTGTTGATCCAGCCAACCGATATGGCCATTGCGGATGAGTTCGCCTTCGGGCGCCGCCAGTTGACCGGCAATAACCCGGAGCAAAGTGGATTTCCCGCTGCCGTTGGCACCCAGAAGCGCTATACGCATCGGCCCGGTCAGCGTCAGATTGATCGGCGTCGCATGTCCGAATGGGAGAACTACGTCGTTGAGTTGCACTATCAGCTTGCCATTGTGTACGACGCTTTCCGGCGACAACATCATGCGTTGAATGTCAGGCGCGCACCTCGAGCGGGCTTCGGCGATCCGCTGTTGCTGCTGCTCCCGTGCAACCTGTTGATTAAGGCGTAATTTGCCCTGACTGTTTTCGCTGCGCTCTTTCTGCGCATTGGTGATCAACTTGGTTTGATTACCGTCACGGGCCTGACGATCGCCGCGAGCATTACGCCGTTGCTGCCGTTCCAGCTGCACGACCATCTCACGTTGCTCGCGCTTGGCCTGTGTCCGCTCGCTTTGTAATGCCTGCTGGAACGACTGCTGCTCCTGCTCGCGTGTCGCCGAATATTGGCTGTAGTTCCCGCCATACACCGCCAGTCCAGAAGGCGACAAATCAACGATCTCGCCTACATGCTCCAAAAGACTTCGATCGTGGCTGATTAGCACCAAGCCGTTGGGCCAGCGGTCGATTTGCTGCGCCAGCTTGAGCTGCTGATCTGCATCCAAGTGGTTGCTGGGCTCGTCGAGAACGAGCCAGTCGGCGCCGGACAACCACGCCCCCATCAGCGCGATCCGCTGCCGTTCGCCGCCGCTGAGTGCGTCAGTCCGCGCGTCGGCATTCAGATGCTCCAGCCCAATCTGCTGCATTTCCGCTTCCAGGCGCGTGGCACAATCCCATTGGTCGGCCACTAGCAAATAGTCGTCATCGTCGACACTGCCCTGGGCAATGCGATCAAGCGCAGCCAGAATATGATCGACCCCGGCCAGCGCGGCAACGGTGGGGTAGGTCTCGGGCTCCAGCAATTGCGACACTGCGTATACCCGCCCTTCCCGGCGAACGGTCCCGCTGGCTGGCGGTTGCGTTCCTGTCAAAAGTCGGCCAAGCAGGGATTTACCGCAGCCATTGGCGCCGACGACGCCTGTGACCCTACTGAAGGTGTGATTCAAGTGATTTAACAGTACACGCCCGTCGGGCAGGTTGATCGAGACATGATCGAGTTGAAGTAATCGTTGGGTCATTATGCGTCCTTGAAAACCAGCCCGAATCGGCGCTGAACAGCTCCCTGAAAATGAAACACGGCTGACAGGTGATCAGCCGACTTGACTTCAACGCCGAGTTTAGCTTCGAGCGCCGGATGCAAAAAGCCCCGCACTGGGCGGAGCTGGAAGAATCAAACGCGACCATTCGCTGTGACAATTCAAGATCTCCACTGCAACATGCAGAAACCCCTCGTTTATGCGAGAATGCCGCCACTGTCCGGCACATCCCCCTAATTCCAATAAGCTGCAGCTCCCCTCACGGGTCGACGCTGCAGCTTATTTTTTGCCTGTCGGGTCCATCGAAAACCCGTGGTGGTTACAGGTCGAGCGCTGACATTCCCAGGTGCGACTGAAGGCATCCACCCCCATGCTATTGAAAGGTAAGGTAATTGATCTCCACCGCTAACATCACCATGCAATTTGGCGCCAAACCCCTGTTCGAGAACGTCTCGGTCAAGTTCGGCGGCGGCAACCGTTATGGCCTGATCGGTGCCAACGGCTGCGGCAAGTCCACTTTTATGAAGATCCTCGGCGGCGACCTGGAGCCTTCGGGTGGGCAGGTGATGCTGGAGCCGAACGTGCGTCTGGGTAAATTGCGCCAGGACCAGTTCGCTTACGAAGAATTCACCGTGCTCGACACCGTGATCATGGGTCACGAAGAGCTGTGGAAGGTCAAGGCCGAGCGCGATCGCATCTATTCGCTGCCAGAAATGACCGAAGCCGATGGCATGGCGGTTGCGGAGCTTGAAACCGAATTCGCCGAGATGGACGGCTACACCGCCGAATCCCGCGCCGGCGAGCTGTTGCTGGGTCTGGGTATCGGCATCGAGCAGCACAACGGCCCGATGAGCGAAGTGTCGCCAGGCTGGAAGCTGCGCGTATTGCTGGCCCAGGCGCTGTTCTCCGATCCTGAAGTGTTGCTGCTCGACGAGCCAACCAACCACCTGGACATCAACACCATTCGCTGGCTGGAAAACATTCTGACCCAGCGTTCGAGCCTGATGATCATCATCTCTCACGACCGTCACTTCCTGAACAGCGTATGCACGCACATGGCTGACCTGGATTACGGCGAACTGCGTCTGTTCCCGGGCAACTACGACGAGTACATGACCGTGGCGACCCAGTCCCGCGAGCAACTGCTGTCGGACAACGCCAAGAAGAAAGCGCAGATTTCCGAGCTGCAATCTTTCGTCAGCCGCTTCTCGGCCAACGCCTCCAAAGCCAAGCAGGCCACGTCCCGAGCCAAGGCGATCGACAAGATCCAGCTGGCCGAGGTCAAGCCGTCCAGCCGTGTCAGCCCGTTCATTCGTTTCGAGCAGACCAAAAAGCTGCACCGTCAGGCGGTCATTGTCGATCGCATGGCCAAAGGCTTCGACGGCAAGACCCTATTCAAAGACTTCAGCTTTCAGGTCGAAGCCGGTGAACGTGTGGCAATTATCGGCCCGAACGGTATCGGTAAAACCACCCTGCTGCGTACTCTGGTCAACGAACTGTCGCCAGACGCCGGTACGGTCAAGTGGACCGACGCCGCTGAGCTGGGCTACTACGCTCAGGATCATGCCTCGGATTTCGAAGACGAATCCAACCTGTTCGACTGGATGGGTCGCTGGACTCAAGGCGGCGAGCAAGTGGTTCGCGGCACATTGGGTCGCATGCTGTTCTCCAACGACGATATCCTAAAGTCGGTCAAAGTGATTTCCGGTGGTGAGCAAGGTCGCATGCTGTTCGGCAAGCTGATCCTGCAAAAGCCAAACGTGCTGATCATGGACGAACCGACCAACCACTTGGACATGGAATCCATCGAAGCGCTGAACCTGGCGCTGGAAAACTACCCTGGCACGCTGATTTTCGTCAGCCATGACCGTGAATTCGTGTCGTCCCTGGCGACCCGCATCATCGAACTGAGCCCGAGCGGTGTGATCGACTTCAGCGGCACGTACGACGATTACCTGCGCAGCCAAGGCGTGGTGTTCTGATTCATCGCTAGACCCAGGAGCCCTGCCTATCCAGCGGGGCTTTTTTATGGGCGAAGGCTTCGTTCCTCAGAAAAATCGAGTAACCGCCCATAGCTATTTCAAGAACCATGATCAACCCGTGGGAGCGGAACTGTCCGCGAATGCGGTGGTTCTGACGATAGCAATGTAGCGGATCCACGGACCCCTTCGCGGACAGGTCCGCTCCCACGGGGTTTGCGTCAGGCCAGAAAATCATCAGCGCCTCAGATCCTGGGTGGGACTATCGTTAGGCTGCTTTCTTTTATCGTGCTCACGCGCCATGATGACGCCACTCCCACCGCCTGCCAGCGAAGAGCCCAATGTCTGCCGCCCTGCCCCCGCAAACACCCGCTTCAAATGCCACCTCCACGGCGATTACCCTGCAAATCGTCTCCATCGTGTTCTACACGTTTATCGCGTTCCTGTGCATTGGCCTGCCGATTGCCGTGATCCCGGGTTACGTGCATGACCAGCTTGGCTTTAGTGCTGTTATTGCGGGCATCACCATCGGCTCGCAGTACCTGGCGACACTGCTCAGCCGCCCGGTGGCGGGACGGATCTGCGACAACATCGGCACCAAACGCGCGATCATCTATGGTTTGGCAGGGATTGCCCTGAGCGGCGTCATGACTGTCATCGCCATACTGCTTGAAGACATGGCCCAGGCAAGTCTGACGGTGCTGATCATTTCCCGGCTGTTTCTCGGCGCATCCCAAGGTCTGATTGGCGTTGGCACCATCAGCTGGTGCATCGGCCAGGTGGGCGCTGAGCACACCGCGCGGTCGATTTCGTGGAACGGCATTGCCTCCTACGGCGCCATTGCGATCGGCGCTCCACTGGGGGTGGTGATGGTCGGCAGCCTGGGTTACATCACGTTGGGTTTCGCGTTGACGATCATGGCCTGCGGCGCCCTGTTGCTGATCCGCAACAAACCTTCAGTGCCGGTGATCCGCGGCGAGCGCATGCCGTTCTGGTCGGTGTTTGGCCGTGTCGCGCCGTTTGGCATCAGCCTGACTCTGTCGTCGATCGGTTATGGCACCCTCACCACATTCATCACCATGTTCTACATCAGCCGTGGCTGGGAAGGCGCAGCGTGGTGCCTGACGGTCTTCGGCATCTGCTTCATTCTGGCGCGGTTGCTGTTCATCAACGCGATCAACCGATTTGGCGGGTATCGCTCGGCGATCACCTGCATGGCGGTGGAGACGGTTGGCCTGGTGCTGCTGTGGGTTGCGCCTAGCACCGAGTTCGCCTTGTTGGGCGCCGCGTTTGCCGGTTTCGGCTTGTCGCTGGTGTACCCGGCCATCGGCGTCGAAGCGATCAAGCAGGTGCCCAACAGCAGTCGTGGCGCGGGGTTGAGCGCGTATGCGGTGTTCTTCGACCTGGCACTGGCGATCGCCGGACCGTTGATGGGCGCAATTGCTCTGGGCATGGGCTATGGATGGATATTCTTCTTTGCGGCGCTGTTGTCCGTTGCAGCCCTGGGGTTAACGGTGCTGTTGTCCCGACGGGCGAGCATCGACACGCGGGTGTAGAACCGCAGGCTCGCTTAATCACTGCCCCCGAAAGGCTGAACCCCCGAGGAGGCAGTCGGTCCCAGTTACACCCCTTTTGGTAAACAGGAGCGTCTGTGTGACACCCGACCCCGCTGGCCTGAGCGCTGCCCCTCCTGACATCACCCATGCGCCCGATGTGCATCGTCTGCGGGTGTTGACCGTCAACACCCACAAGGGCTTCACCGCACTCAACCGCCGCTTCATCCTCCCCGAATTGCGCGAAGCAGTGCGTAGCACCAGTGCTGATCTGGTCTTTCTGCAGGAAGTCCTGGGCGGTCACGACCGTCACGCAACGCGGTACCAGGACTGGCCCACCATGTCGCAATACGAGTTCCTCGCCGACAGCATGTGGAGTGACTTCGCCTATGGCCGCAACGCGGTGTATCCCGACGGCCATCACGGCAATGCGCTGCTGTCCAAGTACCCGATCATTCGTCATCGCAATCTCGATGTGTCGATCACAGGTCCCGAACGTCGAGGCCTACTGCATTGCGTGTTGCAGGTGCCAGGGCACGATGAAGTACACGCCATCTGCGTGCATTTGAGTTTGCTGGAAAGCCATCGCCAACTGCAGCTGGACCTGCTGTGCCAGCTGCTCGAATCGCTGCCAGAAGATGCACCGGTCATCATCGCTGGTGATTTCAATGACTGGCAATTGCAAGGCAACAAGCGTCTGGGCCGATGCGAGTATCTGCACGAAGTGTTTGAGCGCAATCATGGGCATCTGGCGAAGACGTATCCCGCGCGCTTTCCGATGCTACGACTGGACCGCATTTACCTGCGCAATGCCACCAGCCATTCGCCACGTATCCTGGGCACGCGCCCGTGGACGCATCTTTCCGATCACCTGCCGCTGGCGGTCGAAGTACACATGTAGGCGATCCATGAATGCGCGGCCTGGACCACCGGTCGCTCATCACGTTGACGTGCTGCGTGTTGCATCCTTCACTGAACAATGATCGTACTGAACTGACTCAATACCGCCAGACGGCCATCGGGCAAGTTTTGGATGTACTTCGCTCCCTCTGACCACAGGCTCAGGGAGAGCGGACATGGATATCGTCACTCGACGTCCCGGCAGGTGCGGCGCCTGTTGGATAATGGCATGCCTGTGCATTACAGCCCCTTCGATGTCCCGTAGCGCCTGCAACCTGGTCTCGACCCAAGGTGGCGATACCCAAATCTGCGACAGCGGCAGCAGCGGCCCGCTGACCAACCCCGGCGGCAACAACGTACTGATCTTTCCGGCGGGCGGCACCGGCTCCATCGTCGGCAGCGTCACGTTTGGGCCCGGCCGGGACCGCATCGACATGAATTCCGGCAGCATCGTCGGCGACTTCAATCAAGGCGCCGGGACTGATCAGTTCCGCATCACCCTGGGGACGATCACGGGCGACGTCAACCAGAGCTTTGACCCGGACGACTTCTTCATGAGCGGCGGCACAATGCGCTCGCTGACTCAGGGCGATGGTTTCGATACGTTTCTGATGACGGGCGGCACCATCACTAACGCCTTTGAAGACGGCGACTCGGCACGCTTGACGGGAGGCACCATCGGCCGGGTGGACATGAAGCTCGATGACAACCTGTTCGAAATGTCCGGCGGCACCATCGTCAATAACCTGGTGGCAGGCTTTGGCAAGGACACCATCATCGTGTCCGGCGGATTGATCGGCGGGGCAATCAGTGTCAGCGGTGGTAACGACAACATTACCTTCAGCGGCGGCGAGGTGCGCGGTGGCGTGCGGGCGAGTTTCGGCGATGATGTATTCGTCTGGCGCGACGGCGGGTTCATGCGTGGCGGCGTACTTATGGCTGACGGCAATGATCGCGCATCGCTAACCAACCTGACCGAAGCCACGCTGGCGTCCAATCCCCTGCTCGACGGCGGGGCCGGGATCGACGCCTTGACCTTTGATGCCGTCAGTACGGCGGTCCCCGGACGGTACGCCAACTGGGAAACGGTCAATCTCAGCAACGGCTCGCAACTGGATCTGGCGGGTAACTTCGTACTCGGCGACAGCGTGACCGGCACCGGCGTATTTAACGTGGATGCCAGCAGCGTCGTGCGCTCCGCTTCCGGCTCTTTCAGCCCTTTCACCGGAAGCCAGTTGGCGACGCTTAACAACGCTGGCACGCTGGACATGACCACCGGCAGTACCAGCGCTACCGACACCTTGACGGTACGCGGCAACTACGTGGGCAACAATGGACGGCTGTTGCTGCAATCAGTGCTGGCCGGTGATGAGTCACCCAGCGACAAGCTGGTGGTATCGGGCGGGACGTTGAGCGGCTCGACGCAAATTGCCGTCACTAATCTCGGCGGTCCTGGCGCCTTTACGGCCCAGAACGGCATTCAGGTGGTTCAGGCAAGCGACGGGGCCAGCAGCGAAAACAGCGCTTTTTCGCTCAACGGCTCGCTGTCCGCTGGCGCTTACCAGTACTACCTGTTCAAAGGCGGCACGCAGGCCGGTACTGAAAACAACTGGTACTTGCGCTCAGCGGTGCTTTCACTGCCGCTGCCTCCCGCTGCGCCGCCCGTGACACCTCCGGTCGAGCCTCCAGTTGCACCGCCCGTTACGCCACCCGTCGAGCCACCTGTTGCGCCACCCGTCACACCACCCGTCACGCCACCCGTCGAGCCGCCAGTTGCGCCGCCCGTTACACCACCGGTCGAGCCACCTGTTGCGCCACCCGTCACGCCACCGGTCGAGCCACCTGTTGCGCCGCCCGTTACACCACCGGTCACGCCGCCGGTTACGCCCCAGCAGCCGGTTACACCTCCTGCGATTATGCCGGCGGCTGTGGCGCCGGTCGCTGCCATTGGCACTCCCGCCCTGCCCGCCCCGATACAAGGTGCAGCGCCTGTGCCGCTGTATCGCGAGGAAGTCCCCAATTACTCAGTGGTGCCGCCTGCCGTGGCGGTGCTGCTGAGCACAACGCTGGGCACCTTTCACGATCGCCAGGGCGACCAGAGCCTGCTCGATGAGTACGGTGCAGTGCCTGCAGGATGGGGACGAATGCTGAGCAATGATCTCAAGCAAAGCTGGTCCGGAACGGTCGACCCGAAACTGGACGCCTCGATCAAGGGCTACCAGATCGGCCACGACCTGTACGCTGCCCAGACATCCGGTGGCGGCAATCAGCGCCTGGGTTTTTTTGTCGCTCACAGCCGAATGGACGGCCGCGTCGAGGGCTTCGCCAATGGTTTCGAGGGGAGCAACACCGGCAAGGTCAAACTGGAGGGCGACTCGGTAGGCGCTTACTGGACCTGGATCGATCCCTCGGCTGGATACGTCGATGCTGTGGTCATGGGCACCCGACTCGATGGGCACAGCCGCTCCAATCGGGGCGTGCGCATCGACACCAAAGGCCAGGCGCTAAGCTTGTCGCTGGAAGCCGGTTATCCCATCGCGCTGTCGCCTCAGTGGGTAATCGAGCCGCAAGCGCAGTTCATTCACCAACGTATTGACCTGGACGGGCAAAACGACGGGATTGCCGATGTGTCCTTCGATTCAGACGCTTACAACACCGGCAGACTCGGGGCTCGACTCAAAGGCAACTACGTCCTGAAAGGCGTGCCCGTCGAGCCCTACGTGCGGACCAACCTGTGGCGCACGTTCGGCGGCAACGATACGGTTACTTTCGACCATGCCACGCGCATTAAGAGCAATCATCGCTCGACTTCCGCAGACCTGGGCGCAGGCTTTATCGCAAAGGTCGGCAACGGCGTCAGCGTCTACGCCAGTGCCGATTACAACACCGACCTGGATGACCATGATTTGAATGGCGTGATTGCCAATTTTGGGGTGCGGGTGAGCTGGTAAGAAAACGCCGGGGGTGATTATGCAGAGGCCAGTCTTCAGCAGCGCGGCCCATAAAAAAAGGCCAGGCGCCTGTACCGCGCGCCTGGCCCTTTCAATTACGCATCCGAATCAGAAAATATTGATCGGATAATCAGCAATCAGACGAAATTCGTTGATGTCGCCTTCGGCTTGATCAGCGTTGCCACGGTGCCACGCCTGGCGCATGCGCAAGGACAAGTCCTTGAGCGAACCGGTCTGGACCACGTATTTGGCTTCGACGTTGGTTTCATGGTGTTTACCATCTTCGCCGTAGCCATATCCGCCGTAAGTGCTATTAGATGGCAAGTGGCTGCCATCGATATCATCACCGGTGATATAGCGCGCCATGAAGCTCAGTCCGGGCACACCATAACTTGCCATGTTCAAATCGTAGCGGGCTTGCCAGGATTTTTCGCCAGGGCCGTTGAAGTCGGAATATTGAACCGAGTTGGCCAGAAAGATCGAGTCGCCGGTATCGCCAGGGCCGTTAGTCCCAAAGGCCACATAATCGAAAGGGGTATCGCCATGAACTTTCTGATACGCCAGTGTCACGGTATGTGCGGTCAAGAATGAATAGGCGGCTGCCAGCGACCATGTCGTGTTGCTGATATCGCCCGCTTTGGCTGAACCCGCATCGTTAGTGCGATAGATATTGAAATCGAAGTTTACCGACTGTTGGTCAGTGATTGGCTGCGTGTAATTGACGTTGGCGTAGTACTGATCCCACACATCTTTGAGGTTGGAACCGTACAGGCTCAGGGACAAGTTATCGGACACGGCGTATTTACCGCCAGCGTAATCGATGCTCGACGCAGTAACGTTAGCGTACGAGGCAAAAATATCGTGGTCGCTGTTAGTTGTGACCGGGCCGTTGCCGCCAGTGAAGTGACCGCCATCCAGTTCCAGGCCGGCGATTTCGCTGCTCAGCAGATTAAAGCCAGTGGCCGTTTGCGGGAACAGCCGGGAGCCGCCTGCGGCAAATACCGGCGCCGTTGGCTGTAAGTTGCCATAGCGTAATTCTGTTTTGGAGATGCGCATTTTGATCGCGCCGCCCGCGGTGCCGTACTCGTCTTCCGGGTCGCCGTGGCGATCGACTGGCAGGTTACCCGTGCCTGCGGTGCCGCCACCGCCATCGAGTTTCAGGCCCCAGTAACCGTAGGCGTCAACGCCAAAGCCGACAGTGCCTTGGGTGAAACCCGAACTGAAGTTACCCAGCACGCCCTGGGTCCAGTCCTTGCGATCGCCGCCGCCGTTTTTGCCATCGCGGTTGAAGTAATAGTTTTTCAGGTGGACGGTGAGGCTGCTGTCCTCGACAAAACCCTTGGTTTCGGATTGATCACTGACAACCCCTGCTGTCGCCAGTTGACTCACGCCCAGCGAAACCGCGAGCGTTACGAGGTTCCATTTCACAAACGTCATTGTTATCCCCTGTTTCAATAAAGGCCCAACATTCTGAGCACCTGAAACACGGGGGCTTCCCCTGATTCAGGCGATGTAAAGAACGTTGGAGTAAGCGCTATGGCAGATGGGCTAAATACATTTATACCGTCATTGAAACTCACGGTGAAATCACAGGCTTGAGGCCCGTTTCGTTATTGTCCGGCATGCGCCGCAAGCGCTTCGGATTGCAGGGTGTGCTCCCCATGCCGAAAAACTTTTAGCACTTTCACCGCTAACCGATGATCAATGAGTCGTGATAGTCACTATCAATTATTGTAATAGTGGTACGGGCGCCCTCAGTGCTACCGTTGTCGGCGATGAAAGAACACGTATCCATTGCCTGAAGACTCCGCAGCTTCAGGCACAGACACTTGCTCCACTTCATCATTCCTTTGGTAAGACTTTTTAGCCACCTCACTTTTGTGCGGTGGCTTTTTTTATGAATTAAGTTTCATGTTCGTTTTTCAGATGGATTAATTCCCGCGATATCTTTCTATCGCTATTAACGACGAGAAAAGACCGGGACGCTCACAAATCAAACCGATCCACCACCCGGCGCCGTTCGTTGTCGTCGCGCATGTCGTAGGCCACCGTCGTGGAAATGTTGGTGTGATGCGCCAGCTTTTGGGCGATAGCCAAGTCGTGTTCTTCGATGACCCGAGTGATGAACGAGCGGCGAAAGTCATGGGGCATGATCTCGACGCCGACCTGACGACCGCGCTGCTTGGCGATGAAGTAAATCGCGTGTTTGGTGATGCGCTCGCGGGTGATGTGGCTGCCACGACGGATTCGGTTGAACAGAAACACATCGTCCTGCACGCCCTCCGGCAGGCTGGCGCGGCGCAATGTCAGCCAGTCATTCAGTGCGTCGAACGCCCAAGCCGGTGCGTATTTGATCAGTTGGCGATTGCCCTTGCCGGTGACACGCAGGCTGCGTTCGGCAAAATCCAGCTGCGCCAGATCCAGGTTCACCGATTCGGATTTGCGCATGCCCGAGCCGTACAGAATCGCAATCAGCGCAGCATCACGCTTGCCCTGCGGCCTGGGATCGGCAGCGCAGACCTCCATCAGTTCTTTGATCAAGGTGCGTCGGATGTTTCTGCCCCGGCTAAGCCGAGTGCCGCCAATGGCCTTGATCGAGCGAATCTTCAACAACTGCTCATGGCTGATCAGCTCTTGTCGCCACGCTTCGTTCATGACCCCGCGAATCGCGTTGACGTACAGCGAGGAGGTGTTGGGCGCGTAATTGTCTTCGCGCAGCGTCGACACCAATGCCGTGACGTGGCCTGGCTGTAACTGATGCCACGGAATGTCGTGCAGATCGACGTCGACGAAACCCAAGCGGTCGGCGGCGTCCTGCAGCACGTATTTGATGGTCAGGCGACTGGAGGGCGCTAAGCGCGCCAGATACAGCGTCAAAGGGGCTGCTACGTCGGGCATGACCCGCGCAGCGCTGTCCGGCAAGGCTGGTTCCATAGCCGGAAACTGCGGTGTATCGCGAAGGGGATCGGCAGGATTATCTGACACGTTGGTTGGACGCTCCGGTTACGACGAAGGCTCTGCAATGGCCTTTTCACTACACTGAAAGTAGCGACTCTACAGCACAGCACCCACGATTAATCAACCCGGTTTCAGGACCCGGTAAGCCAACGACCTGACCGAATGACCGGGATTTATTGTCTGGAATCGACAGGCACTTTCTGGTCTAGTAGCCCGCAGATCGTTCATAACTGTTGTTGCGAATGCAATGCCGTTCAACCCGCTGCACAGCTCACTGCTGCAAAGATAATAAGGTGCCCCGATGTCTGCCCAACCCTTCAAGATCGCCCTGACCTCTCTGGCCGTTCTGGCCTGCCTGACCACCGCTACTTTCGCCCTCGCCCACGCCCACCTGGAAAGCCAGTCGCCAGCTGCTGACAGCCAAGTGACGTCCCCCAAAGAGTTGCGCCTGAACTTCTCCGAAGGCGTCGAGGAAAAATTCACCAAAGTCAGCATTCGCCTCGACGGCCCAGGCGACAGCACTGAAATCGTCCCCGCGCAGAGCATCGCCACCGACCCTGCCGACAAGAAAATCCTCATCGTCACTCCTGCCGTGGCCCTGACGCCTGGCAATTACAAGGTCGAGTGGCACGCAGTGTCAGTTGATACCCACAAAAGCGAAGGTGTTTACCACTTCCAGGTGACACCATAACGCCATGCACGAAGCATTGATCCTGTGCCGATTCGTGCATTTCGGCGCAGTGTTACTGCTGTTCGGGATGCGTGTTTTCGAGCTGCTGTTCAACATTCAGCGTGTTAGCACCAAGAACAGTCCCCTGGCGCAGCGGCTTGATCGCATCAATCTGGCGCTCGCCATCGTGGCGTTAGCGAGCGCAGTGGCGTGGCTGATGTTGACGGCCGGGAGCATGGCCGGAGATTGGCGCGAAGCGCTCGACCCCGACACCCTGGCTCTCGTGCTGAGCAGCACGTTCTTTGGCCGTGTATGGATCGCCCATCTGGCGCTGGCCGTGCTGGTAGTGCTAAGCGCTGTCTGGACGCGACGGGCTCCCGTAGCCCTGCAAAATCTGTCCCTCGCGTTGATGCTATTCACCTTGGCGCCGGTCGGGCATGGTGCGATGTTCGACGGGCTTGCGGGGCAATTGTTGATCCTTAACCAGATCATCCATCTGAGCGGGGTCGGCATCTGGCTTGGCGGCCTACTGATGCTGGCGTTGCTCCTGACCATACCCCACTCGTTGGACCTGCGGCAGATTCTTCTACGCTTCAGCGGCATCGGCTATGGGCTAGTGGCAACGATTGTCGCGACCGGCCTGGTCAACGTTCGCGCGCTGAGTGGCGCCATCTGGCCGGAACCTGCGTTTGCAGGCTTCGGTCTGGTACTGGCAATAAAAGCCGCTATGGTGCTGGCAATGCTGGTGCTGGCGGCTGCCAATCGGACACTGGCCCGTGCGCACTCACTCAATGCCCCGGCGCTGCGAGTCAGCGTGCTGCTGGAGTGCGCATTCGGCGCTTTGGCGTTGGCAGCGGTTTCGCTGCTGGGCACGCTGCCACCGATGCTGATGGAATAAGTTACAAAGGCGCGGAATTGAATCGCAAGACTCGGAGTTTTTGTTCGCTGCTGCACCCATAATCTGAGCCGCATCAGTCTTCAGAGGTCATGCAGCCATGCCACGCGCCAGATCCGTCACCCATTCCGAGCTCGTTGAGAACGATCCGCGCTGGCAAGCCATCGTCGCGCGGGACGCCTCGCTACAGGGCCAGTTTGTCTATGGCGTGCGAACCACCGGAATTTATTGCCCGCCCGGCAGCACCGCTCGCCTGCCCCGGCCGCAAAACGTTGAGTTTTTCGACACGCCTGCCCAGGCAGAGGCCGCCGGTTATCGCCCCAGCCAACGGGCGACGGCGGTACAAGCGCGACTGGGCGGACAACACGCTGCACTGGTGGCCCGCGCGTGCCAGCACATTTCCCAGGCGGAGCATGTACCGAGCCTGCATGAATTGGCCGAGCAGGCAGGTTTGAGTCCATGGCATTTCCACCGGGTATTCAAAAGCGTGACCGGCCTGACGCCTAAAGGCTATGCCACAGCCCACCGCGGACAGAAGATGCGTCAGAAACTGGCAGATAACGGCTCGATTACCGACGCCCTGTATGACGCCGGTTTCAACTCCAACAGCCGGTTCTATGAAACGTCTGACCAGCTGCTGGGGATGACGCCCACGGATTACCGCAAGGGCGGGAGCCGAAACGAAATCCGCTTTGCGGTTGGTGAGTGTTCCCTCGGCTCGATTCTGGTGGCGCAAAGCAACCGTGGTGTGTGCGCGATCCTGCTGGGCGACGATCCGCAGCAACTGGTGCGTGATCTTCAGGACAAATTCCACAGCGCCACACTGGTGGGTTGTGACCCGGCGTTCGAGCAACTGGTGGCGACGGTAGTGGGTTTTATCGAAGCTCCAGGTGTCGGCCTTGAGTTGCCGCTGGATGTGCAAGGCACCGCCTTTCAGCAGCGAGTCTGGCAGGCCTTGGCGCAGATCCCGTCGGGCAGTACCGCCAGCTATGCGCAGATCGCCGAGCGTATCGGCGCGCCGAAATCGTTTCGTGCGGTGGCTCAAGCCTGCGGCGCAAACTGGCTCGCAGTGGCCATCCCGTGCCATCGGGTGGTGCGCAGCGACGGCGCGCTGTCCGGTTATCGCTGGGGCGTGGAGCGTAAACACGTGCTGCTTGAACGCGAGGCTCTAGCTCAAGAGTCCCCCGATGCCTTCGACTGATGAGGCATTGAACCAATCCGTAACAACTCTGAGCGTCGGGAAATCTTCGTTCAACTAGGCTTTTTTGACCCCAACAACGGGTCAAAAACGGAGATGTAGCCTGATGGACGAGATGGATACAAAGAGCGCGAGTACGTTTGATGCCCCGACCTTCTGGCTGATCGCCGATCAACTCAATGCGCGTACCGAAGCGCAGCGCCTGCATTACATTCAAGCGGGCTTCCCCCCTGGCTGGGTCAAAGCCACGCGCGAGGCGTTCAAGCTGTCACCCAGGCGTCTGGAGCAGTTGCTGAACGTGTCGACGTCTACCCTCGAACGCCGGCAGCGCGACTTGCAGCCCCTGGACGTCGTGGCTTCTGAACGCCTGGACCGTCTGGCGAACATCGCCATTCAGGCCACCTCTGTGCTTGGGGACCGCGCCGCCGCCAGCCGCTGGATCGTCAGCCGTCATGCAGCACTGGACGAGCAAACGCCGATCCGGCTGTGCGAAACCGAGATCGGCGTGCGGCAGGTTCGGCGTTTATTGCGCGCAATGGCCGAGGCTAGCGCGCGGTGTTAACCACCACCCTGCCGCGAACCGTGCCGTCCAACAATTGCCCGGCCACTTCGATCGCCTCGCTCAGGCCAATCTCACGACTGATCAACGCCAGTAAACCCGGATTGAGGTCCACGCCCAGTCGTTGCCAGGCATCAATGCGGTCCTGATAAGGCCGCATCACGCTGTCCACCCCCGCCAAGGTCACGCCACGCAGGATGAAAGGCGCGACCGAGCCAGGAAACTCCATGCCCTGCGCCAGCCCGCACGCCGCGACAGTACCCCGATAACGCGTGGTGGCGCAGACGTTGGCCAACGTGTGACTGCCGACAGAATCGATCGCGGCAGCCCAGCGCTCTTTGCCCAATGGCCGACCCGGTTCGGACAAAGTGGCGCGATCGATGATTTCAGCAGCGCCGAGTTGTTTCAGGTAGTCGCTTTCGCTGAGGCGCCCGGTAGAGGCCACCACGCGATAGCCAAGCTTTGCCAGCAAGGCAATAGCGAAACTGCCGACGCCACCATTGGCACCGGTTACCAGCACTTCGCCGTTGTCCGGGGTCAGGCCGTTTTTCTCCAGCGCCATGACCGCCAGCATCGCCGTATAGCCTGCCGTGCCGATCGCCATGGCTTGCGCGGCAGTGAAGGCAGCAGGCAGCGGGATCAGCCATTTGCCGTCGAGCCGCGCCTTTTGCGCAAGCCCGCCCCAGTGCCCCTCGCCGACGCCCCAGCCGTTGAGCAGCACCGCGTCGCCCGGGTTGAAGTCCGGGTGACTGCTGCTTTCGACAGTGCCCGCCAGATCGACGCCGGGCACCATCGGAAACTTGCGCACCACCGGACCTTTGCCAGTGATCGCCAGTGCGTCCTTGTAGTTGAGTGTGCTGTACGCGACGTTGATCGTGACGTCGCCAGGTGGCAGGTCAGCTTCGTCAAGCGAGCGCAGACGTGCGTGATAACCACTGTCGTCTCTGTCGATCAAAATGCCGTTGAACATGGTTGCCTCCGATATAGACCGGTCGTCTAGAAATAGAGTGAGCAGTGCCTGGCGCGATCTGTCAGCGAGGGAGACCGCGAATAAATCCTGTAATGAACGTGTTGAGGGGCGCGTCACTTTGAACCAGGCGCGCGCGCAATACCGCGCCTTCCCAGCCGATCCAGAAGTACGCCGCAAGCTCTTCGCAATCGGCACTGGCTGGTAGCTCACTGACAGCCTTCGCCTGCTCAAAACATCTCGCGAGGCGGCTTTGCCAGGACAGGAAAATCAGCTCTAGCTGCTCACGAAAACCCTCGGGGAGCATGCTGATTTCCTGCCCCAGATTGCCCACCAGACATCCGCGCTTGAACTCATGCCGCGCCATGCTGGCCTTTGAATGCTGAACAAAACCGGCTAACCGCTCCAGCGGCGACAGCGTTTCATCGAGCAGCCACCGATCCAGTCGTCGGGCAAAATAGTGGGAGTAGCTGTCTAATATGACTCGCCCGAAGGCTTCTTTGCTGGCGAAATAATGATAGAAAGAACCTTTTGGCACGCCGACGCGCTTAAGGATGGCGTCGATGCCGGTTGCGGTGAAACTCTGCTCGGTGAGCACTTCGACACCGCAGCGCACAAGGGCTTCGCGGGTGTCGGAATGTTCGCGATCCACCTTGGGTGGACGGCCTGGTCTGCGCGGGATAGGAATGATTTCAGTCATGGAGCTGGATATTAGACTGATCGTCTATAAAATCCAGTTCGACTAAAGAGAAAGGCCGCCCCGCCCTAATTTGTCGCCGACATTCTTTTGGAGAACTGCCCATGATCGCTTGGCCCGACACGCGTCTGCTCAAACTCTTCGATATTGAACTGCCCCTTCTTCAAGCGCCGATGGCCGGTGCCAGTGGTTCAGCCATGGCGATTGCTGTTGGCAACTCCGGTGGTTTGCCATCGCTGCCCTGCGCCATGTTGAGCCCCGAGCAGATACGCGACGAAGTCCGCCTGATCCGCCAACACACCCGCGCGCCGCTGAACCTGAATTTCTTCTGTCACGTTAGCCCTGCCGCCAACCCGGACGCCGATGCCACCTGGAAGAACCTGCTGCAGCCTTATTATCAAGAGTTGGGCGCGGACTTCGATGCACCAACGCCGGTTTCGAACCGCAGCCCGTTCGACGCTGCCGCTTGTGAATTGGTTGAAGAGTTGCAGCCTGAAGTGGTGAGTTTTCACTTTGGCCTGCCGGAGGCATCGCTGGTGGCGAGAGTAAAAGCCACTGGCGCGAAGATCATCTCTTCGGCGACCACAGTGGAAGAAGCGGTCTGGCTGGAGGCCAATGGCTGCGACGCCGTTATCGCCATGGGCTATGAAGCAGGCGGCCATCGCGGGATGTTCCTCAGCGATCAACTGCACACTCAAGTGGGGACGATGGCGCTGGTGCCGCAGATTGCCGATGCGATCAACGTGCCGGTTATTGCAGCAGGCGGCATCGCAGACGGACGCGGCATTGCGGCAGCGTTCATTCTTGGGGCGTCAGCGGTGCAGATCGGCACGGCCTATATGTTCTGTCCAGAGGCGAAAGTTGCTGCCGTGCATCACAAAGCGTTGCGTGCCGCGACCGACAGCCAGACTGCCCTGACCAACATTTTCACCGGCCGCCCGGCGCGAGGCATTGTCAATCGGATCATGCGCGAGCTGGGCCCGGTCAGCCCACTGGCGCCGCCATTCCCCACCGCAGGCGGCGCACTGATGCCGCTGCGCGCCAAGGCCGAACCCCAGGGCGACGATGGTTTTCAGAATTTGTGGGCCGGGCAAGCCGTGGGCATCAAGCACGAACTGTCCGCCGAAGACCTGACCCGCAAGCTGGCGATTGACGCACTGGAGAAGCTAGGCGGTTAATGAGTTGCTTCAAGTTGTCGCGGCATTTATCGCTTTTGATTCTGGCCGAAGGCCGTAGGAGTCCAGCTTGCTGACGATCTGCCGGGCACCGGCAGCAAAGCGCCCGTATGCGGTGCATCCATCGCGGGCAAGCCTCGCTCCTACGCCTTCGGCAGAAGCATAAGCAAAAGCAGGCGCAGGAGTAGAAGCTGAAGCAGAAATCCGGCGCGCTTGAAATCTGTGCTTCCTTGAGTCGACGAGGCGCTATATATTTCCGTTCATAGCGATTGGCCTGCACGGCCGCCTTCTCTTATTACCTCAAACAACAATTCGGAGCTGCTTGATGCGCGCCAACGCCCTTCGCGTCACCTTCAAATCCCTTGCCCTTGCTATGGTCGTCACCTCGGCTGGCAGTGCCTTCGCCGATGAAGTGCAAGTGGCGGTCGCTGCCAACTTCACGGCTCCGATCCAGGCCATCGCCAAGGATTTCGAAGCGGACACCGGCCACAAACTGGTGGCCTCCTTCGGCGCTACCGGGCAGTTTTATACCCAAATCAAAAACGGCGCGCCGTTTGAGGTGTTCCTCGCTGCCGATGACACCACTCCGGCCAAGCTTGAGCAGGAAAACGAGATCGTCAACGGCTCGCGCTTTACCTACGCGGTCGGCACCCTGGCGCTGTGGTCGGCAAAAGAAGGTTACGTCGATGACAAGGGCGAAGTGCTGAAGAAGAACGAGTACCAACACCTGTCCATCGCCAACCCGAAAGCCGCCCCTTATGGCCTGGCTGCCACCCAAGTGCTGGCAAAACTCGGCCTGACCGACGCCACCAAACCTAAAATTGTTGAAGGCCAAAGTATTGCCCAGGCCTATCAGTTCGTCTCCACCGGCAACGCCGAGTTGGGTTTTGTCGCCCTGTCCCAGGTGTACAAGGACGGCAAACTGAACAGCGGCTCGGCGTGGATAGTGCCAGCCAGCCTGCATGAGCCGATCAAGCAAGACGCCGTGATCCTCAACAAAGGCAAAGACAGTGCCGCCGCCAAGGCCCTGATGGAGTACCTCAAAGGCCCGAAAGCTGCTGCGGTGATCAAGTCCTTCGGGTATCAGCTGTAAATGCACCTGGGCAGTGCTGACATCGCGGCCATCTGGTTGACGCTGAAACTGGCGTCGTTGACCACGGTGATTTTGCTCATCGTCGGCACGCCCATCGCGTTGTGGTTGGCTCGCACGAATTCCTGGCTCAAAGGCCCGATTGGCGCGGTGGTGGCGTTACCGTTGGTGCTACCGCCGACAGTGATCGGCTTTTATCTATTGCTGTTGCTAGGCCCTAATGGCGCGCTGGGCCAACTGACCCAAAGCCTGGGGCTCGGCACACTGACCTTCAGTTTCACGGGGCTGGTCATCGGCTCGGTGCTGTATTCGATGCCCTTCGTGGTGCAGCCGCTGCAAAACGCCTTTGCGGCCATCGGCACCCGGCCGCTGGAAGTCGCGGCCACCTTGCGCGCCAACCCGTGGGACACGTTCTTCTCCGTGGTTTTACCGCTAGCCAAACCTGGCTTCATCACCGGGGCCATCCTCGGCTTTGCCCACACCGTGGGCGAGTTCGGAGTAGTACTGATGATTGGCGGCAACATTCCGGACAAAACGCGGGTGGTCTCCACACAGATCTTCAATCACGTCGAATCCATGGAGTACCTGCAAGCGCACTGGCTGTCAGGCTTCATGCTGGTGTTCTCTTTCCTGGTTCTGTTGGCGCTTTACTCCAGCGGCAAGACCAAAGCCGGTTGGAGCTGACTCATGACTTTACCCATCGAGATCCGCCTGAAGGTGGACTTTAAAGACTTTGCGCTGGACGTCGACCTGGCCCTGCCCGGCCGTGGCGTCAGTGCGTTATACGGCCACTCCGGCTCAGGCAAGACCACTTGCCTGCGCTGCATCGCCGGATTGGAAAAGGCCGCTGACGGTCTGATCTGCATCAACGGTGAAACCTGGCAAGACAGCGCTAAGGGCGTGTTCTTGCCGCCACATAAGCGCTCGCTCGGATATGTGTTCCAGGAAGCGAGCCTGTTCCCGCACCTCACCGTGAAGGGCAATCTTGAGTTCGGCTTGCGGCGCATCCCGGCTCAGGAACGGCGGGTGCAACTGGACCACGCCAGCGAATTGCTGGGGATCGATCATCTGCTGGCGCGTCAGCCTGGCAACCTTTCCGGCGGCGAGCGTCAGCGGGTCGGCATCGCCCGCGCGCTGCTGACCAGCCCGAAAATACTGCTGCTGGATGAACCGCTGGCAGCACTGGATAGCAAGCGCAAAGGTGAAATCCTGCCGTATCTGGAGCGCCTGCACGATGAGCTGGAAATCCCGATGCTCTACGTCAGTCACTCCCAGGACGAAGTGGCGCGGCTGGCTGATCACTTGGTGCTGCTCAGCGAAGGCAGGGTGCTTGCCAGCGGCCCTATTGGCGAAACCCTGGCGCGCCTCGATCTGCCGCTTGCCATGGGCGACGATGCAGGTGTGGTGATCGAGGGCACCGTCATTGCTTATGACAACGCCTACCAACTGCTCACTGTGCGCTTGCCAGGCAGCGAGCTGACGATTCGCGTTGCCCACTCGCCGCTGCAACCGGGCAAACCGCTGCGCTTTAAAATCCAGGCGCGGGACGTCAGCCTCAATCTCCAGCCCGATGAACACAGCAGCATTCTCAACCGCCTGCCGGTAACCATCGTCAGCGAAGTGCCCGCCGACAACGCGGCCCACGTGCTGGTGCGCATGGATGCTGGCGGCACGCCGTTGCTCGCGCGCATTACACGGTTCTCCAGGGATCAACTGAAACTGCATCCTGGTCAACGGCTGTGGGCGCAGATCAAATCCGTGGCGCTGCTTGCCTGATCGATCGGTCCTGTCATGGGGCCGACGTTAAATTCTCGGCACGACTGGAAACGACGGCGGTCAATCAGAAGACCAGCCCTCAGGACAATCCGTCATGCCCGATTCCGACGTCATCGCTCAGCTCCCCAAGGATTTGCACTACGTCGATGACAGCCAGCCCGGTTTCAGTCGCAAAGTCCTGCGGGGCAAATTCGTCTATTTCGACAAAGCCGGTGAGCGCATCCGCGACGAAGCGGTGATCAAGCGCATCAACTTGTTAGTCATACCGCCTGCCTACACCGACGTGTGGATTTGCGCCGACCCGCGCGGCCATCTCCAGGCTACCGGCCGTGACGCCAAGGGTCGCAAGCAGTACCGCTACCACCCGCGCTGGCGCGAGATCCGGGACGAGAACAAATACTCACGGATGATCGCTTTTGGTATCGCGCTGCCCAAGGTGCGCAAGCAACTGGAAGCGCAGCTTGCGGTGCCAGGCATGGGCCGCGACAAAGTCATGGCCACGGTCGTGTCGCTGCTCGACGCCACGCTGATCCGCATCGGCAACACCCAGTACGCCCGGGACAACCGCTCGTATGGCCTGACTACGTTGCGTAACAAACACGTGGACGTCAAGGGCAGCGAGATCCTGTTTGAGTTTCGTGGCAAGAGCGGCGTCGAGCATCAGATCAGCGTGAAGGACAGGCGCCTCGCCACAATCATCAAGCGCTGCATGGAGTTGCCCGGCCAAAACCTGTTTCAGTATCTGGACGATGACGGCCAGCGCCACACGGTGTCGTCTTCGGACATCAACAACTATCTGCACGAACTCACCGGTGCCGACTTTACCGCCAAGGACTATCGAACCTGGGCGGGCAGCGCGTTGGCACTGGCAACCCTGAGCAAGCTGGACTGGCAACCCGCAGCGGACGCCAAAAAGCATATTGTCAGCATGATAAAGGCTGTTTCACAGCAGTTGGGTAATACGCCTGCCGTGTGCCGCAAGTGCTATATCCATCCGGCGGTTCTGGAAGGGTTTCTGGTGGGGGACCTGCACAAGCTGCCCCCGTCACGGCAGCGCAAGGGCCTGCGCCAGGAAGAGGTCGCACTGGCGAACTTCCTCAAGGGGCTGCAAGCGCAGCTGGAACAACAGGCGAGCTGAACACTCAACCACCGAGCGTTGCAGGTTCGGCCTTTTACATATCCAACACAGGAATCTCCACATGGCCCATGACAAGCACGACCTGCACGGCGAGAATCTCAATGATCCGCACGCAAGACCCGCCGACATCGCCGACCACGAAGACCGCGTCGATGAAACCCGCCAGGAGCAAACCCAGACTGGTGGCGAACATGACGATCAAGGCCACACCGCGAAAATCCCCAGCGCCGAGTAAACCGCCCCGCTACCTCGACGCCCGATAAGGCTGGAAAATGACTTCAAAATCTCCGTCCCCTGCTCATGCCGCTCTTCCCCCTCCTGCTTCACCCACGCCTGGCCACAGCGGGTTTGTCAGGGTGCGCGGCGCACGCGAGCACAATCTCAAGGACGTGGATGTAGACATCCCCCGGGATGCGCTGGTGGTGTTCACCGGGGTGTCCGGATCAGGCAAGTCGTCACTGGCGTTTTCGACGGTGTACGCCGAAGCCCAGCGTCGTTATTTCGAGTCCGTCGCGCCTTATGCCAGACGGCTGATTGATCAGGTGGGCGTGCCGGATGTTGATTCAATCGATGGCCTGCCGCCCGCCGTCGCCTTGCAACAGCAGCGCGGCACGCCGAGCACGCGATCGTCAGTGGGCAGCGTCACCACCTTGTCCAGCCTGATTCGCATGCTGTATTCCCGCGCTGGCAGTTATCCTCCGGGCCAACCGATGCTGTACGCCGAGGATTTCTCGCCCAATCTGCCCCAAGGCGCTTGCTCCGAATGCCACGGTCTGGGCCGCGTCTATGAAGTGACCGAACAACTGATGGTGCCCGATGACTCGCTGACCATTCGCCAGCGTGCGATCGCATCCTGGCCGCCTGCCTGGCAGGGTCAGAACCAGCGGGACATTCTGGTGACGCTGGGCTACGACGTCGACATCCCGTGGCGCGACCTGCCTAAAAAGCAGCGCGACTGGATTATGTTCACCGAGGAATCGCCCACTGCGCCGGTGTACGCGGGGCTCACGCCTGAAGAAACCAAAATCGCCATCAAACGCAAGGTCGAGCCCAGCTATCAGGGCACCTTCATCGGCGCCCGTCGCTATGTGCTGCACACCTTCACCCATTCGCAAAGCGCGCTGATGAAAAAGCGCGTATCGCAATTCATGCGCGGCAGCCCGTGCCCGCTGTGCGATGGCAAAAGATTGAAGCGCGAAGCACTATCGGTGAAGTTTGCCGGGCTGGATATCGGCGAACTGCAACAGATGCCGTTGTTGAGCCTGGCTGAAGTACTGCGTCCGGTGGCTGCGGGTACTTTTATGGACGAAGGTGATGGCGGGACCTTGGACCGCGCTCAGATGGACAAGGCGCGCAAGAAGCGCATCAAGGCTGGTGGCTCGGCTCACGACGCTGCGCCCGATGTACGCGGGACGCCTAATCTATCGATTGAAAAACGCCTTGCCGCGCAACGCATTGCTCAGGATTTGCTCGCTCGGGTCAGCACGCTGACTGAGCTGGGTTTGGGCTATCTGGCCTTGGAGCGCAGTACGCCTACGTTATCGTCCGGCGAACTGCAGCGTTTGCGTCTGGCTACGCAGTTGGGCTCGCAACTGTTCGGTGTGATCTACGTGCTCGACGAGCCATCTGCGGGGTTGCATCCGGCGGACAGCGAGGCGTTGTTCCAGGCCTTGCAACAGCTCAAGGCGGCGGGAAATTCGTTGTTCGTTGTTGAACACGATCTGGAAACCATGCGCCGTGCCGACTGGCTGATCGACGTCGGCCCTGCCGCTGGCGAGCATGGCGGGCGCGTCCTCTACAGCGGGCCACCTGCGGGCCTAGCCGATGTTGAGGAATCACAAACCCGCGCGCATTTGTTCGCCAAGCCAGTGGCGCGCATTGAGCCACGACGCAGCGCATCCGGCTGGCTGACGCTTGAAGGCATCACGCGCAACAACCTGAACAAACTGAAGGCCGAATTTCCCTTGGGCTGCTTCACCTCAGTGACCGGGGTTTCCGGCTCGGGCAAGTCGAGCCTGGTCAGCCAGGCGCTGCTCGAACTGGTCGGTACCGCGCTGGGACGGCCTGGCGCAGCGGTCGCAGAGCAGGATGAGCCCAGCCTGGAGGATGACGCGCCGCAGGTTACTGACGGGCGCATCACTGGCGGGCTCGACACTATTACGCGTCTGGTGCAGGTGGACCAGAAGCCGATCGGACGCACGCCCCGCTCCAACCTTGCGACTTATACCGGGCTGTTCGACAACGTGCGCAAGCTGTTCGCCGCCACGCCTGAAGCAAAATCCCGTCACTACGACGCAGGGCAGTTTTCCTTCAACGTCGCCAAAGGGCGTTGCCCGGTGTGCGAGGGAGAAGGCTTCGTCAGCGTCGAATTGCTGTTCATGCCGAGCGTCTATGCGCCCTGCCCGACCTGCCACGGCGCACGCTATAACCCCGAAACGCTGGCGATTATGTGGGAGGGCCTAAGCATTGCCGATGTGTTGCGCCTGACCGTTGATCAAGCGGTTGACGTATTTGCAGCCCAACCCGGCGTACTGCGCTCGCTATCGGTGCTGCGCGACATCGGCCTGGGCTATCTGCGCCTGGGCCAGCCTGCGACCGAATTGTCGGGCGGCGAAGCGCAACGCATCAAGCTTGCCACCGAGCTGCAACGCAACCAGCGAGGAGCGACACTTTACGTCCTCGACGAACCCACTACCGGGCTGCACCCGTGCGATGTAGATCGGCTACTCAAACAACTGAACGCATTGGTCGATGGCGGGCATACGGTGATTGTGGTCGAGCATGAGATGCGCGTCGTTGCGCAAAGCGATTGGGTGATCGACATTGGCCCTGGCGCTGGCGACAAGGGCGGACGGATCGTCGCCAGCGGTACGCCGGAGAAGGTAATCAAGGCCAAAGCCAGCCGCACAGCGCCGTTCTTGAAAAAGGCGCTGCAGGGTGAGTGAAATTCTAATTGTCAGGCCGGGGTTTGGACCTTGATGTTCGACAAGCCAAGCAACTCGGCCTGGCGCAGCACATCGTCCGGAGACGCATCGGCGTTAGGCATGTTCAGGCTGTTTTCGGAGTCGCCGAAATGCAACTGGATCAGGTGCATGGCGGCTTCTTCAGCAGAAAGTTGGGGCTGGCCCAAGTCGAAGCTATAGCTACGGGGGCTTTGCTCGAAGAGATAGGTGACGGTATGCAAAGGCATAAGGATTTCCTTGGTGAGACCACTTGAGGTACTTATCCTGACCAATCGGTCAGGTAAATGTTCAATGGCTCAACCCTCCAGCCTTTGTTCTCAGACACACGGCAGCCAGTTCACATCATCTGCATCAAGCCGCGGCAAGGCCTGTGGACTTGACTCGTGAGTTCGGGTCCGTTCGCAGGTATCGCAACCACACGGCGAATGCCTGTTGCTGGCGCAAATGCGCTTCATGCCATTCGGGACTACCCACTTGATCCAGGCCGATCAACATCATGGCCGTAGTAGCCCTATTGAGTTCGCCAAGCAGCTTTTGACTGTCCTGAGTAAGCATTTCAACGGGTTGCATAGACTGTCTCGATTTGACTGACAGTTAACAGACTGCAGATGTGTGCATTTGACTCAAACGAACGTATGTCTACTGACGAGCGGTAGCCAACAGCAAGACGTATTCGTAGGGTCGCAAGTGACCGGATGGCGGGAGATCCAGACCGTTCACACGGTGCTGAACCTAGCGCTGGACATGGGGAGAGTTTGCGACAGGCAATTTGCAGAATGCAGATTTCAGAAACGACTCAGGCGCTTCGGATTGCTCCGTAAGCGCCTGATTTGTATGGTGCCCCGAGCCGGAGTCGAACCGGCACATCCTTTCGGACGACGGATTTTAAGTCCGGTGTGTCTACCAATTTCACCATCAGGGCGGTAGCACTGGTTTGCGCCCCTGCGGCTTGCCAAGCAAGCGGCCTGCGCAACGAGGGGGGAATATATACATCCCTCCCCCTCGATGCAAGGGTCACGAACGGCTAAATGCGACGGAATATTCGAACTAAGCAACATAAAAAACCGCGATAAATCAGTGATCTACGAAGTAGGAACGCATGGCCGACTTGCCAGCAGTGGTGCCGAAACCGACATGTTGCCCTGAACGCACCCTGCATTATTGCCGGTAATTGCAAGCGGAAGAAATCAACCGAAGGCGTAAGCTCTTTTTGCCTAACAGGGTTAGAATGCGCACTAAACATATAATTCAACACATAACTATGCGTATTGTTGGACGTACTGCAGTACGCTCATGCTCTCGTACAAGGGGTCAATTATGGCAGCATTATTGGATCGCGCAGACCAAGCCATCTCCGTTACGGCGATGGTGAGAGGTTTCAGCGCGAAGCTTAAGGATATCTCAAACAGAACAACCGAACGGCTTGTCATTTTCAAAGACAACGAACCCGCTGCGGTGATTCTCAACGTGGACGCATACCAGGAACTATTGGACGAACTCGAAGAACTGAGGATTGAAGCCGTGGCCCGCGAGCGTCTTGCGAATTTTGATGAAGCCGACGCTATCCCGCATGACGCAATGCGTTCCAGGTACGCCCGCAAGGATTAATGAGGAGGATGAATGGTTTGGGATGTGATTTATCATCCGCAGGTTACGGAAGACCTGGATCAACTTGGCGCGGCTGCCGCCAACCGAATCCTTGATGTAATCGAGGAACGCATCGTTAAAGGCGAACCCGACAAGTGCGGAAAACCACTTCGCGCCAGCCTCGCGGGCTGTCGCAGGATCCGGACACGCGATACACGCATTGTTTATAAGGTCAATGGCAAGGCCATTCAGGTACTGATTATCTCGGTGGGTGCCCGACGTGATAAAGAGGTCTATGACGCCGCTGAGCGACGGGTTTAAGAAACGTGTGCGCGACCAACGGGCTGGTTCAGCGTAAAAGAGATTTGGATTAATTTATCCAAACATGGGAACAGCGTAGCAACTCCAGCCAAGCAATCCCCCCGGCGTTACACAATGTCGGGAGCAGTCGCTTGGCGCGTTTGTAGAAACGGGTTAGGCGCTACTGAGTCGAGGTGCGGAACACCTACTGAAAGTTGCGGAACACCTCACTTAAACCGAGGCAAAGAAAAAGCCCCTAAGACGTTGATCTTAGGGGCTTTTAAAGTGGAGGCCGAGGTCGGAATCGAACCGGCGTAAGCGGATTTGCAATCCGCGGCATAACCATTTTGCTACTCGGCCTCAAACATTCAATGCCCTGACTACTGACACCCAATGCATACAAACTTGGAGCGGGAAACGAGACTCGAACTCGCGACCCCGACCTTGGCAAGGTCGTGCTCTACCAACTGAGCTATTCCCGCTTCTTGGTGGCCGCCATTCTATAGATTCAAATGACGACGTCAACCCTTTGATTCAAAAACTTATTTCTCATCCGTCGTGGTTCGCAGATGCGGCCACGCGGCGCGCAAATATTGCACCATCGACCACAAGGTCAAGCCGGCAGCAATCATCAGCAGCACGTAACCCAATACCACCCAGAACGTAAACGCCGGAGGGTTGGCGAGCAAGATGACCAAGGCAATCATTTGTGCAGCAGTCTTCCACTTGCCCAGATTGGACACTGCAACCTGAGCGCGGGCGCCCAGTTCCGCCATCCATTCACGTAGCGCGGAGATAACAATTTCGCGGCCGATGATGACGGCAGCAGGCAACGTCAGCCAGAAATTAGCGTGCGCCTGAACCAGGAGCACCAATGCCACCGCCACCATGAGCTTGTCTGCCACAGGATCGAGAAACGCACCAAACGGGGTGCTTTGCTCAAGTCGGCGCGCCAGATATCCATCCAGCCAATCCGTCGCAGCAGCGAGGGCAAAGACTGAACTGGCCGCCATGTAGCTCCAGGTGTAAGGCAAATAAAACAGCAGAATGAAGATCGGAATCAGTAAGACACGTAAAACGGTGATCAGATTAGGGATATTCATCGGCACAACTGGCTACGAGGTGAGCGGGCATTCTACTCGCTGTGCAGGTTCGCATAAATCGACTCTGCGAGCTTTTTACTGATTCCCGGCGCTTTTGCGATTTCTTCGATACTGGCGCGGGACAATTCCTGCAATCCGCCAAAATGTTTAAGCAGATCGCGACGACGCGTAGGCCCTACCCCTGCAACACCTTCAAGCGTTGAAGTGCGCCGTGTCTTGCCGCGTCGGGCGCGGTGTCCGGTGATGGCAAAGCGGTGGGCCTCATCGCGGATCTGCTGAATCAGATGCAACGCAGGAGAATCGCCTTTCAAAGTAAATTCATGGGCGGCGTCATTCAGGTACAAGGTTTCAAAACCTGCCTTGCGCGTGGCGCCCTTGGCGATACCCAACAAAATAAGGTCCGGCACGGCCAGTTCGTTCATGACCTCCCGAGCCATGGACAGTTGTCCCTTGCCGCCGTCGACGATCAGGATGTCCGGCAACTTGCCTTCGCCGTCCTTTATCTTGCTGAAACGCCGGGTAAGCGCCTGGTGCATTGCCGCGTAATCGTCGCCGCCTGTTATGCCTTCGATGTTGTAACGACGGTAGTCGGATTTGATCGGCCCCTCAGGCCCGAACACTACGCATGATGCTACCGTCGCTTCGCCACTGGAGTGACTGATGTCGTAGCACTCAAGGCGCAACGGCGCCTCGTCGAGTTTTAGCACCTCAGCCAACGCCTCAAACCGCGCTGCCATGTGTTGTCGGTTCGCGAGTCTGGCACCTAATGCTTGCTCGGCATTGGTCACCGCCAATTGCTGCCAGCGGGCACGAGTTCCTCGCACACGGTGACTGATGGTCAATTCACGGCCGCGCGAGGTCTCGATTGCCTCGATCAATGCCGGGAAGTCCTCATTGACCACATTGACGATTATCTCACCCGGCAATTCACGGTCTGTCCCGCCCAGAAAATACTGCGCCAAAAACGCCGACATGACCTCGCCAACCTCCTCCTCGATGCCTACCTGGGGGAAGAAGTTCTTGCTGCCGAGCACACGCCCACCACGCACACTGATCAAATGCACGCACGCACCGCCGGGGTTGGTGAACGCTGCGACGACGTCAACGTCGCCGGTGCCGCCATCCATGCTTTGCTGATCCTGCACACGTCGCAGCAGGCCAATCTGGTCACGCAACTCGGCAGCGTGCTCAAAGTTGAGTTCCATGGCGGACTTTTCCATCAGCATGTTCAGCTCATCGGTCAGCGCATTGCTGCGGCCCTCGAGAAACATCACTGAGTGGCGAACATCTTCGGCATAGACCTGCGGCTCGACGAACCCGACGCAAGGCGCTTTGCAGCGCTTGATCTGATACTGCAGGCACGGTCTATTGCGGTTTTTGTAGAAACTGTCTTCGCACTGGCGCACCAGAAATGTCTTCTGCATCAAGCTCAGGCTTTCACGAATCGCGCCAGCGCTTGGGTACGGTCCGAAATAGCGGCCTTTGGCTTTTTTCGCTCCACGATGAATGCTCAAACGCGGGAACGGGCCGTCAGATAGGTGTACATAAGGATAAGATTTATCGTCACGCAGCAAAATATTGTACGGCGGACGTGATTCCTTGATCAGCGTCTGTTCCAGCAGCAACGCCTCTGTTTCATTGGCGGTGATGGTGGTTTCTATCTGCGCAATCCGCGCGACAAGGGCGCCAGTCTTCGGGGCGTGGCCGGTTTTTCGAAAATAACTGGCGAGGCGTTTTTTTAGATTCTTGGCTTTACCGACATAAAGCAGGCGCGCCTCTGCGTCGAACATCCGATACACACCAGGACGGCCGCTGCAGGTAGAAAGAAAAGCACTGGGATCGAACAATTGAGTCATTTCAGGCGCTGGCATCGACCATGCCGTGACGGACAGCCAACAAAGCCAGTTCGACATCACTGCCGATCGATAGCTTTTCAAAGATGCGGTAACGGTAGGTATTCACGGTTTTAGGAGAAAGGCACAGCTTGTCAGAAATCGTCTGCACTTTCTGGCAGCCGACGATCATGAGGGCAATCTGGATTTCCCGCTCGGATAACAGATCAAACGGAGAGTTGCTGGCTTGGGGCTGAAAAGACTTGAGCGCGAGCTGTTGGGCGATTTGCGGACTGATGTAACGCTGGCCCGCGAAAACCAGGCGAATGGCCTGAACCATTTCGGTCAGCCCTGCGCCTTTGGTCATGTAACCGGCGGCACCGGCCTGCAGCAGTCGGGTCGGAAACGGATCATCCTCACACACCGTCACTGCCACCACTTTTATATCGGGATGACTGATCAGCATTTTGCGAGTCGCTTCGAGACCGCCGATACCGGGCATCTTGACATCCATCAGCACGACGTCCGGCTTTAACTCCCGGGCCTTCTTGAGAGACTCCTCACCGGAATCGGCCTGACCAACAACCTGCAAACCTTCAATGTCGGCCAACATGCGCGTGATACCTGTCCGAACCAGATCGTGGTCATCGACAACGAGCACCCTTATCAAGCAGACACCTCACGAAACAATTTATGACGAATGCTCGTCACTTTAGCAAAAAAGAATGAGCGGGACCCGACTTGCTGCCAAGCCAGCGCTAAAGTTGTGAAACTCAGTGCTCATCCCGACAACCTATCACCATCGCACGCATCCTTCGCATATATCTTCGGGCCTGTGTCCTGTCAAAGCCCCGCGTCTAATCTTCTTCGACCGGTCTCTTCACCGCTGCATAAGGAGCCGAGAACTCGGCCAGCGTAGTGGTAAGACGGCGAATGGCGTCCTGGTCCTCTTTCTCCAACGACCGGTAACTGCCCAACACCCATTCCTCAACCTGACTCAGACGATTTAGCGGAACCGGGATGCGCCTGCCGGTTAGTACATAAAGAACGTCGACGCCACTACGAGCAACCGCTGCCAGATAATCAGCCTTGGGCATGCGATGACCGCTTTCATACTTTCCCTGTGCGTTGGCCTCGACACCGCCGATTTCACCGAACGCTTTTTGGGACAGTCCCAACCGATCGCGTTCTTCCCTAAGCCGAATGCCTATTCCACTCATTTGAATGCATAACCCTGTTGTCTCCATCCTTACGAATGGTAGAATCCGATAAAAATATACTGACTTGAACGGTTTTGAACTATGCCCGGAATCCGCACCGCAGCACAAGCCAAGGCCTGGCTGGAACAACAGGGGAAATCGGTTCAAGAGTTTGCTCGGGAAAATAACGTCGACCCGGCAACGACTTACCAGATTTTGTCGGGTCGCAAAAAAGGCCGTCGCGGAGAAGCCCATCGCGTCGCTGTGCTGTTGGGAATGAAAGTCGGAGTGATCATGGCGGCCGATGGCAGCCTTATTGAACTGCCTTCTGATTGATGGCTGAGTGAGTATCAAGCTCCCCAGCCGAGCGATCGTATTTGCGCTTACATCAACGGTTCAACGACTGCAGACCAATGCCCGTCGCAGTGTGTGGCTAAAAGTAAATAGTCGCCCTCGCCTTCCACCGCCCCAATCGGCTCGCCGTCGGTAGCCCATATGGCGCTCCTGCCCGCCGACTGCCAGCCTCCGGTTGGACCGCCGTGATTTGCCATCATGACCACGACTCCATGCTCCCGCGCATAGCCGGCAAGTAATTGGGTGTCAGCGCAGTATCCGTTTCGGGAAATCAACACGCTGGCTGCATATATATCCGCGCCGTTCGTTGCTGCTTGCAAGACGTGGCTGGCGTGACTGAAGTCAGCGCAAACGGCCAATGCAATCTGTTGCGAATCGATGCTCAGCATTGCGCCCCCCGTACCCGCAGTAAAGACTTGCTCTTCGCCCGAGTGCAGATGTTGCTTGGTATAAACACCAGTTTGCCCGCCCTTACCGAAGATCAACGCAGCGATGAAAATGTCGGCGCCCCGATTTGCGAGAAGCGGCGCGCCCATCACCGTCACCATCGCGTCCTGCGCTGCGAAGTCGCGCAGTGGCTGCATACGGACGTCATCAGCATTCATGGCCAGGTCACGGGCCAGTCCTGGCTCATAGCCCGTTAACGACAGTTCGGGAAACAACAGAAACTCCACGCCTCGCGCCGCAGCCTGATGCATGAAACGCAAGTGCTTTTGCACATTGGCGTGAACGTCGCCCGCCACGACCTGGATCTGCGCAACCGCGTAAGTAGTGACGCTCATTGAAGATCGCTTCCCATGATTTCCCAAAGGCAATGCCCTGGCTGCCGGAATGGTCGCGGCTACTGTACTGTTTTTGTCCCTTGATTCCGATGTGCAAAATGTCGTTGGGGCACCAGCGCAGGACACTCAATAGCATTTATTGATATTTCCAATTGAACACAGTTGCCGCCGTGAAGTAAGCTCGCCTGCACTCAACGGAGACGAACCATGTTGCCTTCCACCCCCTCTCAGCTATGCCGCACTGCCTACGCCTCGCGTCCGGTTGCGCAGATGGCTGCGTTGGATGCGAGCCAACCGGGCAACTCCCGCGTTTCTTATTTTTATGGGTATTGGTTTAGCCACTGGCGCGCCTGATACCCATCCGGCGCCCACTGTTAAGGGGACGCCAACCAGAGAATTCTCTACCCCCGGTCGGCTACCCGATCGGGGGTTTTGTTTTTTTAAGCCCCGCAAAAATTGCCAAATGCAACCTGACCATCATTGAGGATCACCACATGAACAACCGCCGCTATTACCGCAACGACATCGACTTCGCCTGGCGATTTAGCAACCTGCGCTCGGGCCAGCCAGCCGCCTCCGAACGCTCAATGAAAGGTGGCAGCCGCACATCCACAGCCAATCCGGCTAATTGTCGAACACCCCAGTAGGCCCGCGCGGGAATGCCCCCCGCCGGCCAGGAAGCCAGAACATGAATTCGTCCGTCGCCACCAAAAGCCTGTCAGACATTGCGTCCAGCCCTGTGACCTTGCTTGACAGCATCCCCGCTCCACAGCGCTTGCCCAGCCCGTCGCACCTCAAGCACCAGTTGCCGCTGGATGCATCGCTGACCCAGCAAGTAGACGCACACCGCCAGTCGGTCCGCGCAATCCTCAACGGTGAAGACTCCCGCTTGCTGGTCATCGTTGGTCCCTGCTCAATCCATGACCCCCAATCTGCTCTGGAATACGCCCAACGCCTGGCTGAACTGGCGGCCGAAGTCAGCGACCAAATGCTGCTGGTCATGCGTGCTTACGTTGAAAAACCCCGAACCACAGTGGGCTGGAAAGGCCTGGCCTACGATCCGCATCTGGATGGCAGCGACGACATGGTGGGTGGCCTCACCCTGTCCCGTCACCTGATGCGCGAAATGCTGCGGCTGGGCCTGCCCGTCGCCACAGAACTGCTGCAACCGATGGCAGCGGGCTACTTCGACGACCTGTTGAGCTGGGTAGCCATTGGGGCGCGCACCACCGAATCACAAATCCACCGGGAAATGGCCAGCGGCCTGATGATGCCGGTTGGATTCAAGAACGGCACCGACGGCGGAATCGCCGTGGCCTGTGACGCGATTCGCTCGGCGGCCCATCCCCATCGCCACTTCGGTGTTGATCGCCAGGGGCATTCGGCAATCATCGAGACCCAAGGTAACCCGGACACTCATATCGTGTTGCGCGGCGGTCATGCCGGCCCGAACTACGATCGGCAAAGCGTCGCCCAAGTCAACGCCAGCCTGCTGAAAAACCGCACGGCGGCGCGAATCATGGTTGATTGCAGTCACGCCAACAGCGGCAAAAACCCTCTACGCCAGCCGGCCGTATTCAACGATGTACTTGAACAGCGCCTACAGGGCGACGACAGCCTGATCGGCATGATGCTGGAAAGTCACTTATTTGAAGGATGCCAGCCGGTAAGCGACTCGATGCGCTACGGCGTATCGGTGACCGACGGCTGCCTGGGTTGGGACGGCACCGAGCACTTGCTCCGCACAGCGGTGACCAAATTGCGCTACAGGTAACAACTGGAAATGGGAAGCCGGCCAACGATGCGTGGCCGGCTACTGTTTCGAGCGTCACCGACGGCTGAGCAGTGCGCTGCCTTTATAGACAGGGTGTGTGAGAAACAATCCGCCATTGACGAAGACGCCCCCGGATCGCGCTGTCATCCCCTGCCCCGAAGCCCGAATCTGCAGACCGGACAGCGTATTCAACCCAACGCAAACATGCGCGCGGATCTACAACTCCCCGCTTAACCCGCCATTTAATTTATTCACGACCTCGATATCGTCATCGCCCCGCAACCTGCCCGGATCTTTTCATGCACACGGAAGTGACGACCAAATACCCTATTTTTCTGGTCCATGGCCTTTTTGGCTTTGACCGCATTGGCTCTTACAACATGTTTTACGGCATCCAGGAGGCGCTGGAAAAAGCCGGGTGCCGAGTGCATGTGCCAGCCATCTCCAGCGTCCACGACAACGAAAAACGCGGTGAGCAGTTGCTTGAGCAAATCGAGCGCTTTCTGGAAAGGACCGGTTTTACCAAGGTCAACCTGTTCGGTCATAGCCAAGGCGCGTTGACTTCGCGCTACGTAGCTGCCCACCGGCCTGATGTGGTTGCTTCGGTAACCTCCATCAGTGGCCCTAATCATGGCTCCGAGGTCGCAGACCGCGTGCGAGCGGCCCTTGAACCTGGCGCATTGCCGGAAAAAGTCGCCGCCCCCTTGATCAAAGGCTTCTCGCAGTTCCTGGCATTGCTCAGTGGCGATCAGTCTTTGCCACAAGATCCGATCGCAGCCCTCGACGCGCTGACCACGGCGGGCGTCAGCGCCTTTAACGTCAAATACCCCCAGGGATTACCCGCAATCTGGGGCAAAAGCGGCCCGGAATGGGTCGACGGCGTCGGTTACTACTCGTGGAGCGGCTGTATTGGCGGCAACCTGCTAAGAGAGGGCAAGAACGCCCTCGATCCCCTGCACCTGGCGTGCCGAAGCCTCGCGCTATTGTTTGAAAGAGAAAAGGACTTCAATGATGGTCTCGTCGGGCGACTGAGTTCGCACTTGGGTTACGTGATCAAATCCGATTATCCGATGGACCACATGGACACGATCAACCAAAGCGCAGCAGTCGTGCGCACTGACATCGACCCAGTTGCGCTCTATATCGAGCACGCTGTAAGGCTCAGCGGTAAAGGCCTGTAGCACCAATGGCCATTGGCCGAAGCGAGGAACGGTCAGGAACTTTATTGGAAAAAACCTTCCTTAATCCGGTAGGCTCTTCTTTTTTTCACAGGAGTAACACTCAAATGGCCAAAGCTACTGCCCGCCACATCCTCGTTTCCAGCGAAGAGAAGTGCAACGAACTCAAAGCTCAGATCGAAGGCGGCGCTGATTTTGCCGAGGTTGCAAAGTCCAATTCCAGCTGCCCTTCCAGCCGTCAAGGTGGCGACCTGGGATCGTTTGGTCCAGGCCAGATGGTAAAAGAATTCGATACCGTGGTATTCAGCGCACCGGTGAACGTCGTTCAAGGCCCGGTCAAGACCCAATTCGGTTATCACCTGCTTGAAGTGACCAGCCGCCAGGATTAATGCCTCGCACCGCTCGTCTAAAACGGCCCGCTTTTATAGCGGGCCGTTTTGTTTTCGTCGCAGCTATTAAGGAAGGGGCGATTGCGGCAAAGAAATTGCTTCGTTTTGGCGCATATCCCCGCTGATCGAGCATTGCGGACCAAAAGCCGGCAGCGACACTATGTCGATCTTCATATTCAGCACGCATCATGCGGTTACAACCGACCCTTGAAATCCGGTACCTTGGCACCAGAGGTAACGAACAAGAACAGTGGCCCGGGTAATCATTACCCGCCCGAGACTCTCAACCCTGATGCTTGGCTTCGGGCATCAGTCAGGATTCGTTTAATGCGTTTTGTTTTTTCATCGCTGATGGTTGCAACGCTGGCCCTTGTCTCGGGTTTTCAATCCTTGTCCGCCGCCCCCCAACACGCATTAACCGTCTACGGAGAAGCTCCCCGCTACCCTGCAAATTTCCAGCACTTTGATTACGTCAATCCGGACGCCCCAAAAGGCGGCAGCATGAGGCGCTCAGCGCTGGAAATCGGTCAGTTCGACCACATCATGCCGTACCTCGATAAAGGCACGGGCGTGTCCCAGGTCAATGGGCTCCTTTATTCTCCCCTGGCTGTGCGTTCGCTGGACGAGCCCTATACCGTTTACGGCCTGGTTGCCGAGAAGATGGAACGCGCGGCTGACGGCATGTCGCTGCGATTTTTTCTTAATCCGAAAGCACGCTTTGCCGATGACACGCCTATCACCGCCGATGACGTGCGTTTCACCTACAACCTGCTGATGACCCAGGGCAGCCTTTCCTACCGAACCGAGTTCGAGGACGTCAAAAGCGTGGAGGTCGAATCACCGACCCAGATACGCTTTGATTTCAAGAGCAACCAGAGCCGCACCCTGCCGCTGGATCTGGCGTCATTGCCGGTCTTCCCCGAACACTTCTGGAAAACCCGTGATTTCGCCGACGCCGGCAATTTTGAAGCCCCTGTCGGCAGCGGCCCGTACCGCATAGGGAAGGTCGATCCCGGACGCAGTATCACGTTCGAGCGCAACCCGGACTGGTGGGGCAAGGATTTGCCGGTAGCGCGCGGGCTGTACAACTTCGACCACTTCAACGTCGAGTACTTCGGTGATATCGACGTAGCGCGTCAGGTGTTGCGCGGCGGCGGTTATGACTACAACCGTGAGTTCTCGGCCACCGGTTATTCCATAGGCTACGCCGGTGATGCGCTGACCGAAGGCCGCTTGCAGCGGGCGCATCTTGCCAAGGGCGCGGTGCAAAGCTCCCAGGGTTTCGTGTTCAATCTGGACCGCAAGAAATTCCAGGATCGCCGGGTACGCCAGGCATTGGCGATGCTGTGGGACTTCGAGTGGACCAACAAGCAGATGATGCGCAACGTCTACATCCGCCAGAGCAGCTATTTCTCCAACAGCGATCTGGCGGCCACGCAACTGCCGACCGAATCGGAACTGAAAATCCTTGAGCCATTGCGCGGGCAGATCCCGCCTGAAGTGTTCACCACTGTCTTCGAAACACCCAAAACCGATGGCACCGGGTTCATCCGCGACAAGCAGTTGCAGGCCTTGGCCCTGCTCGAAGAAGCTGGCTGGATGCCCAAGGGCGACCAGTTGGTCAACGCCGACGGCGAGCCGTTGAGTTTCACTTTCCTGAACGGCCAGAGCGGTTTCGAGAAGATCCTGCTGCCGTACAAACGCAATCTGGCGCAGATCGGCATCGATTTCGAGATTCGTCGCATCGACTCAGCCCAGTACCTGAACCGCGTCATGGCCAGGGACTACGACATGATCGTGACCGGCTACAACGTATCGACCTCGCCGGGGGTGGAGCTATACAACAGTTTCGGCTCCAAAGTGGCGAAAGACCCGGGCTCCAGCAACTACATGGTGCTGCAGGACCCCGCCATCGACACCCTGATCAACGGCCTGGCCACGGCCGACAACAAACCGGCGATGGTCGACTACGCCCACGCGCTGGATCGGGTCATGCAGTGGGGTTATTACTGGATTCCCAACTACTACCCGCCGGGCTCGTCGACGGTCTGGTGGAACCGTTTCGGCATTCCGAAAGTGCAAGCCAGCAACAGCGAAGCCATCGACACCTGGTGGGAAGTCAGCCCGCAAGCGCTGACCAACGAGCAGTTCGCCAAACAACGTGGCGCCTCGGCCATTCCCACGGAGGTGAAGTAATGCTCGGTTACCTGTTGCGGCGCCTGCTGCTGATCATCCCTACGCTGTTCGCCATCCTGCTGGTGAATTTCTTTATCGTTCAGGCAGCGCCCGGCGGTCCGGTTGAGCAAGCCATCGCCAAGCTGCAAGGGGTGGCGGGCGGTTCCATCGGCGCCGGTCATACCGAAACCATGAACGCCGGGCAATCCCGCGCCAGTCGCGGGCTAGACCCCAAGCTCATTGAAGACATCAAGCACCAATACGGTTTTGACAAGCCGTTGCATGAGCGCCTGTGGCTGATGCTCACCAGCTACGCGCGGCTGGACTTCGGCAACAGCTTTTTCCGGGGCGCCAAGGTCACAGACCTCATCTTGCAGAAGATGCCGGTGTCGATTTCCCTCGGGCTGTGGGCGACGCTGATTACCTATCTGGTGTCGATCCCGCTGGGCATACGCAAGGCGGTGAAACACGGCAGCCATTTTGATATCTGGACCAGTACCGCCATCATTATCGGCTACGCAATGCCGGCGTTTCTGTTTGCCATGTTGCTGGTGGTGGTGTTCGCCGGCGGCACGTCGCTGAACTGGTTTCCGGTGCGCGGTCTGGTGTCGGAGAACTTCGATCAACTGAGCACCGTGGGCAAGATTGCCGACTACTTCTGGCACCTGGTATTGCCGGTCATGTCACTGGTGATTGGTGGTTTTGCGACGTTGACCATTCTCACCAAGAACTCCTTTCTGAATGAAGTCACGCGCCAATACGTGGTGACGGCGCGGGCCAAGGGCCTGAGCGAACGCCGCGTGTTGTACGGCCATGTGTTTCGCAACGCCATGCTGCTAGTGGTCGCTGGCATCCCCCAGGCATTCATTAGCGTGTTTTTCGCAGGCTCGCTGTTGATCGAGGTGATCTTCTCCCTCGATGGCCTGGGGCGCATGAGTTATGAGGCGGCGGTGTCGCGGGACTATCCAGTGGTGTTCGGCTCGCTGTTCATTTTCACCCTGTTCGGTCTGCTTATTAAGCTGGTAGGCGACATCTGCTACACCCTGGTCGATCCCCGAATTGACTTCAGCGCGAGGAACGTTTGATGCGCAGACTGTCTCCGGTGGCTCGCCGACGTTTCGAGCGCTTCCGTAACAACCGCCGCGGCTGGTGGTCACTGTGGCTGTTCTGTGGCCTGTTTCTGATCAGCCTGGGCGGCGAGTTGATCGCCAACGACAAACCGTTGGTGCTCAGTTATCAACACTCGTTGTACTTCCCTGCCTTCAAGCGCTACACCGAGCAGGAGTTCGGCGGGCAACTGCCCTTCCAGCCTGATTACCGCAGCGATTACGTGCAGAAACTGATCGAAAAAGGCGATGGCTGGATGCTGTTCCCGCCGATTCCGTTCAGTGACGACACGCCCAACTATGAGCTGAACAAACCGGCGCCAAGTCCGCCGTCCTCGGTGAACTGGCTGGGCACCGACGACCAGGCCCGCGACGTGCTGGCCCGGGTGATTTTCGGCTCGCGCGTGTCGATCCTGTTTGCCTTGGCACTGACCGTCATCAGTGCGCTGATCGGCATCGCCGCCGGCGCTTTACAGGGCTATTACGGTGGCTGGGTGGACCTGCTTGGCCAGCGCCTGCTGGAAGTCTGGTCCGGGCTGCCGGTGCTGTACCTGCTGATCATCCTGTCGGGCTTCGTCGAGCCCAACTTTTGGTGGCTGTTGGGGATCATGGCGCTATTTTCATGGCTAGCGCTGGTGGACGTGGTGCGCGCCGAGTTCCTGCGCGGCCGAAATCTGGAGTACGTCAAAGCTGCCCGAGCGCTGGGGCTCAATGACCGCAAAGTGATCATGCGGCACATTTTGCCTAACGCCATGAACGCGACCTTGAGCTATCTGCCGTTCATTCTGACCGGCGCGATATCGACACTGACGGCGCTGGATTTTCTCGGTTTCGGCATGCCGGCTGGTAGCGCTTCATTGGGCGAGCTGATCGGCCAGGGCAAGCAGAACCTGCAAGCGCCATGGCTGGGCCTTACCGCTTTTTTCACCTTGGCGCTGATACTGTCGCTGCTGGTTTTCATAGGCGAGGCGCTGCGTGATGCCTTCGACCCGAGGTCCTGACATGTCTGAGCACTTGATTGAAATACGTGACCTGTCGGTGTCCTTCAGCGGCAATACCGTGGTCAAAAACCTGAGCCTGGATATCCCGGCGGGCGAATGCCTGGCGCTGGTGGGCGAATCAGGCTCCGGCAAGTCGGTGACGGCGCACTCGATCCTGCAACTGTTGCCCCAGGCGGGCACGGTCAGCACCGGCAGCATTCTCTATCGCGGTCAGGAACTACTCGGCGCCGACGGCAAGGTGCTGCGGGAGATTCGCGGCAATCAGATCGCGATGATCTTTCAGGAGCCGATGACCTCGCTCAACCCACTGCACACCGTGTCCAAGCAGATCGGCGAAACCCTGCTGCTACACAAGGGCATGACCGGACGCGCGGCGCAAAAACGCATCCTCGAACTGCTCGAACTGGTGGGCATCCAGAATGCCAAGAAACGCCTGAAAGCCTATCCTCATGAGCTTTCCGGCGGACAGCGGCAACGGGTGATGATCGCCATGGCCCTGGCCTGCGAGCCGGAACTGCTGATTGCCGACGAGCCGACCACCGCGCTCGACGTCACTGTTCAGCGCAAAATCCTGCTGCTGCTTAAAGAGCTGCAACAACGGCTGAACATGTCGCTGTTGTTGATCAGCCATGATTTGAATCTGGTGCACAGCATCGCCCAGCGTGTGTGTGTGATGCGTGCCGGTGAAATCGTCGAACAGTCCAATTGCCATTTATTGTTCAAAAACCCGCAACACCCTTATAGCCAATTGTTGCTGGATGCCGAGCCTGCGGGCGAACCACTGCCCCGCGACACCCGCGAGAAAGTGCTCGAAGTCGATAATCTGCGGGTCTGGTTTTCCATGGGCGGCGGGATTTTCCGCCGTCATCAGGAATACCTGAAGGCGGTGGATGACATCAGCCTGAGCATCGAGCGCGGGAAAACCCTGGGTATCGTCGGAGAGTCCGGTTCGGGCAAATCGACACTTGGTCAGGCAATCCTGCGCTTGCTGGAATCACGTGGCAGTATTCGGTTCAAGGGCCAGTCGCTGGACACCCTGACCCAGAAGCAAATGCGCCCTTGGCGCAAACAGATGCAAGTGGTGTTTCAAGACCCGTATGGCAGCCTCAGCCCACGCATGTCGGTGGCGCAAATCATCAGCGAAGGGCTGGAGGTGCACAGCGAACTGGACAAGGTCTGCTGCGAAAACGAGGTCATTCGTGTACTGGAAGAAGTCGGGATCGACCCTATGAGTCGGCACCGATACCCCCATGAGTTTTCCGGCGGTCAGCGGCAACGTATCGCGATCGCCCGTGCGCTGGTGCTCAAACCTGCCCTGATCCTGCTGGATGAACCCACTTCTGCACTGGACCGTACCGTGCAGAAGCAGGTGGTTGCGCTGTTGCGCCAATTGCAGGAAAAGCACGGCCTGACGTATCTGTTTATCAGCCACGATCTCGCGGTGGTCCGGGCCTTGGCCCATGACCTGATCGTGGTCAAGGACGGCAAGGTGGTCGAGCGCGGCGCCAGCCATGATGTGTTCGATGCACCGCAGCATCCCTACACCCGGGAGTTACTGGCAGCGGCGCACCCAGGTTTCAACTGAGTCAACACCGCAGTCTGCGCGGCCAGATGCCGAAAAGCGTTACGACGGAACAGTGCATGAAAGACAGTGACAGCCTCAAGGATTACCGACGCGTACGTCGGCTTGCGATCCATTCGCTGTTCGAAATCATCGAGCAGTCCAGTGAAGGTACTGTAATCGTCGACAAGGAAGCCCGGATCGTCTGGATCAACGAACGCTACGCGCGGCGTTTTGGTCTGGAAGACGCCAGCCTGGCGGTGGGGCAGCCCTGCGAGAAGGTCATCCCCGGCAGTCTGCTGCGTCAGGTCGCCCGCGATGGACAGCCGATATTGCTGGACATGATGGACACCGCCAAAGACCCGCTGGTGGTTATGCGCCTGCCCATCCATGACGACGTGGGCGGGGTGATCGGCGCCATCGGCTTTGCGCTGTTCGATGAGCTGCACGCCCTCTCCCCGCTGCTCAAACGTTATCTGAGCATGCAGCAGGAACTGGCCTCGACCCGATCGCTGCTGCGTGCGCGCCAAGCCAAATACAGCTTCGCGCACTTCATTGGCACCAGCGCGCCGAGCCTTGAGGTCAAACGGCGGGCGCGCCGCAGTGCCAGTGCCGACTCGCCGGTGCTGCTGCTCGGCGAAACCGGCACCGGTAAAGAGCTGCTGGCCCATGCCATCCATAACGCGTCGCCCCGTGCAGGCAAGCCTTTTGTCAGCATCAACAGTGCGGCGATCCCGGAATCTCTGCTGGAAGCGGAATTTTTCGGCACCGCGCCTGGCGCCTTTACCGGGGCCGAGCGCAAGGGCCGTCACGGCAAATTGCACCTGGCAGAAGGCGGCACCTTGTTTCTCGACGAGATCGGCGACATGCCCCTGCCGTTGCAAAGCAAGTTGCTGCGGGTGTTGCAGGAAAAGGAATACGAGCCTGTCGGCTCCAACGAGATGGTCAGGAGCGATATCCGCCTGATCGCGGCGACGTCCACGGACCTTGAGGCCGCGATCAAACGTGGTGAGTTTCGGGCTGACTTGTTTTACCGCTTGAGCGTGCTGCCGATTCAGGTCCCGCCCCTGCGCGAGCGCCTGGACGATTTGCCCGCGTTGAGCGAAGCGATCCTTGAAGATCTGCGCAGCCAGCATGAGCTTGAACCTGCAGCGCTGCGGATGCTCGGACAGCACGCCTGGCCTGGCAACATCCGTGAACTGCGCAATGTGCTGGAACGGGCCGCGCTGCTCAGCGATGACCTGCTGCTCGATGCCCATGAAATCCGCGCAGCGATCGGTACGTTGGTGCCGGTGGAAACCACCAGGCCCAAGCCCGACGAGCCTGGCTGTGTGGAAACCTACACCGAGGCCCGACAGCGTTTTGATCGGGCATTGATTCAATCCACGCTTGCCCAGTGCGACGGCAATGTCATCCTTGCGGCCCAGCAGTTGGGGCTCGGGCGCTCTACGCTGTACAAGAAGATGGCCGTGCTGGGGATTGTTGAGTCTCAGTAAAGAGACTCATATCTATTTATTGAGACGGGTACGTGCTGGGGCCATACATAAGGCCTGTAGGAGCTGACGAGCCGCCGAAGGCTGCGATTGCAGTGTGTCAGACATATTGCATCGCAGCCTTCGGCAGCTCGTCAGCTCCTACAAGGCGCCTGCGTTGGCAGAGGCATCTCCATTTCGAGACGAATAACCAAGCAAGACGGGCTAATTTCGAATAAGTGCCGATAAATCAACCACTTACCTCTCTGGCACGAATTTCGCTAACGCTTTACTAGCGGCTCGACCGCACCTAAAAACAATAAAAAGGAGACACTCAATGAGTGTGATCATTGCCTTGGCAGCGCTGACACTGCTGATGATGGCTGCGTACCGTGGTTACAGCGTTATTCTTTTTGCACCCATCGCCGCCCTCGGCGCGGTGTTGCTGACCGATCCTTCTGCCGTTGCGCCCGCCTTCACCGGGGTGTTCATGGACAAGATGGTGGGGTTCGTCAAACTCTACTTCCCTGTTTTCCTGCTCGGCGCAGTGTTCGGCAAGCTGATCGAACTGTCCGGCTTTTCGCGCTCTATCGTCGCGGCGGCGATCCGTTTGCTCGGCACCAAACAGGCCATGCTGGTGATCGTACTGGTCTGCGCATTGCTGACTTACGGCGGCGTCTCATTGTTCGTGGTGGTGTTCGCGGTCTACCCGTTCGCGGCGGAGATGTTCCGCCAGAGCAATATCCCCAAGCGGCTGATTCCCGCCACCATCGCTCTCGGCGCATTCTCGTTCACCATGGACGCCCTGCCCGGCACCCCGCAAATCCAGAACATCATCCCCTCGACCTTCTTCAACACCACGGCGTGGGCCGCGCCATGGCTGGGTCTGATCGGGACGATCTTCGTGTTCTGCGCCGGCATGCTGTTTCTCCAGCGCCAGCGCAACAAGGCGCAACGCGCCGGCGAAGGCTACGGCACCGAGTTGCGCAACGAGCCCGATACGCCAGAAGACATCCAGTTGCCCAACCCGTGGATTGCCCTGGCGCCGCTGTTGCTGGTCGGCATCATGAACCTGCTGTTCACTCACTGGATTCCCCAGTGGTACGGCAAAACCCACACCCTCTCACTGCCGGGCATGGCCGCGCCGGTGCAGACGGAAATCGGCAAAATTACTGCCATCTGGGCCGTTGAAGCGGCGTTGCTGGTGGGCATCTTGTTCGTGCTGGTGTTCGCCTTCAACGCGGTGCGCACCAAGCTTGCCGAAGGCAGTAAAAGTGCCGTCAGTGGCGCATTATTGGCGGCCATGAACACCGCGTCGGAATACGGTTTTGGCGCAGTGATCGCTTCCCTGCCCGGCTTTCTGGTGTTGGCGGACGGCTTGAAGAGCATCCCCAACCCGCTGGTCAACGAAGCGATCACTGTGACATTGCTGGCCGGTATCACCGGTTCCGCCTCGGGCGGAATGAGCATTGCACTGGCGGCGATGTCCGACAGCTTCATTGCCGCCGCCAACGCGGCCAACATCCCGATGGAAGTCCTGCACCGCGTGGCGGCCATGGCCAGCGGCGGCATGGACACGCTGCCGCACAACGGCGCGGTGATCACCTTGCTGGCGGTCACTGGGCTGACCCACCGCGAGGCCTACAAGGACATTTTCAGCATCACCATCATCAAGACCCTGGCGGTCTTTGTGGTGATCGGCACCTTCTATGCAACCGGCATCGTATGAGGAATCGAACATGAGTCTGCAGGGCAAAACCGCACTGGTCACGGGTTCCACCAGCGGCATCGGCCTGGGCATCGCGCTGAGCCTGGCCAAGGCCGGGGCCAATCTGGTGCTTAACGGTTTCGGTGACGCTTCGGCAGTCATCGAGCAAGTAAAACAGCACGGCGGCGGCAAGGTCGGGCATCACCCCGCCGACGTCAGTGACGTGGCGCAGATCGCCGACATGATCGCCTACGCCGAGCGCGAGTTCGGCGGCGTCGACATTCTAGTGAACAACGCCGGTATCCAGCACGTTGATGCGGTGGAAGATTTTCCGGTAGAAAGCTGGGACAAGATCATCGCGATCAATCTGTCGTCGGTGTTTCACAGCACCCGCCTCGCCCTGCCTGGCATGCGCGCCAAAGGCTGGGGCCGGATCATTAATATTGCTTCTGTGCATGGGTTGGTGGGTTCTACCGGGAAAGCGGCTTATGTGGCCGCCAAGCATGGCGTGATCGGCCTGACCAAAGTCGTCGGCCTGGAAACGGCCACCAGCAACGTCACCTGCAACGCGATCTGCCCCGGCTGGGTGCTGACGCCGCTGGTGCAGAAGCAGATCGATGATCGCGGCGCCGAGACCGGTGATCTCGAACAGGCGAAAACCGATTTGCTGGCCGAGAAGCAGCCTTCGCTTGAGTTCGTCACGCCGTCGCAGCTGGGCGAGTTGACGTTGTTTCTGTGCAGCGAAGCCGGCGCGCAGGTGCGGGGCGCGGCGTGGAATATTGATGGAGGGTGGTTGGCTCGATAGGCGCCCAATCGGTGTTTTCAGGGGGCACCCCCTGTAGGAGCGAATTCATTCGCGAGACGGCAGATCGGGACTCACCCGTACAACCGCCTCGCCAACAAGTTGGCTCCTACAGGATATGTCCTGCGCTCAATCACTTGAAATCCCGGCTCCGCACGTCCAGCCCGGTCAGCAGTGGCGTAAGGTCAAACAGCCGTTGGGCGATGACGTGGCGCACGCCTTTCTGGTACTCGAACTTGCCGAACACCTGCATCAATTGCGAACCCACCAGCACTTTTCTCTGACGCTCGGCCAAGTCCAGCCACACCACCACGTTGAGCATGCCGTGCTCGTCTTCCAACGTGACGAAGGTCACTCCACTCGCGGTTCCCGGCCGTTGCCGCCCGACCACCAGGCCTGCGACATTGACCGTGCAGCCATGTTCCAGCGTCAGCAAATCCTTGGAGCTGCGAAAGCGCTTGGCCGCCAGTTTGCCGCGCAACAAGGCCATCGGGTGCGGGCCCAGTGTGGTGCCGAGGGTCTGGTAATCGGCCACCAGATCCTGCGCGACACTGGGAAGCGGCAGCGCCACTTGCGGTTCAGCGGAGGTGCATTGATCGGTGAACAGCGGTCGCTGCGCCTCGACCCCGGCGATTTCCCAACGCGCCCTATGACGATGGCCGATCAAGCCCCGCAGCGCACCAGAGTCGGCCAAGGATTCGCGCGCGCGATTGTCCAGACTGGCTCGCAGGCACAGGTCAGTGGCGTCGCTGAATGACTGGACAGCGCGCACGGCTTCGATACGTTTGGCGTCTTCCTCGCGAAAGCCACGGATCATGCGCAGGCCCATTCTGATCGCCAGATTCTGGTTGTATTCCGCGCTTTGAACCGGCTCCAGCGAGCAATCCCAGTCGCTATAACGCACGTCCACCGGGCGGATTTCAATGTGGTGGCGTCGTGCGTCCTGAAGCAGTTGATCGGGGCTGTAGAAACCCATCGGCCAACTGTTTATCAGCGCGCAGGTGAACGCCGCCGGTTCATGGCATTTGAGCCAGCAACTGGCGTAGGTCAGCAGCGCAAAACTTGCGGCGTGGGACTCGGGAAACCCATAGCTGCCAAAGCCCTTGATCTGCTCGAAAATCCGCGTAATGAAGTCTTGGGAATAACCTTTTTCGGCCATCCGCGCACCAAGCCGGATGCGATGGGGCTCCAGCCCGCCATGGCGTTTCCAGGCGGCCATGGAACGGCGCAACTGATCGGCTTCGCCGGGGGAGTAATCGGCGGCGACGATCGCCAGTTGCATGACCTGCTCCTGAAACAGCGGGATGCCCAGGGTTCGTTCGAACACGGCCTTGAGTTCTTCGGAGGGATACGTCACCTCCTCCTCGCCCATGCGCCGCCGCAGATACGGATGCACCATGCCGCCCTGGATCGGTCCCGGCCGGACAATGGCCACTTCGATCACCAGGTCGTAAAAGGTTTTGGGCTGCAGGCGCGGCAGCATCGACATCTGCGCACGGGATTCGATCTGGAACACGCCGATGGTGTCGGCGCGACTGATCATCTCGTAAGTCGGTTTGTCCTCCTGCGGGACAGTCGCCAGGGTCCAGTGGGTCTGGCGATGCAGCTGCACCAGATCGAAGGTGCGGCGTATCGCCGTGAGCATGCCCAACGCCAGAATGTCGACCTTGAGCAGTCCGACCAGATCCAGATCGTCCTTGTCCCACTGAATGATCGTGCGATCGGCCATCGCCGCGTTTTCCACGGGCACCAGAGTGTGCAGCGGATGCTCGGAAATCACGAAACCTCCGGGGTGCTGCGACAGGTGCCGGGGGAAGCCGATCAACTCACCAGTCAGCGTCATCACCCGGCGCAGGATCGGGCTGTCCGGATCGAAGCCGCACTCGCGCAGACGTTCGGCGGGCGGCATCGAATCGCTCCAGCGGCTGAAGCAATCGGCCAGCGCGTTGATCTGATCAGGCGGCAAGCCCAGCACTTTCGCCACGTCCCTGACGGCGCCAGCCCCGTGATAAGTGCTGGCTACCGCCGTCAGCGCTGCCCTGCCCCGGCCATAACGACGAAACACGTATTGCAGGACTTCTTCCCGGCGCTCGTGCTCGAAATCCACATCGATGTCCGGTGGCTCGTTACGCTCGGTGGAAATGAACCGCTCGAATAGCAAGTTGCTGGTTTCCGGGTCCAGCTCGGTGATGCGCAGGGCGAAACACACTGAAGAGTTGGCCGCCGAGCCCCGGCCCTGACACAAAATCCCGCGCTCACGGGCGAAGGCGACGATGTCCTGCACCGTGAGGAAGTAGCTTTCGTACTTCATCTGGGCGATGACTTTCAGCTCTTTTTCAAGGTTGGCCCGAGCTGTGGTCGGGACGCCCTCGGGCCAGCGAAAACGTGCGCCCTCCTCGGTCAGTTGGCGCAGCCATGAACTTGCGGTGTGATCCTTGGGCACCAGTTCATGGGGGTACTCATAGCGAAGCTGGCTTAAATCGAAGGTACAGCGCCCGGCAATGCGCAGGGTTTCGGCCAGCAAGTGCGAGGGGTATACGTCCGCCAACATGGAGAGTGGACGCAGATGCCGCTCGCCATTGGCAAACAATCGATGGCCCGCTTCAGCGACGGTGGTGTGATGCCGGATTGCGGTCATGGTGTCTTGCAGGGCGCGGCGACCACGAGCATGCATGTGTACATCGCCACAGGCTACGGCAGGAATGTCTGCCTCACGGGCGAGTGTTAGCAAGTGCGCGAGACGCTTTTCATCGTCCGGCCCACGATGCAGCTCGACGCTGAGCCACGCACTGTCGGGAAATATCCCACCCAGCCATTGGCCCTGCTCACCCAGCGTGGCGGCGTCTTCCTGCAAGTCCGGCACCCACAACGCCAGCAACCCGCTCATGGGGGTTTTGAAATCCTCGCGTAGCAGCCGGTACTCGCCCTTTTTCACCCGACGACGCGCCTGAGTGATCAGCCCGCACAGGGTCTGATAGCCCGTCAGGTTTTCCACCAGCAGCACCACTTTCGGGCCCTGGTCGATGCTCATTTCGCTGCCGATGATCAGCGGCAGTTCGGCATCCTTCGACGCCTGCCAGGCCCGCACGATGCCGGCCAGCGTGCATTCGTCGGTAATCGCCAGCGCCTGATAGCCGTGCAGTTTCGCCCGTTCGAACAGCTCCTTGGCGCTGGAGGCTCCGCGCTGGAAACTGAAGTTGGACAGGCAATGCAGCTCCGCATATTCGCCGCTCATGCAAACCAGCCGTGCAGCAACAGGCCGCTGTCGTCACCCACCGGGCGATAGGCCCAGGCGCGCTGACCGGAGCGGGTTTCGATGAGGAAATAATCGCGCCGCACATCCCCGCCGTCCCACCAGCCGGACTCGATGCGCTCGGGACCTGCCAGCACCCGGACGCTGGATTCGTGCAGCGGCTCAGGCTCACGCAACAGCCAGCCGGGGCGCGGGACAAAGGGCGCGGGGCTGGTGGTCTTGCTGATCAGGCCCGGCTGCCACGCACATTCGGGACGATGATCGGCATGGGCGCGCAAGCCGCTGACCGCTTCATCCCCCAGCCGCGCGCGCAGACGTTCGCGCAGCTGCTCCCACGGCAACGATTGTTGCGGGCGCTCGTCGAACAGCTCGCGGTGGGTGGGCACGAAGGCCGGCAGATCCCGAGCGTGCAGGCGCATGGCGCGCACCGGCGCTGGCACCTGAATCTGCTCCAGTCGCCCACGCGCCAGTTCAAATAGCATGTTCACTTCACGCTCGGCGCTGAGCAATCCGATCGGCACCAGGGTGTCCGGCACAGCACCGGTCACACTCGGCACATGCTCCAGATGAATGATGAAGCGCTGCACGCCGCTGTCGCGCCCGGCCAGAAACGCAGCCAGATCGGAAATCAGACGTTTGAGCGGAAACAGCAGCGCCTGATGGGATTCCACGTCGAAATTGAGCTCGAGGCGGATGTCGAAAAAGTCCGGTGGCAGGTAGCACTCCAGCGCCACAGGCCTGCGCCCGACCAGGGTGTCCAGATGTTGCAACACCTGCGCCGGAAAGCGTCGGGCCAGGGTTTCCCGAGGTAATGCCAGCACTTGCCGCAACGTGTGCAAGCCCATGCGCGCAAAAGCGGTGGAGGCCTCGCGGCTCAGGCCAATGCGGTTGACCGGCATCTGCTCGATGATCTGCAGCAGGCTGTCATTACAGGTCACCGACAGCCCGTCGTGACCATTGGCGAGCATGCGCGCCGCCACCGGATTGGGCGCCACGACGATACGGTGAGTGAAACCCAGAGCGGTCAGTTCATGGCGCAGACGTGCTTCAAACACCGGCCATGGGCCGAACAGACCCAGGCTTGATTCAATCTCCATCAGCAACACCCGTGGGTATTTCAGGCTGACCTGAGAGCTGAATCGGTAGGCCCAGGCAGCCAATAACCGATGCCAGCGCTCGGTGTCGGCGGGCTCGTATTCGACCGTGTCGAAGCCATGGGTCATGGCGTGGGCGGCGGTCAATGACTGACCCGGACGCAGACCCAGTTCGCGAGCCGCTGCGTTAACGGTCTGCAACACACGCCGCTGGGCCGTGCCGCTGATCAGCGCCAGCGGTTGTTCAGGATCGGCGCGACGACGCAAAACGCCGTCCAGCGCCAGTTGCGGCAACAGGACACAGGCCCAGAGCATAGGAACCTCAAGCGTCGGTCGCGAAGGGAATGGGCGTCAGCGGCACCAGACCGCCTCGGCATTTGAGCACCCGCAATTGGGTCGGGCGCACGTCGATGGCCAGGCGTAACGCTGCCGGCGACGGATTGGCAGCGGCCTGTTGCGGACGGCAGGCAAACGCCAGGGTTTCGCCGGTTTCGGCGGCAACCTGCAGTCTTCGCAGCGCGCGGTCATCGGCCTTCTTCGGCCAGCACAGCACCGCGCCGCAACTGCCCGAACGCAGGCATTGCTCAACCGCCCACAAGGCATCGCGCTCGTTGGCCTCGATCACCGCCAGTTGCCGCAGATCAATCCCCGCCGCCTGCCAGGCCTGCGGATACGGCACGTAGGGCGGCGCCACCAGCACAATGCGTTCGCCGCTCTCGGCCAGACGGGCCAGCGTCGGCCAGAGCAATCGCAACTCACCACTGCCATCGGCCGGAATCAGGATTTCGCTCAGCGCAGACGGCGGCCAGCCACCCATGGGCAACGCGGCATCGAGCAACGCATGCCCGGTGGGTTGCGCGGCGACGGGCTGGACCGCAGGACGGCCTTTCCAGATTCGACGCTCATCGAGCAGCGCGTCGAGGCTGACCACTGCGCCCATCATTCGCGTCGCACCAGGCCACAGAACACGCCTTCAATGGCGAAGTCCTGATCGGGATGAACGATGATCGGCTTGTATGCCGGGTTGCGTGGCAGCAACTGGATTTGCTGCTCGCCTTTGTGCAGGCGCTTGATCGTCACTTCGCCGTCCAGCCGCGCCACAACGATTTGCCCCTCATGGGCCTCGCCGCTTTGCTGCACGCCCACCAGATCGCCATCGAGGATGCCGTCCTCGATCATCGAGTCACCTTTGACCCGCAGCAGATAATCCGGTACGCGGGAGAAAGTCCCACGGTCCAGCAGCAATGTGTCATGGGTGTCGATGTCCGGCCCGATGGGCAAGCCCGCTGCCACGCGACCGAGCACGGGCAGTTCCAGTAATTCAGGTCTGGGGCTGGCAGACACCAGTCTTATGCCCCGCGCCTGATTGGCGGTAACTTCGATCAGCCCGGCCTCGGTCAACGCCACAATGTGCTTGCGCGCCACACTGCGCGACGCAAAACCGAAGGCTTCAGAGATTTCAGCAAGGCTCGGCGGCTGTCCGTTCTGCGCAATGCGATCACGGATAAAGGCGAGAATTTGGGTACGGCGGGGAGATAAGGTCGTCATGGAGTACATTTGTACTCCATTGGGAGGTTTTTTGGCTAGGGCCTTTGGTCAGGCAGAAGATTTTCAAGAGAAGAACAAGCAAGCGGCGCTCCTAGGGCCTCCGGCCAGAATCAAAACCGCAATGCAGCTGCCCTAAAACAACGAGGCCTGCGCGGCATTCTCAACCGCGACGCGGTTCTTCAACCGATTGCCATCCCACCCCTCAAGCCTCAGCAGCAACTCTTTGGCCGCCAACCCACCGGCAAACCCGGTCAATTCACCGGACATGCCAATCACCCGATGACACGGCGCGATGATTGAAATCGGGTTCTTGCCGTTGGCAGCGCCCACCGCTCTGACTGCCGCAGGGCTGCCGATTTGATGGGCGATCTGGCTGTAGGTGCGGGTTTCGCCGAAGGGAATGGTCAACAGGGCTTGCCAGACTTTCTTCTGAAAGTCGGTGCCGGAAAAATCAAGATTGAGTTCGAAACTGGTACGCGTGCCAGCGAAGTACTCGTTCAATTGCTGTTCGGTACGCTGGAGAATTTCGCTGTTCAGGTCATGCGTCATAGGACCAAGGTGGATGCGGTTCGGGCGGTCGTTTTCCCACAAAATCGCTACCAGCATTTGCCCTCTGGCAATCAGCTTGAGCTGGCCCACCGGGGAATCCATGAAGCGGTAGATGAGGGTCATCGGGTGTTCCTGATCAACGGGGGCAACACGGTTTGATCCGTACTGGCGGGGCAAACCGAAAGATTACCCCGTCACACCGTTTCAATCACCCACGCTGTGGCAGCGACTCAGGTTGGACAACCCTCTTCGCCGCCATTCAGATTCTGCTTGTAGTTCTCATACTCCAGCGACGCCTTGCCGTTGACCCACTTGAGGGTCAGCACCAGCACGGAGTCGAAGTCATCGCCGACCCAGTCGTCTAACAGCTTGACCTTTTTACCGGAGGCCTCTTCAGCCACCTTGTTGATCAGCTCTGGCAGATAGCCGTGGGACCAGGCGGTGTAGATGGTGGCGTCGTGGTATTTGTCGCGCATGAACTCGTCGGCCAGATCGCTGGTGTCGTTGGCGGCGAAGTCGATGTTGACCGGCAGACCCAATTTGATGGCGCTGGGGCTGATGGTCATCAGGGGGCGCAGGTAGCTGTAAGAATGGTCGCCTTCGCCTTCTTCTACATGCCGGCTGGGGTTGGCGGCGAAGATGAAGTTGGCGTTACCAAACTCTTTGGGCAGCAGGGTCGAAAGGTCAATGGCGCGATTCAAACCCTGACAATTCAACTGGCCGAGCCCCATGTCGGGCTTTTCCGCGTGACGCAGAAAGACCAGGGTTTGCGTACCGTTTTTCGGTTCGGCATGGACACCTCTGCCCACCGAGAAGAACACCACGGCGGAGCAAAGAAGCAATACGGGCAACAGGAAATAGGCGATGCGGCGCAGAGGGTGGGATAGAGCTGAGGATTTGAAAAAAGTCATGATGGCCTGAGTTCTTATAGTACGTGGTGGGCGCCTGCGGCCCGGCTGCTACGTCCTTGTGAGCTGGCTGTTTGATACTCGCCACAGCTTGGCAGCGATTTATTGCGGTATGAAGAATGAGGGTAAGAGGCGAAAACGCCTGAAAGGTTGCACGTAAGTGCCTGATTGAGCGAAATATTCGCCGAACGGTCGCTAAGTACCGCAGATTTACCGGAGCAAGATCATACCTTTATCCAGCCCAAATCACCTGCGCAGACTGCAGACTATCGCACTGGCGACCACTGCCAGTCCCGCCAGCGAATATACCCAGGACGCCGAGGCAACCGGCAGTAAAACCCCCGCCAACAAAGGGCCAACCCCTGCCCCGACATCACGCCATACCGCATTGGAAGCCAGCGCCTGCACGCGACTGGCGCCCGGATTGCGTTGCGCAACCAGAGTCGTAACCAACGGCAATTGCAAGGCTCGCAGGATCAGCACACCACCGGCTCCGATGATCAGCCAGTGAAAGCCGAAGGCTGTCAGGGCAAGGGCGGTCAGCGCAGAAAACACCACCAGCATTTGCACTGCGCCAAAAGTGTCGGCAGCGCGTCCACCCAGAGGGCTCAGAAGCATTTCCGAAGCGTAACGCAGGGCCAGCAGCACTCCCGCGATAAACACCGCATTGCCGCCGAGTACCGCTTGCGCCTGCAACGACAAGCCGAAGATGAACAAACCGTCCAGTGCCACGCCTTCAACGAAGGACCACACCGCCACGCTGTCGGGCATTTTGAAGCGACGGCCGCTGGCAGGCGGCATGGGGTGGGCCTTGTCCGGCAAGCCACGGGCTACCCACAACCCCAATAGCGAGGCAAACGCCAGGATCAGAAAAATCAATCGTGGTCCGAAATGCAGGCTGATCAACGCGCCGACGGGCAAGGCGATCATCGGACCGATGGCGATCAATGCCCGCGAACGACCTGAGCGCCGGGCCGCGCCGCCGGGTTCTGAGGTCGCCAGCACTTGGGTGGAAAGGTTCAGAGCGGCGTAGGCCAGGCCCCACCCCAGACGCAGGATCAATAGCCACCAGAAGCCAGAAATGAACGAATTACCCAGCGCGCAAACGGCCGCAACGCCTGCCGCCAGCATCACCGTCGGGCGATCGCCTCGGCTGGCGAAGAAGCGCACTACGTAGCTGTAGCCAAAAATACGTACTAGCCGATTGGCGGCCAGAAGAACACCGGCCTGGGCCAGGGAGATGCCGAAAGCGTCGGCATTCATCGGGAGCAAAAGGTACAGCAGCACATCGCTGGGCAGGCACAAACTAAGAACGATCGCCGAGCGGCGAGAGGCGTGGTCGGCATCACGGGCAGCGGCAGACATGTGCAGAAAGACCCTGAAACAATTGGACCGATAGAATGCTGTGCCGCCAGTCATCTGACAACCTGCATGTGACGATTTTGTTGCAGCCACCTCAAGTGTTTTCCCAGCAACAGCACATCAACAGACTGTCGCTAAACCACCCTTCTGATCTCCTTCTAAAACAGTTCCAGCCCGCAAAATCACCGCTCCAGCAACATGGCACAGAGCCTGCAATATTCCATTTAAATAGTACGTCGGCATCTGTACTGCTCATTTCGAAATAAGCATGCCACTGGCCGTTCCTGAATGCAGATTGGAAAACAATGATGACTCAACTCCCCCGTTTCAATGCGCTGCGCCTACCTTTCACCCGTTTGGCCACAGCCTTCGCCCTGGCTTTGGGTCTGCAATCAGGCGTTCAGGCCGCCGAAGCGCCGCCCGCCGAAGTGCATCTGGATTACGCCTACTACTCGCCCGTGAGCCTGGTGCTAAAGCATTTCGGCTGGCTGGAAAAAGCTCTGCCGCAATCGAAAGTGACGTGGGTGTTCAGCCAGGGCAGCAACCGCTCGCTGGAGTACTTGAACAGCGGCGGCGTGGACTTCGCCTCGTCCGCCAGCCTTTCGGCGGTATTGGCACGGGCCAACGGCAGCCCGATCAAATCGGTCTACGTGTACAGCCGCGCCGAATGGACCGCCTTGGTGGTGCGCAAGGATTCAACCCTGCAAACCGTCGCCGATCTCAAGGGCAAGAAGATCGCGGCCACCAAAGGCACCGACCCCTACTTGTTTACCCTGCGCGCCCTACAGCAAGCTCACCTGACCAAAGACGACGTTGAACTGCTGCACTTGCAACACCCGGACGGTCGCATCGCGCTGGAAAAAGGCGACGTAGACGCGTGGGCCGGCCTTGATCCGCACATGGCTGCCAGCGAAATTCAGGCCGGCTCGCGCTTGCTCTATCGCAACAAGGACTTCAACAGCTATGGCGTGGTCAGCGTCACAGAGACCTACGCCGAGGAACACCCTGAAACCATCAAAACTGTGTTGAGCGCGTACGAAAAGGCTCGTGAATGGGCGCTGAAGAATCCGGAAGAGTTCGCCAAACTGCTGTCCACCGAGTCAGGCTTGCCGCTGGATGTCGCCAAACTTCAACTGACCCGCACTGACCTCAACAGCCCGCAACTGACTGACAAGGACGTCACCGCCTCCAAAGCCGCGGCACCGATCCTGGTGTCCGAAGAGCTGGTGCGCAAAGGCGTGAACGTCGATCAGGTCATCGACCAACTGATCGATCCGAGCTTCTCCAAAGCGGTGATCGGCAAGCCATGAAGACGTTGACCGGACAGTGGCGCACCCGCCTCAAGGGGCTTGCAGTCCCGGTGGCGATCATTGTCCTGCTGGAAATCGTCGTACGCATCGGCTGGGTGCCGTCCTACCAGATGCCGGCGCCCAGTGAGATCGCCGTGACCCTGACCGACCTTGCCAACGGCGCGCTCTGGAAGCACATCGGCGCCAGCTTGATCCGGGTTCTGAGCGGCTTTGCCATCGGCGCCAGTCTGGCGCTGTTTTTTGCCGCCTGGGTCGGACTGAGCCGCGAAGCCGAGGCCTATCTGGAACCGACATTTGCCGGGCTGCGTTCGATTCCGAGTCTGGCCTGGGTGCCGCTGTTACTGCTGTGGCTGGGCATCGGCGAGACCTCGAAAGTAGTGCTGATCGCCATCGGCGCGTTCTTTCCGGTGTACCTCAACGGTGTCGCGGCGATTCGCGGCATCGACCGCAAGCTGGTGGAGGTCGGGCAAGTGTTCGGCTTCAGTCAGCAGCAAATGACTCTGCACGTGTTTCTCCCCGCCGCCATGCCGGGTTTGTTCACCGGATTGCGCAGCGGGCTGAGCCTGTCGTGGATGTTTCTGGTGGCTGCCGAATTGATCGCCGCCACCAAGGGGCTTGGTTATCTACTCAGCGACGGCCGTGAAACCTCAAGGCCCGACATCGTGCTGGCAGCGATCATCGTCCTAGCCGTACTTGGAAAATTGAGCGATGGCATATTGGCTGCGCTGGAAAAACGTTTCCTTGCCTGGCGTGATTCCTACAGCGGCAACAGCAAATCCCCTGCCCGCTTGAACCCCGATTCGCCCAAGCTGAAACCCCTCCAGGAATAACCTTTCATCTGAAGCCGTGTTGACGAACGCCTTGCCATGGTGTTTCCTGAAACCGGTTTCAGAGCGTGACAATCCGTCGCACCTCTCTTCCCGACGGGTCCGGTAACGGTTGTACAAAGCCTGCTGATAAATCCAATAAGGACCAGGCCGTGAACAGTATTCCTACACCGATGCGCCCACGCGTCACCATGAGCGACGTCGCCGAACTGGCAGGCGTGTCCAAAGCCAGCGTCTCGCGCTTCATCGGCGAAGACCGGCCATTGCTGTCGGTCGCCATCGCCCAGCGCATCGAACACGCCATTCAAACCCTCGGTTATCGCCCCAATCAAATGGCCCGAGGCCTCAAGCGCGGCCGTACTCGTCTGATCGGCATGCTGGTCGCCGACATCCGCAACCCCTACTCCATCGCTGTCATGCACGGCGTCGAAACCGCATGCCGCCGTCACGGCTACAGCCTGGTGGTGTGCAACACCGATCGCGACGACGAACAGGAACGTCTGCATCTGGCCGCGTTGCGCTCCTACAACATCGAAGGGCTGATCGTGAATACGCTCGGCCATCATCTTGATGAGCTGCGCGAACTGCACGCCGAATTACCGATGGTGCTGGTGGATCGCAAGGTCGACGCGCTACACAGCGATCTGGTCGGTCTGGACAATCTGGCCACCGTACGCCAGGCGCTGGACCATCTACAGGACTCAGGCTTTCGCGACATCTTGATGGTCACTGAACCTCAGGACGGCACCAGTTCGCGCATCGAGCGCGTAGAGGCGTTCAACATGCTGATGCAGCAACGGCCCGGATTGCGCGGCCAGGTGCTGGAAACCAACAGAGCGTTCGACGAGCAACTAAGAACATTTATCGCAGCCCCGGGCCCCGGCCCAAAAGCGCTGTTCACCGCCAACGGCGTCGCCACCCTGACCTGCACTCGCCAGCTGCACGAGCTGGGTTGCCATCTGTTCGACGACGTCGGCCTGATCGCCCTCGACGAACTGGAGTGGTATCCGCTGGTGGGCAGCGGCATCACGTCGCTGGCGCAGCCGACTCACGACATTGGCGTGACGGCATTCGAGTGCCTGCTCGGCCGATTGCGCGGCGATCAGGCGCCAGTGCGCGCCTACGACTTCCCGGCGCAATTGATCGTGCGCGGCTCCACTCGACGACGACGGTAAGGCCCCGCTTTGCACGAAGGCGGCTGCGCCTGCTTTTGACATGAAAGAAAATGAAACCGGTTTCAGAGGACAACAACAATGAATAGATTCCCTGTATCCATCAGCCTGTCCAGCTTCGGCGCGGACCTTGTACGCGAGCGCGGTCAGGCCAGCTTTATCCCGTTGCTGGTCGAGGCTGGCGTCAAACGCATCGAACTGCGCGAAGAACTGTTCACCACCGAAGACTTCCCTGCCCTGGCCGGGGCCATCAAATCCCAAGGACTGGAATGCCTGTACTCGGCGCCGCTGGAACTGTGGCTTGAAGGCCAGCCGCTGCCTAATCCGGCGCTGGAGCCCACATTGCAACGCGCGGTTCAGTGCGGCGCGGCATGGCTGAAGGTGTCGCTCGGGCATTTTTCGGAAATCAGCGAAGTGGCCGCCTTGGCCGAGCGCCTGGCCCCTTACAACGTGCATTTACTGGTAGAGAACGACCAGACCGTTCAGGGTGGCCGGATCGAGCCGTTCACCCGGTTCTTCGCCCGGGTCGAGGCGCTGCAAATGCCTATCGGCATGACGTTCGACATCGGCAACTGGCAGTGGCAAGACCAATCGGCCAGCGAGGCAGCGCGGGAGCTGGGTCGTTTTGTCGAATACCTGCACTGCAAGGCCATCACCCGCAACGCCCACGACAAACTGATCGCAATTGCGCCATCGCCCGTTGACGTACAGCACTGGAACCAGCTGATGAAGCACATGCCCAACGGCCTGCCCCGCGCCGTCGAATACCCGTTGCAGGGCGGCGACTTGTTGCAGGTCACCCGTGAGCAAGTGGAGATTCTGGCCACTCTCGGCCAACCGCACGAAGCGCCAACAGCGCAGGGACTGAGCCATGTCTGATCTGGATATCCTTTCGTTCGGCGAAACCATGACCATGCTGGTGGCCGAGCAAGCCGGCGATCTGGCGCAAGTCACCCATTTCGAAAAACGCATCGCAGGCGCCGACAGCAACGTCGCCATCGGCTTGTCGCGATTGGGTTTCAACGTGGCCTGGCTGAGCCGGGTCGGCAACGACTCCATGGGGCGTTTCGTCATCGACAGCTTGCAGGGCGAAGGCGTGGATTGCCGTTATGTGAGCATCGACGCTGCCCACCCTACCGGCTTCCAGTTCAAATCCCTGGAACTGGAAGGCGCCGACCCCACCGTCGAGTACTTCCGTCGCGGTTCGGCGGCCAGTCACTTGTCGCTGGCCGACATCAAGCCCGAGCTGCTCAAGGCCCGGCATCTGCACGCCACCGGCATCCCGGCGGCGCTGTCCGACAGCTGCCGCGAGCTGTCGCGGGCGCTGATGACGCAGATGCGCGACGCCGGTCGCAGCGTGTCGTTCGATCCCAACTTGCGCCCGTCGCTGTGGTCGAACCAGGCAACCATGATCCGTGAAATCAACCACCTCGCCAGCCTCGCCCACTGGGTGATGCCGGGCTTGGCCGAAGGTGAACTGCTCACAGGTTTCGACACCCCCGCCGACATCGCCGCGTTTTATCTGGATCAGGGCGCAGAAGCGGTGGTGATCAAGCTGGGCGCAAAAGGCGCGTATTACCGCACCCAGCTCAACCAAGCGTTTGTGCCGGGGGTGGTAGTGCCCAAGGTGATCGACACGGTTGGCGCTGGCGATGGCTTCGCGGTCGGCGTGATCAGTGCGCTGCTGGAGAACCTCGATTTCCAACAGGCCACGGCGCGCGGCAACTGGGTTGGCAGCATGGCCGTGCAGAGCCGGGGCGACATGGAAGGTCTGCCGACACGCCAGCAGTTGCAGGCAGCGACATCGACTGCGCAGCCCCACGTACACACCGCCTGACCGATTCACAACACACACGACAACCGCAATCACCTGCTGCGAAAACAACAACAAGCTCAGGGAGCTCGATATGGAAAACATCCTCAACACCATGAAAACCGGGGGTCTGAAACGCCGCTGGCTGCTGATCATGCCCATCGTGTTCATCACCTACAGCCTGGCGTACCTGGACCGGGCCAACTACGGTTTCGCCGCCGCGTCCGGTATGGCTGAAGACCTCAATATCACGCCGAGCATGTCCTCTTTGCTGGGCGCGCTGTTCTTCCTTGGCTACTTCTTCTTTCAGGTACCGGGCGCGATTTATGCGCAGAAAAAGAGCGTCAAGAAGCTGATCTTCGTCAGCCTGATTCTCTGGGGTGGCCTGGCAACCCTGACCGGCATCGTCTCCAACGCCTACATGCTGATCGGCATTCGTTTCATGCTCGGCGTGGTCGAAGCGGCTGTGATGCCAGCGATGCTGGTGTACCTCTGCTACTGGTTTACCAAAGCCGAACGCTCCCGCGCCAACACCGTGCTGATTCTCGGCAACCCGGTGACCATGCTCTGGATGTCGGTGGTGTCCGGTTATCTGGTGGCACATTTCAGCTGGCGCTGGATGTTCATCGTCGAAGGCTTGCCCGCCGTGATCTGGGCGTTTATCTGGTGGCGTCTGGTGGACGAACGTCCGGCCCAGGCCAAGTGGCTGAGCGACGCTGAGAAAGCTGAACTGCAACGCCGTCTGGACGCCGAGCAAGTCGGCATCAAGCCGGTGAAGAACTACGCCGAAGCCTTCCGCTCGCCAAAAGTGCTGCTGCTCGCCGCGCAGTATTTCTGCTGGAGCATCGGTGTTTACGGCTTTGTGCTGTGGCTGCCGACAATCCTGAAAAAAGGCATGCAGATGAACATGGTCGAGGCGGGCTGGCTGTCGGCGCTGCCGTATCTGGCGGCGGTGATCGGCATGGTCGCCGTGTCTTGGGCTTCGGACAAACTGCAAAAACGCAAACTGTTCGTCTGGCCGCCACTGTTGCTGGCAGCCGTCGCTTTCTACGGTTCGTACGCTCTTGGCACCGAGCACTTCTGGTGGTCGTACTCGCTGCTGGTCATCGCCGGCGCCTGCATGTACGCGCCGTATGGTCCATTCTTCGCCATCGTTCCGGAAATCCTGCCGTCCAACGTGGCCGGTGGCGCCATGGCACTGATCAACAGCCTCGGCGCGCTGGGCTCCTTTGCCGGCTCGTATCTGGTGGGTTACCTGAACGGCGTGACGGGCACTTTGAGCGCGTCGTATCTGTTCATGAGCGGCGCATTGCTGGTCTCGGTGGTGCTGACGCTGATGCTCAAGCCCGACACCAAGACCAAGCCGGTGCAAACGGCGCCCACCGCCCCCGCGCATTCCTGATCCTGACGTGGAACCGAATTCGATGAAAAAGCAGGTCGTTTTGTACAAGCAACTTTCCGCGCCCTTGATGGCGCGGTTAAAAGAACACGCCGATGTCACGCTGATCGAGGATGTGAAAGGCGCAGGCCTGGCGCGATTGAAAGCCGCCCTGCCCCAGGCGCAAGGTCTGCTGGGGGCCAGCCTCAAGCTGGACGCCGCATTGCTGGATTTGGCGCCGAAGCTGGAAGCGGTGTCCAGCGTGTCAGTGGGTGTCGATAACTACAACATCGATTATCTGGACCGTCGCGGCATCGTCCTGAGCAACACCCCGGACGTGCTGACCCAGACCACCGCCGACACCGGTTTTGCCCTGATCATGGCGACCGCCCGGCGCGTGGTGGAGCTGGCCAATCTGGTGCGCAACGGCGAATGGACACAGAACCTGGGTCCTGCGCATTTCGGCACCGACGTACACGGGAAAACCCTCGGCATCATCGGCATGGGGCGCATCGGTGAAGCGGTGGCGCAACGGGGTCATTTCGGGTTCGGCATGCCGATCCTCTATCACAGCCATTCGCCTAAACCTGCCGTAGAAGCGCGCTTCAATGCCAGCTATCGCAGCCTTGAGGCGCTGTTGCAGGAGGCGGATTTCATCTGCCTGACCGTGCCGCTGACCGCTGAAACAGAGGGCCTGATCGGTGCAGAACAATTTGCGCTGATGCGTCCCGAGAGCATCTTCATCAACATCGCCCGGGGTAAGGTGGTGGACGAACAGGCGCTGATCGCCGCCCTGCAAAACGGCCAGATCCGCGCTGCCGGGCTCGATGTGTTCGAGCGTGAGCCGGTTGCGCCGGATTCGCCGTTATTGAAGATGGATAACGTCGTCGCCACCCCGCACATGGGTTCAGCGACCCATGAAACCCGGGAGGCCATGGCCCGTTGCGCGGTGGACAATCTGATCAGTGCGCTGGCGGGGGAAAAGCCGGCCAATCTGGTCAATCCAAAGGGCTGGGACGCCCGCCGCTAAGCGTCAGGCCTTCTCAATCTGATCAGCAGCATTGACACATCGGGGTGTTCAGGCGACGTTACTGGCACCCTTTTTGTTTGCACGAGCCGCGCCCGATGAACGAACTCCAGCAACTGAACGAAACCCACGGCTTGTTGCTGGTGTTCGTCAACGTTCTGTTGGAGCAATTGGGTCTGCCAGTGCCAGCCTATCCAACGCTGATCGTCACCGGCGCCCTGGCCATGCAAAGCAAGCCGTTGCTAGGCGCGGGCGTAGTATTTGCGATCATCGCCTGCCTGATCGCCGACTCAGTCTGGTACTGGGCCGGCAAACGCTTCGGCGGCACGCTGCTCAAATCGATCTGCAAGATTTCCCTCTCTCAAGACACCTGCGTGCGCCAGGGCCTCACGGTCTATCAGCGGGTAGGCGTGCGCGCGCTGCTGCTGTCCAAATTCCTCCCCGGCGCCGGGGCGTTGGTCACCACTGTGGCCGGCATGAACGGCACGCCGTATGGCATCTTTGTGCGTTACTCGCTGGCGGGCTCTTTTATCTGGGCAGGTTCGGCGATGCTGCTGGGGATGTTGTTCAGCGATGCCATCATGCCAATCCTCGACTGGCTAAGCGGCTATGTGCCCCTGGCGCTGGCGATAGTGTTCGGCGCCCTGGCGGTGTTCATCGCCTGGAAATACTGGAAACGGCGGCGCCTGATGTGGCGCACGGCGCAGGTGCCGCGCATCACCGTTCCCGAGTTGCTGGCCCTGCGCGATACCGATGATGCCCCGGTGGTGATCGACGTACGTCCTTCATTCCATGTGAGCGATCAGGAAGGCATCCCGGGCGCAGTGGCCATCGGGCTTGAAGAACCGCTGGCGCCGTGGGTGGCTCAGTTGGGCGACGTCGACATGGTGATTTATTGCGCCTGCCCCAATGAGCTATCAGCCGCGCTGCTGGCAGAGAAACTGCGGGCTCACGGGCTGACCAAGGGCAAGGCACTGATCGGCGGGCTGGACGCCTGGCAACTGGCGCATCCAGTACCATCGGTGAAACCTCAGGCCAGCGCGGCCTGAGGAAACGGTTTTTTCTGCACCGCCAGCACGCCGTTCTTGATCGAAACGATTTCAGCCATCAGCGACAAAGCAATCTCCGGCGGTGTGTGGCTTCCGATGTGCAGGCCGATGGGGCCGTGCAAGCGGGCGATTTCTTCGTCGGACAGGCCCAGCAGCGCAAGATTTTCCCGGCGCTTGAGCGTGTTGACCCGTGAGCCGAGTGCGCCGATGTAGAACGCATCGGACTTGAGCGCGGTCAGTAAGGCCATGTCGTCCAGCCGCGGATCGTGGGTCAGCGCGACAATGGCCGTGCGCGCATCCGGGACGATGGACTCCACCGCATCATCCGGCATGCCCGGCACGAAGCGCGCGCCCTCTTCTTCCCAGCCGAAAGCAAATTCCTCGCGGGGATCGCAGATCAGCACTTCAAAATCGAGCATCCGCGCCATCGACGCCACGTAGCGCGACAGCTGACCTGCACCAATGAGGAACAAACGCCAGCGCGGGCCGTAGATGGCGCGCAGTGTGTGCCCATCGAAGCTCAACGCATCATCGCGCGTCGCAGTGCCCAAGGTGACCGCGCCGCTGGCAAGCGACAGTTCACGGGAAACGATTTCATGGTTCTGGCAGCGTGCGAGCAGGTCATCGACCCAGGCGTCTTCGACCACTTGTTCTTCGGTCAGGCGCAGCGTGCCGCCACACGGCAGGCCGAAGCGCGCTGCCTCGTCCTTGGTAACCCCGTAGGTGACCAGCTGGACGCGGTCGGGAGGCGATTGTGCTTCGCGCTGAGTTTGCACGCGGGTAATCAGGTCATCTTCGATGCAGCCACCGGACACGGAGCCTGTGACTACACCGTCATCACGCAACGCCAACATCGCCCCCGGCGGACGCGGCGCACTGCCCCAGGTTTGAATGACGGTGTACAGCCACACGCGGTGGCCTTCAAGACGCCATTGGCGAACGCTCTTCAACACGTTCAAATCAACACTGTCCACCGGGACCTCCAAGGCTGAATAAAGATGTGCGAATGGATGCAGAAAGGGTGCCATTCGAGCCCATGTAGGAGGGCCCGGACGCCCGATAAGTTCTGTTCGTTCGACGAGATCCCAGCGTTGTACACCATGAGGCGGATCGATGGAATCGGTGGGCGCGCAGTGTACTGCCCGGCATAACCCCGCAGCGCGTGGTGACGATCGGTATTTTTGCGGCGAATGCAATCCTTGTCGTTGATTGATCAGCATGGGCATGAAACCTGTGGGAGCGGACCTGTCCGCGAAGAGTGATGATCCGGCACCACACCTGTGTCGGCTGTACCGCCCTTTCGCGGACAGGTCCGCTCCCACGGAGTTTGCATGGCGTCAGCAACCATCGACACGGCCTGCGGCCAGAATCAAAAGCTTCACGGGCAAGGCGAAATGCCGCCTACTCGCCCAACAAGATTTGCAGCGTTTGGCAAAATGGTTATTCATCGCAACACGCTCTGCAAAAACTGCTGCGTGCGCGCTTCTTTCGGGGCGGTGAATATCTGCGCGGGCGGGCCCATTTCGACGATCTGGCCGCCGTCGAAAAACACTACGCGGTCTGCCACTTCCCGGGCGAAACCCATTTCATGGGTGACCACGATCATGGTCATGCCCTCTGCCGCCAGGCCCTTCATCACGTTGAGCACATCGCCTACGGTTTCCGGGTCCAGCGCCGAAGTCGGCTCATCAAACAACATCAATCGAGGCTTCATCGCCAGTGCGCGCACGATCGCTACGCGCTGTTGCTGGCCCCCCGACAGTTCCGAGGGGTAGCCCTCAGCCTTGTGCCGCAGCCCCACCCGATCCAGCAGCGCCAGCGCGTTGCTTTCAGCTTCTGCTTTGCTCGCACGACCCAGTTTCACCGGCGCCAGGGTCATGTTTGCCAGCACGCTCATGTGCGGGAACAGGGTGTAGTCCTGAAACACCATGCCCACCTCTTCGCGCAGCCGTGCCAGCGCCTTGCGGTCCCCGGCTTTGATCGATTCACCGCCAGCGATCACCACACTGCCAGCGGACGGCTCTTCCAGACTGTTGAGGCAGCGAATGAACGTTGACTTGCCCGAGCCGCTGGGCCCGATGATCACCACCACCTCGCCTTCGCTGACGTCCATGTCCACGCCCTTGACCACCTCGTGCTCGCCAAAGCGTTTGTGCAACCCTCGCACCGTCAGCATTGTGCTCATAGGCCAGCCTGGGCACGGGTAGCCGCCTGCAAACGTTCATGTGCCGCCGCCATACGATCACGCAGCGCCTGACTGGCCCGACGCTCGACGACGATGCGGTTGTTGGCGCGCTGTAAACTCGGCTTGAGCGACGACAGCGACGGCCCTCCCGCCGAACTGCGGCCCTGCACGTTGGCAGTCGGATCGAGGCAATCGCGAACCATCGCCGCCGGAAGATTCAGCGCATGACCCAGCTGCTCCATCGCGCACACGTCCACCATCGCCGTGTCGATCTGATGGGCAAACAGCCCCGCGTCCATCGCCATGCGCACCACCCCGCCAACCACATGATGGGCCTCGCGAAACGAGAGATCCGCTTCCCGCACGATCAAATCGGCCAAGCCCGTGGCAGTAGAGAAATCTTCCCCTGCGCGCTTCACCGCCAACCCGACATTCGGCGTGGCGGTACGCAACACCAGATCCAGCAGTTTCAGGCAGCGCAGGCTTTCTTCGGCGGCTTCCCAGAAACCCCGCGTGCCTTCGCGGTTGGCGTCGCCGGTGTGGGAAAAGTTGCTGCCCTTGATGGTGATGCTCGCCCCCATCAACAGCCCGACGATATGCCCGCTGCGGCCCTTGAGGTATTCAAGCACCGTAGGGTTTTTCTTCTGCGGCATGATGCTCGACGTGGCTGCAACGCTGTCCGGGAAATCGATCAGGCTGAATTCGTGGGTGCTCCAGATGAAATAATCCTGCGCCACGCGACTCCAGAACACCGACAGCAGACTCAGGTGCGACAGGCTTTCAAGAATGAAATCCCGCGAACCGACTGCGTCCAGAGCGTTATCGAGATAGCCATCGAAACCGAGTAATTCAGCTGTGCGCGCCCGATCAATGTCGAACGGCGTTCCGGCAAACGCAGCAGCGCCCAGCGGGCTTTGATTCATGGACTCCAGCGTCTGGGTCAGGCGTTTGCAGTCACGTTCCAGCGCCTGCTCCACTGCCGACAAGTAATAGCCGTACGTAATCGGCTGCGCCGGTTGCAAATGGGTGTAACCGGGCATCACCACATCGGCGAACACTTCGGCGTTGTTGATTGCGGTCTGGCGCACTTGAATCAGGGCGTCGATCAGGTCCATCAGCACTTCACGGCATCGCAAACGATCGAGCGTTGCCAAGATGTCATTGCGGCTGCGACCGGTGTGCAAGCGCCCGCCGATGTCAGTGCCGATCTGCTCGATTAAATGCGCTTCGTAGTTGAAATACGCATCCTCCCGGGACGGGTCCAGCGTCACCACACCTGGCCCTGCGGCTTCCATGTCCAGCACGCCTTTGGCGAGCACCGCCGCGTGCTCGCCACGAATCAGACCTTGCTCGGCGAGCATCACAATGTGCGCCTTGTTGACGTTGCCCAGGTTGTCGAAACCTGCGGCGAAACCTTCCAGCCTTGGCCGGTAGATGAACTCATTCACTTCTGGGGCGGTGGTTTCTTTCAGGCGCCGACTGACTTTGGACTCTTGCATGGTGAAACCCCTTAAATGGTGGCGCGCGTCACCGGGCGACCCAGGCGACGTTCGAGATAACGGCTGAGCCAACTCAGCAGCGAACAAATGACGAAATAAACCAGCAGCACCACGCCGTAGACGGCAAACGCCGGACTGACGCCGGTCATGACCGTGGCGCGTTCGATGATGATCTGGCCGACTTTGAGAAACTCACCGACACCGACCAGAGCCCCGAGGGACGTGGCCTGCACCAGCATGGTCAGCAAGCCGGTGTAGGCCGGCAGAATCGCGCGCATCGATTGCGGCGCGATCACGTGGAGATAGATCTGCCAAGGCCGCAGCCCCAGTGCCCAGGCGCTTTTCCATTGATGGCGAGCGACTGATTCGAGACCGCCGCGCACGATTTCGATGCCGTTGGCGCTGCCCCATAACGTCAGCCCCGTAGTCACGGCAGCAAACGGACTGAGGTCCAGGCCCAGCATCGGCGCACCGAAGAAGATGAAGAACACGTTGACGATCAGCGGGATCGAACGGAACAGCTCGACGTAGGCATGAATCGTCCACCACAGCACCCGATTTTTCAGGGTCGCCAGCACGCCGAACACCGCCGAAATCAGGGTAGTGAACAGCAGAATCACCAGCGCCAGGCGCAAGGTCATCCACAGGCCCTTGGTGACAAAACCCCAGTTTTCCACGAGAAAATTCATAGTGGCCTCACTGCCGGAAGGGTCGTTGCAAATGCGCAGAGAGGCGCCCGGTCAACAGCGCCAGAACCGCCACCAAGACCAGGTACATCACGCAGATCGCGCTGAACATCTCGATGGCGCGGAAATCCGTAGCGATGCGGTCCACTGCCACGAACGTCAGCTCGGCCAGACCGATGGCCTGCAAGTACGAGGAGTTCTTCAACAGCGAAATCGCCGTGTTGAGCATCGCCGGCAAGCTGGTCCTGACCGCAATCGGCAAGGCCACCAGACAGAAGTAATGCGCAGGTTTCAGGCTCAGGGCCATGCTCGCCTCGCGCATGCCGTGCTCGACCGTCGCCAGACCGCCGCGCACGTTTTCAACCTGATAAGCCCCGGCCCACAGCGACAGGCAAAACACCCCGGACCAGAACAGCGACAGCTCCAGGCCAATCGCCGGCAAGCCGTAGAAAATGAAAAACAACTGCACCAGGATCGGCGTGTTGCGAATCAACTCCACGTACAGCACGACGATCTGCGACAGCACCGGCACCTTCATCACCCGCGCCGCGCCGCCCAACACACCGATCACCAGTGAGAACGCGATAGCCAGCAGCGACACTCGCAGCGTCATCAATACGCCGTCGAGCAGCGCGGGCCACTGAGCCAGCAGGTAGTTGACGTCGAAATCCATCAGCGGCAACCGGTTACAGGGCTTCAGCAGGTTTGGCCTGCTCGAAGACGCTCAGGTAGTAGCTCTGGATGTTGGTGGGCACGTATTGCTGAACCCAGACGCGGTAGAGCTTTTCTTCGTGCATGCGAGCAACTGCAGCGCTCAGGTAATCGCGCCACTTGTCCTCGTTTTTGCGCACGCCGATGGCAGCGTCGGAAATCTGGAACGGCTCATTGAGCAAGCGCGCGTCCTTGTCGTTGTCGGCCACGACCACCAAAGTTGCGGCGTCGTGGGTGTAGGCATCGGCGCGACCCTGACGGAAGGTCTGCAACGCGTCGGCGGCACTGTTCATGCGCAGGGTCTTGACCTCGGGCATGTGGTCCTCGAACCACTTGGCCTGCACCGAGCCTTTGAGCGTGGCGAGGGTCTTGCCGTTGAGGTCCTTGATGTTCTTGATCGGGCTGTCTTTCTTCACCACCACGTCGCTCGCGCCCCAACGGTAGGGCGTGGTGAAGTCGATCACGCGCTGGCGTTCAGGGGTGACGCCGAGGGTCGCGATCAGGAAATCGACCTTGCGCCCGAGCAACTGCGGCACGCGGTTTTCAGCGGTGACACAGGTGAACGTCACTTTGTCTTTGGAGCCCAGCGCCCACAACGCGATCTGTTTGGACATCTCCACTTCAACCCCAGCGAACTCGCCGCTGCCGTCCTGAAAACCGTACGGCGGCTGATCGCAACGCACCCCGGCGCGCAATTGGCCGGCCTCTTTGATTTCATCGGGAACAGCAGGCAGGTCTGCGGCAAGCACCTGCGTCACACCCGCCAGGGACAGGCAGGAAACGGCCAACGCATTGCCAAGGGTTTTGAAAGAAAACGACATGATGCCTCCTGGTTACATAGCAGCATCGTCTGGCTCAGGGCCTGAAACGACGCAATGAATTCAAGGGCAGAACTGAAAAGAGATGACGCGGTGCAATCAGTGCTTGAGGGCTAGTGGTGATCGCATCCGTCTGCGCGGTGATATCGATCTCGCAATCAGTTATAAAGCCTCTGGCTCATGCCAACAAATGACAATACAGTGGTCATCCATACCGAATTGATATGGCCTGCCATGAACTTCAAACAAGTCGAAGCCTTCCGTGCCGTGATGTTGAGCGGCTCGATGACCGCTGCTGCCGAGTCCCTGCACACCTCGCAGCCGAACATCAGCCGCCTGATTGCACAGCTGGAGCGCACCAGTGGTTTCAAATTGTTCGAGCGGGTCGGCGGGCGTCTATTGCCCACGGATGAGGGGGCGGCGCTGTTCGCCGATGTTGAGCGCGCATTCACTGGTCTGCAGAGCATTGAGCAGTCGGCGCAGAACATTCGTCGCGGCGGCACCGGGCGTTTGCGTATCGCGGCCGTACCGTCTCTGTCACTGACCGTATTGCCTCGGGTGATTCAGCGCTTTCGCCAGGAAAACCCGGACGTGGCGATTTCGATTCACACCAGTGATTCACCAATGGTGGCGCACTGGGCGGCCTCGCAGTTTTGCGACCTGGGTCTGGCGTCGTATGTCGCTGAAGACATGCCAGGGGTGAAAACCCAAGTGATCTGTGACGTGCCGGGGGTCTGCGTGTTTCCCAAAGGGCACCGCCTGAGCGGCTTGACGTCGGTGGGACCAGAGGATTTGAAGGGCGAGGAGTTTATCTCCCTGTCCCAGAGCGACGGCACCCGCAGCCGAGTGGACCGGGTGTTCCCCGACGACAAGGGACATCGCAAACTGAACCTGGAAACACCCTATGCCGCGACCGTGTGCTCGCTCGTGGCGTTGGGCTTGGGTGTGAGCATCGTCAGCCCCATGGTGGCGCTGGAATACCTGCACACCGGCATCGAAACCCGACCGTTCCGCCCGAAGATCCGGTTTTCCACCTATTTGCTACTCCCAGCGGATCGTCCACAGAGCGTGCTTTCGCAGCGATTTGGCTTGCTGATACACGAAATGCTGACGACGGCTTCGGAGGATTGGCAATAGATCCGCGCATTTGCAGGAACGCGCTTGCCCGCGATGACGTCCGTACAGTCGACACAATTTCATCGCCCATTCGAGTTTCGCGGGCAAGCGCGCTCCTACAGGTTTGGATTACGACCGGGGACGCGAGCGTTGGGCAATCAGCCCGCCGCGATCACGGTAATTTCCACCAGCAGATCCGGCGCAGCCAGCTTCGACTCAACCGTCGCGCGCGCGGGCGCATGGCCTTCGGGGGCCCAGGCGTCCCAGACTTCGTTCATACCGGCAAAGTTGGCGTTGATGTCTGACAGCCAGACTTGCGCAGTCAGGATGCGTGTCTTGTCCAGACCGGCCTTGGCCAGGAAGTTGTCGATCTTCTCCAGCACCTGTGCGGTCTGGCCCTTGATGTCCAGGGTGCGGTCGGTGGCGGTCTGGCCGCCGAGAAAGGTGAAACCGTTGCACTGAACGACGCGGCTCATGCGCTGATTGGTTTCGATACGGGTAATTTCAAGCATGTGAACTCCTCAATGGTGCGGGATGGTTGAAGCGGTTTTTGGAAGGGAAAGCGGCGCCAGCAGCGCGACTTTCTCGAATCGGTCGACGGCGAACGCATCGAGGGAAATATCCGAATGCTCGCCCAGTATTTGTTGCGCAAGACGCTTGCCGGTCCCGGGCCCCATCTGGAAGCCGCTGCCGCAGAAGCCAAATGAATAGCTCAGGTTGCTGGCTTTGCGACTGGCACCAATCACCGGCAGATCGTCTGCGGTAAAGGCCTCGACGCCCGCCCAAACCCGATTGACGCCCAGGTTTTTCAAGTGGGGAAACAGGTCAGTGACGGTTCGCGCGCTGGTACCCAGCCGGGTCATGTCGACCTCACCGTGACGCGCCGGAAAATCCAGCGAGCCGATCAGTTTGCCGCCAATCACCACTGTGCCGTTGGCAAACTGTTTGAAAGACAACGAGCGCCCGGTCGCGCCCAACACCGGCGCGCAAAACGGCGCGACACGGTGGGTGACCATCAGCATCAGACCCTCGGGATGCACCGGCACCGGCTCACCGATTTGCGCGGCCAACTCACCGGCCCAGGCGCCTGCGGTCACCACCAGATGCTCTGCCGTATACACCCCGCGCGCGGTAGTCACGCGCCACTGGCTGCCGGTCTGTTCGATGCGCTGGGCAGGGGTGGTTTCATGCACCAGCACTCCCAGCTTTTGCGCGGCCAGACGAAACGCCGTCACGGTTTTATAAGGCACGGCAAAGCCATCGTCCTTGACCCAGATGCCGCCCACCACATGCCGGGCGACGGTCGGAATGATGTCGAAAACCTGCTGTTGATCGATCAGCACTTCATGGTCGAAACCCAGTGCTTGAAGCTGCTCCACGCGCTGCCGACACTCTTCAAGCTCGGCCAGGTTTTCCGCCAGTTTCAACTGCCCGCTGGGCACGAATCCGCCGTCATCACCCAGCACGCTTTTCAGCTCATGCCACAGCGTGCGAGAAGACAGCGCCAGCGGGATTTCCGGCATGTGCCGACCCAGGGTTCGCACGCCACCGGCATTCACCCCGGAGGCATGACGCCCGCAGTAATCAGCCTCCAGCACCGTCACCTTGACCCCACGCTGAGCCAAATGAAACGCCGTGCTCAGGCCATGAATACCGCCGCCGATCACCAGCACATCGCCCTGGCGCTGGCCTGAGTCACTCACCGGCCAGCTCTCCCAGGGTAATCGGCTTGATCGGCGGACGTATGCGGTAGTACCCCACTTCCGACGCAGACACACCCCGCGCCTTGGCAATCACTTCGGTCACGGTCAGGCCGCACATGCGCCCCTGACAAGGCCCCATGCCGCAACGCCCGAACGATTTGGCCTGATTTGGACCGGCGCAACCCAATGCGACAAACCCGCGCAAGTCCCCCGCCGTCACCTCCTCACAGCGACAGACCATCACGTCATCGGCAGGAATGCGGTTCTCTTCCTTAGGCTGATACAGCGCGTCAAGAAACGGCCGAATGCGCAGGTTGCTTTCAAGCTTCGCTCGTAACGGATCGGCCTGATGATCGCGCTGCGCCGGGTTGATCGAACCCAACCGGGAAGCGATGCCCAGCGCCGCCAATTGCCCTTGCACCGCTGCCGCCAGCGCGCCACCAATTCCGGCGCCATCGCCTGCGACAAAAACGCCCGGCACATCCAGCTCACCCCACGGATCTACCACCGGGCTGAAGCACAGCTGATCCAGATCCCACACATGACGGGCGCGCAGTGACTGGCTGAATTGAATATTCGGCACCACGCCCTGATGCAGCAGCACGCAGCGGGTAGCAACGCGCTGAGGTTTGCCGGACGCAACGAAGGTCAAGGCTGTGGCCGCCTCGTCACCCTCCACCGCCAACTGCTCGGCGCCGGTGTAATGAGCAATACCGGCGCTGCGTAAACTGCGCATCAATTCCAGCCCCTTGCGCAGGTACGGCCAGGCGCGCAGCGCTGCGAACAGATGACGCCGGGCGCGCCAGTAATCTTCGGGCCGGGTGGTATCGACCAACGCTTTGATCGGCACACCGGCCCGCAGGTATTGCCAGCCAAGCAGGTACAGCAGCGGCCCACAGCCGGCCAGCACCACTGGCTCGGTCGGTGCCAGGCCTGCGCTTTTCAGCAGAATCTGCGCAGCGCCTGCGCTCATCACGCCGGGCAATGTCCAGCCGGAAATCGGAAACGGACGTTCCATGGCGCCGGTGGCGAGCAATACGGCCTTGGCCTGCAAGGTATGCAAACGGCCTTCGCGCAAATAACTGACTTGATGATCCCGGGTGACCTGCCACACCGCCGCGCCCTTTTCATAACGCACGCTGGACGACGCCAAAGCCTGAGCCAGTTGGTTGCCATGGGCGTAATCCGGCCCAAGCATGTCCCGGCGCGACAACGGCGCCAGGGTGATGCCGCGGTAAATCTGCCCGCCGGGGCTGCCCTGTTCGTCCAGCAGCACCACTTGCAGGCCCAGCCGTGCCAGCTCAACCGCGCCGCTCATGCCTGCAGCACCCGCGCCAATCACCACCACATCGACCGTTTCCGGATTCATGACTGCACCTCCACGGCAAGGACATTAACCGGTTGAAACACCAGGTCCCGGGCGCCTTCCTGGGAGTGAATGCGCATGCCGTCGGCGGCTTCGATCAGGCAGCTCTGGCGATTGGGTACGCCGTCGATTTCCACCAGGCACTCGAAGCACACACCCATCATGCAGTAAGGCGCGCGAGGCGACTCGCTCACTGGCGTGGCGCGAAAACGACTGACGCCGGACATCAGCAGCGCAGCGGCGACACTGATGCCAGCGGGCACCGTCAGGGATTGTTCGTTGAAGGTCAGGCTCACGGTCCGCGTCGATCTGACTTCACTGGCGACCGGTTGAAACAGCGAATCAGTGCGCATGGGAAAACACCTTGTCAGTTAAAAAACGCTCACCGGCAAACACGCCCAGCTCACCGGGTTGCGCGCCGCCCATGACCCACGGTGCGATGCGCAACGCGTGCGCGGCGGCCAAAGTGACGCCGCTGTGGCACGTCACAACGAAGGCGCCGGGATGAGCGTCGGATTGCTGATAGATCGGAAAACCGTCCGGGCTCATCACCCGCAATGCACCCCAGGCACGAATCAGCCGCACATCGCGCAGCAGCGGAAAGGTCGACACCCCGCGCTTGGCGATGGCCGCCAGGACCTCGGTGGACGTGCCGTCATCAAAACCCACCTCCTCCATTGAATCGCCCAACTGCACGGTGCCTTCGTCGGTCTGTCGGACGTTGATGGTCGGATACTCGAGAAACGGCCGGACGCGTTCGCTGACCAGCACTTGCCCGCGATTGGGCGCAACAGGCGCATGCAGGCCAACCTGTTTCGCCAGCCCCGGATTGCCCAAACCGGCGGCCAGGACGATGCGCGGCGCGATAAAGCGGCGATTGCCAGCGCTCACACGAAACTCACCCGGTGCGCAGTCGATGCGATCCACCTGCACGCCACCAGAAAAACGTGCGCCTTTGGCCTGGGCCGAGGTGTGCAATGCGCGCAGCAGCTTCAGCGGATTGACGTGGCCGTCCTGGGGCGTGTAGCTGGCGCCGATCACCGACGGCCCGATCAGCGGGAGTCGTGCCTTCAGCTCAGCGGCGTCGAGCATCTGAAACGGGTAGTCGCCCAGCGCGTCCTGCAGGGTTTGCAAGCGCGACTGACGCTCCAGCAGTTCTTCATCACTGAAGCACATATGGAAACCGCCCGGCTGCTTGAGCTGCACATCGACGCCGCTATCTTCCATCAGCGCTTGGGCCAAGGCCGGCCAGCGCGTGGCCGATGAACGCGTCCAGCGCGAATAATCCGGCAGGTCGTGGCCCTTGCCCTGCACCCAGACCAACCCGAAATTGCCTCGCGATGCACGAAAGGCATCGTCGCCCTGATCGAGCACCACGGTGTCGGCGCCGGTACGTGCCAACCCGTAGGCCACCGCCGTGCCCACCAGACCGCCACCGATCACGATGACGTCAGACTGCGTGACATTTAAATCCTGGCTCATTTGCCCTCTCCGATCAGTACCCGATCCAGACCCACCATGCGGTCGAGCACCAGCATCAGCAGCAAGGTGCCGACGATGAGCACCGTCGAAACGGCGGTGATCAACGGGTCAATGGTCTGGGAAATCTGGTTGTACATCGCCACCGGCAAGGTCGTGGTGCCGGGCGTGGCGACGAAGACAGTCATGGTCAATTCATCGAAGCTCTGGATGAACGCCAGCATCCAGCCGCCGATGACACCGGTGCGAATGCGCGGCAGCACAACCCGATAAAACGCGGTCCAGCGACTGGCGCCGAGTGACAAGGCCGCCTGTTCGATGTCGCGCTCCAGGCCGATGGTCGAGGCCAGGGTCAGGCGTAGCGCATATGGCAGGACGACAATGACGTGAGTGAGCGTGAGCGCCCAAAACGATCCGCCAATCTGCGCCAGGGAAAAGAAGCGCAGAAACGCGATCCCCAACACCACCGACGGGATCATCAGCGGCGACAGCAGAAAGCCGGTCAGCGCGCCGCGTCCGGGGAACTCATAGCGACTGATCGCCAGTGCCGCCGGGATCGCCAGCAACGCAGCGATGGTGGCCGAGGCCAGCCCCAGCTTGATCGACAGCGTGAAGGCATCGAGCATTTCCTGGTTGTCCAGCAATGCACGAAACCAGCGCAGCGACAGGCCGTCGGTGGGCAGCGACAGATAGCCCTTGTTGGTGAACGCCATCGCCATGACCACCAGTAACGGCGCGACGATGAAGGCCACGAAACAAGCGTGATACAGCTGCGAGAAAAATCCGTTCTTGTGCATGGCCGTCTACTCGAAGACTTGCTTGAAGCGGCGCTCGGCCAGCTTGCTGCAACCTAAAATGATGATCAGGTTCGCCACCAGCAACAGCATGGCAATGGCCGCACCGAGGGGCCAATTGAGCGTGCCGAGGAACTCGTCGTAGGCGGCAGTGGCAACGACTTTCAAACGCCGACCGCCAATGATCGCCGGTGTGGCAAAGGCTGAGGCTGCGAGGGCAAAGACGATGATCGAGCCCGAGAGAATGCCCGGCATGATCTGCGGCAGGATGATTCGGCGAAATACCGTCAGCCGCGATGCGCCCAGGGACAGCCCCGCCCACTCCACCTGCAGGTCAAGGCGCTGCAAAGTCGCCCACACCGCGATGACCATGAACGGCACCAGCACGTGGGTCAGCGCGATGATCACCCCGACCTGGGTGAAGAGCATTTTCACCGGCTGATCGGTAATGCCCAAGGCTTGCAGGGCGTCGTTGATCAGTCCGTTATTGCCCAGCAGGATCGCCCAGCCCAAGGTACGCACCACCACCGAAATCAGCAGCGGGCCAAGCACCACCAGCAGAAACAAGGAGCGCCAGCGCGGGGCCATGCGCGCAATGATGATGGTCTCCGGCACGCCCAGCAGCACGCAGAGCACGGTGACGGCCAGCGCCATGCCGCCAGTGCGCAGGAAGATTTCGTGAAAATAACCGTCCTGGAACACTTCGATGTAGTTGCCCAGGCTGTAGCCCGGCACTACGACGCCGCTGTCGCTGAACAGGTTCAGGGACAAGACGGCCGTCAGCAGCAAAGGCGCCAGCAACAGCGCGATAAAGACCAACAGCGCCGGCCCGCTGAGCAACCACGGCGCAGCGCCGACGTGTTCGGCGTCATACCTGGCCATGGGCGACCTCCCGATCCAGCAGGCGCAAGTCATCATCTGACCAGTCGAGGCCGACTTCGCTGCCTTCATCCGGCGGCGGCGTGCCCAGATTCGGCTGGGTCATGTGCACCAGGCCCAAATGGCTGTCCACCGCGATCAGCCACAGGTTGCCGAGGAACACCCGCAGGCGCACCCGGCCGGTCATGCGCCCTGCGCCGACGGCGGTCAGGCGTATTTTTTCCGGGCGGATATAGACGTTGACGTCGTTGCCCAGCGAGCGGTCTTCGTGGGGTACGTGCAGCGTGGTGTCCTTGACCTGAACGTGACAGCAGCGGTCATTGCGTAACTGGACGGCGCCTGCGAAAGCGTTGGTCTTGCCCAGAAACGCCGAAGCGAAGGGCGAATGCGGGCGCTCGTAGGCCTCGAACGGCGTATCGATCTGCACGATGCGACCCTTCTGCATCACGGCAATGCGGTCGCTCATGGTCATGGCTTCGACCTGATCGTGGGTTACCAGAATGGTGGTGATGCCCAGATCGCGCTGAATCGCCCGCAGTTCGATGTGCATCTCCTCGCGCAGCTTGGCGTCGAGGTTGGACATCGGCTCGTCGAGCAGCAATAAATTGGGGCGGATCGCCAGGGCGCGAGCGATGGCCACCCGCTGACGCTGTCCGCCGGAGAGCGCTTTTGGATAGCGATCACCCAGGCCTTTGAGGCGTACCAGATCCAGGGCTTCGACGACCCGCGTGCCGCGCTCGGCCTTGGGCACGCCGCGCATTTCCAGGCCAAAGCTGATGTTTTGCGCCACGGTCATGTGCGGAAATAGCGCGTAGCTCTGAAAGACGATCCCCAGACCTCGCTGCTCGGGGCGCACGTGGGTGATGTCACGGCCATCGAGGACGATGCGCCCTTCGGTGGGCTGCACAAATCCTGCAATCGACTGCAACGTGGTGGTCTTGCCGCAGCCGGACGGACCGAGCAAGGCGATGAATTCGCCGTGCTGAACTTCGAGGTTCAGCCCGTCAATGGCCCGGAAACTGCCGTAGGTTTTGACGAGGCCTTCGAGTGTGAGAAATGCCATGGGCTTGCCACGCAGGCACGGGGCCTGCGTCTCCAGAAAGGTGTCGGGAAGCGTCATCCATCAACGCAGGCGTCTAGCGCTCGACCGTGCGGTTCCAGCGCGTCGTCCACTCGCTGCGCTGCTGGTTGATGGTGTCCCAATCGACCTTGATCAGCGCGTTGACCTTCTCGGGTCCATAAGGCATGCGAGCGGCGATGTCCGGCGCCAGCGTCACTGTCTGGTTGACCGGGGCAAAGCCGTTTTCCTTGGCCTGAATGGTCTGCACTTCCGGCGAGAGCACGTACTGAATGAACGCTTGCGACAGCTCGGACTGAGCATTGGGCGTGACGCCGCAGGCCGCGATCTGCAGGGCGATGCCGCCCTCTTTCGGATAGATGAATTTCAGCGGAAAACCGGTGCTTTGCAGCGCCACCGCGCGACCGCTGCCGTAGACGGCCATGACCACGTCGCCGTTCTGCATCATGCCGTCCATTTCGCCGGGCGCTGAAACCCAAGCCAGCACGTTGGGCCCGATTTCGTCTTTGAGCGCCTTGAAGCCGGGGTCGATGTTTTTCTCGCCACCGCCACGCAATCGGGCCATTTCCACCAGGCTGTGCAGGCCGTAGGTGTTGGTCACCGGCGGCATGCCCAGCAGTTGCTTGTATTTGGGATCGGTGAGGTTTTCCCAGGAATCAGGTGGCGCCCAACCGCGCTTCTTGAACGCGTCCTCGTTGTAGCCAATACCGGTGGCGACCACGCCAATCCCGGTGGCCTCCGGGCTCAGCCGGGCCAAGGGATAGAGGTCCTTATAGACCGGTGCATCGCTGAGCTTTTCGCACAGCCCCATCTGCAACGCCTGATACATCGGGCCGTCGTCCATCATCGCCACGTTGATCTGCTGCCGGCCCTTTTGCGCCTGCAGCTTGGCCAGGGTTTCGGTGGAGTTGCCGGCGACGTAGATGACTTTGACGTTGTGCAGCTTTTCGAAGGCGGGGATGACTTTGGTTTTGTACATCTGCTCGGTGGAGCCACCGACCCCTGCGACATACAGGGTGGTGTCGGCGGATGCGCTGGCGCTGCCAAAACCTGCAAGGGTCATGGCTACGGCGGCGGCGATGCGGGCAAACGGCTGTGGGGCTGAGGACGAGTTGAGGCTATTCACAGACTATCTCCGAAGTGCATGGGGCAGATCGAACAATGCGTCAGTCGCTTCGGTGTGAGCCGAGGCTTTGCATGCACGGTGCATGCGCCCGGAGTATCCGTTCCGGGTGGCGCATCTTCATGTGCGCTATGGGTTGCTGGCTTCGAGTATTGCTATCGACGATCCATATGGTCAAATACGGATATATCGGTTAGTTATTCATATTTGATATGGAAGATCGTGATGAATCTCAGGCAGATTGAAGCGTTCCGCAGCGTGATGAGACTGGGTTCCATGACCGCTGCGGCCGAGGTCCTGTACACCTCGCAGCCCAATGTCAGCCGGCTGATTTCGCAGCTGGAATTGAGCACGGGGCTGAGTCTGTTCAAGCGTGCGGGCGTGCGATTGATTCCGACCCAGGAAGGCCAGGCGTTCTTTCAGGAGGTCGAGCGTGCGTATGTGGGGCTGGACAGCCTCAAACTGTCTGCCAAGAACATTCGCAATCTGGGCACCGGGCGTTTGCGAGTGGCGGCGGTGCCGTCGATGGGCCTGAGCGTGATTCCCAGAGTGCTGAAAACCTTCACTGACTCACGCCCGGAACTCACCGTGTCGCTGCACGTGAACTCATCGCCGACGGTGGAGCAATGGGTGAAATCGCAGTTCTGCGACATCGGCATCGTCGTGCACCCAGGCGATGTCAGCAGTCAGCAGATCGAGTTGCTGGCGCAGGTGCCGGCGGTCTGCGTTTTGCCTGGATCGCACCCCTTGGCCGAGCGATCTGAAATCACGTTTACCGACCTTGAGGGTGAGGCGTTTGTCTCGCTCTGCCATGGCGATGGGACGCGGTCTCTGGTGGACGGCTTGTTCGAGCAGGCGGGTGTCGAGCGGATCATGGCGGTGGAGGCGCAATACGCCGCGATCAACTGCGAAATGGTAGCGCTGGGCATGGGCATCACCCTCGCCCACCCCTTCGTGGCCCGGGATTATCTGCACCTGGACGTGGTGGTACGCCCGTTCCGGCCGGACATCCTGTTCCCCACCTACGTGATCTGGCCCACGTCGCAGGCAAGGACGACATTGGCCGAGGAGTTCATCGACACATTGAAAGCGTATTACCGGGAGGTGTTGGGACATTGATCGCACCCACGGTCGCGGCCCCCCACACATCTCCTGTAGGAGCGTACGAGCAGCGCGAGGCCGCGATTGCGGTGTGTCAGGTGTATCGCGATCGCAGCCTTCGGCGGCTCGGCAGCTCCTACAGGTTGGGTAGCGACCTGCACAACTGCGGCGCAACCCCATTCGCGGACGGGTCCGCTCCCACGGATCCCGTGCCCTCCGGCAAACATACATCCCCTGTAGGAGCGTACGAGCAGCGCGAGGCCGCGATGCGGTGTGTCTGATACACCGCGTGCTCAGCTTCGCGGGCAAGCCTCGCTCCAACAGTCTTGCGCACGTCCAGGCTTGCTGATCAAGCCATCTCTATCAAATCCCGCTCAGCGCCAGATCCATCGCAAAGTAGGTGAAGATCAAATCCGCGCCTGCGCGCTTGATGGCGCCCAGGCTTTCGCGGACTACGCGGTGTTCGTCGATGGCGCCCGCTTGCGCGCCGAACTTGATCATCGCGTACTCGCCACTGACCTGATACGCCGCCAATGGCAGGGTCGACGCTTCGCGGATGTCGCGGATGATGTCCAGGTAAGCGCCCGCTGGCTTGACCATCAACGCATCGGCGCCTTCGGCCTCATCCATCAGCGATTCACGCAGCGCTTCGCGGCGGTTCATCGGGTTCATCTGGTACGTCTTGCGATCACCCTTCAACGCACTGCCGCCCGCTTCACGGAACGGGCCGTACAACGCCGAGGCGAACTTGGTCGAATACGCCATGATCGGCGTGTGGGTGAAACCTGCTGCGTCCAGCGCCGCGCGAATCGCCTTGACCTGCCCGTCCATCGCTGCCGAAGGGGCGATCACATCGGCGCCTGCACGGGCAGCCATCACCGCCTGCTTGCCGAGGTTTTCAATCGTTGCATCGTTATCGACGTGATCACCGTGCATCACGCCGCAATGGCCGTGATCGGTGTACTCACAAAAACAGGTATCGGACATCACGATCATTTCCGGCACTGCGCTTTTGATGGTCCGCGAGATCCGCGAAACCAGGCCGTTTTCTTTCCAGGTGTCGCTGCCGTCGGCGTCAAGATGGTGGGACACACCAAAGGTCATCACCGACTTGATGCCAGCCTTGGCGTAACGCTCGACTTCCTGAGCCAGTTTCGACTCTGGAATACGCTGCACACCGGGCATGCTCTTGATCGGCACGAAGTCGTCGATTTCTTCTTCGACGAAGATCGGCAGCACCAGATCGTTGAGGGTAAATTCGGATTCCTGAAACAGCGCACGGAAGTTTTCGTTGCTGCGCAGGCGACGTGGACGGGAAGCTGGAAACAGGCTGGACATGGCAGTTCCTGAAATGAAAATCCGGAAAAATGACGGACGCCAAGCGTCAGGCAAATATCGATGGCGCGAAGCTTATGCCTGCCGCGACCTCGATTCAAATATCTGGACGATAAAGTCCCTTGCCGAGTCTGCAACAGTGCCATGAAAAATTGCTGCAACATCCCGCAACTAAAGGACTGTGGCGCAGGTCACTGCTATCGGAGAGTGCCATACAAAGTGGCGACCTTGACTGGGGCGGGACCGGCCTTGAACACACAAAACAAATACGCAGATAAACGCAACAACCTTTCCCTGGACGGTCTCAACTTCTTCCTCGCCGATGTGCGCGACGGACTGGGGCCCTATCTGGCGATCTACCTGCTGGCAGTCCACAAGTGGGACCCCGCCAGCATCGGTCTGGTGATGACACTGGCGGGCATCGCCGCCCTGATAACGCAAACCCCGGCTGGCGCGCTGATCGACCGATCCAAAAGCAAGCGCCTGATTGTCGCCATCGCCGCCCTACTGGTGACGGGCGGCTGTCTGGTGTTGCCGTTTATCAATTCGTTCAGCTGGGTTGCGATCACGCAGTCCATCAGCGCCATTGCAGGCTCGGTGTTCGCCCCTGCGATTGCCGCTATTTCCCTGGGCATCACCGGGCCCAAAGCCTTTACCCGCAGGACTGGCCGCAACGAAACCTGGAATCACGCGGGCAATGCCGTGGCGGCCTTGCTGGCGGGGTTGTTTTCCTGGATGTTCGGCCCCGTCGCCGTGTTTTATCTGATGGCGTTCATGGCGGTGGCGAGCGTCGTCGCGGTCAGCTTTGTGTCCGCCGATGCCATCGACCATGAGGTCGCGCGGGGTTTTGATCCCGCGCACAAAGACTCGGGCGAACAACCGTCAGGGGTGAAGGTGCTGCTGACCAACAGACCGCTGTTGGTGTTCGCGGTGTGCTGCGGGCTGTTTCATTTGGCCAACGCGGCGATGCTGACGCTGGTCAGTCAGAAGCTGTCGCAGATCGACATGAGCCTCGCTACGCCGCTCACCTCGGCCTGCATCGTCGCTGCGCAGTTGGTCATGGTTCCGGTGGCCTGGCTGGTAGGCGCCAAGGCCGATGACTGGGGGCGCAAGCCTTTGCTGCTGGCGGGGTTCATCATTCTGCCGTTGCGGGGCGTGCTGTATGTGCTGTCGGACAACCCGTGGTGGCTGGTGTCGGTGCAGTTGCTGGACGGCATCGGCGCCGGGGCGTTTGGCGCACTGCTGCCGTTGGTGGTGAAGGATCTCACCGCTGGCACCGGACGTTTCAACGTCAGCCTTGGCGCGATCTCGACCGTGTTCGGGCTGGGCGCCGCCTTGAGCAACGGTCTGGCGGGCCTGGTAATTCAACAAGCGGGCTACAGCGCGGCGTTCTTGACCCTGGCGGCGATTGCAGCGGTCGCCTTCGTTTTGCTGTGGGTGGCAGTGCCGGAGACGCTGGGGCGCGCGAAAACTGACGATGAACCCACAGCGGCCGCCGTCACAGGTTGAGTCGGCAGATCAGACGCGAGCCGCTGTGCCGGGGGTGCTCGATGAGCCCTCACCCAGTTCACGTTGCATCAGCACCGTGTCCAGCCAGCGGCCATGCTTGAAGCCGACCGATTCAAATACCCCGACGCGGCGGAATCCCATCCGCTGGTGCAGGCGAATGGAGGCGGCGTTTTCTCTGTCGCCGATGATCGCGATCATCTGCCGACGCCCTCCCGTCTCGCATCGTTCGATGATCACCTGCAACAGCCGGTGACCAATCCCCAGCCCGCCTAGACCTTCACGCACGTAAACCGAATCCTCAACGCTGGAGCGATAGGCTGGACGCGGCCGATACAGGGTGGCGTAACCGTAACCGACCACCTCCCCCGCGCGTTCGGCCACCACATATGGCAGATCGTTGGCCAGGATATCGGCACGCCGCCTAAGCATTTCAGCAAGCGGCGGCGGATCGAGTTCAAAGCTGGCCGTGCCGTGGATCACATGGTGAGCGTAAATCGCCTGCACGGCGGGCATGTCGTCATCGCGGGCGTCGCGCAGGATCAGGTCTTGGGTCATGTGGGTCTTCTTTGTTCGTCAGCCATCGGTTGGGCAAATGATCAACGCAGACGCAGACCTTGTAAATGCGTTTAAAATGCCGCCCATTCCCTCTGCCGACCCTGCCGAATGAACCCTGACGCTCTCGCTGTCCTGCAGCACCATCTATTGACCGCCCTTGCAAACCCGCCTGCAGAAACCCGCCGTCTGTTCCATGGCCGGGGCCGTCGCTGGCCTGGTCTGGAGCAACTGACCGTCGACTGGATGCAGGGCGTGGTGCTGGTGTCGCTGTTCAAGGCGCCGGCCGAATCCGAATTGCAGGCGTTGAAAGAGTTACTGATGGAAATCATCGATTGCGCACCCTGGAAATCATCCGGTGCGCACACGCTGCTGTTGCAACATCGCTACCTGCCGGACAGCACAACCGAATGGCTGGTGGGCGAGCATCTGGATGAATGGACGCTGACTGAAGGCGGCCTGCGCTATCTCGTGGATTTTGGCAAAAAGCAGAACAGCGGGTTGTTTCTGGACATGCGCTATGGACGTGACTGGGTGCGGGCCAACTCGCAGGGCAAACGGGTGCTGAACCTGTTTGCCTACACCTGCGGGTTCTCGGTGGCGGCGATTGAGGGCGGTGCGGAGTCGGTGGTCAATCTGGACATGTCCCGCGCAGCCTTGAGCCGGGGGCGCGACAATCATCGGCTCAATGGCCATGACCTGAGTAAAGTCAGTTTTCTCGGCCATGAGCTGTTCAAATCCTGGGGCAAAGTGAAGAGCACCGGGCCATATGACCTGGTGATCATCGACCCGCCTTCGTTCCAGAAAGGCAGCTTTCTGCTGACCAAGGATTATCAGCGCGTACTGCGCAAACTGCCGGAACTGTTGACCGACACCGGTACGGTGCTGGCGTGCATGAATGACCCGGCGATGGGGGCCGATTTCCTTGTCGAAGGCGTGATGCGCGAAGCACCGAGCCTGCAGTTCGTGCAGCGTCTGGACAACCCGCCGGAGTTTGCCGATATAGAGCCCGAAGGCGGTTTGAAGGCCTTGGTCTTTAAGCAAACCCTGTAGGAGCGAACTTGTTCGCGAGACGTAGTGCCTGACACACCGCAGCGTCTGCCTCGCCAACAAGTTGGCTCCTACAGAAAAACTTAAGCACTCAACCGCGAGATCACGTCGTTGAGCCCCACCGACAGCTGATGCAAATCGCCACTGGCAACTTGAGTGCGCTTGACGTTGTCCTGGTTAGTGGTGGCGATGGCGGTGATTTCCGTCAGGTTGCGCGAGATGTCTTCGGCAACCGACGTTTGCTCTTCGGCGGCGGTGGCAATCTGGCGGTTCATGTCACGAATCGATTCGACCGCTGCCGTGATGCGCTGCAACGAACTCCCAGCCAACGCCACTTGATCGACGCTTTCCTGACTGCGTGTCTGGCCGCTTTCGATGGCCAGCGCCGCATCGGTTGCCCCGGTCTGCACCGAATGAATGATCTGATTGATCTCGGCAGTGGAGGCGGCGGTGCGCTGTGCCAGCGTCCGGACTTCATCAGCCACCACCGCAAAACCACGCCCGGCGTCGCCTGCCCGCGCCGCTTCGATGGCAGCGTTCAAGGCCAGCAGATTGGTCTGCTCGGCGATGCCGCGAATCACTTCCAGCACTTTGCCGATACGTCCGCTGTCAGTTTCCAGACGGCGGATGACTTCGGCGGTGTTGCTGATTTCAGTGCGCATGTGGTTGATCGCGGTGATGGTGGCGCCCATCACTTTGTCGCCTTCCTGAGAACAGCGATCCGCTTCGTCAGCCGCCTGCGAAGCCTCGGCGGCGTGACGGGCAACTTCCTGAGCGGTGGCCGACATTTCATTCATGGCGGTGGCGACCTGGTCGGTACGCTCGAACTGCTCCAGCGTGCCTTGCGCCATCAACGCGGCAATGGCTTTAAGCTCGCCGCCGGCGCTGTCCAGATCCGTGGTGCTGCGCTTGAGACGAGTAAAGGTATCGGCCAGGAAATCGCGCAACGTATTGGCGGCCACCGCCAGACGGCCCAGCTCATCCTGACGCTTGATGCTGACGCGCTCGCTGAATTTGCCTTCGCTCAGTTGCGCGACGTAATCGATCAGCATCCGAATCGGCCCGACGATGTTGCGGTTGACCAGCCACAAGGTGAGCACACCCACCAGCAATGCGGACGCCAGCATGATCAGCGTCCCCAGCAGAATGGTTTGATCCGCCGCCGCGCTGATCGCCAGCGATTGTTGGTCGCTCTGTTTGCGCAGTTCAGTCACCAGCTCGGTCATCTGCTCGCTGGCAGCGCGGTCTACGCCTTTCACCGCTTGATCTCCCGCCACCGGATCGGCGTTGGCGGCAATGAACGCGTCGCGGCCTTTGCGGTAAGCGGTGCCAAGGGTGCGGTGTTCTTCTTTTAGACGGTCGATGCGGGTTTTCAGTGCTGGATCGATGCCCTGCACTTCGCCCAGGCGGCCAAGGGTGGCTTGCACCTGGCGCTCCTGATCTTCGAACTGGCCCCAGAATTTGTCACGGTCAGCAGCCTGTTTGCCGCGCAGCAGCACGTTCTTCCATTCCTGAACCTGAACTTTGAATTGCAGATTGGCCTGATCGATCAACTGTGAACCCTGCAACGGCCCGTCCAGCAGGCCGCGATAGGCGTGCACATTGCTCGACAGGAAGTGAAAGCACGCCAGCGCGATCAACAGCACCAGCACCAGGCTTGCACTGAGCATCGCCAGAATCTGGAATTTAAGGGATTTGGACATACGGGAATCTCGCCGGGAAGGACCGCAGTCTCCGAGGTCGCCCCGGAGGATTGAACACGTGCCACTTCCCTGTGCCCCTGCCGGAAAACGTTTCGCAACAGAGGGTTACCCAGGATTCATCGACCAGGATTAACGCTTCTTTAGCGCCGTCCTCATCAAACCGATAATCGGTCGAAAAGCTTCGTATGCCCTTCATCTTCGGGGCCTGACAACCGATATTCGCGGGCAAGCGCGCTCCTACAACGGATCACTGCCTGATACCAATCCCGTGGGAGCAGACCTGTCCGCGAAGGCGATTGATCGGGCGACATAGATGCGTCGGATGTACCGGCCCTTTCGCGGACAGGTCCGCTCCCACGCGGGATGCGCAGCGCCGCTGAAATCCAGGTTTGATGCCAATCCTGTAGGAGCGCGCTTGCCGGCGATATACGGCGATACACCCGACGCATCTTCAGCGCCTGGCAGAAAGCTTTCGCGGGCAAGCGCGCTCCTACAAAAGGATCTGGGGCGTTACTGAAAGAGGGCTGACGCTGATCCCGTGGGAGCGGACTTGTCCGCGAAGGCGATTGATCGGGCGACATAGATACGTCGGATGTACCGGCCCCCTCGCGGACAGGTCCGCTCCCACGGGTTAGGCAGCGCACAACGCATTGCTTTTGATTCTGGGCGAAGCCCGTAGGAGTCCGGCTTGCCGACGATCTGGCGCGCAGCGGCAGCAAAACGGGGGAATGCGGTGTGTCAGTTGAAACCGGGACGTTAGGTTTGGGGCCGCTGCGCGGCCCATCGCTGGCGTCGTAACCTCCGTGAGCTCCTACGGGATGCGCAGCGCCGCTGAAATTCAGGTTTGATGCCAATCCTGTAGGAGCGCGCTTGCCCGCGAAAAGGCCGGTACATCCGTTTACCCAGGCTGCCCAAACACCTGGGAAGGCCGGCGTAGCAAGGGGTCGAACGGGTTGATCTTCTGTCCGATGGCCATGGCTTCGCGTTTGAGCAGTTCGACCACCGTGGGCAGGCGGTCGGCGTTGAGGCGGTCGCTGATGGTCGCCACGCTTAAAGCCGCGACGGCGCGCCCTTCTCGGTCGAGGATCGGTACGGCAAGCCCGGCCATCCCCGGCAGCACACCGGTGTTGCGGGCGGCGTAGCCCAGGCGCCGGACGTTGTCGATTTCCGAGCGCAGCAGCACCTCGTCGTACAGATGCACGTCCCGCAGGCGCGGCAGGTTGTAGCTGATAACGGTGTCACGCTCGTCCTCGGGGAGAAAGGCCAGAATCGCCAGACTGCCCTGCCCCACACCCAAGGCCACCCGCCCGCCGATATCGCCGGTAAAGGTACGAATCGGGTACGGCCCTTCGCTGCGATCAAGGCAGATCGCATCAAAACCACTGCGTGCCAGTAAAAACAACGAATCGCCCAGTGACGCTGACAAACGCAGCAAACTGGGACGCACGATTTCACGCAGATTGCCGGAGTTGCCTGCGCGCGCCGCCAGGGCGAAGAAATCCAGGCTCAGTCGATAACGTTTGCTGCTGGCGTCCTGTTCCACCATGCCCTCGTCCACCAGGCTGCGCAGCAGACGATGGGTGGTCGGCTGCGACAGGCCGACACGCTGCGCCAGCTGGGTCACGCGCTCACCGCCCTCCGCGCTGTCGCCCAGGCAACGCAGCACCGCGAACAAACGGGAGACCGCACCCACGCCGGTCTCTTTGGCAGCAGGATCGCCCAACTCATTCCGATCAGTGGAATTCATATCGTGATAAATCTCGTCTTAATTCACTCAATGGATTAAATGAAAGAAAAAACTCATTCAGTGAAATTCTTCGTTGAGCGCATCCTAGTCTTCGTCCTAGGATCGGTCCACAGGGCGATTTGAATAACACCGGCAGCCGACATCGATCGAGCGCCACCGTCCACAGCGTCACGCACGGTTTCTCTTCGCATCTGCCCATAAAAAACGTACGCCCCCGGCGTGCTCGAAAAACAGGTGGAACTCAGCGATGGCATTTCTCCAGCTTCAAGCACTCGGCAAACGCTACGGCGCCGTTGACGCGGTAGTCGCCACGGACCTTGCCGTGGAGAAAGGCGAATTCGTGTCCCTGCTCGGCCCGTCAGGCTGCGGCAAAACCACCACCCTGCAAATGATCGCTGGTTTCGTCGATGTCAGCGCAGGTCGCATCCTGCTCGATGGCCGTGACATCACCCACGCTAAACCGGCCAGTCGCGGTCTGGGGGTGGTGTTTCAGTCCTACGCGCTGTTCCCGCACATGAGCGTTCGCGACAACGTCGCCTTTGGCCTGCGCATGCGCAAAGTGCCGGCCGCCGAGATCAAGACCCGAGTTGATCGGGTGCTGGATCTGGTCCGCCTGACCCCGCACGCCGACCGTTACCCCCGTGAACTGTCCGGCGGCCAACGCCAGCGAGTCGCACTGGCCCGTGCATTAGTGATCGAGCCGCCGGTGCTGTTGCTGGACGAACCGCTGTCGAACCTGGACGCCAATCTGCGCGAAGAAATGCAGTTTGAGATCCGCCGGATTCAGCGCGAAGTCGGTATCACCACCCTGATGGTCACCCACGATCAGGCAGAAGCGTTGTCGATCAGCGATCGCGTGGTGGTCATGCAGGGCGGCCGCATTACCCAGATCGACGAGCCCTACAAGCTCTATGAACACCCTCGCACCCGGTTCATTTCCGGCTTCGTCGGCAAGGCCAACCTGCTGCAAGGCGAACTGGATGCCAGCGGAGCGCCGCAAGTACGTGAACAGCCTGGCAATGGCGCGGTGATCCTCAGCCTGCGTCCGGAGAAAATCGATCTGGTGGAGGCCGGCAGCGGTCGCCTGCAAGGCCGCATCCTCACCCGCTATTTCCTCGGTAGCCAATGGTTGTATCGCGTCGAGACTGCCATCGGCGAGATCACCGTGGTGCGCCGCAACGATGGTGACGCGCCGATGAATGAAGGCACCGCTGTGGGGCTGACCTGGCCGTCGGAATTGTTGCGCGTACTAACCGCCGACGAGGTGCATCCATGAATGCGCCCAGCGTATTTCGCGACACCGGGCGCGGCTATCTGTTGTCGGCGCCCGCGTTGATTTTGTTTCTCGGCCTGCTGGTGCTGCCGCTGTTGCTCACCCTGGTGCTGTCGTTCAACGTCTTCGACTACACCATCGGGGTCAAAAGCGATGCATGGACCTTCGCCCAGTACATCAACCTGCTCACCGATTCGTACTTCTACGAAATCTTCTTTCGCACCTTCTGGATCAGCGCACTGGTCACGCTGTTGTGCGTAGTCATCGGCGTACCTGAGGCCTACATTCTCAGCCGCATGGGCGCACCCTGGCGCTCGATTTTTCTGATTCTGATCCTCACCCCCTTGCTGATTTCAGTGGTGGTCCGCGCCTTTGGCTGGAGCCTGTTGCTGGGCGCCGACGGGCTGATCAATCAGGCGATTGCTGCGCTGGGCGGCACGCCGATCAAGATGCTCTACACCCCGTTTGCCGTGATTCTGGCGCTGGTCCACGTGATGCTGCCGTTCATGATCATTCCGGTGTGGACCTCGTTGCAGAAACTCGACCCGTCCGCCGAACAGGCCGCGCTGTCGTTGGGCGCGACCCAGGCCAAGGTGATGCGCCTGGTGGTGCTGCCACAGGTCATGCCCGGCGTGCTGTCGGGCACGCTGATCGTGTTCGGCCTCTCGGCCAGCTCGTTTGCGATCCCCGGCCTGCTCGGCGGTCGCCGCCTGAAAATGGTCGCCACCGTGGTGTACGACCAATACCTCTCGGAACTCAACTGGCCCATGGGCGCGACCATCGCGGTGGCGCTGCTGCTGGTGAACTTGCTGATCATGCTGTCGTGGAACCGCATGGTCGAAGGCCGCTACAAAAAATCCCTGGGGGAATGATCGATGTCCAAGAACGGTTCTCTCGCCCTGTCGTTTCATGCCCTCGTTGTGGTGTTCATGCTCGCGCCGCTGATGGTGGTGTGTCTGGTGGCTTTCACCCCGGAAAACACCCTGAGCCTGCCGTGGTCAGGGTTTTCCCTGCGCTGGTTCAAGGCGGTGTTCGAGCGGGCGGACTTCATCGACTCCTTTTATAACAGCCTGATGCTGGCAGTCGTCGCAGCCACCCTCGCCACCTTGATCGCGGTGCCCGCGGCCCTGGCAATCACCCGTTATCAATTTCCCGGACGCGGGTTTCTCAACGGTCTGTTTCTCTCGCCGATCATCATTCCGCACCTGGTGCTGGGGGTGGCGATGCTGCGTCTGTTCGCGCTGATGGGCGTCAATGGCAGCTTTGTCTGGCTGACCTTCGCCCACGTTGTGATCATCACGCCCTATGTGCTGCGCCTTGTGCTGGCGGCTGCCATCGGCATCGACCGCAGCGCCGAACAGGCCGCTGAATCCCTGGGCGCCAGCCGTTTCACGCTGTTTCGCCTGATCACTTTGCCGATGATTCTCCCGGGGGTGGCCGGAGGCTGGCTGCTGGCGTTCATCAACAGCTTCGATGAAGTGACGCTGTCGATCTTCGTCACCTCGCCCTCGACTCAGACGCTGCCCGTGCGCATGTACGTCTACGCCACTGAATCCATCGATCCGATGATGGCCGCCGTGTCAGCGCTGGTCATCGCGTTGACCGCCGCCACCATGATCATCCTCGACCGGGTTTACGGCCTGGACCGTGTACTGGTGGGCAGACACTGATGCCGCAAACAACCGCACCCCGGCTGACAGAGAGAGCGCCATGGCCTTGCTGAAACGACTGGCAGAAAAAAACCGGCCGTCCCTGCCCTTCATCCTCGACGGCCAACCCGCCACTGGCTTGCAGGGCGACACGTTGCTGACGGCGGTACTGACCGCCAGCGATTACTTGCGCGGAAGTGATTTCAGCGCCGAGCCCCGTGCCGGTTTTTGCCTGATGGGCGCGTGTCAGGATTGCTGGGTCAGACTCGATGATGGCCGCCGTGTGCGCGCCTGTTCGACGCTGCTCGAAGCGGGCCAGGTGGTCAGCCGCGAACCGGGGCGCCGGTCATGAAGCGCGCCGAGATCGTAATCATCGGTGCCGGACCTGCGGGTATTCGCGCCACGCAAACCCTGGTCGCTTACGGGTTGCAGCCGTGCCTGATAGACGAAAGTCTGCGCGGCGGCGGGCAGATCTATCGTCGTCAGCCGGAAAACTTCCAGCGTTCGCCAAAAAAGCTGTACGGCTTTGAAGCCAGCAAGGCAGTAGCCCTGCATTCGACGCTGGACCGTTTGGCCCATGAAATCGACTATCGCCCGCAGACGCTGGTGTGGAACGCCGAAAATCAGGTGCTGGACACGTTGACCGAAGGCGTTGCCGACCAACTTGCCTATCGACACTTGATCGTGGCGACCGGCGCGACCGACCGCATTCTGCCGGTGCCAGGCTGGACATTGCCTGGAGTCTACAGCTTGGGTGCGGCGCAGATTGCCCTGAAGTTTCAGGGTTGCGCCATTGGCGAGCGTGTGGTGTTTGCCGGCAGCGGACCGCTGTTGTATCTGGTGGCCTATCAATACGCCAAAGCCGGTGCCAAGGTGTTGGCCGTCCTCGACAGCTCACCTTTTTCCGCGCAAAGCCGCGCGCTGCCGGCGTTGATTCGCCAGCCGCTGACGTTGGCCAAAGGTGTGTATTACCGCAGTTGGCTGACCGCCCACGGGATACCGGTGCATCAGGGCGTGGAACTGGAGCGCATCGACGGCGAGCAACGGGTCGGTTCGGTGAGTTGGCGCAAAGGCGAGCAAACCCACTCAATGGACTGCGATGCCGTGTCCTTCGCTCACGCGCTGCGCAGTGAAACCCAATTGGCCGATTTGCTCGGTTGCGCATTCAGTTGGAGCGCGCTGAACCGCGCCTGGTTGCCCACTCGCGACAGCGACGGACGTAGTACGGTCGAGGGCGTTTATCTGGCCGGTGACGGCGCGGGAATCATGGGCGCCGACGCCGCAGAAATGGCTGGCGAGCTGGCTGCACTGACGTTGTTGGCCGACGTCGGTCACCCCATTGATGCCGCACGTATTGCGGCACTGAAAAACAAGCTGGCCGCCGTCGAGCGCTTTCGCCACGGACTGGAAACAGCGTTTCCGTTCCCGGAAGACTGGGCCGCGCAAACAGCGGATGAAGTCACGATCTGCCGCTGCGAGGAGATCAGCGCCGGGGATATTCGCCAGACCGTTGCCCAGGGCCATTGGGAAATCAACCGGGTCAAAGCCATGTGTCGCGTAGGCATGGGCCGCTGTCAGGGCCGGATGTGCGGGCTGGCGGCCACCGAAATCATCGCCCAGGCCAGCGGCCGGGAAGTGTCGAGCATTGGCCGATTACGCGGTCAGGCACCAATCAAACCGCTGCCGTTTGGTCTGGAGATCCAGCAATGAGCGCGCCAATCGAAGTGGATGCACTCGTCATTGGCGGCGGGATTGTCGGCGCATCCGCTGCGCTGTTTCTCGCGCAAAAAGGCCAGCGGGTTGCCTTGCTGGAGCGGGATTTTTTTGGCTCCCATTCCAGCGGTGTGAACTATGGCGGCGTGCGACGTCAGGGCCGACCGTTGTCGCAGTTGCCTTTGTCGCAACGGGCCCACGGCATCTGGGGCAATTTGCAGCAGTTGATCGGCATTGATGGCGAATACCTGCGCTCGGGGCATCTAAAACTGGCGCGCAGCGACAAGGATATGCAGGCGCTGGCGGCTTATGCCCAGGCCACTCGGGGTTTTGGGCTGAACCTGCAATTGCTGGATCGGGCGCAATTGCGCACGCGGTTCGCTTGGGCCGGAGATGTTGCGGTGGGTGGATCACTGTGCGCCGACGACGGTCACGCCAACCCTCGTCTGGTCTCCCCCGCGTTCGCCCGCGCTGCGCAGCGTCTGGGCGCGCAGGCGTTCGAGCAGGCCCACGTCATTGACGTCAACCATGATGGCCAGGCCTTCAACGTGCGCACTGACAGCGGACAGCGCTTTCGCAGTCACTGGCTGCTCAACTGCGCCGGGGCTTGGGCGGCACATCTGGCTGAGCAATTCGGCGAGCCGGTGCCTATGCGCTCGGGCCATCCGGCGATGCTGGTGACCGAGCCGCTGCCAATGTTCATGGACGTCAGCACTGGCGTTGAAGGCGGCGGTATCTATGCCCGCCAGGTGGCTCGGGGTAATTGCGTGCTGGGGGGCGGCCAGGGTTTTCCACTGGATTCGGCACGGGCGCGACCGGGCCATGCCGCGATCATGGAAATCCTGCGCAACGCCGCTGAACTCTATCCACCGTTGACCGGTGCCCAGGCGATTCGCACCTGGAGCGGCACCGAAGGTTATTTGCCGGACCGCGAACCCGTGCTGGGTGCCAGTGCGACCCAGCACGGTTTGCTGCATGGTTTCGGTTTCGCAGGCTCCGGCTTTCAAATCGGCCCGGCCGCCGGAGAAGCCTTGGCGGAAATCGTCTGCACCGGCGCATCGAGCATTTCCCTCGACGCATTTTCAATCCGTCGATTCCAAGCTGTTCCATCTGCCACCGGCGCCCTCAATGGCGCCGATAACGTCATCCCACTGCACAGAGGAAGGTCGCACCCATGAACAACCTGAAACGTTTTGCACTCAGCGGTTTGTCCTGCTTGCCACTGGCGACCTTGCTCGCTTCGATGCCGGCTCACGCTGAACCGACGCTGTACCTGGGCATGAACGGCGGCACCATGGAACGCCTGTACGCCGATCAAGTGTTGCCCGCCTTCGAAAAGGCCAACAACGTCAAGGTGGTGATCGTGCCGGGCACCTCGTCCGACATTCTGGCCAAGGTTCAGGCCAGCAAAGACAACCCGCAGATGCACGTGATGTTCCTCGACGACGGCATCATGTACCGCGCGATCTCCATGGGCCTGTGCGGCAAGCTGCAACCGAGCGCGGCGCTGGCGGACATCCCGGCCAAAGGCAAAATCAAGAATGAAGCCGTTGCCGTGAGCCTCGGGGTGACGGGCCTTGCGTACAACACCAAGATGTTCAAGGAAAACGGCTGGAGCGCGCCGACGTCCTGGGGCGACATGGCAGACCCGCGCTACAAGGAAAAGCTGGTGTTCCAGTCGCTGGCCTCCTCTACTTTCGGTCTGCACGGCTTCTTGATGTTCAACCGGTTGCAGGGCGGCAGCGAGAAAGACGTCGAGCCGGGCTTCAAGGCATGGCCAAAAACCGTGGGCCCCAACGTGCTGGAGTACATCGCAAGCTCGGCGAAGATTTCGGAAATGGTGCAGACCGGCGAAGCGGCGTTGTTCCCGCTGACGCCCACGCAAGTCACCGCGCTGAAACTCAAGGGCGTGCCAGTCGAATACGCGCCGCCTAAAGAAGGCGCGGTGGTGCTGAACGTGGCCGAATGCACCATCGCCAACAACGACCAACCGGAACTGGCGCAGAAACTTGCCGCCTTCCTGCTGACGCCCGAAGCCCAGGCACCGGCGCTGGAACAGGGTGATCAAATCCCGTCCAACCCGAAAACCCCCACCACCGAGAAAACCAAAGGCCAGGTAGATGCGATGAATAAATACCTGGAAACCGCTGTGACCATTGATTGGGATCAGGTCAACCAGATCCGCCCGGAATGGAACGCGCGCTGGAGCCGGACCATCGAGCGGTAGACAGACCTTGGGGCTGTCCCGTGGGAGCGGACCTGTCCGCGAAGGGGCCGGGACAGCCGATACATCTTCTGTGGCTGTAACATAGCCTTCGCGGACAGGTCCGCTCACACTCTGGTTCTCCGGCGTGGGGGGCATCTCGATCCGGCGCCCGCCCTAAAGCGCAGCCCCGGCGCTGCTGAGCACTTTCGCACCGATGCAAATCCTGTTGAAACAGATTGTTTCAACTATCCGGCCCTCCCACAGTCACACACTCACCCACGCTCCCTACGTATATCGAGGCCGGATGAGTTTTATTCTTTGCATGACTGTGCTCGGCGTCCTGTTGATGCTGCTGGCACTGACCTCCTCTTACTTGCGCTGGCTGCCCGTGACCACCTCTGCGGTGTGTCTGGCGTTCGGCGTCGGCATCGGCCCGCTGGGGCTGGACCTCATGCAGCTGGACATCCGCACCGCCCACGAATGGCTTGAACGCCTGACCGAAGTTGCCGTGCTGTTTTCGCTGTTCAACACCGGGATCAAACTGCGCCTGCCATTCAGCGGCAAAGCCTGGTCCGCCGCTTATTTACTGGCTGGGCCGGTAATGCTGCTGACGATATTGGGGACCTGCCTGGCGGCGCATTACCTGCTGGGGATTTCCTGGGGCATCTCGTTGTTGCTCGGCGCCATGCTTTCTCCCACCGACCCGGTATTGGCGGGCCTGGTGCAGGTCAACAACGCGCAGGACTTCGACCGGGTCAGGTTTGGCTTGTCGGGCGAGGCCGGGATGAACGACGGCACGGCGTTTCCCTTCGTCATTTTCGCCCTGGCATTTCTCGGCATGGACGGTGCCAATTACGACTGGGTGCAGGGCTGGTTGCTGCGCACGATAGTCTGGGGCGTGCCAGTGGGCTTATTGCTCGGCTACGGGCTGGGGCGCGGCGTCGGACACCTGATGATTTACCTGCGCATCAAGAACGCTGACAGCACCTCCTCGCCCAACGACTTCCTGGCGCTGGCGCTGATCGCCATGGCCTACGTGATCGCCGAAGGTCTGGGCGCGTTTGGCTTTCTTTCGGTCTTCGCCGCAGGTTTGGGTTTGCGTCAGGCCGAGGCGCAGGTGACGCAATCCGAACTGCCTTCCGAGCATGTGGCCAAGCCGGTGTTGGGCCACATGCACAGCGACCCTGCGACAGCGACCGCCACCACCGATGAACTCAGCGATACCCAGCTTGCCGCGGGCGTGATGATGGGGGACATGCTGGCGTTCGGCGGTCTGGTTGAGCGTTCGATGGAAGTGTTGTTGATCACGCTGCTGGGCGCGGCACTCTCGCTGTATTGGGACTGGCGCGCGATTGGCCTGGGCTTGGTGCTGTTCTGCATCATTCGGCCGGTGAGCGTGTGGCTGCTGGTCAGCCGCCGCTTGCTCAATGTGCCGCAAAAAGCGCTGGTCAGCTGGTTCGGCATTCGCGGCATCGGAACGCTGTATTACCTGTGCTACGCCTTGGCCCACGGACTACCTCAGGCAGCAGTGCAAACCACTATCGGCCTGACGCTGTCGGTCGTGGCGCTCAGCATCTTGTTGCACGGGGTGAGTATCCAGCCACTGCTTGAGCGCTATGAGCGCAGCAATGCGGTGAACCAAGAAGACTGACGGCCTGCAACCTACGCCTGACGACCTGCACGACTATGCAACGGCAACTGCTCCTGGATCTTGCTGAGCAGGTTGTCGAGGCTGACCGGTTTTTGCACCAGCAATTCATCGCGCACGGTGTCGCAGATCAGCGAACTGCGGTCGGCGGCCCCGGACATGAACAACACCGGCAATCCGGGACGAATCTGCTTGAGCACCTTGCCCAGTACTGACCCGCCCAAGTCGCGCATCAGGCAATCGGTAATGACGATGTCGGGCCGCGTGTGTTCCAGCGCCTGCACTGCCGCAAAGCCGCTGCCGACTGCGTGTACCTCGTAACCCACGTCAATCAGCAGTTGAGCCAGAGTATCGCGCAGTGCTTCATCGTCATCGACCAGCAATACATTGGCGCGATGGACCATCGCCTCCGTGGCTGGCGTTGCCTGAATCTGCAAATTGATGTCATCCCCCCGATCACTGACTTTGAGTAACAACCGCACACGAGTGCCCGACTTCTCACCACATGAAACTGAGGCAGAGCCTCCTGTCTGGATAGCAAAACCGTAGACCTGAGACAAGCCGAGTCCGGTGCCTTCGCCGATTTTCTTGGTGGTGAAAAAAGGTTGAAAAACCTGTTCGCGTACCGACTCAGGAATCCCCGGGCCGTTGTCGGTGACGGACAGCTCAATGTACTCGCCATTGCCTGCGCTTTCGGTGAGATCAATGAAACGGGTGGTGACCTCTATCCTGCCGTGGCCCTGCATCGCATCACGGGCATTGATCAGCATGTTGAACACCGCCGACTCCAGCTGGGTCGCGTCGCACAACACGTTGACGGGCGCCCGCGCCAGGTTGAATTCAAGCTCGATGTCCGGACCCAGCACCCGCCCAAGCATCAGTTCAATGCTCGCCAACTGTTCGCAGATGTTGAGCGCTTGAAGCGTAGGCTGTGTTTCTCGGGAGAATGCCAGCAACCGGCTGATCAGCGCGGCACCTTTGTCGACAGCCTGCAGGCCAACCTGCGCCCAACGCTTGACCACCTCCGGCTGCTGGGCCTTGCGGTCGACAAATTGAAAACTGGAACTGATGGCCTGAAGCAAGTTATTGAAATCGTGGGCGATGCCGCTGGTGAGCTGGCCGATGGAGGCCACTCGCTGGTTTTGCCGCAACCGGGCGTGGGCACTGCTGTCGTCGGCCAGTGCTGCGATCACCTGCTGGCTGAGGCGGCGGGCCTGTTGGTCGCGGTGGGCACTCAGTTCGCGCAGTTGCAACAGTGCCGCAGTCTGGCGGGCCAGAGCTTGCAAAGCGGCACATTGAGCCTGGTTCAGGGTTCGTGGTTTGCTGTCGATGACGCACACCGTGCCAAGCGCGTGACCGTCGGCGGTGACAATCGGCGCGCCCGCGTAAAAACGAATGAAGGGTTCGCCGAGCACCAACGGGTTGCCGCTGAAGCGAGGGTCCTGAGTGGCATCTTCAACCACTAGCAGGTCGTCGGGCTCAAGAATGGCGTAAGCACAAAATGCCAGATCCCGGTGAGTTTCCCTGGCCGGCAGTCCAATGCAGGCCTTGAACCACTGACGTTCGTTGTCCACCAGCGACACCAGGCCAATGGGCGCGTCACACAGGCGCGTAGCCAGCTCGACGATGTCGTCAAAGGACTGTTCCGGAAGACTGTCGAGAATCGCCAGCCTTTCCAGCGCCTGGATGCGACGCGCTTCATCAATGGGTAACGGGGCGGGTATTTCGGTCATGTACTGAGGGTTCGCGATAAGTGCAGTCATTAAACAGCATTCGGAATCAGGCAAATTCGACTGGAACCATAGAAGGCAAACAGCGATGTCATCGCGCCCAAGCCACATGATGCAAGAAGGCCAGCACGGCTTGCAATCCAGTTTTGGACAAGGGGTGTGGCCTTTGGTCCCTTTAAGGAGCGGTTTTTTGCAGATAAGTTCTGCTGCTACCGCCATTTAGTCGGTACGACCCTCATCGACCCAGTCGATCACCTCATCAGCAGTAGCGATTGGACGCTGCGGCGCAGGATAGGTAGCTTGCTTGGCAACTGGCCCCGTTTTCATGGGCAGTGCCTTTTTTGCCTGCTTCACACGCCAATTCTTCGTGACACTCTTTCCCAGGAACATGCCGTCCTGTGCTTTCACAGACGCGCACCGAGACCGGACTCTTGCCAAAACCTAATTTGTGGAACGCCCGACCTGGGGTTGCGGCGCCCGCCCTCGCGTAAGAGCCTTGCCATGTCCATCAATACACCACAACAGATCGCCGACATCACCATCGAAGCCGGAGTCAAGAAATCCCACCTGCCGACGCTGTCGGTGATGGTGCTGGGGTTTCTCGCCGGAGCCTTCATCGCACTGGGCTTTTTGCTGGACATTCACGTCAGCACGATGATCCCCGGCCCTTGGGCGTCGCTGGGCAATCTGCTGGGTGCGGCGGTGTTTCCGATTGGTTTGATCCTGGTGATCCTGGCGGGTGGGGAATTGCTCACCGGCAACATGATGAGCCTGCCCACGGCGATGTTCGCCGGGCGCATTACCCTCAGTGCGGTAGCACGTAACTGGTTGTTGGTGACATTCGCCAACCTGCTGGGCGCTTTGTTTGTGGCGTACTTTTTTGGCCATGTGCTGGGGTTGACCGAAGGAGTCTTCATGGCCAAGACGCTGGCCATTGCCACCGCGAAGGTCAATGCAGACTTCGGTCAGGCCTTCATTTCCGGAATCGGCTGCAATTGGCTGGTGTGCCTGGCGGTGTGGCTTTCGTATGCCAGCAAGGACGTGGCAGGCAAGATTCTCGGCATGTGGTTCCCGATCATGGCCTTTGTCGCCATCGGCTTTCAGCACGTCGTCGCCAATATGTTTATTATCCCGGCGGCGATCTTCGCCGATGCTCTGAGCTGGACCCAGTTCGTCGAAAACTTCGTTGCGGTGTTCCTGGGGAACGCAGTGGGCGGTGCAATTTTTGTCGGTTTGGCGTATTACGTATCTTATTCGAACGTCTTGCAGTCCACGGTTTCCAACAACAGCGAGACAGTGGCTAACGATCGCGAAATTCAAAAAATGTGAGCCTTTTGGCAGCGGTGGCCAGCGACATGGCCAGGCTGCCGAAGGGTTACCGAGAGCATTAAATGTCAGAACGAGTCTTATTGGACGGGTTTGCACGCAAAGTCGATTACGTACGGATTTCCGTTACCGATCGCTGCGATTTCCGTTGCGTTTACTGCATGGCCGAAGAGATGACGTTTCTGCCGCGCCAGCAGATTCTTTCCCTGGAAGAGATCGAGCAGGTTGCCGAGCGCTTCGTCGCCCTTGGGACCAAGAAGATTCGCCTGACTGGCGGCGAGCCACTGGTGCGTGCCGGCATCGTGGGCCTGTGCAAACGTATTGCCGCCCTGCCCGGTCTGCGCGAACTGTGCATGACCACCAACGGCTCTCAACTCGACAAACTCGCCCAGCCACTTTTCGACGCAGGCCTCAATCGCCTGAACATCAGTCTGGACAGTCTTGATCCGGCACTTTTCAAGGAACTGACCCGCACCGGTGATCTGGCCAAGGTCATCGCCGGTATCGATGCTGCCAATGCGGCGGGTTTTGTTCACACCAAACTCAACTGCGTGGTGATGCAGGGTCGCAACGACCATGAGATCAACGATCTCGTGGCCTTCGCCATCGAACGCAAGCTGGACATCACTTTCATCGAAGAGATGCCGCTGGGTGTCATCAGTGAGCACAGCCGTGCCGAGTCGTTCTTTTCCAGCGACAAAGTGCGCGAGCGCATTGCCGAACGCTTCACTTTGATCCACTCCACCGAATCGACCCAGGGCCCTTCGCGCTATTGGCGGGTTGCCGAAGCGCCTGACATCCGCATCGGCTTCATTTCGCCCCACAGCCATAACTTCTGCGCCACCTGCAATCGGGTACGTGTCACCGTCGAAGGGCGTCTGCTGCTGTGTCTGGGCAACGAACACTCGATGGACCTCAAGGCTGTGCTTCGCGCCAATCCCGGCCAACCGGAAAAACTCGAAAAAGCCATCATCGAGGCCATGAAACTCAAGCCGTATCAGCACAACTTCGAGATCAACGACGACGTGCAAGTGGTGCGATTCATGAATATGACAGGCGGCTGATTCGACTTGGCTTGGCCTTTTTGCGAAGGCGCCGCAAACCCCCTGTAGGAGCTGACGAGCAGCGCGAGGCTGCGAAGCGATGTTCTGGCCGCTGAATATTCAGTGCCCGAAACACGTTCTCGCAGCCTTCGGCAGCTCGTCAGCTCCTACATTAATTTGGCACGACCCGAAATCAGCAGCGCATCAAATCAGGTAGGAGCGCGTGATACGCAGAGTCAGCGGCGTACATAAAATCTGGTTTGAGCCAGATCACCCCAATAGCTGACTCATCACCGCCCGCAGTTTCCCCGGTTTCACCGGTTTGTTGAGCAGCGGTGCGTTGAGTTGTTGCAGGGAGTGGCGGCAGAGGTCAGTGCGGTCAGCGCTGATCATGACGCAGGGTATGTCGTGGCCGAAATGCTCGCGCAGGTTGCGCACCACGTCGCACCCGAGCACGCCGTGGTCGAGGTGGAAATCGAACAGGATCAACTCCGGGGCGCGGCCTTGCAGCACGTCATGACAGGACGCCTGGTCGGTGGCGGTCAGGACCTCACAGCCCCACTGACCGAGCAGCGCGGCCATGCTGTCAAGGATGCTGGTTTCGTTGTCCAGCACCAACAAGCGTCGGCCCGGCAGCGGATTGCCCGTGCTGCTGGTCTGCTGCACCACCACGTCAACCGGCAGTGGCATATCACTGGAAAACGGCACATCCAGGGTGAACACCGACCCCCTGCCCGGCTGCGAGCGCACCTGAATACGCGCATCGAGAATACGCGCGATGCGTTCGACAATCGCCAGTCCCAACCCCACACCCTTGCGGTCAGCAGCGCGTCCGACGTCCAATTGATTGAATTCCAGAAAGATTGATTCGAGTCGGTCTTCGGCAATGCCGCGACCGGTGTCCCAGACTTCGATTCGGACTTTGTCCCCGCGCCGCCGTGCGCCCAGCAGGATCGTCCCACGCTCGGTGTAGCGGCAGGCGTTGCTGAGGAAGTTGCGCAGGATGCGAGTGACCAGGCGCAAATCAGTGTTGACCGCGAACTTGCCGATCCGCGAGCGCAAGGTCAGGCCAGCCGCAGCCGCGACGCTTTCGAATTCGGAGACCAACGGCGCCAGTACATCTTCCAGCCGGTAGAGATCGATGTCCGGTTTGATGGAGGCGCGGTCGAACTTGCTGATATCGAGCAAATCCGTCAGCAGGTCTTCAGCGCCTTCCAGCGCCTGATGGGTGCGCTCGACCAGCACCTGCTCGGCGTGAGGTAACGAACGTTCGCGCAACGTCGAGATCAACAGGCGCGCCGCGTTCAAGGGTTGCAACAGGTCATGGCTGGCAGCGGCGAGGTATTTGTCCTTGCTGCGGTTGGCCGATTGCGCCGCATCGCGAGCATCTCGCAGGGCGTGCTCAACCTCCTCACGTTGGGCGATTTGCTGTTGCAGATTGCGGTTGGCTTCCAGCAATTCATCGGTGCGTGCCGACACTCGCAGCTCAAGCTGATCGTTGAGTTCCTGCAGGCGTTTCTGCGCCAGTTTGCGTTCGGTGATGTCAGCGACAAACCCCTCGAACAGCCCCTCCTCGTCCGGTTTGAGCAGCAGGTTCATCAAAACATCGATGTGACTGCCATCCCGGCGACGCAGACGGGTTTCGTATCCCAACAGGCTGTGCTCGCGCTGCAACACCTGGGCGATGGCGTCGGTTTCCGCCTGGCCGCCGACGAATAGGCTACTGGCCAGGTCGTCCAGGGAAAACAGCACCTGTTGCGGGTCGTCGTAGCCCAGCATTCGCGCCAGCGCCGGATTGGCGGCGCGCAGGCCCTTTTGCAGGCTGGCCTGAAAGATCCCGTGGACCGCGTGCTCGAACAGCCATTTGTAGCGATTGCGCTCGTTTTCCAGCTCTTCGAGGCGCAGGGTGAGTTCGGGGTAATGGCTCTTGCGGGTTGAGTGGTTGCCCAGCCCAAGCAGCGCGGTAAGCGCGCCTTGGCGCTCGTCAGAGGGCCTCGCCATAAACGACCTCGACGTCACGCTGGCTCGACACTCGGGGGTTGGTGAGGATGCACGGATCGCCCATCGCGTGTTGCGACAGGAAAGGAATGTCCGAAGTCCTGACCCCTTGCAGCCCCAGGGTTTCGCGGAAACCGACCTGATGCTTGAGGGAAATCAGGTGCTCCACCAGGCGCTTGCTGATCGCCACATGGCTCAGGCCACGGCAGTCGATGCCGAGGGTTTGGGCGATGACTTTGAAGCGGTCCGGCGCCGAGTTGTAGTTGAACGCCACCACGTGCTCGACCAACACCGCATTGCACAGGCCATGGGGCAGATCGAGAAACCCGCCAAGGCTGTGGGACATGGCATGAACCGCACCCAGAATCGCATTGGAGAACGCCAGCCCCGCCTGCATGCTGCCGAGCATGATTTTTTCGCGCAGGGCAATATCGTTCGGGTTGGCGATCATCTGCACCAGGTTCCCGTTGATCAGGCGCATCGCTTCCAGCGCATGAGGGTCGGTCAGCGGCCCATTTCCGGTGGAGACGAACGCCTCGATGGCATGTACCAGCGCGTCAATGCCGGTGCAGGCCGACAGAAACGGGTCCATGGTCAGCGTTGTTTCGGGGTCGATCAGCGACACGTCCGGAACCACGGCCTTGCTGACGATGGAGAATTTCATGCGTTCTTGCTGATCGGAAATGATCACGAACTGCGAGACATCGGCAGAGGTGCCGGCGGTAGTGGGGATCAGAATCAGCGGCGGACTGGGCACCCGAATGGTATCGACGCCTTCGAACTCAAGGATGTTGCGCCCGTGGGCTACGGCGATGCCGATCCCTTTTCCGCAGTCCATCGGGCTGCCACCGCCGACGGCGACGATGACGTCACAGTGATGCTCGCGATACAGCTCGGCGCCGAGCATGACTTCCTCGACCCGAGGGTTGGGCGAGACGTTGCTGTAGAGGAAAAAATCGATCCCTTGGGCTTGCAGGCTCAACTGGACATCGGTGACCCAACCGGCGGCGATGACGCCCGGATCGCTGACCACCATGACTTTGCGCGCGCCGAAGGTCTTGGCGTAGTTGCCCACGCTGTGGCGACTGCCGGCACCGAAGATGATTTCTGGAGAAACGAATTTGCGCAGCTGGTTGAGGCTCTGGCTCATATAAAGCCTTTTCTTTTTGTTATCGCAGATCAGCGCCAGCCTAGAGCATTTGCGTCGTAAAGCAATAAGACCAATGGCTGTCAGAGGGGTTAGCCGATGATCGTTCATGGTTGAGGGGGCTGCGGTCGATGTTGCACCGACCGCAGCCTGTCAATCAGCGGTTGGCAAAGTACATCGTGACTTCAAAGCCAATGCGCAGATCGGTGTAGGCCGGTTTTTTCCACATGGGTCAGTCCTCTTGTCAGGCCGGAACGCTCCGGCAGGCTTATTAGTGCATGGCACAGGGTGTCGGGAAAATAGAACTTTAGGATCGCAACGCCCTGATTTCAGGGCGTTGCACCTAGCGTTTGGTCACCAGTTCCTTGGGCAGCTTGAAGGTCCAGAGCATGCCGCCCTGGTTGAAATCCTTCACGCGCTTGGCCACCTCGCCGCCCCACAACGGCACGGCGCCGCCCCAGCCAGACAGCACTGACACGTACTGCTCGCCGTCCATTTCCCAGGTGACCGGAGAACCAAGCACACCGGAACCGGTCTGGAATTCCCAGACCTTGTCGCCGGTCTTGGCGTTGAACGCCTGAAGGTAGCCTTCAGGGGTACCGGTGAACACCAGATTGCCTTTGGTCGCCAACACTCCGCCCCACAGCGGCGCGTAATTCTTGTGGCGCCAGACTTCCTTGCCGGTTTTCGGATCGATGGCACGCAGCACGCCGATGTATTCCTCGTTCAGCGGCCTGATAGTGAAGCCTGCCCCGAGGAACGCTGCTCCCTTCTTGTAGGCGATGCCTTCGTTCCAGATGTCCATGCCCCATTCATTGCCTGGCACGTAAAACAAGCCGGTGTCGGGGCTGTAGGCCATTGGCATCCAGTTTTTCGCGCCGAGAAAGGCTGGGGCAACAAACGCCGAGGTGCCTTTGGTTTCACCCTCCGGTGCACCGGGACGGCTGGCTTCGTTGTAGATAGGGCGGCCGTCCTTATCCAGGCCGCTGGCCCAGGTGATCTTGTCGGCGAACGGGAAGCCACGGATGAACTTGCCGTCTTTGCGATTGAGCACGTAGAAGAAGCCGTTTCGGTCAGCGGTGGCAGCTGCCTGAATGGTTTTGCCGTTTTCCTGATAGTCGAAGGAGATCAGCTCGTTGACGCCGTCGTAGTCCCAGCCGTCGTGGGGCGTACTCTGGAAATGCCATTTGATAGTGCCATCGTCCGGGTTCAACGACAGCCGCGAGGACGAATACAAGTTGTCGCCGGGACGCATGTGGGAGTTCCACGGCGACGGGTTGCCGGTGCCGATCAGGATCTGATTGTTGGTGGGGTCGTAATAACCGCCGAGCCAAGGCGCAGCGCCACCGGTTTTCCAGAGATCACCCGGCCAGGTCTTGTTGGCTTCGCCGCCGGAAATCCCGTTTTCGACTGCCTGACCGTCCTTGTAGACGTAGCCCATGTTGCCTTCCACGGTGGGGCGCGACCATAGTAATGTGCCGTTTTTCGGGTCGTACGCCTCGACTTTACCGACCACGCCAAACTCGCCGCCCGCCACGCCTGTGATCAGCTTGCCATTGACGATCATTGGCGCAGCGCTGATGGAGTAACCGGCTTTGTGGTCGGCCACCTGCTTGCTCCACACCACTTTGCCGGTGTCTTTGTTGAGCGCCACCAGCTTGGCGTCCAGGGTGCCGAAGTACACAAGATCGCCGTACAGCGCCACGCCACGGTTGATCACGTCGCAGCACGGACGGATGTCATCGGGCAGGCGCGCATCGTATTGCCAGAGCTTCTTGCCGGTGCGTGCGTCCACGGCAAAAACCCGTGAATAGGAACCGGTGAGATACATCACACCGTCCTTGATCATCGGCTGAGCTTGTTGGCCGCGCTGCTTCTCGCCACCAAAAGAGAACGCCCAGACCGGGCGCAGGTCCTTGATGTTTTCGGTCGTTATGGTGTCCAGCGGGCTGAAGCGCTGCCCCTGGACGCCCAGGCCATTGGTGACGATCTGCTCAGGGTTTTTCGGGTCCTGAAGGATTTCTTCGTCGGTGACAGCGGCCAACGCGCCGGCAGAAAGAAGCAAGGCGCTGACCAGCAAACTCAGGGCGAAAGGTTGACGACGTGCGGCGTGACTCATGACGGCTGCCTCTGCGGTTTATTGTTATCGGGCACGGTTGGGGCGTAGCTGTGATCTGCACCGATTGTTCGGGTTGTGCGCCATTCCCGACAATTGCCCGCAGTGAGGAGGTTTGTAGTTCTTTGGTAGGTGGTGTGGGGCGCCGAGCGTCGATACCAGTAGCCCACGGTTCTTCTGTACGAGCCAATGTGCTGGCGACGCGGTTCAACGGCAGAATTTTGCCTGCCGCCTCGCGCGCAAGTTCGCGCCTACAGACCGTGCGCAGGTCCTTGATCCATACGACTCATCTGCTCACGCTCATAGCGCGGATACAGGTGACTGACGCTGCGGATCAGTTCGTAGCGGGTCAGGCTGATGGCGGCGAAGCGGTCGGGGATGGGGCTGCGGATCAGTTCGGCCATGTCAGCGCCCTGGCCGGCACCGTCGCGCATCAGCTGATCGAGCCAGGTGAGGTAATCGCGCATCTGCTCCAGCGGCCGGGCATCGGTGGCAGGCGGTCCGTGCCCCGGCACCAGAAGTTTCCAGGGCAGCGCCTGCACGGTGTCCAAATCCTTGAGCCACACCTCCAGCCCCGGCGTGTTCGGCGTGGTCAGCGCTCGCTCGTAGAACACAATGTCGCCGGCAAACAACACGCCGGTGCTCTCATCGAAAATCGCCAGATCAGCTCCGGTATGCCCGGCCAGGGCCAGCAGCCGCAAGCGGTGGCCGCCGATCGTCTGCGTGCCGTCCTCAACGACGTGATCGGGCAGGTGAATTTCGGTGCCGCGCATCCAGTCACCCACCAGTCGGTACATGTTCTGCGCCAGCATGTCGTCCTGCTCGCGCATCAGTCGGGTGGTGCCGGGCAGCGCACTGATCGGCACGTCGGCGAAGGCCTGATTGCCCAGCACATGATCGGGATGGTGATGGGTCACAAATACCTGAATCACCGGTTTGTCCGTTATCCCGGCAATCGCCTTGCGCATCGCTTCGCCGTAGCGCCGCGACGGCCCGGTGTCGATCACTACCACGCCGCTGTCGGTGACGATAAATCCGGTGTTGACGATGTTGCCGCCGTTGGACTTGGCGAAGTTCTCCGTACTGCCTTCGAGCAAATAGGTGCCCTGAGCAATCTGCCGGGGCTGTAGGGCATATTCCATTTGCGCGCACGCCCAAGGGCTTAAACACAGCCAGAGCGCGGCAATGATCCAGCTCAGATTTTTTTTCATTATTTGATCGCTGCGCTGAAGACGTTGCCGCTGATGTCGCGCAATGAAAGCTGCACCGCGCCCTCGCCCTGAATATCAAAGCCCAGCGTCGGGTTTTCACTGACCGCAGGAAACAGCTCCAGCGTTGCCAGGAGCGCGCCTTGGGCATCGTGCAATTGCGCCTGATTGAGATAAAACTCCGGAATGCCGCTGACCATGCCGTTGTCCATCGGATGCGCGATCTGCGCCCGAAAACGACTGAATCCAGCGCGCGGATAACGCCCGCCGATGACCTCGCCCAGATGCTCTTCCCAACCGGGCTGGGTGCGCACCACACTCGGCGCCGTGCAGCCACCGCCTGCCGCTTCGATACTGGTTGAGCCGACATGCCACAGGCCGTCGCGGGTCAGCACGGCTGCACGTAACGGTGTGGCCTGCTCGATCCGGATGCGGATCGACAGCCACGGCAGCACGCGCGCCCCTGGCTGAAAATCTACAATCTGCGGCAGCGGGTTGAGTTCGGCCCAGGCAAGAATTCGCACGACATCGCCGGTATAGGCACGGGCGTCGATTTCGATAGGCACCTGGCGCGCGTCTTCGGCGAACGGCGGCGCGCTCAGAATGACCTTATCGTCGAACACGAACGGCGCGCCGTTGAGCAGCTTCTGGTGATAGAAATCCCACATCACCGAGACCACCGGGTCTTTACCCGGCTCGGTTATGGGCGGTGTGGCGGCCAGCGCCAGCAGGGGTAAACCGATGATTAGCGCACAAATCGCTCTTGCATTCATTTCGCCCACTCGATTGGGTGCTGAGAGTCAGGTTGCCTGGACCGACGTCTTCGCGGACGTGTCCGCTCCCACGGGTTCTGCATCTGGCCGCTCAATCAGCAGTACCTCGAATCCATTGTGGGAGCGGACTTGTCCGCGAAGAGGCCATCGGGCTCACCCGTGCCCTCACTGATACAGCTCCGGCACTTCGTAGCGCATGCCGTAGCCCGTGTAGATTTTTTGCACAGTGCCTTCGCGGATCATGGTTTCCAGCGCCTCTTCGATGGCATAGGCCAGTTGGCGGTTGCTCTCATGCACCGCCATGCCGATTTCCCACTGCTGGCGACCCATGTTCGGATAGGCGTTTTCAGCAAGCGCCCAGTCGGGGTCGGCAGCCTTGTGCAACTGGTAATCGACCTCGCCACGCATGGCCATCACGGCATCCACCGAACCGGCATGCAGGGCGCCGAAGGCTTGCTCGACGCTGGGAAAGTGGTGAGTGCTGGGGCCGAACTGCCCGTTGAAGATCGAGGTCAGGTAAAACGACGGCACGCTGTCGATTTCGACGCCAATGGGGTGCTTTTCAAACACCGCGACACTGGGCACCGCTTCCAGCCGACGGCGGTCGAACGCCACCTGCCAGCGCTCGGTCTGGTAAGGCCCGAACATCACCACATGATCGTTTTCCAGCTCACCCACGTCGTTGCGTTTTTGCGTGTACGTCTTGTCGTATGGCACGCGCATCATCAGGTCTGCCAGTTGCTGGTCACGCAGCTGGCTGCCGCGCCAGATCAGATCGCGCAAATCGTCGTCGAGTTTTTCCCCGGGCGGCGCCCACATCAATTCCAGCTGCACACCCAAGGCTGCTGCCAGCGCTTGCGCCAACTCCACATCAACCCCTCTGGGCTGGCCATCAACCTTGAAACTGTAAGGCGCAAAGTCTTGGTAAACCGCCACTTTGATCACCCCGGCCGCGATGATCGTGTCGTAACTGCGAACCTGCGCGCTGACGCCCTGCCCCCAAAGCGCCAGAACGGTCAGCATCAGCGCGCTCAATAACCTGGCGAAAACGCCCATGCCGGTCATTCCTCGTTGTGAACGCTGTCCAGATACGTGCGCACCGCCCACAAGGCTTCCTGACTCAGGTAGTCGGCCATCTTCGGCATGTACACCCGACCATCGCGCACTGCGCCGTTACGTACCCGCTCCACATACCACTCGTCCCCGGCCGCGCCGACATCCAGGTGCCGAAGATCGGGAGCGATACCGCCGGAAATGGCTTCGAGCCCATGGCACGCCGCGCAGTTCTGGGTGTAGGCCGACTTGCCGATCTCCACGGCTTTGTCGTGATCCTTGGAGTCGCGATAGGGGTTTTCTGCGCGCCACTCCGGCCCCAGTTGCTCAAGGCCCGGTGTGGCGACGTCATGGGGGACAACGTCGCCATGGGCCGACGCAAATCCACTGGCGCACAGGCCGCCGAGCAGAACTGCGCCCAGTAACAGACGGCGCTGTCGGGCAGGAGGCAATACAGCAGCAGCGGTCAGGGATGTTGTTGTCATTGTTATGTCCTCAAGGGTGCAGGCAAATCTTGCTGTCATCTTAAGAACCCCACCCCGCCCGCCGAATGCTGCTTTGGTGGCCGCGCCCTACTACCTTGGTACTGGCAGACCCGTACCATCTGCATATTTCGCCCATGGGCGCGCATTCCTATGCTGGCTGCATCTGCCAATGGAGTGCCCCATGCGCCTGCCTGCTTGTCACCGATGGTTGCTGTCTGGCTTGCTCGCCTTGGGTTCGGTTGCCTGCTGCGCACAGGCCGCAGAGGACTCGTTGCAGGTACGTATCGGCTATCTGGCCTACATTCCCGATGCCGGGCCGATTCTTTCCAACGTGATCCCCGAACCCAGGGACGCCGGACTGCGTGGCGCCGAGCTTGCCATTGTCGACAGCAACAGCACCGGGCGCTTTCTCAAGCAGAATTACAGCCTGACTGCGGCGGATGCCGACAGTACTGAAGCGCTGCTGGAGCAAGCCAAGGCCCAGCATGACCAAGGCTTGCGGTTGTTCGTGGTCAATGCGCCGGTTGATACCCTGCGCCAACTCAGCGCGGCGATGCCCGACAGTCTGTTGTTCAACGCAGGCAGCGCCGATGACAGCCTGCGCAGCACCGCGTGCCTGCGCAACGTGCTTCACACCCTGCCCAGCCGGGCGATGTTGACCGACGCCCTGGCACAGTACCTTGCCGTACGGCGCTGGAATCGCTGGCTGTTGATCGTCGGCCAGACACCTGATGACCAGGCCTACGCCAATGCCCTGAAGCGCGCCGCCAAGCGTTTCGGCCACACCATCGTCGCTGAGAAGCCGTTCACTTTTGATAACGACCAGCGCCGCAGTGCCCAGGCCGACATGCCGCTGTTCACTCAGACCGCCGAATACGATGTGGTGCTGGTGGCCGATGAACGCGGGGACTTTGGCGAATACGTGCCCTATCAGACCTGGTATCCGCGCCCCGTCGCAGGCACCCAGGGACTGACGCCGACCGGCTGGCACAAGACCGTCGAAACCTACGGCGCCGCGCAATTGCAAAAGCGTTTTGAGGCCGCCGCCGGGCGCTGGATGAATGATCGCGACTTTGCGGCGTGGATGGCCGTGCGCAGCATTTCCAGCGCAGTGACCCGCCTAAGGGGGAGCGATGCCGAACAGATCCGCACCCTGGAACTGAGCGACACCCTGCCGCTGGACGGCTTCAAGGGCAGCAAACTCAGTTTCCGCTCGTGGAACGGCGAGCTGCGTCAGCCGATCCCGTTGGTGCAGCCTCGGGCGCTGGTGAGCACCTCGCCCCAGGATGGTTTTCTGCACCCCGGCACCGAGCTCGACAGCCTGGGTTACGACAAGCCTGAGGTCAGTTGCAGCTTCAAATGACCGAACCGTTTTTCTGGAAACATCTTCCAACAATAAGGAACACACCATGCGCCGCACCCTGCTTGCTGCCGCCTTGCTGATCGCCACCGCACAGGCCGTGGGCGCGACTGCCTACGTTTCCAACGAAAAGGACAACACCCTTAGCCTGATCGACATGGCCACGTTGCAGGTCACCCAGACCTTGCCCGTGGGCATGCGCCCTCGCGGCCTGTTGCTGTCCCACGACAACAAGCTGCTGTACATCTGCGCCAGCGACTCGGATCGGGTGCAGGTGATGGACGTCGCCACGCACAAGATCATCAAGGAGCTACCGTCAGGCAAGGACCCGGAACAATTCGCCCTGCACCCCAACAACCGCTGGCTGTACGTCTCCAATGAAGACGACTCGCTGGTGACGGTGATCGACACCGAGACCTCCAAAGTGCTCGCCCAGGTGGACGTCGGCGTCGAGCCCGAAGGCATGGCAGTCAGCCCGGACGGCAAATGGGCAGTCAATACCAGCGAGACCACCAACATGCTGCACTGGATCGACACCAGCACCCAGAAACTGGCCGACAACACATTGGTGGATCAGCGCCCACGGTTCGTCGAGTTCAACAACGACGGCTCGCAGCTGTGGTCATCAGCCGAAATTGGCGGCACGGTCAGCGTCATCGACGTCGCCACGCGCACGATCCTCAAGACTCTGACCTTCCAGATCAAGGGCGTGCACCCGGACAAAGTGCAGCCGGTGGGCATCAAGATTTCCAAAGACGGGCGCTATGCCTTCGTCGCCTTGGGCCCCGCCAACCATGTGGCGGTGATCGACGCCAAGACGTACGAGGTGGTGGATTATCTGCTGGTCGGGCGTCGCGTCTGGCAACTGGCGTTCACCCCGGATCAAAGCCAATTGCTCGCCACCAATGGCGTCAGCGGCGACGTCTCGGTGATCGACGTTAACAGCCTCAAGGTCCTGAAGTCGGTGAAGGTCGGGCGCTACCCATGGGGCGTGGTGGTGACTCCATGAGCGCGTTGCAGGTCAGTGAACTGAGTTTCGCCTATGGCCCGAGGGAGGCGCTGCGCCAAGTATCGTTTGCGCTGGAACCCGGACAATTCGGTGCGCTACTGGGGCCGAACGGCGCGGGCAAATCGACGCTGATCGCGCTGCTGACCCGGCTCTATGATCTGCAACGGGGCGAGGTGCATATGGCAGGGCACTCGCTGCGCCAGTCGCCAGGGCCTGCGCTCAAACAGATGGGCGTGGTGTTCCAGCAAAGCACGTTGGACCTGGACCTGAGCGTCGAGCAAAACCTGCATTACCACGCGGGGCTGCATGGTTTCTCCCGTCGGCAGGCGCGTCAACGGATCGATCTGGAACTGGCGCGCCAGGGCCTGACCGAACGCCGACGTGAAAAGGTCCGTGCGCTCAACGGCGGTCATCGGCGGCGCATCGAAATCGCCCGCGCGTTGTTGCATGAGCCACGGCTGTTACTACTGGATGAGGCCAGCGTCGGGCTAGATCCGGCCAGCCGACTGGCGCTCAATCAACACGTACGCAGCCTGTGTCGCGAGCACGGCATCAGCGTGTTGTGGGCCACCCATTTGCTGGATGAAGTGCAGCCCGATGACGACCTGTTGATTCTGCATCAGGGCCGGTTGGTTGCCTCTGGTCAGGCGGCCAACGTGAGCGCCGATCATGGCGGCGAACTGGCCGTCGCCTTTCAACGGCTGACGGCATCGGGAGTGGTGCAATGAGCGCTTACTGGCATTGTTTCAGCGCGATTGTGCTGCGCGAATGGCTGCGTTTCGTGCTGCAACGCACGCGCTTTTTAAGTGCCTTGGTACGCCCGTTGCTGTGGCTGCTGGTGTTTGCGGCGGGGTTCCGCGCCGCGCTGGGCATCGCCATCATTGCGCCCTACGACACTTACATCCCGTACGAGGTGTACATCATTCCTGGGCTGGCCTGCATGATCCTGCTGTTCAACGGCATGCAGGGTTCGCTGTCGATGGTCTATGACCGGGAAATGGGCAGCATGCGCGTGCTACTCACCAGCCCCCTGCCCCGCACGTTTTTACTGGTCAGCAAACTGTTGGCGACCTCATTGATATCGCTGCTGCAGGTGTATGCGTTTCTGGCAATTGCCTGGGTCTACGGGGTGCAACCGCCGCCCTGGGGCCTCCTGGCTGCGCTACCGGCGCTGTTGCTGGTGGCGTTGATGCTCAGCGCGCTGGGGTTGCTGCTGTCCAACGCGATTCGTCAGTTGGAGAACTTCGCCGGGGTGATGAATTTCGTGATCTTCCCGCTGTTTTTCATGTCTTCGGCGCTGTACCCACTGTGGAAAATGCGCGAGTCCAGCGAATGGCTCTATTGGCTGTGCGCGATCAACCCGTTCACCCACGCCGTGGAACTGGTGCGATTCGCGCTGTACGAGCAGCTCAACCTGCTGGCGCTGAGCGTCTGTCTGGGGCTGGCGGTTCTGTTCGCGCTACTGGCCGTGCTCACGTTCAATCCGCAGCACGCGGCATTGTTGAAGGGAAAGGCCTGAGGGGAAAGCGGCAAGCGGCAAGCGGAGCAACGCAAACCCGCTTCTAACTTGCAGCTTGCAGCTTCCTGCTTGCAGCTGCTTCTAATCCTTTAGTACTGCCTTTGCTCTCTATGGTCGCATTCACAAAGCATCGCGTCTGACGTGTAATGCGGGCCATAAGAAGAAAGGAATCGCCCTCATGTTTCGTGCCCTGCTGCCCGCCTGTGTGCTGTTGCTGTCGATGACCTGCGACGCGGGCTCATCCGCTCCCCTGTTCAACGCCGACGGCTATCGCATTTCCCTCTATCGCAGCCCGACGCCGGACCAGGTCGCCGGTGCGACCGTTATCGACACCGCTCAGCTTCAGTCGCTGCTCAATCAACCGCGCAAACCGCTGCTGATCGACGTCTATCGCCAGCAGTGGCTTGAAGGGCGGTTCATCGAAGACGAGCCCCACGCCAATCTACCTGGGAGTCACTGGCTGGCCAATACCGGGGATGGCGAACTCAGCGTGCAGTGGATGGATTACTTCACCCGGCACCTGCGCCACCTCAGCGACGGTCATCTGGACCAGCCCACCGTGTTCTACTGCCGCGCCGATTGCTGGTTGAGCTGGAACGCGGCCAAACGCGCCCACGGCTTGGGCTACAGTGAAGTGTATTGGTACCGCGACGGTCTGGACGCCTGGCTGGCGGCCGGTTTGCCCGTTTCTGCCGCGCAACCGGAGTCTGTGCAATGAACTGTCCCGCGCTGTCCAGCGACACCGCCATAACAACAATGAGGTCACCGACCGTGTACAAGATCCTGATCGCCGACGACCACCCGCTGTTCCGTGAAGCGATCCATAACGTGATCAGCGACGGGTTTCCGGGCTGTGAAGTCATGGAAACCGAGGACCTGGACAGCGCTCTGATGCTGACCCGCAGTCACGATGACCTGGATTTGATCCTGCTGGACCTGAACATGCCCGGCATGCACGGCCTCAACGGGCTGATCAACCTGCGCAACGAGGCGCCTACCATCCCGGTGGTGATCGTCTCGGCCGAACAAGACAAACAAATCGTGCTGCAGGCGATCACTTATGGCGCGGTGGGTTTCATCACCAAGTCATCGCCCCGGGCGCAAATGACCGACGCCATCATGCAGATTCTCAATGGCAACGTGTACCTTCCCTCGGACATCATCCGCAGCCAGACCACGCCCCAACGCCGCAGCAACCACGACAGCCCCCGTTTCCCGCCGCAACTGCTCCAGGCGCTGACCCGCAAGCAATTACTGGTGCTGGAGCGGATGACCAAAGGCGAATCCAACAAACAGATCGCCTACACCCTGGAAATCGCTGAAACCACAGTCAAGGCCCACGTTTCGGCGATCCTGCGCAAGCTCAACGTGCACAACCGGGTGCAGGCGATTCTGAGCGCAGGGGATGTGGATTTTTCGGCGTATTTGCGTCGCTAGTTTTGGCGCTCAATGCGCTCAGCCCTCCTGAACGAGGGCTTCGAAGGCTTCTTCTATCGTACTGACATCCGTGGGCCTGACCAGGCGCGCAATCTCTACCCCGTCACGAAAAAAAATCAAAGTGGGCCACAGTTTCACCCGAAACGATCGACCTAGCGGGCGCCCGCTGCCGTCTTCGATTTTCAAATGACGCACGTTGGGAAAGTCTTTGAGGACCGTGGTGATCAACGGCTGAGCCGCCTTGCAGTGCCCGCACCAGTCAGTGCCGAACTCAATGACGCTTGCGCCGGACAATGCATTGACCTCATCGCGGCTGGGGGCTGTAGTGGCGTAAGGGGTAATGCTCATGGGTGAAGTGCTCCGGGTGATTTCGGAATTTGTGGTGAGTTTTGAGAAGCGAAGCTACCACGCGCAGCGCTGAAGCGATCAGTTGTGGCCCCCTCGACCTGCCTCTGCCCAAAGGGCGTAGGAGTCCGGCTTGCCGACGATGGGGCGCGAAGCGGCCCCAATCCCGGATCATACTGACACACCGCGTACGCAGGGTTTACTGCCGCTACGCGGTCGAGCGCGACCCCGGCAGATCGCGGGCAAGCCACGCTCCTACGGACTCCGCCCAGAAGCAAAAGCGTGTGGCGCCGCTATCCCGCTTCTGCCCGGAGGGCGTAGGAGTCCGGCTTGCCGACGATGGGGCGCGCAGCGGCCCCAAAACCAACCATCTCCCGGATCTGACTGACACACCGCGTACGCAGGATTTACTGCCGCTACGCGGCAGATCGCGGGCAAGCCACGCTCCTACGGACTCCGCCCAGAAGCAAAAGCGTGTGGCGCCGCTATCCCGCTTCTGCCCGGAGGGCGTAGGAGTCCGGCTTGCCGACGATGGGGCGCGCAGCGGCCCCAATCCCGGATCTGACTGACACACCGCGTACGCAGGGTTTACTGCCGCTGCGCGGCAGATCGCGGGCAAGCTACGCTCCTACGGGCTCCGCCCAGAAGCAAAAGCGTGTGGCGCCGCGCGTCTGACTGATCGTTTCCGCGCGCCGCGCGGTCGTTAATCCCATGACGTTCCGCATCTTCATCCTTCCCTTTATTACCAAATCCGCATCAGTCCTTTACCGTTCGAGAGGATTACATGATGGAAGTCATATGCGTATATTAAGGCCATCATCTTAAAGCAGCATCTTGCGCTGGAGACTTGGTCATGAAGAAGACGAGCTTTGAAAACATGCCCTGCCCGATTGCCCAAAGCCTCGAACACGTGGGCGACTGGTGGAACATTCTGATCCTGCGCGATCTGTCTTATGGGCTCAGCCGTTTCGACGAATTCCAGAAAAGCCTGGGCATCGCGCCGAACACCCTTTCCCGGCGTTTGAATGGTCTGATCGAGTCCGGGCTGGTCGAGCGCCGGCCCTACACCGACAAGCCACCGCGCTTTGATTACGTGCTTACCGAGCGCGGCCGGGACTTCCGCCCCGTGGTGCTGACGATGATGAAGTGGGGCAACAAGCACTTCTCGCCCTTGGGCGCCCACATTGAGCTGATCGACAACACCACCCAGCAACCGGTGGACCTTGTGGTCGCCGACGCTCACACCGGCAAGCGCATCGACCTGTTCGAACACAGCCTGCGCTACACCGGCGAGCCCGACTCGGTTTCAGCCTGGCGAATCGAGGCCGGACGCAGTCGCCGTCAGGCCTACCGCGACAGTCTCCCCGACGCCCAATCCACCTCACAGCACCGCACAAGGTAACCCGCGATGAATAGCCCGATCACTGCCACCGAGTCGGCGACGCCTGTCGCTCATTCCGAGAAAAAACCATCGCGCGTCAAACGCCTGATCTTGCTGCTGCTGATCATCGCCGCCCTGATAGCTGCGGTGCTGTTCGGCATTCATTGGTGGACCGTAGGCCGCTTTCTCGAATCTACCGACGATGCCTACGTGGGCGGCGATGTGACGGTAATCGGACCGAAAGTGCCGGGCTACATCACTGAATTGAAAGTGATCGACAACCAGTTCGTTCACGCAGGCGACTTGCTGGTCAAGATCGACGACCGCGATTACGTCGCCGCGCTGAACAAGGCCCAAGGCGCGGTGGCCGCTGAAGAAGCGCTGCTGGCCAATCTAGATGCCACCGAACAGCTGCAACACGCAGTGATCGGCCAGACCAAGGCCGGGATTGATGCCGCCAACGCCGAAACCGTGCGTTCCCGGGACGATCAGGTGCGCTATCAAGCCTTGTCCAGCCGCGCCGCGGTATCGATTGAGAGCTTCCAGCGCGCCGATGCCACCTTCAAGACCGCCCGTGCCAATAGCGAGAAAGCCCAGGCATCGATGCTGGCGGCCCAACGCCAACTGGACGTGATCTCGACCCAGAAGCAACAAGCCCGCGCCGCACTCATGCAGGCCAAAGCCGAACGCGATATGGCGCAGCTCAACGTCGGCTACACCGAACTGCGCGCTCCGGTGGATGGCGTGATCGGCAACCGTCGGGCCCGTGTTGGTGCCTACGCCGCCGCTGGCACGCAGTTGTTGTCAGTGGTCCCGGCCAGCGGTCTGTGGGTCGATGCCAATTTCAAGGAAGACCAGCTGGAACACATGCTGCCAGGTCAGCCAGTCAGCGTGCGCGCCGACGTACTGCCGGGCCGGGTATTCCATGGCCACCTGAACAGCCTGGCACCGGCCACCGGTTCGCAATTCAGCGTGTTGCCGCCGGAGAACGCCACCGGCAACTTCACCAAGATTGTGCAGCGGGTGCCGGTGCGCGTGTGGCTGGACAACGATGACGGCGTGCTGGGCAATCTGCGCCCGGGCCTGTCGGTGATTGCCGAAGTGGACACCAACGCCAAAGTCCAGAATGACAACGCAGCACCCGATCAAAAAACCCAGCCTGTCGCCGTCGCCGGGAAGACCGCGCCATGAGCAGCGCAATCGCCGCGTCGGGGACGCAACCGGCCAGACCCAAAGGGCCCGTCGACGCCGCGTCGATGCCCACCGTTGCCAAGGTTTTGGCCTTTGCCACCATGTGCGTCGGCATGTTCATCGCCCTGCTGGACATCCAGATCGTATCCGCTTCGTTGCGCGACATTGGCGGCGGGCTGTCCGCCGGGCAAGACGAAACCGCCTGGGTGCAGACCAGCTACCTGATTGCCGAAATCGTGGTGATTCCGCTGTCGGGCTGGTTGTCCCGAGTGTTCTCCACGCGCTGGTTGTTCTGCGCCTCGGCGGTGGGTTTTACCATCGCCAGCCTGTTATGCGGCCTGGCCTGGAACATCCAGAGCATGATCGCCTTTCGAGCGATGCAAGGCTTTCTGGGTGGCTCGATGATCCCGATGGTATTCACCTCGGCGTTCATGTTTTTCACCGGCAAACAGCGGGTCATCGCGGCTTCCACCATCGGCGCCATCGCCTCTCTGGCGCCGACCCTGGGCCCGGTCATTGGCGGCTGGATCACCGATGTCTCGTCCTGGCACTGGCTGTTCTACATCAACCTGCTGCCGGGCATCTTTGTCGCCATCGCCGTGCCGATGCTGGTGAACATCGATTCCATGGATCTGAAGCTGCTCAAGGGCGCGGACTACCTGAGCATGCTGTTCATGGCACTGTTTCTCGGCTGTCTGGAATACACCCTCGAAGAAGGCCCGCGCTGGAACTGGTTCAGCGACCAGACCATCCTCACTACCGCCTGGATTTCCGGCCTCGCCGGCCTGGCGTTCATCAGCCGCACCTTGATGGCGAAAAATCCGGTGGTCGATTTGCGCGCCTTGAGCGACCGCAACTTCGCACTGGGCTGTTTCTTCTCGTTCGTCACCGGCATTGGCCTGTTTGGCACGATCTACCTGACACCGCTGTTTCTGGGCCGCGTACGGGGCTACAGCGCACTGGACATCGGCATCGCGATTTTTTCTACCGGCGTGTTTCAGCTGTTGGCGATTCCGGTGTACGGCTTTCTCGCCAACCGTGTGGATCTGCGCTGGATCATGATGTTCGGCCTGTCGTTGTTCGCCTTGTCGATGTGGGATTTTTCGCCGATCACCCACGACTGGGGAGGCAAGGAATTGCTGCTCCCCCAAGCGATTCGCGGCTTCGCCCAGCAGATGGCGGTGCCGCCGACCGTGACCCTGACACTCGGCGGTCTGGCGATGTCGCGCCTCAAGCAGGCCTCTGGGCTGTTCAACCTGATGCGCAACCTGGGCGGGGCTATCGGTATTGCGGCCTGCGCGACGATCCTCAACGACCGCACCAACCTGCACTTCACCCGTATGGCCGAGCACCTGAACACCACCAACGAATCCATGAACGGCTGGATCGATCAGGTCACCGGCAGCTTCATGGGCCTGGGCCAGAACGCGGCCGACGCCGCCAACTCCGCCCTGCACCAGTTGTGGCTGCTGACCTACCGCGAAGCGCAAACCCAGACCTACGCCGATGCGTTCTTGGCGATCATGGTCTGCTTCATCGTCGCCACTGCCATGGTGCCGCTGATGCGCAAGGTCGTGCCACCCGCTGCACCTTCGGCTGACGCCCATTGAGAACGCTATGACCATCACTCATTCATTGGAGGACCGCACCATGAACACCCTGGCGTCGCGCTTGCAGCAAACCCGCCGTTTCGCCCTCAGCGCCCTGTTCGTGGCGCTCATGCCGCTGTTGCCAGGCTGTGCCGTCGGCCCGGATTACCAGCAACCGGCCAATCCGCTGACATCGACCTATGACAATCAGTCGCTGTTGCAGCAGCGCGTCGGCGAAACACCGGCGCCGCCGCTGGACACCTGGTGGACCGGTTTTGCCGATCCGCAACTGACCCGCATCGTGCAGCGCGTGCTGGATCAGAACCTTGACCTGGCCAAGTCCATGGCCCGTGTCGAGCAGGCCCGCGCGGTCGCCAGCCAAGCCGGCGCCGAGCGCTTGCCCCAAGGCAGCCTTGATGCTCAGGTGGTACGCCAACGCCAATCCACCGAAAGCCCGATGGGCCAGGTCGGCAGCGCATTCCCCGGCTACAAGCGCAATCAGACCCTGGAAACCGTGGGCGTTGGTGCCAGCTGGGAGACTGATCTGGCAGGCGGCCTGAAGCGCGGCGAAGAAGCTGCGATTGCCGAAGCGCAAGCGGCTGAAGCCAGCCATACCGGCGTGCGCATTTCTGTCGCCTCGGAAGCTGCCGACGCGTACTTCCGGGTGCGCGGCGCCCAGCAGCGAATCAGCGTGGCCGAAGAGCAGGTGAAGACCGAAAGCAACCTGCTGGATCTGGTCAAGGACCGGCTCGGCAGCGGTCTGGCAACCAACCGCGAACAGGCTCAGGCACAGGCGTTGGTGCTGCAAGCGCGCGCGACTTTGCCGCCGTTGCGCACCGAACTGTCAACCCAGCTCAATCGCCTGGATGTGTTAATGGGCGTGCAGCCCGGCACGTACGCCAAAGAGCTGACAGCCAGCGCGGAGCAATATCGCGTGCCGACCATCACCGACACCGAAGGCCCGGCCAGCCTGCTGCGTCGTCGCCCTGACGTGATCGCCGCCGAACGCAAACTGGCAGCGTCGAATGCCCGCATCGGTCAGGCGATTTCCGAGTACTACCCGAAGGTTTCACTGGCCGGGCTATTGGGCTTCGATACCGTTCACAGCGGTCAGTTGCTGTCGTCTGCCGCGTTCCAGCCACAGGCAATCATCGGTCTGCACTGGCGGCTGTTCGATTTCGGTCGGGTGGATGATGAAGTGGCGCAGGCCAAAGGCGCCAACGCCGAAGCTCTGGCGGACTATCGCCAGTCAATGCTCAAGGCCACCGAAGACGTTGAAAACGCGATCGTGACCCTGACACAACTGGAATTGCAGCGCAGCGACGTGGAGCAGGAAGTCGCCGCTCACCAAGTGGCGCGCGACGCCGCTCAAGACGCTTACAAGGGCGGCGCGATCAGTTTGATTGAGGTGTTGGACGAAGACCGCCTGCTGCTGACCTCGCGGGATCAGTTGGCGCAGTTGCACGCCAATGATGCCCGCGCAGCCGTGTCGACCTTCCGAGCCCTCGGCGGCGGTTGGCCTCAGGCGGCGAAGGATGATGTTGCGCAGAAGTGACCCTGCGCGCATCGCAGCCTTGGACAGAGGCGATGTCCTCAATCGTTTGACCGGCGCATACATGTGGGAGGGAGCTTGCTCGCGATCAGGCTTCCGAGGGCAGAAGCAAACCCGTGGGAGCGGACCTGTCCGCGAAGCGTCATAGCAACCGATACATTTCCGGTGCCTGACGCTCAGCATTCGCGGACAGGTCCGCTCCCACAGGTACCGGCTGCCGAAGGCTAAGATGCGGTTGTGCTGACAGCCTTCTGAACGGGCTTAGATCACAAACCGCGTTACCAGCGTGTTCAGGTCCACCGCCAGGCGGGAAAGCTCATGGCTGGCAGCGCTGGTCTGGTTGGCGCCCGCAGCTGACTGCGTCGCCAGATCGCGGATGTTCACCAGATTGCGGTCTACCTCGCGCGAGACTTGCGCCTGCTCCTCCGAGGCGCTGGCGATCACCAGATTGCGCTCGTTGATCTGCGAGATCGCTTCGGTAATCAGCTCCAGTGCATCGCCTGCCGCATTTGCCAGCCCCAGCGTGCTTTGGGTGCGGTCGGTGTTCTTGACCATCGATTGCACCGCTTCACCGGTGCGAGTCTGGATACCGGCGACCATCTGCTCGATTTCCGTAGTCGATTGCGCCGTGCGATGAGCCAGCGCACGCACCTCGTCGGCCACCACCGCAAAACCACGTCCCGCTTCGCCTGCCCTTGCGGCTTCGATGGCTGCGTTCAACGCCAGCAGATTGGTTTGCTCGGCGATCGAGCGGATCACGTCCAGCACCTTGCCGATGTCTCGGCCCTGCTCTGCCAGGCCCTGAACCAGACCGGAAGTCGTCTGAATTTCGGTCGCCATGGTCTGAATCGATTTGACCGTATCAACCACTCGATCGCGACCTTGGCGTGCAGTGTCGTTGGACTGCTTCGACGCCTCAGACGTCGATACCGCGTTACGCGCAACCTCTTCCACCGCCGCAGTCATTTCATTGACCGCCGTGGCCGCCTGTTCAATTTCATCGTTCTGCTGCTGCAAGCCCCGGGACGATTCCTCGGTTACCGCACTGAGTTCTTCAGCGGCAGACGCCAGCTGCGTCGAGGAGCCGGAGATCAGTTCAATGGTCTGACGCAGGTTCTTCTGCATCGCCACCAACGCCTCAAGCAGCCGAGCCGGTTCATCATTGCCGTCGACGACTATTGGTCGGGTCAAATTTCCTTCGGCGATGTTTTGGGCAGCATGCACCGCTCTAGCTAGCGGGTTAACGATACTTTTAGTGAGTAGCCAGGCAAGTAAGACGGTGAGCAAAACAGCAAACACCGCGACACTGATCACGCCGATCAAGGCACCGTCATATTCGGACTTGGAACTAACGGCCGCTTGAGCCGCTTCCTGTTTGTTGAGGTTGATGAGTTGATTGATCTGCACCCCCATCAAGTCAGTTGCATCCTTCATACGGGTGTTGATCAAAGTGCGCATTTCTTCGGTCTTGTCTTGCCGCGACAGCTCTAGCACTTGGCTTTGCACCTCCAGAAAAGTAGCCAGCGTAGTTTCGAACTGTTTATAAATTACTGATTCTTCGCCCCCGATCGTAATGGCCGAGTAGCTTTTTTTTGCTTCCTGCAATTTGCCTATCAAGTCAGCGATCCGGGTTTCCGTCTCGCGAAGACTGGCGGGTTCGCGATTGACCAGTGTGCGAAACGACGTGATTCTCAGCCGTAAGGAGTTCTCCAGCATGTTGCCCAGATACCCGACGCTGGGGAGCATGTTGGTCTCCATCGAGATCGTCGCTTGGCGAATCAGCGCCAGCCGGTTCAGTGAGAAAATGCCCAGCCCTACGACCAACGCGGCAATGAATGCAAACCCCAGGAACGCCCGTGGCGCGATGTTGATGCTTCTTATAGACATAGACACTTTCTCATTGAAATTCGGGTTTATTGCGTCCGTGCCTTGGCGTGACTGATCAGACGGCTTTTGCGCAGTTCAGCAACGGCAGATGTCAGGGTAGGTTTCAGACTGCATTAACTTCCTGTCACCTGATTGCTCTATCGGCTGAATGTCTAAATACATTCAGGCCCATGCTTAATTAATTTAAAACAGCTGTTTAGGGGCACCTGATTGAATGCCGAAAACGTTTGCGCGTTGGAAGGACTAAAACCTGAATGAAACTTCCGCACTTTTCACTTCTTTTTCACCTGTGCCCGCTATCTTCAGCACAGCGAAGGGTGAGGCACATACCGAAGATGGCGCCTTGCCTTATCTGCATATGGGCTATCGCTGGCGCGATTGGCAGGGCTCATGGAATAAGAAACATGACCTGTATCAACACTTCGAAAAAAATGACCGTCTTGTAGAAAAAATTTCCCCTAACGGTCAGAAGTCGATGCTACTTTTATGAACTGAGGAACTGTCCACCCACCTGTCGTAAGCGCTGTTCGAAGAAAGCGACGCCCTGCTCTGGCAACGGTATTGCAGACTTGTTCGATGAGGGTGGCAGATCTGGATTTCCTGCCCTGGGTCGTATCATTTGCTTGAATGAACGAGGGAGGCCCCATGAATAAAGTCACGTTCCCCAATGCCTGCCAGCTGATGCGCTGGCATTTCCATCCTGTGGGCTTTGAAGCCAACATGGATGCACCCAGCAGCATGGTGGCGCGTCTTTTTGATCGCGCCAGTGGCGAGACAGTGATCGCGATTGCTGGCATCCCTTGCGCCACCGTGATGAACGCCATGGACGTGGAGCGCATCATCGAGGCCATCGAGCTTGAGCTCGAATCATTCATCCCGCCGCAGACGGTTTACCTCAATCAGGCGTGATTAACCGACGCAAAATCTGTAGGAGCCAACTTGTTGGCGAGACGGACGATTCGGTGTATCGGTCGACCGCCTCGCGAACAAGTTCGCGCTTACAGCAATAATTACGCTTGCTGCGGCTCTTGCTCCACCATCGCCCCGCGTCGATCCTCGAAAAACGCTTTATCTCCGGCAATCCGCGCCGATGCCCTTGGCACATTGGCGTCGTCTTTACCGTTGGCGTCGATGTACCAGTAGCAATGCCGAACCGCGCGGGTGATGGCGACATAGGCCAGGCGCAGCACCTCGTCTTTCTGCGCGTTGTCGAACGCCTCCAGATCGCCCTCTTTGCCTAAACCGGCCAGCAGATAGACCTGATTCTTGTACGGAGACTGCGTCAGGTGCAGACAATCGCCGAGCAGGAACACCGCATCGGCCTGCAGCCCTTTGGAGCTGTGGTACGTCAACTGCTTAAACCGGCGCGAAGCTGCCGGCAAGCCGTAATCGGCATTCACCAACGCTTGCAGTGCTTCGGGCAATCTGGCCTTGTCGCTGCCCTTGCGGTACAGCAGCAGTACCGAATCGCCGTCGTTGTAGTGCTCAATCAACCTTGCGACCAACTGATCGTCATCTCGATCGAGCACCTGAACCGGTAGCAGCTCTTGCTCTGGCCCGCTCGCCCTGGCTTTTTTGCCGGTGATCGCCGGGGCAGCGCGCACGATGTGTTCGGCCGCATCGATGATGTGCTGATGACTGCGGAAGTTTTCGCTGAGCATGACCTTGGTGGTCGATGGGGAGGAGAACTCCTTGGCAAACTCCATGAAGTACTTGGGCGAGCTGCCGCGCCAGCCGTAAATCGACTGCCAGTCATCACCCACGCACAACAGGGAAGAACGCTGCGCGCCCCGCCCGATGTGCATCGCGGGGCCACGGCTGCGGATTTCCCGAAGGCTCGCGCGAATCCACGACACGATCTGCGGCGAGACGTCCTGGAACTCATCGATCATCAAATGGGCCAGCGGCCGTAATCCTTCGTCGCTGACCAGCCTCAGGTTTTCCGGCGAGTGTTCGCCGAACAGCGAGAACATGCGGTTATAGGTCATCACCGGGGGTGACTGGTCCAGCAGGTGGTCTTCAAACGCTTTCCAGAACAGGCTCAGGGCTTCGAAAAAGAAGCGATCCGGGTCTTGCTCAGAAAAGCTCATCTGCGAGACCGCCTGCGGCACATCCAGCCCCAGGTTTTCGATAAAGCTTGCCGCCGCGACAAAGCAATCGAGAAGCGGCGCTGCGGTCAACTCCCCTTTGACCTTGTAATCAAAACCGGGCCCGGCCACTGCCGCACCGGATAGCGATTGAAGAAAACCTTTTGATGATTGATAGTTTTCTATCCAGATCAATGGCTTGCGACAGAAAGCTTGAAACAGTGTGCGCTTGATAACCCACTCGGCCCAGACCGGCAGCTTGGCATCCGGACGGCGCAGATGCTGGTCCTCGCTGGGGTCGAAGCCCAACACGATCCAGGCATCCAGCTGCGCCGAGTAACCGTGGACATGAAAGGACAGACCGCTTATTTCCACCACCTGGCGCATGGGCTCGACACCCTTGATCGGCCAGGCCCCGGCGCGAATCCATAGATCCTCAACCACGTCGCACAGCTCTTCATCGCGCTTGGAAGACAGGCCCATGACGGTGATGCGTTTCTGCACGTCGGGGTGATCGCGGTCCAGTTCCTTGAGTTGCAACGCGTGGCGGTACAGCGGCGCGATGACTTCACGGAAGCGCTCGTTAGCCGCGTACAGATCGCGATAGCACAGGTTCATCTGCTGACGCTGGGCATCGTTGATGCGCAGGTCGAACGGGTTACTGTCGGCGCCTTCCTCCAGCAGATTGCCGGACTGATTACTGAGGTTCTCGAAGGCTTGCAGTTGCTCGAAACCCGGCAGGCTGCGCACCAATGGCAGGATGCGCGAGTGAAAGGTTCTGACGACATCGCGTGCTTCGCGCAGGCTGAGGGTGTGCCCCCACAGCGCCATGACTTCGATCAGCTTGTTGATGAAGTCCTTGCGCGACTCTCGGGTGAAGGTCACGACGGTCATGGAGTCCAGCTCGAAACCCAAGTAGTGATGCAACAACAGCACGCGCAGTACCAGGGACGTGGACTTGCCCGCACCGGCTCCAGCGATCACGTAGGTAGATGGCGTGTCGCTGAAAATCATCTTCCACTGCGCGGCAGTCGGTTGGGCATGAGGAGGCAGGTTTTGCCCGACATCGGTCTTGATGCGTTTCTTCAACTCAGTGGTGAGCGGCAGGCGCCAGTCATCGAAAAGATGATCGTCGGTTTTCGGACCGCGATGCTCCTGTGGGCGCGTGTCACGGATGACCAACACCTGTCGGCCTTGTTCGATGCCATCCAGATGGCCTTCGGCGTAGCCCTCGTTCATGCCTTCCATATGGCCGTTGAGGTAACCGTCAGCGTGACCTTGATGCCACGACGGCACGTGCTGCGCTTGCAACCGGGACAGGCTACGGCCATGCAGGCGCGCTAACAGGCGTTTGAAGAACGGCAAGCGTTCAGGGGTGGAGAGTTCGGGGGGCAGCTCGTGGATGGGCTCGGCAGAAGGATCGTGCGGCACGCGGGCTCCAGATTTCGGCGGGTGAACTTGATAGGCGGCTATGGTCCGCTGATTCGTGCTCAAGCTCCAGCGAAATGCTTGTTGCTCATGGGGTTAGCCGATCAAGTGCAGGTAGTGCGATAGATTTAACATCAAATAAACCGATTGTTATTAAGCAAAACTTACGCTTTTTATCGATAATAATTTGATAGATCATCCTCCCATCGACATTAAGTCATCACTCAGCGGCGCGGGTAAACAGCCCGGCCCTGCTCTGGAGGTAACGATCATGCTGCAACTGAGACCCTTCAACACCCTGGGCGGCGCCAATCACGGCTGGCTGAACGCGCATCACCACTTTTCCTTCGCCGAGTACTACGACCCTAAACGCATGAACTGGGGCCAGTTGCGCGTCTGGAACGACGATGTGATTCAGGCCGGTACGGGCTTCCCGCGCCACCCTCACCGAGACATGGAAATCATCACTTATGTCCGTGAAGGCGCAATCACCCACGAAGACAGCCTGGGCAACCGTGGCCGTACCGAAGCGGGTGATGTGCAGGTGATGAGCGCTGGCACCGGCGTGGCTCACAGCGAGTACAACCTGGAGTCCAAAGAGACTCGCATCTTCCAGATCTGGGTCATGCCGGACGAAGTGGGCCTGCCGCCTTCCTGGGGCGCCAAACCATTCCCGAAAGGCAATCGCGAAGGCTTCGTGACACTGGCCAGCGGTAAGGCTAACGATGACATCGACCTACGGATTCGCGCCAACGCTCGACTGGTCGCTGCCAATCTGAAAGCCGGCGAAACGGCCGAGTACGTGCTGGATGCAGGTCGCCGGGCATACCTGGTACCGGCCACCGGGATCATCGAAGTCAACGGCCTGCGCGCCGAAGCGCGGGACGGGATCGCGGTCGAAGATGAACGCACCCTGCGGGTGACCGCCATCGAAGACAGCGAAATCGTGTTGATGGATGTGGCGTGATGTAACGCCAGCTGCAAATAAAAACCCCGCCTGCGTGAAGCAAGCGGGGTTTTCCATTTTCTGTAGGAGCCAACTTGTTGGCGAGACGGCCACCAGGTATTACAGGATTGCCGCCTCGCGAATAAATTCGCTCCTAAAGGGGGGTGCATCGTATCAGCGTGGTGCGATCGCCGTGTCCACCAACACCTGCGCCTCTTCCACCAGACGCTTGAGGTGGTCTTCGCCAATGAAGCTTTCGGCGTAGATCTTGTAGATATCCTCGGTGCCCGAAGGCCGTGCGGCGAACCAGCCATTTTTGGTCGATACCTTCAGACCGCCAATCGCCTGATCATTGCCCGGCGCTTTGCTGAGAATGCTCTGGATCGCTTCGCCCGCCAGCTCAGTGGATTTCACCTGCTCCGGCGACAGCTTGCCGAGCAAGGCTTTCTGCTCAGGATTGGCCTTGGCTTCGACGCGTGTGGAATAAGGCTTGCCCAACTCTTCAGTCAGCGCCTCATAAATCTCGCTGGGGTCACGTCCCTTGCGCGCGCGGATTTCGGCCGCCAGCAAGGCGGGGATCAGACCATCCTTGTCGGTGGTCCAGACTGTGCCATCGCGACGCAGGAACGAGGCGCCCGCGCTCTCTTCCCCGCCGAAGCCCAGCGTGCCCTCAAACAGCCCTTGGGCGAAATACTTGAAGCCCACCGGCACTTCATAGAGCTGACGACCCAGACGCTGGGTCACCCGATCAATCATCCCGCTGCTTACCACGGTCTTGCCGACGGCCGCATCGGCGCGCCAGTCAGGGCGGTTCTGGAACAGGTAATCGATGGACACTGCCAGATAATTGTTCGGTGCCAGCAGGCCGCCGGTTGGGGTGACGATGCCGTGACGGTCGTGATCCGGGTCGCAGGCGAACGCAACCTGGAAACGGTCCTTCAGGCCGATCAAGCCTTGCATGGCGAAATTGGACGACGGGTCCATGCGGATCTTGCCGTCCCAATCGACACTCATGAAGCGGAAGGTCGGATCGACGAACTTGTTTACCACTTCGAGGTTGAGGCCGTAATGCTCGCCAATCGCTGACCAATAGCGCACGCCCGCGCCGCCTAATGGATCTACACCCAGACGCAGGTTGGCACCACGAATGGCATCCATGTCGATGACGTTTTTCAAGTCCGCCACGTAAGTGTTCAGGTAGTCATGGCGGTGAGTGGTGTCGGCGCGCAAGGCTTTTTCGAAGCTGATGCGGTTCACGCCCAACACTTTCTCAGCCAGCAATTCGTTGGCTTTTGACTCGATCCACTTGGTGACGTCGGAGTCTGCCGGGCCACCGTTGGGTGGGTTGTATTTGAAGCCGCCACTTTCCGGCGGGTTGTGGGATGGCGTGATGACAATGCCGTCGGCAAGGCCGGAGGTGCGGCCTTTGTTGTAGCAGATGATCGCGTGGGACACCGCAGGCGTCGGGGTGAACTCGTCATCCTGGGAAATCATCACCTGGACGCCATTGGCCGCCAGCACTTCAAGCGCCGTGGCACTGGCCGGGGTAGACAACGCATGGGTGTCGGCGCCGAGAAACAGTGGCCCGTTGATCCCTTTGGATTGGCGATACAGACAGATCGCCTGGCTGATGGCCAGGACGTGCCATTCGTTGAAGCTCAAATCAAAGGAGCTGCCACGGTGGCCGGACGTGCCGAACGCCACGCGTTGGGTCGCGACCGATGCATCCGGCCGGCCGGTGTAATAGGCCGTTACCAGACGAGGAATATCGACCAGCAATTCTGCAGGCGCCAGTTTGCCCGCAAATGGACTGATACTCATGCGAAACCTCCATGGAGGAAAAAGGAAAAGATCACTCGGCGCTGATGGAAAGCACCTACAGAATATATCGGAAAAGGCCTACATGACGGCAATTTACTGGCAGTTGGACCACCCCGCTCGCATATCGATCCGTAAACCGTTGAAGTGTCTGAAACAACGAGTTAGGCCGCCCAATCAAAGCGCCCACCACCTGGGCAACAGATGTTGCACTTTGCGCTCGGCAAACCGATCGTCGATGAGCATCACCACGCCTTGGTCCGTCTGCCCGCGAATCACCCTCCCCGCCGCCTGCACCACTTTCTGCATGCCGGGGTACAGATAGGTGTAGTCGTAACCGTCGCCAAACAACTGGTTCATGCGCTGCTTGAGTTGCTCGTTGATCGGGTTGATCTGCGCCAGCCCTAAAGTGGCGATAAACGCGCCGATCAGTCGCGCACCTGGCAAATCGATGCCCTCACCAAATGCGCCGCCAAGCACCGCAAAACCAATGCCCTGACTGCTCTGGGTGAAGCGGTCGAGAAACCTTTGTCGATCCGCTTCGGCCATGCCCCTGGATTGCTGCCAGATGGGCAAGTCCGGATGGTTGCGCTGCATCAGTTCGGCCACTTGCTGCAAGTAATCGAAGCTGCTGAAGAACGCCAGATAATTGCCGGGCCGCGCCCCGAACTGTTCGGCCATCAGCTCGACAATCGGCGCCAGCGACGCCTGGCGATGGATGAAGCGCGTGGATATCCGGCTGACGATGTGCACGTCCAGCTGCGCCCGGGTGAACGGCGACTCGACATCGACCCACGCGGTGTTATCCGGCAGCCCGAGCAGATCGGTGTAATAGCGCCGCGGATTGAGGGTCGCCGAAAACAGCACGGTACTGCGCGCAGCCGTCAGCCGCGGCCGCACGAATTGAGCGGGCACCACGTTGCGTAAGCACAGCCGGGACAACGCCGGCTTGCTGCCGTATTCACGCTTGCTGATGTCGAAAATGAAATGCTCGTCGAACACTTCAGCGATCTTGCCGAACTGAATCGCTTCGAAATAGAAGCCCTGCAATTCGCCATTGGCCGCGTGGGGATGCTCGTTGAAATAGTCGCCGAACAGCGTCACGCACTGGCTGAGGGCCAGCAGAAATCGGGCCGGCAGACCGGGATAGGCCTGATACGGCGCGACTTGCTCTTTGTGCAGGGTGTTCCACTCGCGATTAAGTCGTTGCAACGGTTTTTTCAGCGGCTCGGGCGCATGTTGACGCACGATGTTCAGGCTGTGTTGATCCAGGGTTGCGCTGTACATCGAGCGCGTACGCTCGACCATGTTGTGCGCCTCGTCCACCAGGACCGCGACGCGCCACTGATTGAACTGGCTCAGGCCAAATAGCAGCGCGCTGAGATCGAAGTAATAGTTGTAGTCGCCGATCACCACATCGACCCAGCGCGCCAGCTCCTGGCTCAGGTAATACGGACACACCTGATGACGCAACGCGACCTGGCGCAAACCGGCCTGATCCAGCCACGGATTGACCAGCGCCGCACTGCGCGCGGCAGGCAGCCGGTCATAAAAGCCCTCGGCCAACGGGCACGAATCACCGTTACAGGCCTTGTCCAGGTGCTCGCAGGCTTTGTCCCGCGCCACCAGTTCCAGCACACGCAGGGTTAACTGTGGCGCGCTTTTGCCGATCACGCTCAAAGCGTCCAGCGCCAGCTTGCGCCCCGGGGTCTTGGCGGTGAGAAAGAATACCTTGTCCAGTTTCTGCGTCGGCGCAGCCTTAAGCATCGGGAACACCGTGCCGATGGTCTTGCCGATCCCCGTCGGCGCCTGGGCCATCAGGCAACGCCCGGTGCTGACCGCTTTGAACACCGTCTCCGCCAGAGTGCGCTGCCCGGTGCGGAAACCGGCGTGGGGGAATTTCAGGCTGCCGAGCACCTGGTCGCGGTCATCGCGGTGGGCCATTTCCTGTTGCGCCCATGTGAGAAAGACCACGCATTGCTGCTCGAAAAACCCACGCAGGTCCGCTGCGCTGAAGCATTCGCGCAGCAGCGTTTCCTGCTCGTTGATGATGTTGAAATACACCAGCGCCACGTTCACTTCGGTCAGCTGAAGTTGCTGGCAGATCAGCCAGCCGTAGATCTTCGCCTGCGCCCAATGCAGCTGCCGATGGTTGGCTGGCATCTTCGTCAGGTCGCCGCGATAGGTTTTGACTTCTTCGAGTTGATTGAGCGAAGCGTCGTATCCGTCTGCCCTGCCCCTCACTTGAAGCTCGCAATAATGCCCGGACAGTGGCACTTCAGCCTGATAATCCGGACCACGCCTGGCGGCGACAGTGCGGTGCCCGGCAATCCCTTCCTGGGCGGTGGGCGACGGCGTAAAGCGCAAATCCAGATCACCAACCTTGGCCGTGAATTCGCACAGCGCCCGTACTGCCACTACGTAGGTTCGGGGAAGCTCGGGCGACGGGTCAGCCTGCGCCACAGCACTGGCGTCTGCGGCGCGGGCAACTTCTTCAATGGGGAGAATGGGGATCACGAAAACAAAGGGCCGCAAGCTGTGGGTACTGGACGGACGTACAGATAACAGTTGCACACCCTCTCCTGCAAACAAAAAAGGATCGGCGGCCTTCAGTCAGGCTTGCGGCAAGCGCTCCTGAACCAGCGCATTCTTGATAATGACCAGCATCGACTCGATGTCCTGGGTCCAGTCCGCCGTGCCACTGATGCGCAGATGTTGCTGATGCAGACCGCGCACGCTGAACAGCTCACCGGGCGCGATCACGATGCGCTGTTCCAGCAAGCGCTCGAACACGCGGCCCATGTCCACCCGCTGCACGCTTTGCAGCCAGATCGTCGCGCCGCCTTGTGGCTTCTCGAAACGCACTTGTTCGCCCAGAAAAAGCTCGACCTTCGCGCTCAAAGTGTCCATCCGCACGGCCAGAGCGCTGCGCAACAGCTGCAAGTGGCTGTCGAACTGCCCGCTGCTGCACAGCCGCGCAATCGCCTTTTGCCGGATCAGTGGCAAGCGGAAGGAGCGCAGGAGGAACTGCTGATGCCACATGTCCCGCGAATGTCGACTGAGCAAATACCCGAACGGCGCTTCCAGGCCCATCAGACGATCAAAGGTGCCGATGATCAGCAGCCGCTGCGGGTCAATCAAGTCACGCAATCGCCCCTCACCCGGCTCGTAACACAGCTCGCTGTGGCTGTCGTTCTCCAGCACCCAGACGCCCTGTCGATTGAGTACTTCGGCCAGTGCCTGGCGCTCCGCGTACGGCTGGATCTGGCCACGGACCGGGTCCAGTTGCGACGACATGATCGCCAGCTGGATCTCCTCGCGCTGCAGCACTTCCCGCAAGCGGTCCGGGTCAATATGCCCCGCTGCGTTGGCGGTGATCTCGACAACCTTGATGTTGAAGGACTGCAGCGTGCGCAAAATGCTCCAGCCGCAGGGCGATTCCACCAATACTGCGCTGCCAGCCGACTGCAAGCCCTGGAGCACGGTTTTCAAGATGCCGGTCTTGTCCGGGCCAACGAATACATTGTCCGGGTGCCAGCAATGCTCGGTCGATGAGGTATAACGCGCGGCCAGCGCAGTGCGCAGCTCCAGGTCTCCGAATGGCTGAAAGCGTGGGTCGGGCTGGCACGGGTATTGGCGCATCAGTTCACGTTCAAGGCTGAGCAGCGGGCCATCGAGAGATTGCAACAAGGTCGGCTCATCAGCGCCAAAGACGAACATGTCAGCACGCCGGGTACTTGAGTGATAGCGGCCCAGCAGGTCCTCGCCCTCGCACACTACGTCGTGGCAGGGGTTGGGCAATGCGTAATATCCGGACTTGGGCACGGAACAGATCCGCCCTTCCTTTTCAAGTAATGAATAGGCGTTTTGCACGGTCGAGATCGATACTCGCAAGCGCCGGGCCAACAGCCGCAATGACGGGAGGCGCACGGCCGGACCGCCCTGAATTTCGTTGATCAGTCGCACCAGGTAGCGATACACCATTTGGTAGGCAAAGTCGGTCTTGTTGTTATTCATGCGGGTATACCCGTTGATGCGCGCGGCGCAAGGTCCATCGGAGAAAATAAGTGGCGATGCCGCCGATCTTTCGGCGGCAGTCGCGCAGGCTCAGCACCCGGAAGTGGCTTTGCTGGCGCACTGCTGCGCCTGGGTATCAGGCACCTGACTTGCGGACATCTGCCACTCATCGACCCCATCTGGAAAATTGATTGAGGCGTGGTTGCTCTGCACATCGCGCTGCTTGCCATAAAGGTTCTGCAGGGCTTTGAGGCTCAAGCCGCTGATATCGACCAGCCATTGCACGACCTGCTCAGGCGAAGCGCCCCCGGTCAGCGCTTTGTGCAAATCCGCCAGCGCCACCAACATCCCGGGATGGCAGCGCCGCAGAAATGCTTCGAGCCCGGCGCCGCCATCCACAAAGGGAGCAAACAGCAGACATACCAGCTGCGCCTCGCTAAGGCCGTAGGCGTCCTGGGCAAAACTGTTCGCCAATGCCCGACGCGATTCGAGTTTTTCGTCATCGTCGTAAGCCGCCATCGCCTGGTCGATCAAGCGGCGTGGCATTCGCTTGCGGCGCATCAGCGCCTTGGCGAGCGTCAGGTATTCGCTGATGCCCTGGGCATATTCGCGCTCCTCGAGAAATTGAGCCCGGAGGCCCCGCATATGGGCCATTAACAGCGGATTTGCACACTCAGACTCACTGAAGCTAAACGCCAGATCGTCGTACCTGAAGCCCAGGAACTCGGTCAGCATGACCCAGTGATCTTCCACTCGGCAGTCGAGCAAGTCGGAGACAGACAACACCGCCGGCACGATTGCCTTTTGCGGATAGCCCAGCGGACGGGCCATGAAACTGGCGGTCTGCAGATCCTCGCCATACAACTGGCGGTAGTAGGCCCGGCTGATGTTGTCAGTGGTTTTCAGCACGCTGCTGAACGTCTGTTGTTTCCAGTCAACGTCAGGCTGGCCAGTGCGCTGTGCAAAGTGCGTGATCCAGTTGGCGTAATGCGTCTGCTCCTTGAGCGATTCGCCATTGAGCACCGCATCCACCCCGTCATTCCAGCACGCTGCGCGACCCAGAAACTCGGCCATACCCAGGTAACAACTGTTGCAGAACGGCATCTGGCCATTGCCAGCACCCAGGTGCCCGCTGAGCAGCATGTCGGAACGGTTTTGCTCCCGACCCGCCTGCGAAAGCGGCAGGTCGCGCTCGAATAGCTGGACGTATTGATGGTCGACAATCAGCAGCTCGACGCGGGGGTCATCGTGCAGAAATAGCGCCGAGTAGCAGCGATGAATATTGTCCATCACCGCCGGGGTCATCCCGGCATGGCGCATGCTGGCGATTCTCAGATTGAAAGACTGGGGTGCTCGGCACGCGATGCTCAGCTGAGCTGCGCGAAGAAAAGCCAACGTGTAGGCACTGTCGTTGCCGCCACCGAAGGGCACCAGCACTTTAAAACTGCCGATCTGTTCAATACCGCCAGCGGCAACGATCAACCTCTGAATCAGCAATTGAAGAGCCGTTCTCTCTGCTCGATCAAAATAGCCAAGCAAGCGTTGCAAGACTTGCTGGTAGACGAAGTTCATAGCCTGATCATGTATGTAACTCATGGTCTGATACCTGGAGTGCAATTATCAACGAAGGCATCCACGCGACACATTGCCCATGACAATCGTCGGCGTTGACAGACTTATCTAGCCGCGCGTTCGCGACTGTAGCGGGTAAGTTTTAATCAAATGGCTGACACTGTTTAAGCGAAAAACAGATGCGCCTGCCGATGCGCCGGGCCGCTGACAAGCCATATGGAGGCCCCGCGGAGTAGGGCCTGAAGCCGCGACACGGGTCGCTGGCGTGCAGCATCGGTCGTCGGCTTGCGCCGACCCGGCCATATACAGAGTTGATATGAAACGCAGTCGAGTATCGCTGCATCAGGAGCATGACTCATTCCTTGAGTATTGATCACCGAACTATTATCGGGTCATGCGCGACAATTACAAGGTGCAGATAACCGACGCAATACCGCTCAGCTTTCGCGATAAAAGACCGAACTATAAACATAGTTGTTTAATTATCAGGCCATTAAACAGCTCTATAACGAGGCTAGAACGATCCGCCGTTTAAACAAACTAACAATTTAAACATCAGGACTTTTCACACGCCCAAACAAAAAGCCCTCCTGAAATTGCGGGAAGGCTTTGAGCGAGATGGCCGGTTGGGTGACAGGTCAGCGCCGAAGGTCTGGCGCCGGGTCCTCAACTGCGATGTCTGGCCACAGACATCGGTGCACTATTGAACTAATGAGCGCGGTGAACTGCGCTCAGGCAGGCTCGACTTCGAGCACTGCACGGCCGCCGACGGGGCAACCATCCATGTAACGATGGGCTTGCACGACATCTGCAAAAGGGAACACCCGCGTGATCTGCGGTACAAGCACCCGGTCGGCAGTCATCTGGTTGATATCGCGCAACGCACGCTTCAACGCTTCTTCGTCCTGGCAAATGCCCAGTTCAGGTTTGCCGGTGAAGTTACCCACGCAGTGAACGAAAAACTGAATGTTCTTCTGGAACGCCGCACATGCCGGGAAAGGCGTCTGATTACCGCCTTGCAGGCCGTACAACACCAGACTGCCGCGAGGCGCCAGCACGTCTCCCAGAATCGACATCTGAGGACCGCCCAGACCGTCGAACACCACGTCAACGCCACGGTTATCCGTGTATTTGTTGATCGCCATCAAAAGATCCTGGTCTTCGGTGACCACAACCTTATCGGCACCCAGGGACATCAAGTACTCACGGGAGCTTTCGGTCTTGGTGGCCGCGATGACTTTCACACCCAGTGCTTTGCCCAACTGCAGGAACGCAGGGCCTACGCAGTGGCTGGCGTCAGTGACCAACGCCGTTTGCCCTGGTTTTACCCGAGCCAGATCGACGTATGCAAAGTAAGCCACCAGCAGCGGCGTGTAGTGAACGCTAGCCTCGATGGGTGTCAACACGTCGGGATAGCGGGTCACCGAGGTGCGTGGTAGCACGATCAGTTCGCCATACACCGGGTGTGTATTAGGATCTGCAGAAGGAAAACTGGCGACTTTATCGCCGACTTGCAAGTCGTGCACGCCATCGCCCAATGCGGTGACGACGCCTGCCATTTCAGAACCGAGGCCGGCGGGTAAACGCGCCTGAGAAGAAGCCAGGTTCTGGCGCCACAGTACGTCGTACCAGGAAACACCGATGGCCTGAACCCGCACCTGGACTTCGCCAGCTGCCGGCGTCGCAGCAGGGTGCTCTTCTATCTTGAGCACCTCTGCCGGGCCAAATTGATGAAAACGGATCGTGCGGGACATTTCGAACCTCGCCTTATGGACCTTGATGCCATGAACTCTATCCGGGCTCTGCCGGTAACACTATCAGTGGCTATTAATAGTCGACATGCCTGTCATCGATTCTGTTGTTGATTGTCGGGCAATCGTTAGATAGCCATCGAATGCACAGGGTTTCAAGCGGGCCATTGTTGGCATCCGCGCGGCACATTGCAAGCCAACTCCCGGTTTCCGGACCAATGCACCCTCTATCTGGCGTGAATCCTGCTGCATCGCCCCTTCATCAGCGTGCGCAACAGGCACTTATTCATTGGGCTGGAACGAACGGACAAGGTTTCATCGAATGTGACACACGCCACTCGCAAAACAGGTTTGTATACCTTCATATGATTTTATCGATGCAGCGACCTGGTGTTTACTCGTACTATTAATACCTGAGTTCATGTACCGGCGCCGATACACAGGCGTTTCCGGATCACTGCATCGCCCCACGGCTCGAGACCCACCGTAATGAATCGTAACGACCTGCGTCGCGTCGACCTCAACTTGCTCATCGTCTTTGAAACCCTCATGCATGAACGCAGCGTCACTCGCGCAGCGGAGAAACTGTTCCTCGGTCAACCAGCCATCAGCGCCGCTCTCTCGCGCTTGCGCGGGTTGTTTGATGACCCGCTTTTTGTGCGCACCGGCCGCAGCATGGAGCCCACTGCGCGGGCCATCGAAATTTTCGGTCTGTTGTCCCCTGCCCTCGATTCGATTTCCACTGCCGTCAGTCGCGCCGCCGATTTCGATCCGGCTACCAGCACGGCGGTGTTCCGTATCGGCCTTTCGGACGATGCCGAGTTCGCCCTGCTGCCCTCACTGCTCAAGCGTCTGCGCTCCGAAGCGCCGGGCATCGTGCTGGTAGTACGTCGCGCCAACTACATTCTGATGCCAGCGCTGCTGTCCTCCGGCGAAATCTCCATCGGCGTCAGCTACACCAGCGACCTGCCTGCCAACGCCAAGCGCAAGGTCCTGCGCCGCAGCAGGCCGATGCTGTTGCGCGCCGACACCATGCCGGGGGCGATGACGCTGGATGACTTCTGCGAGCGTCCCCACGCGCTGGTTTCCTTCGCCGGAGACCTGGGCGGATTCATTGACGAATACCTGGAAAAGCTCGGGCGCAAACGGCACGTCGTGCTGGCCGTCCCGCAATTCAACGGTCTGGCGACCTTGCTGGCCGGCACCGACATCATTGCGACGGTGCCCGATTACGCCGCCGCCGTGCTGACTGCAGCTGGTGGCGTTCGCTCCGAAGAAGTCCCCGTCGAGTCACGCACGTTCGAGCTTCATATGGCCTGGCGTGGCTCCCAGGACAACGATCCGGGCGAGCGGTGGTTGCGTTCGCGGATTCAGATGTTTTTTGGCGATCCGGATAGTCTTTGAGCGCCAGCGCAGCAGCTCGATAACGCCAGGACGGGTACTGCGTTCAAACAAGATGGAAGCTTGATGCCTCCCTGATGGGTTAATTCCAATATTTTGGGTCTTACAGCCGCAGATCGGGTTTAAGCCCCAATTTTATGGATTTACAGCGGTCGGCAGCCGAGGTCAATTACCGCCGCCCTTCTCCTATAGATCGCTTCCTCTGGACATCTTTGCCAACACCCTATAAACAAATGGAACGTCCCAAACACATGAGTGTCTGTACCTGCATTCAGGCCAGTAGGGTCTGAAGACCCCGCCTTACCTCGCCCTCAGCAGATGTAACCGGACATATCATTAAGACTGATAGTTACCTTCGGTTTATTCGATTCGTGCAATACCAGAGGCCAGAACAGAATCCGCCCATCTCAACAAATGTCGGCGGATTTTCCCATGGTTCAGTCACTCACTCCTTTGCGCTATCCCCTTGCTGCTTTGGCCCTGGTCGTGATCAGTGCTTGCGGCAAGACACCGGAAGCGACGGTCGCGCCAGCCGCTGCAAAAGTCAGCGTGGCCAAGGTTCTGGAACAGCCGATCAACGAGTGGGATGAAGTCACCGCCCGCCTCGAAGCACCGGAAACCGTTCAAATACGCCCCCGGGTTTCGGGACAGATCGACTCGGTGGCTTTCACTGATGGCGAACTGGTGAAAAAGGGCGATCTGCTGTTCCAGATCGACCCGCGTCCCTTCCAGGCTGAAGTCGACCGCCTGCAAGCGCAACTGCAACAAGCCCGGGCAACGGCGTCCAACAACGCCAATGAAGCGCAACGCGGCGAGCGTCTGCGCAGCAACAATGCAATTTCCGCCGAACTGGCCGATTCGCGCAACACCACCGCGCAGGAATCCAAAGCTGCCGTTGCTGCCATTCAGGCGCAACTGGATCTGGCCAAACTCAACCTTAGTTTCACCCGGGTGACCGCGCCGATCACTGGCCGCGTCAGCCGTGCGGAAATCACTGCTGGCAACATTGTCACCGCCGATACCACGCCGCTTACCAGTCTGGTCTCGACCGACAAGGTTTACGCCTACTTCGACGCAGACGAGCGCGTGTTTCTCAAGTACAACCAGCTGGCGCGCGATGGCAAACGCGGCACCACCACCCCGGTGTACATGGGCCTGTCCAACGAAAGCGACAACCCCCACCTGGGCCAGATGAACTTCGTCGACAACCAGGTCAACCCCAAGACCGGCACCATCCGTGGTCGCGCAATTTTCGACAACAGCAAGGGCGAGTACACCCCCGGCCTGTATGCGCGCTTGAAGCTGGTCGGCAGCGGTACTTACTCCGCCATGCTGATCAAGGACGAAGCAGTCGGTACTGACTTGGGCAAGAAGTTCGTGCTGGTGGTGGACAAGGACAACAAGGCGATTTATCGCACCGTTGACCTGGGCCCGAAACTCGAAGGCCTGCGCATCGTGCGCAGTGGTCTGGCCAAGGATGACCGCATCGTCGTCAACGGCTTGCAGCGTGTGCGTCCCGGCTCACCGATCGACCCGCAGGACACCCCGATGGCCAGTGATCAGACCCTCGCCGCCCTGCAACAACAACGCCAAGCATTCGAAGCCAGCAATCAGCCCAAGGCGCAGTCCAAAGCGGACGCCAAGGTCGCTGTTGCCACGCCACGCGGTTAAGGGACAACTCCGATGAATTTTTCCAAGTTCTTTATCACGCGGCCGATCTTCGCAGCGGTGCTCTCGCTGTTGATCCTGATCGCCGGTGCGATCTCGCTGTTTCAGCTTCCCATCAGTGAATACCCAGAAGTCGTCCCGCCCACCGTGGTGGTACGCGCCAACTTCCCTGGCGCCAACCCCAAAGTGATCGGCGAAACCGTTGCCGCGCCACTAGAGCAGGCCATCACGGGCGTTGAGAAGATGCTGTACATGTCTTCGCAAGCGACATCCGATGGCAAGCTGACCCTGACCATCACCTTCGCCCTAGGCACCGATCTGGACAACGCCCAGGTGCAGGTGCAGAACCGCGTGACGCGGACCGAGCCCAAGCTTCCCGAGGAAGTGACGCGCATCGGTATCACCGTCGACAAGGCGTCGCCGGACCTGACGATGGTGGTCCACCTGACTTCGCCGGACAAACGCTACGACATGCTGTACCTGTCCAACTACGCGGTGCTCAACATCAAGGATGAGCTGGCGCGTCTGGGCGGTGTGGGTGACGTGCAGCTGTTCGGTATGGGCGACTACTCGCTGCGTGTCTGGCTGGATCCGAACAAAACTGCCTCACGCAATCTGACTGCTACCGACGTGGTCAACGCCATTCGCGAGCAGAACCGTCAGGTCGCCGCCGGTCAGTTGGGTGCCCCGCCCTCGCCTTCGGCCACCAGCTTCCAGATGTCGATCAACACCCAGGGCCGTCTGGTCAATGAAGAAGAGTTCGAGAACATCATCGTTCGCTCAGGCGCCGATGGTGAAATCACTCGCGTCAAAGACATCGCTCGGGTGGAGCTGGGTTCCAACCAATACGCTCTGCGTTCGCTGCTGAATAATCAGCCAGCGGTCGCGATCCCGATCTTCCAGCGTCCTGGCTCCAACGCCATCGAGATTTCCAACGAAGTGCGCGCCGAAATGGAGCTGCTCAAGAAGAGCTTCCCCGAAGGCATGGACTACAGCATCGTTTATGACCCGACGATCTTCGTTCGCGGCTCCATTGAAGCGGTGGTTCACACCCTGTTCGAAGCGCTGATCCTCGTGGTGCTGGTGGTGATCCTGTTCCTGCAAACCTGGCGCGCGTCGATCATTCCGCTGGCGGCTGTGCCGGTGTCACTGATCGGTACCTTTGCGGTCATGCACCTGTTTGGTTTCTCGCTCAATGCCCTGTCGCTGTTCGGACTGGTATTGGCCATCGGCATCGTGGTCGATGACGCCATCGTGGTGGTGGAGAACGTCGAGCGAAACATCGAGCTTGGACACGAACCGATGGAGGCGACGCAAATCGCCATGCGGGAAGTGACGGGGCCGATCATTGCGACCGCGCTGGTGCTGTGCGCGGTGTTCGTACCGGCTGCCTTTATCTCCGGACTCACTGGGCAGTTCTACAAGCAGTTCGCATTGACCATCGCTATCTCGACCGTGATCTCCGCGTTCAACTCCCTGACTCTGTCGCCGGCTCTGGCTGCGGTTTTGCTGCGCAGTCACAACGCGCCGAAAGATGGCTTCTCGCGGTTCCTCGACAAACTGCTGGGTGGCTGGCTGTTCCGTCCCTTCAACCGCTTCTTCGTCAAAGCCAGTAACGGCTACGTGAATACGGTTGGCCGAGTGATTCGTGTCAGCGGTGTGGCCCTAGTGGTATACGCCGGCCTGATCGTCATGACCTGGCTGGGCTTCTCGACTACGCCAACCGGTTTTGTGCCAACGCAAGACAAGCAGTACCTGGTGGCGTTTGCCCAGTTGCCGGATGCTGCGAGCCTGGACCGCACCGAAGACGTGATCAAGCGCATGTCCGACATTGCCCTCAAGCAACCGGGCGTTGAAAGTGCGGTGGCCTTCCCTGGCCTTTCGATCAACGGTTTCACCAACAGCCCCAACTCCGGCATCGTCTTCGTCACGCTCAAGCCGTTCGAGGACCGCAAGCTGGCCAGTGAATCAGCGGGGGCGATTGCCGGCGCACTGAACGGCCAGTTTGGCTCGATCCAGGAAGCCTACATGGCGATCTTCCCGCCACCACCGGTACAGGGTCTGGGCACCATTGGCGGGTTCCGTCTGCAGATCGAAGACCGTGGCAACCTGGGTTACGACGAGCTCTATAAAGAAACGATGAACATCATCGCCAAGAGCCGCAGCGTGCCTGAGCTGGCGGGCCTGTTCACCAGCTACACGGTGAACGTGCCGCAAGTCGACGCTGCCATCGACCGCGAAAAAGCCAAGACCCACGGCGTGCCGATCAGCGACATCTTCGACACATTGCAGGTCTACCTGGGCTCTCTGTACGCGAACGACTTCAACCGTTTTGGCCGCACGTATCAGGTCAACGTTCAGGCAGAACAGCAGTTCCGTCAGGACGCCGAGCAGATCGGTCAGCTTAAAGTGCGTAACAACCTGGGCGAAATGATCCCGTTGGCGACGCTGCTCAAAGTCACCGACACCTCGGGCCCTGACCGCGTGATGCACTACAACGGCTTCATCACCGCCGAGATCAACGGCGCGGCGGGTCCGGGTTTCAGTTCCGGTCAGGCGCAGATTGCCGTGGAGAAATTGCTCAAGGAAGAACTGCCCAACGGCATGACCTACGAGTGGACCGACCTGACTTACCAACAGATCCTGTCGGGCAACACCGCGCTCCTGGTCTTCCCGCTCTGCGTACTGCTGGCGTTCCTGGTACTGGCGGCCTTGTATGAAAGCTGGAGCCTGCCGCTGGCAGTCATCCTGATCGTGCCGATGACGCTGCTGTCAGCCATCGCCGGTGTGATCATTGCCGGTAGCGACAACAACATCTTCACCCAGATTGGCTTGATCGTACTGGTGGGCCTGGCGTGCAAGAACGCGATCCTCATCGTCGAATTCGCCAAGGATGAACAGGACAAAGGCAAGACTCCGCTGGAGGCTGTTCTTGAAGCATGCCGTCTGCGTCTGCGGCCGATCCTGATGACCTCGTTCGCCTTCATCATGGGTGTCGTGCCACTGGTTCTGTCCAGCGGTGCAGGTGCTGAAATGCGTCACGCCATGGGTGTGGCGGTGTTCTCAGGGATGCTGGGTGTGACCTTCTTCGGACTGCTGCTCACCCCTGTGTTTTATGTCCTGATCCGTAACCACGTAGAGCGCAAACAAGCGCGCAAAGCGGCCAAGGCTCAACGCGTTCAGACCATCTCGCCGGAGGCGCATTAATGAAGGCTGCAAAACTCTTCCTGCCGAGCCTGCTGGTCCTGGCGCTGGCGGCCTGCGCCGTCGGCCCTGACTACAAGACGCCAGAGACCGCAGCGGCCAACATCCAGGCCGCCGCGATGAGCAAGTACGACCGCGATCACACTGAAACCATCTGGTGGCAGCAGTTCGACGATCCGACCCTGAACAAGCTGGTGGCTGAATCGCTGCAAGGCAACCGCGAACTGCGCATCGCCTTCGCCCGCCTGAAAGCCGCTCGGGCGATCCGCGATGACATCAGCAACGATGCCATGCCGGTCGTCACCAGCCGCGCCAGCAGCCAGATCGGCCGCGCTCAGGTGCCGGGCGAAACCGAAAACCGGGTCAATCAGGAACGCTATGACCTGGGCCTGGACATGGCCTGGGAGATCGACCTGTTCGGGCGTATTCAGCGCGAACTCGAAGCCAGTGATGCAGACCGGCAAGTGGCTGAAGCCAATCTGTATCAGCTGCAAGTGACGATGATTGCCGAACTGGTGGACGCCTACGGTCAATTGCGCGGCGCCCAACTGCGCGAAGGCATCGCCCGGGACAACCTGAAGAACCAACAGGATTCCCGTGGCGTGACCGCTCAACTACGCGACGAAGGCGTGGGTAACGAACTGGATGTGGTGCGCGCCGATGCGCGTCTGGCGGCGGTTGAAGCGACTATTCCGCAGCTGCAAGCCGAGCAAGTGCGCGAGAAGAACCGCATCGCCACGCTGCTGGGTGAGCGCGCCGACTCGATGAGCGTCGATCTGAGCCCGACCAAGCTGCCAGCGATCTCCAAGGCATTGCCTATTGGCGATCCGACCAAACTGCTGCACAACCGTCCCGACATCCTAAGCGCCGAGCGTCAATTGGCGGCGCAGACTGCGCGCATCGGCGTGCAGACGGCAGACCTGTTTCCACGGGTCAGCCTGAGCGGGTTCTTGGGCTTCACCGCCAGCCGTGGTTCGCAACTGGGCTCGGGCGCCGCGCAGGCGTGGGGGCTTGGTCCAAGCATCACCTGGGCTGCGTTTGACCTGGGCAGTGTGCGGGCGCGGATTCGTGGTGCAAACGCCGATGCCGAAGGGGCGCTGGCGAACTACGAACAGCAGGTATTACTGGCACTGGAAGAAACCCAAAACGCCTTCAGCGATTACGACAAGCGCCAGCAACGCCTCGTGTCGCTGGTGCGTCAGAGTGAATCCAGTCGCTCGGCGGCCAATCTGGCGAGCATCCAGTACAAGGAAGGCACCGCTGACTTCCTCGTCCTGCTGGATGCCGAACGTGAACGTCTGGCGGCAGAAGACACCCAGGCGCAAGCAGAGATCGAGGTCTATCGCGGCATCGTCGCCATCTACAAAGCGCTGGGCGGCGGCTGGCAGCCTAGCGCCTGATCTGAGGCGTTACGTTTCACACAAGCCCTGCACTCTCCCAGTGCAGGGCTTTTTTTATCGGTTCCGCCGGCCAACACAAACCCCATGAGAGCTGCGGCATTGCTGATCTTTCACGCGGCACAAACCTTGTAGGAGCGCGCTTGCCCGCGAACAGGCCGGTGCATCCGCTGCATCTCTATCGCCCAAACCACCATCTTCGCGAACAGGTTCGCTCCCACAATAGTCCCGAGGCGCTGCCGATTTTTCGCGCGGCACAAACCTTGTAGGAACTTGCCCGCGAACAGCCCGGTGCATCCGCTGCATCTCTATCGCCCAAACCACCGCCTTCGCGAACAGGTTCGCTCCCACAATAGTCCTGAGGCTGCTGATTTCCGCCTAAAGGAGATCCTGTTGGGGCCTCAATCGCCGCTGATATCCGACCAGCTCTGCTCTCAAGGTAAACCTGCGACACACCGGAATCTCAAGCTAATACGAAAAACTGTGGGAGCGGACCTGTCCGCGAAGAAGCTGGTGCATCCGCTGAATCTCTATCGCCCAACCACCATCTTCGCGAACAGGTTCGCTCCCACATTAGTCCTGAGGCACTGCTGATTTTTTGCGCGGCACAAACCTTGTAGGAGCGCGCTTGCCCGCGAACAGGCCCTAACACCCGCTACATCTTTTCGCCTCACATATCGCTTCGCGGGCAAGCGCGCTCCTACAGTGATCCTGAGGATCCGGCTAATACGCGGGTAGGAGTGAGCCTGCTCGCTAAAAGGGCGGGCCTGCAATCGCGATTGCCGTTTGACACACAGCAAGCAGTCCTCGAAGCTGCTGAGCCACAGGAATGGAATTCGACATGCCCAACGCGCCTGCCCAGGGCCCATCGTCCGCCCTTAAAAAAACCCGCCATTGGAGAATTGCGCTGGCTGTCGCGTTGCTGTTGGCGGTTGTGGTCGCAGGCTTGCTGGTTCACCGGGCATGGAACGCCGTGCCGACCGCCGCTCCCCTCAGCCACACCTACGCCGAGGCGCTGGAGCTGGCGCACAACGGCAAGCCAGGGGCCGCTCGCGTGCTGTATCAGCAATTAGGCCGCACCGACCTGTCGGACATCCGCCGCGCCGGTTTGCTCACTGAACTCGCCAACTACCCAAGCCCTCAAGCGCTCAAGCTGCTTAAAGCAGACCTCAGACAACCCTCTGCACTGATCCAGCAAGCGGCGATTAATGCCGTCAGTGCGATGGTGCCCGCGCCGCAACGAAGCGTGTTGATCGGGCCCCTGTTAGATGACCCGGATCAGGCCACGCGCTTCAATGCTGCCAAAGCGTTACTGGGCCTGAGCCCGGACGACGTTGGGCTTTACTTCGGCCCGCTGCAAACCGTTGCGCAGGAATATGAAAGCGCCCTCGCCGCCCAGGCCCCGGATGGGCAGAGCCAGGTCCAGCTTGCCAGGCTTTACATGACCACCGGCTCAGCTCAAAAAGCGGTCGGCGCCCTGACGTTGGCATCAACGCTTGAGCCCGACAATCTGCAAGTCGGCCTGACCCAGGTCGATCTCCTTGACCTGCAAGGCCAGCCCGACCAGTCCCGGCAGCAGTTGGCGCGTTTGCTGGACAAACACCCGCAGTCTTCGCTGTTGCAGCACGCACTCGGCCAGTGGCTGCTCAGCCATGGTCAGCATGAATACGCCCTCCTCGCGCTGGCCAAGGCGGTTGAGCTGGAACCGGAAAATACCGGCTACCGTTACGACCTGGCGGTGGCGCTGCACGACCTCGATCAACTGGAGCCTGCACAACGCCAACTCGAAGACATCCTGCAGCGACAACCCGCCAACCGCAGCGCGAGAGTGCTGCTCATCCATTACTGGAAGGAAAGCGGGCAGTTGCAAAAAGTGCAGGTGTTGCAGGCTGAACTCGAACAGCAAAATCCGGATGATCCGGCACTGCAACAGGGCCTGTAGACAACGGTCACGTCCCCACCGCGGTAGCTTCAAGATGAGGGGCAGTTTCCAGATATGGACTAATATCGGAAATTACTTACAACTCCTTTCTCCTTCCACTACAGTTTTGTCAGATAAACCCAAGCGTTAATCCCCTCTTCATATAATGAATTGCAGGAAGAGTATTTTCTAACCGAAAAAAAACGTGCATGATTTGCCCGTAGCCCACCAACTACCCGTCACTCTCGCTGCGCCACTGAACCTTCACTGTTAGTTTCCTTGATCGATCAACAGCTCGCGCGGCAGGGTAGAAAAACGATGAGCACACGACCATTTATCGCGTCTCTAAAGACTGCGCCTGGCTGATTAAAGCCATTCACCGTTGGAGTACAGTATTTGTCCAGACTTGCCGAGTTTCGTGCAGCAGAAAAAGCCCTTCAGGAACAGCTCGCTCAGCTGGAGAATCTGAAGAATGACGCCGGCCTGAAAAGAGAGATCGAATTCGAACAGCACTTGCACAAGCTCATGGCCACCTACGACAAAAGCCTGCGTGACATCGTCGATATCCTCGATCCCAATCCAGTACCGTATACAACCGCCGCACCGGGGCCAAAACGCCGCCGCGCCCGTGTCATGAAGGTTTACCACAACCCGCACACAGGCGAATTGATCGAAACCAAAGGTGGTAACCACCGAGGTCTGAAATCCTGGAAGGAGCAATACGGGGTTTCGACGGTCGATTCATGGTTACGTGTTTGAACTCACGTTTAGACCATCAGTGCATATTAAGCCCCACTTGTCGGGGCTTTTTATTGACGTCGAAAAATCAACGCGTCTGAGTCAAATGTGAAAAAAACGTTATACATTCCACCAAAGCAATAATACTCGGCTTATCGTACAAGTTCGTTTAGACGGGCCGTTCGTGTATGGCCTGCATGGCGCGGCTTACAACCTGGTTAATAGGTTTGCACTTACTTACCGATACGTGGGATTCAGCGGATATTTCGCTTAATCGTTGATACTTTGGAAAGAATCAATTTATACCAGTTTCCAGCTGACCCGGCCGCAAATTGCATAAAGAGAAAAAACACACCGCATAGTCGCGTCATCTTCACACTTTTTTCACACCTGACCTTTCAGGATACAAGCAGCTAAAGGATTAGCACCCCATGCCCGCTTCGGCGGGCTTCTTTATGCCTGCTATTTAAGAAATCGACCGTCCGGGCATCACGGCGTGGCGTTGAGCTGCAAGCTGTCTCTGATGCGCACGACTTCATCCTTGTGGTTGGCATAACCGACGGCAGATCCAGCATAAGACAACGACCAGGCGCGCTCCTTGCTCGCGGCAGCCACCAGCGTTTGCGTCATCACATGCACGCCATTCTGGGTAATCGTGCAGGTGGTCTCCATGGTGGGCATTTCGCTTAGCGTGCCAGCCTTCATCTGCGTACAGGCGCTCTGAAAACCGCTGCGGGCAAAGTTGACCTGAATCGCCTTGCGCATCTCCAGCAAAACGCCCTGCACATTCACCGCATGCCCCGCCTGAAGTTGCGACTCGGTCAACTCGACAACCATTGCCGGGTCGCCGTTTTCATCATTTTTTACTGCGCGTTGGCGTAGCTGCCCAGTGGACGACGGCGATGAAGCGTCCGGTGTCGGCACAGGCTCCACCTCCCAACCGGCGGGCCAGTTGATCAACGAATCTTGCGCCTGGACGCAGCTGATACTGAGCAATACACCCAGAGCAGCCAACAGGGTTTTACGTTGCAGATAAGCCATGGTCGAGACCTGAACGACGAAGCGCAAAGTGTGAGCCAGTGAAACCTGCGGAACAAGGCCGAACAGATGGTTTGGCTGCATTAGCGTTTGGCGGGCCGGCGTCGGCCCCGTATCATTTGCCATTGTCTTTACCTTTCACCTGGAGTCATCCATGAGCCTGCACGACCTGAACACCCTCCCCGGCGTCACTGCACAACCGGAAGCGGCCACCCAGCAATTCGTGTTCAACCACACGATGCTGCGCGTCAAAGACGCCACCGCTTCATTGGACTTTTACACCCGCGTGCTGGGTTTCAGCCTGGTTGAGAAGCGCGATTTCCCTGAAGCCGAATTCAGCCTGTACTTCCTGGCACTGGTGGACAAAGCGCAAATCCCGGAAGACGACGCAGCACGCACTGTCTGGATGAAAGGCATTGCGGGCATCCTGGAACTGACCCACAACCACGGCACCGAAAACGATCCTGCTTTCACTTACCACAACGGCAACACCGACCCGCGCGGCTTTGGCCACATCTGCATCTCGGTGCCGGACGTGAAGGTAGCGTGCGAGCGCTTTGAAAAGCTGGGTGTGGATTTCCAGAAGCGCCTGACCGACGGCCGCATGAAAAGCCTGGCCTTCGTCAAGGACCCGGATGGCTATTGGGTTGAGATCATTCAGCCAACGCCGGTGACTGAGTAACCCGGCGAATACAGATAAAAAGCAAAAAAAACCTCATGATCGCTCATGAGGTTTTTTTGTTTCAGCGTCGTTTCAGATTTACCAGTTCATAACACTCACTCCGGCGCGCTGGTGCGGATCAAGTGATCGAATGCGCTGAGCGAGGCCTTGGCGCCCTCGCCGACAGCAATCACGATCTGCTTGTACGGCACGGTGGTCACGTCGCCTGCAGCGAAGATGCCTGGGATCGAGGTTTCGCCACGCTGATCGATCACGATCTCGCCACGAGGCGACAATTCGATCGTGCCCTTGAGCCATTCAGTGTTCGGCAGCAGGCCGATCTGCACGAAGATCCCTTCCAGTTCAACAGTAATTTCTTCGCCAGTGATGCGGTTCTTGTAGCGCAGGCCATTGACCTTCTGACCGTCGCCGGTCACTTCGGTGGTCAGCGCGCTGGTCAGCACAGTAACGTTTGGCAGGCTGTGCAGTTTGCGTTGCAATACGGCATCGGCGCGCAGAATGCTGTCAAATTCCAGCAACGTCACGTGAGACACGATCCCCGCCAGGTCGATGGCCGCTTCAACACCGGAGTTACCGCCGCCGATTACCGCAACGCGCTTGCCCTTGAACAGCGGACCGTCGCAGTGCGGGCAGTACGCAACGCCTTTGTTGCGGTATTGCTGCTCACCCGGCACGTTCATTTCTCTCCAGCGTGCGCCGGTGGCGAGAATCACGGTCTTGGATTTGAGAATCGCACCGCTGGCAAACTTCACCTGATGCAACTCGCCCGCCTTGCCAGGAATCAGCTGATCGGCGCGTTGCAGATTCATAATGTCGACTTCGTACTCTTTGACGTGCTCTTCCAGCGCCACGGCCAGTTTCGGCCCTTCAGTGTGCTGCACGGAGATGAAGTTCTCGATCGCCATGGTGTCTAGCACCTGGCCGCCGAAGCGTTCAGCTGCAACGCCAGTGCGAATACCCTTACGAGCTGCATAGATTGCTGCCGCCGAACCCGCTGGTCCGCCGCCGACGACTAATACGTCGAAGGCTTCTTTAGCGTTGAGTTTTTCCGCCTGACGATCCCCGGCACTGGTGTCGATCTTCGCCAGGATTTCTTCCAGGTTCATGCGCCCTTGGGCGAACAGCTCGCCGTTCAAGTAAACGCTCGGCACCGACATGATCTGACGCTCGGTGACTTCGGCCTGGAACAGGCTGCCTTCCACCGCAACGTGCTGCACGTTCGGATTTAGCACCGCGAGCAGGTTCAACGCCTGGACCACGTCCGGGCAGTTCTGGCAGCTCAAGGAGAAATAGGTTTCGAACTTGAATTCGCCGGTGAGCGACCGCGCTTGCTCAATGGTGTCTTCGGTGGCTTTAGACGGATAGCCGCCAACTTGCAGCAGCGCAAGCACCAACGAAGTGAATTCGTGGCCCATTGGCAAGCCGGCAAAGCGCAGGCTGATGTTTTCGCCCGGGCTGTTGAGTGCGAACGACGGGGTGCGCCCATCGTTGCCATCGGTGTTCAGGGTGATGCGATTGGAGCTGGCGACGATGTCGTTGAGCAACGACAGCATTTCCTGGGATTTTGCGCTGTCATCGAGGGACGCGACGATATCGATCGGGCGAGTGATCCGCTCCAGGTACGACTTCATTTGAGCTTTGAGGTTGGCGTCCAACATGAGATGGCTTCCTTTTCAAAAAAGTGGCTAAAAAAATAAAAGTGATTCGATAGTCAAAAAAAAACGCCCGAACGATGACCGCCCGGGCGTTTTGGGGGCGATGCGGATTACTTGCTCAAGAGCTCATCGCTCCCAGTCCTGTACATAAGGACTTAGATCTTGCCGACCAGGTCAAGGGACGGAGCCAGAGTGGCCTCGCCTTCTTGCCATTTGGCTGGGCAAACTTCGCCCGGGTGAGCAGCAACGTACTGAGCGGCCTTGATTTTGCGCAGCAGCTCGGAAGCGTCACGGCCAACGCCGCCATCGTTCAGTTCAACGATTTTGATCAGGCCGTCTGGGTTGATCACGAAGGTGCCACGGTCAGCCAGGCCTGCTTCTTCGATCAGCACGTCGAAGTTGCGGGAGATGGTCAGGGTCGGGTCGCCGATCATGGTGTATTGGATTTTGCCGATGGCAGGCGAAGTGTTGTGCCATGCAGCATGAGCAAAGTGGGTGTCAGTGGAAACGCTGTAGATTTCGACGCCCAGTTTCTGGAACGCGGCGTAGTTGTCAGCCAGGTCTTCCAGCTCGGTTGGGCAAACGAAGGTGAAGTCAGCCGGGTAGAAGAACACTACAGACCATTTGCCTTTCAGGTCTGCGTCCGACACTTCTACGAAGTCGCCGTTACGGTATGCAGTCGCGTTGAACGGTTTTACTTGGCTGTTGATGATAGGCATCGGGTGAATCTCCTTAGGGGTTATGAAATCTATGGGGAGGATACTACGCACAACCGCTGAGATGGGCCCATTGGCAAACCTCATGCGATCGATTGGTTTTCACTATAAAAGATGTTTATTAATAGAAGAAATCAGTCTTAGCGCAAATGGGCAATTGGCGGCGACTGCCCGAGTGTTATTTCGGGCGCGCTGATCAGTCATTGTCGATCAGCCCGCGTACGCGCTGGGCCAGGTCATCGATGCTGAAAGGCTTGGTCAACAGGTCCATGCCATCAGCCAGAAAATCCCCACGCACTTGCGCGTTTCGCGCATAGCCCGTAACGAACAAGACCTTGAGTCCCGGGCGATGCTGACGGGCGATCTCGGCCAGCTCCCGGCCGTTCATGCCCGGCAACCCGACATCGCTGACCAGCAGATCAATACGCTCGCTTCCCTGCAGGTGCTGCAGCGCAGTCGGACCATCTGCGGCGGATGACACCACGTATCCCAGATCGCTCAGCACATCCACCACCAGCATGCGCACGTCGGGTTCATCTTCAACCACCAGCACCCGCTCGCCCAGGCTGGCGCGACACGGCGCAGGCTGGTACGGAATATCAACGATCGGGGCAGCATTTTCGACATGACACGGCAGATACAACTCGATGCGGGTGCCCTGGGCTACAACGCTGTCGAGCTGCACGTGGCCACCGGTCTGGCTCATGAACCCATAGACCATCGACAGGCCCAAGCCCGTCCCCTGCCCGATCGGCTTGGTGGTGAAGAACGGATCAAAGGCGCAGGCAATAACCTCTGGGGGCATGCCGCATCCGGTATCTTGTACGGCAAGACGCACGTAATCGCCGGGCGCCGGCCCTTCGTAGGTGGCCCCTTCGTGCGCAGAACCCAGCGCGACCACCTCGGTGCAAATCAGCAACCGCCCGCCCTCCGGCATCGCGTCCCGAGCGTTGATCACCAGGTTCAACAAGGCATTTTCCAGCTGATGCTCGTCGGTGTTGGTCAAGCGCATCGCCAGACCCAGGTCGATTTCCAGCTCGATGTTCTCGCCCAATGTGCGGCGCAGCAACTCCTCCATGGACAGCACCATGCGGTTGACCTGAACCGGTTGCGGGTTCAACGACTGGCGACGGGCGAACGCCAGCAAGCGGTGGGTCAGCGATGCGGCGCGATTGGCCGAACTCATCGCAGCCTCGATGTAGCGATCAATCTCCGAAACGCGACCAGCTGCCACTCGACGCTGGATCAGGTCCAACGCGCCGAGCACCCCGGTGAGCATGTTGTTGAAGTCATGGGCGATACCGCCGGTAAGCTGGCCGATGGCGTCCATTTTCTGCGCGTGTCGCAGCGCCTCTTCAGCGTGGGCGCGCTCGCTCATCTCCACTTGCAGCAGCTCATTGGCAGTGGCCAGTTCGCGAGTGCGTGTGGCCACTCGCTGCTCAAGGCTCTCGTTGAGCTCGCGCAGCGCCTCTTCAGCATTGACCTGCGCGGTGATGTCGGTGCTGGTGCCCAACCAGTAGGTGATCCGCCCCTCATCATCACGAATGGGCAAAGCCCGAGAAAGAAACCAGCGGTAAAGCCCGTCCTGCCCCCGCAACGGGAAGGTGTCTTCCCAGACCGACCCGGTGGCAAAACATCGGGAAAGCCTCGCGTTGACACGTTCGATGTGGTCCGGGTGATGCAACGAGCGCCAGCCCAACGCGAGCATGGCTTCGAGCGACGTCCCGGTGTAGCTGTACCAGCGCTCGTTGTACCAATAGATATTGCCGGCAGGATCAGCAATCCATGCCAGCTGGCTCATGTTGTCGGCGAGAGTACGAAACTGCCGCTCGCTCTCTCGCAGCGCTTGAGCCTGGGGAAGTGGGGTTTCGTCGGGTCCGACGCGGTTCAAAGGCATAGGTGCCGGCAAACTCTTGCTGTTCAAAAAGGGTCCTTCCATCTTGTGTCTTACAACCCGGCTTCGTCCATGACGCCGGGGTGACTTCGGTTACGCTGCGTGAACGATCAACGAGTGGCCGTGCGCATGGTGACGAATTCTTCGGCAGCGGTTGGATGCACGCCAATCGTGTCGTCAAAGACACGTTTAGTCGCCCCCGCCTTCACCGCGATCGCCAGGCTCTGGATAATTTCTCCGGCATCCGGACCGACCATGTGGCAACCCAGGACCTTATCGGTTTTGGCATCTACCACCAGCTTCATCAACGTGCGCTCCTGATCGTCGGTCAGGCTCAGCTTCATGGGGCGGAAGCGACTTTCAAAAATCTGAACTTCGTATCCGGCCTCCTTGGCGTCCTCTTCCGTCAGGCCCACGGTGCCGATGTTCGGCAGACTGAAAACCGCTGTCGGAATGTGATCATAATCCACCGGGCGGAACTCTTCAGGCTTGAACAAGCGACGAGCAACGGCCATGCCCTCAGCAAGCGCCACCGGCGTCAACTGCACGCGACCGATGACATCACCCAGGGCGAGGATCGACGGCTCGCTGGTCTGGTAATCGTCGTTGACCTTGACGAAGCCATTGTCATCGAGCTCGACGTTGACCGTTTCCAGGCCAAGATTATCGAGCATCGGACGACGACCCGTGGCGTAGAACACAAGGTCGGTATTGACCGAGCGCCCATCTTTCAGGCCCAGCTGCAACGTACCGTCAGCCAGTTTTTCGATGCTGGCGATGTCGGTATTGAATTGCACATCCATGCCGTGTTTGGTCAATTCCTCGTGCAGGTGCTTACGCACGCTGCCATCGAAACCGCGCAGGAACAATTCCCGGCGATACATCAGCGTGGTTTCGGCACCCAGACCGTTGAAGATCGAAGCAAACTCCACCGCGATATACCCGCCACCGACGACGACGATGCGCTTGGGGAGCTTGTCCAGGAAGAACGCTTCGTTGGAAGTAATGGCATGCTCGCTTCCGGGAAACTCAGGCACTTGTGGCCAGCCGCCGGTAGCGATGAGGATATGTTCGGCGGTATGAACCTGACCGTTGATTTCGACTTCGTGGGGGCCGCGCAATCTGGCGTGGCCTTCCATCAGCGTCACGCCGCTGTCGACCAGCAGCTTGCGATAAATATCGTTGAGACGGTGGATTTCGCGATCTTTGTTGGCGATCAAGGTCGACCAATCAAAAGACGGCTCCCCAAGCTTCCAGCCGAAGCCCTTGGCGTGTTCAAACTCACCGGAAAAGTTGGCCCCGTACACCAGAAACTTCTTCGGCACGCAACCGACGTTAACGCAGGTGCCGCCCAGGTAACGGCTTTCGGCAACCGCTACACGTGCGCCAAAACCGGCAGCAAATCGCCCGGCACGCACACCGCCGGAACCGGCGCCAATCACAAAAAGGTCGAAGTCGTAAGCCATCATGTTCTCCTGAGCAGGCCCCTAGCATAACCGCTAAAACGCTGTCGGTCAGCGCTGTAGGACAGAAACGACAAAGCCACCCGAAGGTGGCTTTGTCCTACATACAGCTGCGCGATGGAAACCGGTACAGCTGACATAACGCGATGCTTACAGCTCTTTGTAGAAGTTCTCGAAGCAGAAGTTGGTGGCCTCAACGTAACCAGCAGCACCACCACAGTCGAAGCGTTGGCCTTTGAATTTGTAGGCCAGGACGTTGCCTTCGGCAGCCTGTTTCATCAGGGCGTCTGTAATCTGAATCTCACCACCTTTACCCGGTTCGGTCTGCTCGATCTTCTCGAAGATGTCCGGCGTGAGGATGTAACGGCCAATGATCGCCAGATTCGACGGCGCATCTTCAGGCTTTGGTTTTTCAACCATGTCGGTCACACGGAACAGACCTGGCTTGATCTCTTCACCGGCGATGACGCCGTACTTGTGAGTCTGGTCGGCAGGTACTTCCTGAATAGCAACGATGGAACATTTGTACTGGTTGTGCAGTTTGACCATTTGCTCCAGGACGCCGTCACCACCCGGGTTAACACACAAGTCATCGGCCAGTACGACGGCAAATGCCTCGTTGCCAATCAGTGGTCGACCGCTAAGGATCGCGTGGCCGAGGCCTTTCATTTCGGTCTGACGGGTGTAGGAAAAGCTGCATTCGTCGATGAGCTTGCGGATGCCGACCAGGTATTTCTCCTTGTCAGTGCCCTTGATCTGGTGTTCGAGTTCGTAGCTGATATCGAAATGGTCCTCCAGCGCGCGCTTGCCGCGGCCGGTCACAATGGAGATTTCGGTCAGACCGGCCTCCAGTGCCTCTTCTACGCCATATTGGATCAGTGGCTTGTTAACAACTGCCAGCATCTCTTTAGGCATGGCTTTGGTCGCTGGCAAAAAGCGAGTGCCGTAACCGGCTGCAGGGAACAAGCATTTCTTGATCATATAAGTCCTTGATGGGGCTGGGGGCATTACGGCGCAGTCTAAACAGGCGGCGGTCACCTCACAATGCCCGCCACTGGCCGTCCGATGCCATGATAGAGGAATCCTGGGGCAGATAGTTCCGTGCAGGCAACGAGATTGCGACCGTGGACCGTTCACCTGTAGACCATGACTCAGCCAAGCATAGCCGTGCAAGGTTTCAATGCGATGGATTATTCTCAGGGGCAGAATCGGCGCTTTTTCAGTGACGCTTCAGGCGACAGACACAGCCCGGCGCCTTATTATGCGAGGCCTTTTTTCTGATCGAGACGGATACATGTCGGACGTAAAAACTGTAAATGGCTACGTGATCAAGAAGCTGGCGGACAACCAGTGGTGGGTGTGCGGGATAGGCGATGAAGCCGTCGCGGGCCCCTTTCCAACCGAAAGCCTGGCCGTAGAGGTGGCCGCAGTCTTTGAAGACACGCCTGCACCGCGCCGCCGATCTGACCCGAAAAACTGACGCTGCAACGCCGGGACGGCAGATGCCACAAATGATTTCGGTGATGCCGGAACGATGGCACTGCCAGCCAGTCGAACACACGCTGTCCAAGACTCTTTCCCGGCCCTCATCATGAAGCATTCGAACATGACCAAGATTTTGTCCCTTATTGCAGTACTGGGCCTCACCGGCTGCGCCACCGCTGAAAATACCTACATGAAAAACGGCAAGCAGGGCTTGAGCATCGACTGCTCAGGCGAAGCCATGTCATGGGCGGCGTGCTACGAAAAAGCCGATGCCTCCTGCGCAGGCACCGGCTACAACATCGTCAGCACCGACGGCACTCCTCAGCCCAAGGAAAGCGACAAGACCCTGGGCGTAGATGTGGGCAATTACAAAACCCGCAGCCTGCTGGTCAGCTGCAAGTAAGCGCAATCACGCTGCGCCGGAAATGCAGGCAGTGGCAGCGCGCTGGACATCTTTGGGCCGCATCGGCACGTTGCTGATGCGCTCATAGACTTTGATCGAGCTTCCGCTTGAGCGCGGTTCAATGTCCAGGATCGCCGCCGGATCGCCCTGAATCAGCTTTTGCGGAACGATGATGCGCAGGCCTTCATGACGCGGTTCAATCTGCGGCGGCTTGCGGCTGTCCGCGATCTTGCGCAAAAAACACTCGGCATATTCTTGAGGATTCTTGCCAGACATGACGCTCATTGTTGCGGGTGTGTGTTCTATATCCGAGACCGTGGCACAGCCAGTCATCGCAAGAGCCAGAATAACAACAGCCAGTTTCATACAATCCCTCCAGTAAAGGTGCTTACGACAGGCCGATGCACGATAAAATCCCTATAGTTTGAATTTTCGCTCGCAAACAACGCAAAAAAACATTTGCGACCACAACTGCCAAACGACTGCGTGCTATCGTTTCGGGTTTTCGAGAATCGCCTTATCTCCGGAGAGATCCATGAAATTCGTACACCAGCGCGAGCACCTCAACGAAGACGATCTCGTCGTCATCGAATGCTCGCAGCTCTGCAATATACGCTTGATGAGTGATGCAAATTTTCGCAGTTTCAAAAATGGTGGCCGTCACACTTACCACGGCGGCGCGTTCGACTCCTTTCCAGCGAAAATCGCCGTTCCGAGTAGCGGCTTCTGGAACATTACCATCGACACCGCCGGGCGCAAGATGGACAGCAATGGCGGGCGCAAGACCACGTTTACCCACTCGATCAAAATCGTGCGCCGCTCTGCCTCGCGCCTGAGCTGATAGTCCATTCAACACCGGGCTGTGTGAATTTTTTGTCTTTGCACACGGCCCGACAGGAGTTTTTTTGTGAGTGCCCCAACCCCTACCGTGAAATACGCCATCAGCTATAAGCTCAATGGCGAACGCCGCTTTGAATTCGCGCAATTGCAGTCGCCCTCAGCGGAAGAAGCCAAAGCCGCACTGGAAAAAATGCACGGCCAAAGTGACGATCTGATCACAGAAGTCAAAGTCAGCAAGGCGCTCTGAGCCGTTACCTCGCCGCGCCACAGGTGCACGTAATGATGCAACGCAAAGGCGATACACCCGCCACCTTCGATATGTTTGCTGATGACACTCCTCAGCCGCCATTGACCGAGCAGATCGGTCCGGGCTCATTCGTGTTTCGAGGGTTCGCGCTGCCGTTGATCGAGCCGCTTTTACCTGCTCTGGAGTCGGTGCTGCAACAAGCACCGTTTCGCCAGATGACTACCCCCGGTGGCTTCACCATGTCAGTGGGCTTGAGCAGTTGCGGCGAGCTTGGCTGGACAAGCGATCGCAGCGGCTACCAATACGCCCGCGTCGATCCGCAGACCGGCCAGCCCTGGCCGGACATGCCACAGGTGATGCACGAGTTGGCGCAGACCGCAGCGGCCGCGGCAGGCTTTCCCGATTTCAATCCGGATGCATGCCTGATCAACCGCTACATCCCCGGCGCGAAAATGTCATTGCATCAGGACAAGGACGAACACGGCCTGCAATGGCCAGTGGTCTCGGTATCATTGGGGATTGCAGCGATGTTTCTGTTTGGCGGCCACGCGCGCAGCGACAAGACGCAAAAAGTGCCGCTGTTTCATGGTGACGTGGTGGTCTGGGGCGGCGAAGATCGCCTGCGCTTTCACGGCATATTGCCGATCAAACAAGCCAGCCATCCCCGGCTTGGCGAGCAGCGCATCAACTTCACCTTTCGCAGGGCCCGATAAAGGGTCGGAAGCTGAGTACACCGCCCTCCTGTAGGAGCGAACTTGTTCGCGAAGCGGCGTGACGGCAACGCACAAATTGGCTCGCCAACAAGTTGGCTCCTACAGATTACCGGGCATCCGGTAGGTTGCAGGAGCGGCCTGGCTCAAGCAGTCTGCGCCGCTGCCCGGGTTTTCACCGGGCATACCACACGGTGCAGGTTGAGCGCGGTATTGATGATGCCGACGTGACTGAACGCCTGGGGGAAGTTACCGAGCATGCGTTTCGAGCGCGGATCGTATTGCTCGGCGAGCAGGCCCAGGTCATTGCTCAGGCTACAAAGGCGCTCGAACAGATCTCTGGCCTCTTCCTCGCGCCCCAGCAGCACATAAACGTCCGCCAGCCAGAACGAGCACACCAGAAACGTCCCTTCGCTGCCGCTTACGCCATCGACACTGCGATCACTGTCATAGCGCAGCAACAAGCCATCCTGCATCAACGCCCGCTCGATTTCAGCCACAGTGCCCACCACGCGAGGGTCGTCTACCGGCAAAAAGCCTGTCAGGGCGATTTGCAATAAGCTGGCGTCCACCGCTTTGGAACCGTAGGTCTGCACGAAACTGCCTAACTCGGCGTCATAGCCATTGGCGCAAACATCGGCGTGAATTTCGTCGGCCACCGCGCGGTAATGCGTGCCCCGCGCACGCTCTTCGGCGTCGTCACTGTGCATCAGCACCCCGGCATTGCGATCAAACGACACCCAGGCCATGACTTTCGAATGGGTGAAGTGCCTGGGCTCGGAGCGGATTTCCCAGATGCCCGCGTCCGGCAGATGCCAGACCTTTTCCAGGAACGGCATGATCACTTTCTGGATCTCGACGCTACGCGGCAAACGCGGCAAACCACTCTTGAGTGCCTGGGTCATGGCATCGGCCACTTCCCCGTAGACATCAAGCTGCACTTGCGTGGCAGCGCCATTACCTACCCGCACCGGCCGTGATTTTTCATAACCGGCAAGCCAGGGCAGTTCGTATTCCTGCAAGCGCCGCTCACCAGCCAGCCCGTACATGATCTGTATTTGCTCGGGGTTGCCGGCAATCGAGCGCAGCAGCCAGTTACGCCAGGCTGTCGCCTCTTCGAAATACCCGAGATTCATGAACGCCAGCAGGGTCATGGTCGCGTCCCTCAGCCAGCAGAAGCGATAGTCCCAGTTGCGCTCACCGCCCAGTTGCTCAGGCAATGAGGTAGTCACGGCCGCAACGATGCCACCGGTGGGCGCAAACGTCATGGCTTTGAGGGTGATCAACGAACGCTTGACCTGGGCTGTCCAGGGACCGACTTCAGGACATCGATCAGAGAACTCCAGCCAGAATTGCTCGGTGCGATCCAACGCCTGATGCGCATCGAACGCATCACGAATTTTTTCATGGGACGGCTGCCAGGACAGATTGAAAGCACCGCTCTGCCCGGCTTCGACACTGAAGCGGCTTTGAGTATGGTGGTCGGACGGGCGCAGATCGGCAGGCGCGCGCAGTACCAGCATGTCCGGCCCGGCTACCGCCGTCAGCGTCTGCTCATCTCGGGTTTCGACCCACGGAACGGTGCTGCCGTAATCAAAACGAATCGCCAGATCCATACCGAAATCGACCCAACCCTCAACCCCGACAACGATGCGCACCACGCTGTTGTCGACCTCCATGGGCATGAAGTCGATCAGCAGCGCGCTGCCGGTTTCGGTGGTGAAGAGTGTTTCAAGAATCAGTGTGCCGTCGCGGTAGGTGCGCTCGACTTTCGTGGTGGGGTCCAGCGGGGCAATTTTCCAGCGTCCGTTGTCGGCGTCACCCAACAGGGCCGCAAAGCAGGCCGGGGCGTCGAAACGGGGGAAACACAGCCAGTCCAGCGAACCGTCTCGGGACACCAGCGCTGCGGTACGGCAATTACCGAGCAGCGCGTAATCTTCAATCAATACAGCCATGGGACCGATATCCCTCTTATGAATGCAACGCAGCTCCTGTAGGAGCGAACTTGTTCGCGAGACGGTTACCTTGTCTCAACACGATTAACTGCTCGCCAACAAGTTGGCTCCTACAGGCAGCAGGCCAGCTTGATCACCGCGGCAAAATGTACTGCTCTATCGCCATCGCCAAACCATCTTCGGCATTGCTGCCGGTGACGTAATTGGCTTGGGTCTTGACCCCGGTTTCTGCCTGACCCATTGCAATCGACAAACCCGCCTTGAGGAACATGGCGACGTCATTGCCCGCATCACCGATGGCCGCTGTATGCGCCAACGGCACGCCCAATGCTTCGGCCAGCGTGATAAGCGCAGTGCCCTTATTCGCATCCAGCGCCGTCACGTCCAGGTAATACGATTGCGACCGGGCCGCACGCGCATGGTCAGCGATTAACGGATTAAGCTGCACCTCAAGACGCTTGAGCAATTCGAAATCTTTGCTGGCAGCCACGATCTTGTCGACCCGCGCCAGATAAGGCTCGAAGCTGTCTACGTGCTTGAAGTCATAGCCCAGCGTGTTGCGCTCATGATCGACGTAATCGCCATCGGGATCGAGCAACAGCCATTGATCATCAGCAAATACCCAAGCGGCGACCGGATGCTCGGCAAACAGCGCAAGGCTGGTGCGTGCCGCCACCGGATCGATGCGATGCGCCTTCAACAAACTGCCGTCGGGATTGATGATATTGGCGCCGTTAAACGCCACGGTGGGCAGATCAATGCCCAACGCTTCGATCTGTTGACGCATGGCTCTTGGCGGGCGACTGCTGGCGATGGAGAAATGAATTCCCGCCTTGCGCAGTTGCCCGACGGCATCGATGTTGGCCTGACTCAAGCTGTGATCAGGCCGCAGCAGAGTGCCGTCGATATCAGACAGCATGAACTGGATGAGGGGCTGCGTTGAGCCACTCATCCCAGTCGCTGCCAGCTATGCCCGTCGCGGGCGAGCAATTCGTCTGCGGCGGCGGGACCGTCCTCGCCAGCCTGATAGGTCTCGACGCGCGGATCCTTGGCCCACGCATCAATGAACGGCTGGACCGCGCGCCAACCGTTTTCGATGTTGTCGGCACGCTGGAACAGGGTCTGATCGCCCGTCATGCAGTCGTAAATCAGGGTTTCGTACCCGGTGGACGGCTGCATTTCAAAGAAGTCTTTGTAGGCAAAACCCATTTCGATGGTCTGGGTGTCCAGGGTCGGCCCCGGCTTCTTGGCCTGCAGATCAAACCACATGCCTTCGTCCGGCTGGATCTGGATCTTCAGGAAATTAGGCGCGACACGGTCGATGTCGGTATCGCGGAACTGGGCGTAAGGCGCCGGCTTGAAGCAGATCGCGATCTCGGTGTCACGCACGCTCATGCGCTTGCCGGTGCGCAGGTAGAACGGCACGCCGACCCAACGCCAGTTGTCGATCATCACTTTGAGCGCCACGTAAGTTTCGGTGGTGCTGTCTGGCGCCACGCGATCTTCCTCGCGATAACCGGGCACGCTTTTGCCGGCGATGTTGCTCTCGGTGTATTGGCCACGCACCGAGTTGGCCAGGGCCTCCATCTCGGACCACGGGCGAATAGCGCCGACCACTTTGGCCTTCTCACCGCGTACGGCATCAGCGCCAAAAGCAGCCGGTGGCTCCATCGCAACCATCGCCAGCAGCTGGAACAGGTGGTTAGGCACCATGTCCCGCAGCGCACCGGTGGTTTCGTAAAAACTGCCACGGGTTTCGACCCCCACCGTTTCAGCGGCGGTGATCTGCACGTGATCGATGTAATGGTTGTTCCAGAACGACTCGAACAGGCCGTTGGAGAACCGGCTGACCAGAATGTTCTGCACGGTTTCCTTGCCCAGATAATGGTCAATCCGATAGATCTGTTTTTCCGTCATCGCTTTGAGCAGGCAACTGTTGAGGGCCACCGCACTTGGCAGGTCGTGCCCAAACGGTTTTTCGATGACGACGCGGCGAAAGTATTCGTCGCCCTCGCCTTCACCCTCGACCATCAGGCCCGACGAGCCCAGACGCTTGGTGACTTCGGCGAAGAAGCGCGGCGCAGTCGCCAGATAGAACACGGCGTTTTTGGTGCCCGTGCTCTCGATCTTGGCGGCGATATCGGTGTAGGTGGAGTCGTCGAGAAAATCACCCTGAATATAGGTGATGCGCTGCGCCAGACTGCCCCACAGCGCTGGGTCCAGAGGTTCTTTTCCGCCTTCGGCGACCTTGCTGGCCGCCTCCTGGCGAATGAAGTCTTCAAGCTTTTTGGCAAAATCCGCGTCGCTGATGGCGTTGTGATCAACACCCACGATGTGCAGATCGTCGCCAACCAGACCATCGCGGGTCAGGTTGTACAGCGCAGGCATCAACAGACGCTTGACCAGATCCCCGTGAGCACCGAACAGAAACAACGTTGTGGACGGCGCAACCTTGGCTTTGTGCTTGCTTCGGGATAACCCCATTATTTTGGTTCCTTATGACCACCAAAACCGAAACGCATGGCAGACAACATTTTGTCGCCGTACGTGCTTTGTTGACGGGAGCGGAAGCGGGCAAACAGCGAGCTGGACAGAACCGGTACCGGCACTGCCTGCTCCATCGCGGCTTCAATGGTCCAGCGGCCTTCGCCACTGTCGGCCACGGAGCCTGAGTAAGCGTTGAGCTGAGGATCGGTCGCCAAGGCATCGGCGGTCAGGTCCAGCAACCAGGAAGACACGACACTGCCGCGACGCCAGACTTCGGCGATGTCGCCCATGTTCAGGTCGAAGCGTTGCTCGGCAGGGAGGTTCTCGGAGTTCTTGGTCTTGAGAATGTCAAAGCCTTCGGCAAAGGCCTGCATCATTCCGTACTCGATGCCGTTATGGATCATCTTCACGAAGTGACCGGCGCCCGGCGGGCCTGCGTGGATGTAGCCCTGCTCAGCGCGAGGATCAGCGTCTTTGGCGCGGTCTACAGTACGCGGGATATTGCCGATGCCAGGCGCGAGGGTCTTGAACAGTGGGTCCAGACGCTCGACCACTTCGGTCTCGCCGCCGATCATCATGCAGTAGCCGCGCTCCAGGCCCCATACGCCACCGGAGGTGCCAACATCGACATAGTGCAGCTGCTTGTCTTTGAGTGTTACGGAGCGACGAATGTCGTCTTTATAGAAGGTGTTTCCACCATCGATGATCACGTCATCGGCGTCGAGCAGTTCGCTGAGCGTATTGATGGTGTCTTCGGTCGGTGCGCCAGCGGGCAACATGACCCAGACTGCACGAGGTTTTTCCAGCGCAGCCACCAGGGACGCTAGGTCGTTGGCGGGCGTGGAACCCTCATTGGCGAGCACGGTGCGAGACTGCTCATCGCGATCATAAACCACAGTTGTGTGGCCATTGAGCATCAGTCGACGTGCGATGTTGCCGCCCATGCGGCCTAGTCCAACAATCCCGAGTTGCATGTAGAGGTGCTCCTTGATTCGAAAAAAGGTGCCTCATTTTATAGCCCAGTGTCGCTTGTAGGGTTAGTCCGGAGAGGCAGACGAAGGTTTCCGGGTGAAAATAGTTTCATGTCTATCGACATCTGAGCGCCAAGACTGCCCTATGACGCCCGTTTTCGCGATCAAGAAACGTTCGCGACAACTAAAAATAAAAAAGTTCCTTTTTTGCATAAAAGAAATCAGAATCCGCGCCGATAGAGGTAGGAGCACGGACAATTCCGGTAGCGAAAGTCATTGCTTGAACCTCCCGAAAACTGACCCGCCCTCTGCGAGGTGATTCATGAACACCGCCCTTCCCCTTCTTGCGCCACAGACTCTGTACGTTAATGTGCGCCGCGACGAACTGCGTCAGCTCAAGGAAGACCGTGCAATGCTGCAAAAAAAGGTCGAGAACCTGACTTTGCTGCTTCAGCAGGCCCATAACCCAAACCCAGGCCCGAGCAAAGCGCTGCAAGCCTGACGCCCCGCGTTGTATCCACATTGCACATCCAGTGGCAGGCCCGATTAGCTGGCTTGCCCCGTACCAAGTCCCTCTTGCCAAACGGCACCTGAACGCTCTCGAATTGTGAGCGATTGTGCCCGAATCCGTCTGGCAATCCGACCTGTAACATCCTGCAACGTTCCCGTTCGCCCCAGATACCCTGCTTTAGAGCCTTCCGACGTTTTGCTGACGTATGGATGACAGTATTTTCACTTTTGCGCACCCATACTCCGCGCCTTTGTAACGCAACTGACTGATTTCGATACACATGGGACGTGAAGCGCTGCTCGCCCGGCGCGGTTGAATCGGTCGCTTGAAGATATCTGTCGTGGAGCGCCTGATGGCAATTTTGAAACGGAGTGCTAAAACTCCGAGCGGGTTTGACTGGGCCGGTCTGGCCTGGCTGTTTGTATTTTTCTGGTACTTCTCTGGCATCACCCAACTTCTCATTCAACTGACCGATACCTCAGGGTTCGCAGGTTTTCGCCAGGCGTTCGTGATGAGTGGCATCTGGCTGGCGCCGATGTTGCTGTTTCCGAAGAAGACGCGAGCCATGGCCGCGGTGATCGGCATCGTGCTGTGGGCCTGCTCCATGGCCAGCCTGGGTTACTTCTTCATTTATCAGCAAGAGTTTTCCCAGAGCGTCATCTTCATCATGTTCGAATCGAACGTGTCTGAAGCTGGCGAGTACATGACCCAGTATTTTGCCTGGTGGATCGTGCTCGGGTTTATCGCCCACACCGCGTTCGCGATCTTCCTCTGGACGCGCCTGCGTCCGGTTTACCTGCCCCGTGGCCGAGCGTGGGTCGTGGCAACAGCCTTGCTGGTGGCGATCATCGGTTATCCGCTGGCCAAGCAAATGGCCCGTCATGACGACTTCGCTTCGGGTTTCGAAGCCTTCGAAACCCGGATCGAGCCCGCAGTGCCATGGCAAATGCTCGTGGCTTATCACCGCTATACCCAGCAACTGGACGGCATGCAGGACATGCTTGCCAGCAGCAGCAACATTGCGCCGCTGAAGAATCTCAAAAATCAGCAAGCTGACCTGCCGACCACATTGGTGTTGGTGATCGGTGAATCCACCAATCGTCAGCGCATGCACCTGTATGGCTATCCGCGCGATACCACGCCGAATCTGGACCAGCTCAAAGACCAGCTGCAAGTGTTCAACAATGTGATCACCCCGCGCCCCTACACCATCGAAGCCTTGCAGCAGGTGCTGACGTTCGCGGATGAGGAAAACCCCGACCTTTATCTGAAAACGCCTTCCATTGTCAGCGTGATGAAACAGGCCGGTTACAAGACGTTCTGGATCACCAACCAGCAGACCATGACCAAGCGCAACACCATGCTCACAACCTTCTCCGAGCAGGCCGATGAGCAGGTGTATCTGAACAACAACCGCAACCAGAATGCGCGCCAGTACGACGGCGACGTGATCGAGCCATTCTCCAAAGCACTGGGCGATGCCGCACCGCGCAAGCTGATTGTCGTGCATCTGTTGGGCACGCACATGGCGTATCAATACCGCTATCCACCGGCGTTCGAAAAATTCACCGGCCGTGATGGCGTGCCAGCCGATATTGATGACAGCAAGCTGGGGCTATACAACAGCTACGACAACGCTGTGCTGTACAACGATTTCGTCGTGTCCAGCCTGATCAAGACCTATAGCAAGGCCGACCCCAATGGCTTCCTGTTGTACCTCTCCGACCATGGCGAAGACGTTTATGACTCGCCAGGCCGTAACGTGCTGGGCCGTAACGAAGCCAAGCCGACGATCCCGATGTACACGGTGCCGTTCATTGCGTACGCCTCGCCAAAATGGAAAGAAACCCACGACTGGAACTTCGACAGCATCAAGAACCGGCCTTATACCAGCTCCAATCTGATCCACACCTGGTCTCAACTGGCCGGTTTGAGCTTTGATGAACTGGACACCACCAAGAGCCTGGTCAGCTTCGATTTCAAAGAGCGCCCGCGCTTGATTGGCGACCCGTATGCACAGAAGGGATTGAGTGACTTCGCGCAGATGGAAAAACCCGCCAGCCAGGCCTCAACCAGCCCCGAAGTGGCGCAGAAATAAGCGTTCCTGGAACCAAAAAAAAGGCCTGCGCAATGCAGGCTTTTTTTTCGCTTTGGGTTTGTCTCGTCGCCAGGCCGGCACCACCTCGCGCCAAAAGCTGGCCTGCGCCTTTCGATTTGATTCAGCCCGTCGAGCGCATCGCTTCCGCCCCGAACACGGCCTTTGATTCTGCCCGAAGGGCGTAGGAGCCATGCTTGCAGGCGATGGACTGCGCAGCAGTCCTGAATAGGGCAACACGCTCTTCCTGACACACCGCATGCGCCGGTTTTACTGCCGGTGCCCGGCAGATCGTCGGCAAGCCAGACTCCTACGCCCTTCGGGCAGAAGCAACACGGTGTTGGACTCAGCGCTTTGGATTCTGCCCGAAGGGCGTAGGAGTCTTGCTTGCAGGCGATGGGCTGCGCAGCAGTCCTGAATAGGGCAATACGGTCTTCCTGACCCACCGCATGCGACGGTTTTACTGCCGGTACCCGGCAGATCGTCGGCAAGCCGGACTCCTACGCCCTTCGGGCAGAAGCAACGCGGTGTTGGACTCAGCGCTTTTGATTCTGCCCGGAGGGCGTAGGAGCCATGCTTGCAGGCGATGGGCTGCGCAGCAGTCCTGAAT
>NZ_JBSKHW010000004.1:235462-321552 GCF_057128765.1 Pseudomonas corni
GACTCAGCGCTTTTGATTCTGCCCGGAGGGCGTAGGAGCCATGCTTGCAGGCGATGGGCTGCGCAGCAGTCCTGAATCGGCCACTTTGGTCTAGCGCGAAATATCACGACAACAGTTCGTCAGCAGCCTTCTACTCTGAGCTCTAGCCTTTACCCGACAACCTAAAAAAGGGGGCAAAGGAATGCCTGATTCATCGCCACACTCAGGTCAACTTCGCGCGGGTAGATTCTCCGGCAACCATCAAATTTATCTGTTAACCACCGTCGTCGTCGGCCGCAGTCCGCTTTTCTGCGACTGGCGCATGGGCCGTTTAGTGGTAGATGAATTCCGGCTTGCCGAGAAGGAAGGCGCTGCCAGGTCACTGGCGTGGGTAGTGATGCCTGACCACTTTCATTGGCTTGTCGAATTGCAAAGCGGATCTTTGTCCAGCCTGATGCGGCGAGCAAAGTCCAGAAGTGCGCACAGCATTAATCGTGCAAGGGGCACCCCGTGTCAGGTCTGGCAGAAGGGTTACCACGACCGCGCGTTACGAAGCGAGGAGGATTTGAAAGACGTCGCCCGCTACATCGTAGCCAATCCGCTAAGGGCTGGGCTGGTTACCCGCGTTGGCGATTACCCGCTTTGGGATGCGATATGGCTTTGACAGATACACCGCGTTCACAGGGTTTACTGCCGGTGCCCGGCAGATCGTCGGCAAGCCGGACTCCTACGCCCTTCGGGCAGAAGCAACGCGGTGTTGGACTCAGCGCTTTTGATTCTGCCCGGAGGGCGTAGGAGCCATGCTTGCAGGCGATGGGCTGCGCAGCAGTCCTGAATAGGGCAACACGGTCTTCCTGACACGCCGCATGCGCCGGTTTTACTGCCGGTGCCCGGCAGATCGTCGGCAAGCCGGACTCCTACGCCCTTCGGGCAGAAGCGGAAAAAGCCTCGCGCTAACGGGTTGTGGCCAGTGCTACACCGCAGGCTTACGCAGCAAAACCCGCGTCACTCGCCGTTCCCGGACCTCGACGACCTTCATCGTCCAGCCTTGCGCCTGGAGCTCATCGCCGATCACTGGCAAGCGGTCCAGCAAACTCACCACCATACCGGCCAGGGTTTGATAATCCTCGGTCGCATTGGCCTTAAAGCCTGTGCGTTCACGCAGGTGATTGAGGTTCATGGCGGCATTGACCACCATGCCATCGCCCTCTTCCACTAGATCCGGGCCTTCGATCTCGCTGGCATCGGGAAGCTCACCGGCGATGGATTCGAGAATGTCAGTCATGGTCAGCATGCCGGTGAAGTCGCCGAACTCATTGACCACGAACGCCACGTGAGTCGATTCGCTGCGCATTTGTTCCAGTGCATTGAGGATCGAAAAGCTGTCCAGCAGGTTGATCACCTTTCGCGATAAGTGCTCGATGTTAGGCTCGATGCCCGCAAGCATTTGGTTCAACAGCTCCTTCTTGTGCAGAAAGCCCAGCGGCTCCTCAATACGTCCGGCACGAATGATCGGCAGTCGGGAGTAGGACGAACTTATCAACTGCTGACGGACAGTGTCAGCGTCGTCCGCCAGATCAATGCAGGCGATGTCGTTACGGACCGTCATGATTGAGCGAATCGGCCGCTCCGCCAGTTGCAGCACGCCGCTGATCATCACCCGCTCACGTCGGTCGAAAACCACTTGATCCGCGTCGCCTTCGAGCATATCGGCAATCTCGTCACCCACTTCGTCGGCACCCGGCCTGCGTCCGCCCAACAGACGCAACACCGCATGAGCCGTGCGCTCACGCAGCGGCAGGCTGCCGTTATGGTGGCGCTTGCGGCGGGACCGGGCAAGCTGGTTGAACAGCTCGATCAGGATCGAGAAGCCAATCGCCGCGTACAGATAGCCCTTGGGAATGTGGAAACCCAGGCCATCAGCGGTGAGGCTGAAGCCGATCATCATCAAAAAGCCCAGACACAGCATGATCACTGTCGGGTGCGCGTTGACGAAGGCAGTCAGTGGCTTGCTGGCGATGATCATGACGCCGATAGAGAACACTACCGCGATCATCATGACCGACAAATGCTCGACCATGCCGACCGCCGTGATCACGGCGTCCAGCGAGAACACCGCATCGAGCACCACGATCTGCGCGACGATGGGCCAGAACAGTGCATAAGTCGTGCTACCGGACTTTTGCGCGACATGGCCCTCAAGCCGCTCGTGCAATTCCATCGTCGCCTTGAACAACAGGAACACACCGCCGAACAACATGATCAGGTCACGACCGGAGAAGCTTTTACCGAAGACTTCGATCAACGGCTCGGTCAGCGTCACCATCCACGAAATACTTGCCAGCAAACCCAGGCGCATGATCAGCGCCAGCGACAAACCCAAAACCCTGGCACGGTCGCGCTGCTCGGGCGGCAGTTTGTCGGCCAGAATTGCTATGAACACCAGGTTATCGATACCCAATACCAGTTCGAGCACAATCAGCGTCAGCAGGCCGAGCCAGGCTGTGGGGTCAGCAATCCATTCCATGGGTCAGGCGTCCTGGGTAAGCGTGAGGGAAACAGCGAGCGCAGCAAAACCCGACGCACTGCAGAGCGGGCCGTGATCGAGCGAATCAGAAGGGGAAGCAGAGACGTCAGCGATGCGACGAAGGGGAAGCATGAGGCGATTGCCATTCAGCGAATGGAATGGGCAACTGGGAGGTTCCAGTGAAAGTGACATGGGTGTCCAGAAATCAATACGGGACGCGATCCTACCTCTGGAACGGAAAGAACCTACAGCCGAGAACTGTTACAAATTCTTAGAACACTGCTGCTGGAGGAACAACACAACAACAGATTCCACCAAACCCGTAGGAGCGAACTTGTTCGCGAGACGTCTGCTTAGTCATCCCGCACTGACCGCCTCGCCAACAAGTTGGCTCCTACAGAGACACAGCAAATGGACCTTACAACGCCTTCTGCCAGAACAAAGCTCTGCCCATCTTTGGATCGAGGGTGTAATCGGCGAAACCCAGCTTGCGATATGCACCCTGAGCCACGTCGTTGCCTTCCAGCACTTCCAGGGTGATCTTGCAGCATCCGCGTTGGCGGGCGATTTCCTCGACCTTCATCAGCATTTTCTGGCTGATGCCACGTCCTCTATAAGCAGCGATCACCGCCACATCGTGAACATTGACCAAGGGGCGACAGGCAAATGTCGAGAAACCCTCGAAGCAGTTAACCAGCCCGACGGGCTCACCAGAAACGAATGCCAGGACACTGAACGCATGGGGCCGCTTGGCGAGCTCCAGGGCCAACTGCTGGCGGGTGTCCATGGACAGCGACTCGCCGCCACCCATGACATCTTCAGCGTAATGATTGAGCAAGAATCCGATGGCTTGCGCATGAACCGGATTGGTGTAGCTGGCTTGAAGTACCAGAACCTCTGGGGTTTCCATTTCCATCCTCTACAACTCGGGGCATTCAGGCGACGCTGGTGCCATGAGGGCCAGCGTGCCACAGGGCGAAGATTCTAACGCGCCCTGCGCCAAAATGGTCCGCGAGATATGTAGGAAACGTCTTGGAGCGCCCAAGATTTGATCCAGTTACGCACCGAGAAAAGGCGCTGCCTTGTTTTCGATTTTTCACAGGACGACCCCAGGCCCTGCATTCGGTATGACCAGCGAGACCCCTGCCCCATTGTCGAACAATCCGACCAGCGGTCATCAGCGTGACGCCCCTACTTTACCGCTCTAATAGGAGGGCAAGGCCGGGGCCCTCAGACGATAAAACTCGGGGGGATTGCTGCTAGAAAATGGCAGCTATACCGCAGGCCAGACATTTCCCACAAAAAAAGTCGAAACTTCTTAAATTCCCCTGGGTCAGGTAATTACAGCGCCTATGCTATTGGCTGAAACCCGAGCAGAGGGCGCAAATACCCTGTCCAATCACTATGCAGTCGATAAGTGGGTATCGATCTTGCGTAGATCTTTTGTGCCCGGCCATAGGACATGGCCTTTTACTGCTTAGTGCTGTATCAACACTGTATCGATTGGGAGAAAACGATGATTAGTGCCGCTGTCAAAACCCAGAAGGGAGAGAGTTTTAACCAGCCGGCCAGCGAGCTGACCCATCTGCCGGTCTTCGCAACGACGAGCGTTCCACTGCTGCAACTGCCCCCTGTACAACCAGGCATATCGATGGCGAACCGGAAGAAAGTCCTGTTCGTCACATCGGAAATGGCCGATCTGGTGAAAACCGGCGGCTTGGGCGATGTGTCTGCTGCACTGCCGCGCGCCATGCGCCACCTCCATGATGTACGCGTGCTGATTCCCGGCTATCCACAGGTCATCAATAGCGGAAACCCGATTTACATCATCAGCGAACTCAGTGGCCACGCTGCCTTGCCGCCATGCAAGATCGGTCGTATGGACATGAAGGACGGGCTGGTCATCTATGTACTGATCTGTCCTGAACTATACGAACGTGAAGGCACGCCTTATGGCGACAGTCACGGTCGCGACTGGTCCGATAATCACATTCGCTTCGCCCGACTTGGTCTGGCAGCCGCCGACTTCGCAGCCGGTGCAGTCAAGACCCAGTGGTGCCCCGAGCTGGTTCACGCCCACGACTGGCCCGCCGGACTGGCTCCTGCCTACATGAAGTGGCGCGGGCAGACCACACCAAGCATTTTCACTATCCATAACCTGGCGTATCAGGGTTTTGTCAGCACGGCGTCGAGCCGCGAGCTGGGCATTCCCGATTCCGCGCTGGGGCCAGATGGCATGGAGTTCTACGGCAAGCTGTCCTTCATCAAGGCTGGCATGGCGTACGCCAGCCACATCACGACTGTCAGCGCGACCTACGCTAAAGAAATCACCACTGCTGACTTCGGTTGCGGTCTGGAAGGCTTTCTTCAAAGCAAAGCTGACATCGGCAAGTTGAGCGGTATTCCTAACGGTATCGATGAAAGCTGGGACGCCTCGACCGACGAGCACCTGATCTGTCGCTTTGCGCCCAACGAATGGACGCGCAAGGAAATCAACGCTGACTACGTGCGTGAACTCTTTGAACTCGAGCCGTCCACCGGACCTCTATTCGCTGTGGTCTCGCGACTGGTGTACCAGAAGGGTCTGGACCTGACCATCGGTGTTGCCGAGCACATCGTCAACAACGGCGGGCAGATCGCGATCATCGGTTGCGGCGAGCCTGAGGAAGAAGATGCCATGCGCGATCTGGCGGCGAAGTTTCCCGGCCAGATCAGTGTACGCGTGGGCTTCAATGAAACCGACGCCCGCCGCATGTTTGCTGGCAGCGACTTTTTGCTGATGCCTTCGCGCTATGAACCTTGCGGTTTGAGCCAGATGTACGCCCAGCGTTTCGGCTCGTTGCCAGTAGCGCGCAACACTGGTGGCCTGGCTGACACCATTGAAGACGGTTGCACTGGTTTTCTGTTTGACGAGTCCACCGTAGAAAGTTACGCCGAAGCCCTGACCCGAGCATTCAAGGTCTTCGCCAATCCGCAGTTGCTCAATGCCATGCGCTGCCGCGCAATGGCTGCCCCGTTCGACTGGCACAAAGCAGTTGAACCGTACGCTGACTTGTATCAGGAACTTCTGAAGAAGAACGTGGGTGTGTCGCTGCAGTACTGATTCATGAATTGACTACAAGGGGTAACGGATGCCTTTGCGCACGGATGAAAACTGGCGCCACGGCGCCATTGTGCTGGATCGCGATCACACCCGGTTTGCCCTCTGGGCGCCGGATGCCTACTACGTCAGTGTCGAGACGCTTGACGTCGAGACCGGGCAAGGCCAATCACTGGCCATGCTGCCGCAAACTGACGGTTGGTTCGTCCTCGAAGCCCGCTGTCCAGCGGGCACGCATTACCGCTACAAAATCGACGAAAACCTCGAAGTGCCTGACCCCGCCTCCCGGGCTCAGGCGCGTGAGGTGCATGGCCACAGCATCGTCATCGACCCCGACGCATACCAGTGGCAGCACACAGCCTGGACCGGTCGGCCCTGGCACGAAGCGGTTATCTACGAACTCCATGTCGGCTCGCTGGGCGGTTACGCTGGCGTCGAAAAACTCCTGCCGCGTCTCGCCGAAACCGGTGTCACGGCCATCGAGTTGATGCCGCTGGCGCAGTTTCCCGGCGATCGAAATTGGGGCTACGACGGCGTGCTGCCCTACGCCCCGCAATCTTCATACGGCACACCCGAACAGCTCAAGCACCTGATTGATACCGCGCACGGCTTCGGTCTTGCGGTGATTCTCGATGTGGTCTACAACCACTTCGGCCCTGACGGCAACTACTTGAACGCCTATGCCAAGGAGTTCTTCCGCAGCGACAAGAAGACTCCGTGGGGCGATGCCATCGATTTCCGTCGCCGCGAAGTTCGGGACTTCTTCATCAACAACGCGCTGATGTGGTTGCAGGAGTACCGTTTTGACGGGCTGCGACTGGACGCTGTGCATGCGATCGAAGACCCGACGTTTCTCGAAGAGTTTTCCACTCGCATTCGCGAGCAAATCCAAGACCCGCGTCATGTCTGGCTGATGCTGGAGAACGAATACAACGAAGCGCATCGTCTCGAAAAAGGTTTCGACGCGCAGTGGAACGACGACGGCCACAACACCCTGCACGTGTTGCTGACCGGCGAAACAGACGCGTACTACACCGACTTCGCCGAACAGCCGACGCATAAGCTGGCGCGCTTGTTGGGCGAGGGCTTTGTGTATCAGGGTGAAGCCACCCGACACGGCCACAATCGGGGCGAACCAAGCGGTCATTTGCCGCCAAGTGCGTTCGTGCTCTTCTTGCAGAACCATGACCAGATCGGCAACCGCGCCTTGGGTGAACGGTTGGTGCAAATCAGTCCGGCACCTGCGTTGCGCGCCGCCACCGCCCTGCTGCTGCTTTCACCGATGATCCCGATGATGTTCATGGGCGATGAATGGGGCGCGAGCGAGCCGTTCCTTTTCTTCACCGACTTCCATGACGAACTGGCCGATGCCGTGCGTGAAGGCCGTCGTGGTGAGTTTGCTGACTTTGCCGCCTTCGCCGATGAAGAAAAGCGCGAGATGATTCCCGATCCAAATGCCTTGTCGACCTTCGACGCGTCACGTCCGGCATTCGATGCGGTGTATCTGGAGACCGACAAAGGCCTGGACCACCAAAGCTGGATGGCGCTGTACCGCGAACTGCTGCAGATCCGTCATCGCGACATCGTCCCGCTTATTCCTGGCGCCATGGCGCTGGGGGCCGAAGTGCTGGCCGACAAAGCCGTCACTGCACGCTGGCAAATGGGCGATGGCAGCACCCTGCGCATTGACCTGAACCTGAGCGAGCATGCCGTCGAGACGCCGGAATACTCCGTCAACCGCGTGCTTTTCGAATCGCACCCAAAATCCGCAGAACTTTCCCAGCGAGGCAGCCTCAATCCCTACACGGCCATTGTCAGCCTGACTGCACGCGATGTTTTGGAGGAACAGGATGAGCAATGAGCAACTTGAAATGCTGGCCGCTGAAGCGGGCCTGGCGGTGGATTGGACAGACGCCAACGCCAAGCCGCAGCGGGTCAGGCCTGAAGTCCTGCGCAAGGTTCTGAAGGGTCTGGGTTATCCCGCCGACAACGATGAACAGATTGTCTCCAGCCTCGAACGCCTGGAAGGCGAAAGCCAAACCAAAAACGCCCCGCCACTGCTGACTGTCGATCACGGCAGAAACCTGGACCTGTCAGCGTGGTTCGCCCCGGATACCCCGTTCACCCTGGAACTCGAAGACGGCGCGACACTGAACGCCAAGCTCACTGCCAACGCCGAGTTGCCGGGCCTGGCAACGGTGGGTTACCAGCAGTTGTCGATTGCCGGGCAACACCTGACCATCGCCGTCGCGCCGAAAACCAGTTACACCATGGCCATGGCCACCGATGTCAGCACACCTCGCGCCTGGGGTCTGACCGCGCAGCTGTATGCACTGCGACGCGAAGGCGATGGCGGGTTTGGCGACACTCAGGCGCTGGAGACACTGGCGCGCTCGGCAGGCGAACGTGGCGCCGCGGCAATCGCCATCAGCCCGGTACACGCGATGTTCGCGACCGGCAGCGAAAACTTCAGCCCTTACTCGCCTTCCAGCCGCCTGTTTTTGAATGCGCTGTACGCAGCACCCGGAGCGATTCTTGGTGAACGCGCTGTGCGCACAGCCATTGAAGAGCTGGGGCTTGCCGATGAATTGAAGCGTCTTGAAGCGCTGCCTCTGGTGGATTGGCCCGCCGCTGCCGCTGCGAAGTGGAAGCTATTGCGCGCGCTGTACACCGCGTTCGTCGCCAGCGGTCATCCGCTGCATGAAGACTTCAACAGCTTCCGCCATGCGGGCGGCGAAGCGCTGATCAACCATTGCCGCTTCGAAGCCCTGCGCGACCAGAGCGAGCAGCTGGGCATTGGCGGCAACTGGCACGAATGGCCGGACGATTACAAAAACCCGCGCAGCAAAGTCATCGATGCCTTTGCCCAGACCCACAGCGATCTGGTGGGCTTCCACGCCTTCGCTCAATGGCTGATCGCCCGTGGCCTGGAGCGTGCGCAGACCGCAGCACGCAGCAGCGGCATGAGCATCGGGCTGATCGGTGACCTGGCAGTAGGCGCCGATGGCGCAGGCAGCCAGGCGTGGAGTCGCCAGGATGAATTGCTCTCGGAACTGACCGTGGGCGCACCGCCGGACATTCTCAACCAGTCAGGGCAAAGCTGGGGCATCTCGGCATTTTCCCCGACCGGTCTGAAACGCAACGGTTTCCGAGCGTTCATCGAAATGCTGCGAGCCAACTTCGCCCACGCGGGCGGCCTGCGCATCGACCACGTCATGGCCCTGCAACGGCTGTGGGTTGTCCCGCTGGATTCACCGCCCAGCGAAGGCGCGTATTTGAATTATCCGCTGGACGACATGTTGCGCCTGCTGTGCCTGGAATCGTGGCGCCACAAGGCCGTGGTACTCGGCGAAGACCTCGGCACGGTGCCTGAAGGGCTGCACGAAAAACTCTCCACTCGGGCGATCCTGGGCATGCGTGTGCTGTTGTTCGAACAGGACAACGGCGTATTCAAGCCGATCATCAAATGGTCCGACGACGCCCTCGCTACCACCAGCACTCACGACCTGCCGACGCTCAAAGGCTGGCTGACCGAACTCGATATCGAGTGGAACAGCCGCCTGGGACATATCGACGCCGACACCGAAACGAACTGGCGCAAAGGACGTGAGCGCGAACGTAAAGGGTTGGTGGACGTGCTCAGTCATAACTACGGTCTTAAAGACCCCACCGACGCCGACATCATCGACGCCAGCATTCGTTACCTGGGCCACACCCGTGCGCCTTTGGTCCTTTTACCTATGGAGGATGCCTTGGGCATCGAAGAACAGTCCAACCTGCCGGGCACCATCGACAGCCATCCAAACTGGCGCCGTCGCTTCTCCGGTGACACCGCAGCTTTGCTCGACAACCCCGATGCCGCCAGGAGGCTCGAATTACTGGCCGCAGCGCGCCTGCAAGCAGCGGAGCGTGACCAATGAGCGCCGCCCTCCCCGCACTGAAATCCCTGCGCGCCACCCAGCGCCTGCAATTTCACAAAGACTTCACCCTGGACGACGCCGTCGAGCTGGTGCCTTATTTCGCGAAACTGGGCATCAGCCACGTGTACGCCTCGCCGCTGCTTAAGGCGCGAGCGGGCTCCATGCACGGCTACGACGTGGTCGACCCGCGCGAGATCAACCCAGAGCTCGGCGGCGAACCTGCCCTGCGGCGTCTGGTTGCAGCCCTGCGTGAACACGGCATGGGCCTGATTCTAGACATCGTCTCCAACCACATGGCGGTCGGCGGCTCAGATAACCCGTGGTGGCTGGACCTGATGGAATGGGGTCAGCGCAGCCCCTACGCGAAGTTTTTCGACATCCAGTGGAATTCCCCGGACCCGCTGCTCAAGGGCCAGTTGCTGCTGCCGTTCCTCAGCTCCGATTACGGCACAGTGTTGCAAGCTGGCGACCTGAAGCTGTGCCTGAACGCCGAGACCGGCAGCTTCCACGTCGAGCATTATCAGCATCACTTCCCGATCAATCCGGGCACTTACGGTCCGCTGCTCGACGCCGCCGACAACCCTCAGTTGCACGAACTGGCGCAACGCTTCACGGCGCTGGATCAGTACCCCCAGGCTTATGAGCGCGCACGTCAGGCCAAGGCCGAACTGGTGGAACTGCTCAAGCAACAGCCCGAGCTGATCAAAGCCATAGAAAAGGGTTTCGATCGCTTCGACGGCCGCACGCCTGAAGGCTTCAACGCTTTCCATGCCCTGCTGGAACAACAGGACTATCGCCTCGCCAGCTGGCGCACCTCGGGTGACGACATCAACTGGCGGCGCTTCTTCGACATCAACGAGCTGGGCGGCCTGCGGGTCGAGCGCCCGGCGGTGTTCGAAGCCACCCACGGCAAGATCTTCGAACTGATCAGCGAAGGCCTGATAGACGGTCTGCGTATCGACCATATCGACGGTCTGGCCGACCCACGTGGGTATTGCCGCCGCCTGCATCGCCGGGTGAAAAGCCTGCTGCCCAAGCGTCCTGCGGGCACGGAGCTCGCGCACATCCCGATCTTCGTCGAGAAGATACTCGGCCCTGACGAGCAACTGCACGAAGACTGGAGCGTGGACGGCACCACCGGCTACGAATTCATGAATCAGGTGTCGTTGTTGCAGCACGATCCAAAAGGCGAAGCGGTGCTCGGCGAGCTGTGGAGCCGCATCAGCGGACGCACTGCCGATTTCAACCAAGAGGTCCTGGAAGCTCGTGATCTGGTACTGCACGGCACGCTGGCCGGAGACTTCGAGAACGTTGCTCAGGCGCTACTGCAAGTGGCACGCAGTGATGTCATGAGTCGCGACCTGACCTTCGGCGCGATTCGTCGTGCGTTGCTGGCGCTGGTAGTCAACTTCCCGATCTACCGCACCTACATCAGCGCACTGGGACGTTCGGAGGAAGACGACCGCTACTTCCAGCAAGCCATGACCGGCGCACGCACGATGCTCAGCGAAGGCGACTGGCCGGTGCTTGATTACTTGCAGCTGTGGCTGGGGGGCGAGCGTCTGCGTTCCTTCCCGCTCGGGCCGCTGCGGGATCTGCGTCGCAAAGCCTGCACGCGCTTTCAGCAACTGACCTCGCCAGTGGCGGCCAAGTCAGTGGAAGACACCTCGTTTTACCGCTCTGCGGTACTGCTCTCGCGCAACGATGTGGGTTTCCATCCGCAACATTTCAGTGCGCCGGTGAGCGATTTTGATGAGGCTTGCAAGAAGCGTCACGAGGCCTTCCCGGAAAATCTGCTGACGACGGCGACCCACGATCACAAGCGCGGCGAAGACACCCGCACGCGTCTGGCGGTGCTCAGTGAGTGCGCGCCGTGGTACGCCGAGCAGGTCGAGCGCTGGCTGCAATTATCCGCCCCGCTCAAAGGCGAAGACGTCGCTATCAGCCCTGGCGATGAGCTGATGCTGTATCAAGCGCTGCTGGGCAGTTGGCCGCTGGATCTAAGCGGTGAAAGCGCGTTCGAGGACTATCTGAAACGGCTGGTGCAATGGCAGGAGAAAGCCCTGCGAGAAGCCAAGTTGCAAAGCAGTTGGAGCGCGCCTAACGAGCCGTATGAAACTGCTTGCCGAGAGTTCCTGACCACGTTGCTCCTTGCCCCCGAAGGCCTTGCGCTGCGCCAGTCGATCGGTGCAACGGCCAACCGGATCGCGACGGCCGGAGCGCTGAACAGTCTGGCGCAAACTTTGCTGCGATTGACCGTGCCCGGTGTGCCTGATCTGTATCAGGGCACCGAGTTCTGGGACTTCAGCCTGGTGGACCCGGACAACCGTCGTCCGGTGGATTACCCCGCTCGCGAACGTGCGCTGGATCAATCCACGCCCCCTGCCGAGCTGCTGACCCATTGGCAAAATGGCCACATCAAACTGGCTCTGATCGCGCAGGCTTTAGAGGTGCGCAATCAATATCCGGAGCTGTTCGATGAAGGTGTTTACCAACCGCTGCAGGTGCTCGGGCAGCATGCTGAACGCGTCATGGCCTTTGCGCGGATAAGGGAGGGTACGCGGGCTATAGTTGTGGTTCCTCGCGTGTTCAATGAACTATTGGGCACTGCGCAAACTCCATTCATCAACGCTGCAAATTGGGGCGATACACGAATCCTCTTGCCGTTCGCTGATTCAGATCTAAATTGGAAGGGACTTTTTTCACAGACCATAGTCACAACCAATAAGGAGATGCTCCTCAGTGATGCGCTCAAGGAATTTTCTGTAAACCTGCTTATTCAAACTTTGTAATACCCGGGAGTGTCGAGATGAGTGCCGACGAGAAAAAAATTAAAGACTTTGCCTATCAGATCTGGAAATCAGAAGGCGAGCCACACGGTCAGGATGAGCGCCATTGGGAGATGGCCCGCAAACTGGCTGCTGCTGAAGCCAAGGCGCCGGGCAAGTCTGCCAAGCCCAAGCCAGCTAAAGCGGACGGCAAGCCTGCGCCAAAGCCTGCTGCTAAAGCTGCGGCCAAGCCTGCCGCCAAATCGGCAACGCCAGCTGCTCCAGCGCCTAAAAAAGCTGAGAAGCCCGATGCCAAGCCGGCCACCAAGCCAGCGGCCAAAGCTGCACCCAAGCCGCCCGCCAAGCCTAAGCCTGCTGCCGGTTCGACAGGGACGGCGTCATCCGCACCCGCCAAACCGGCCACCAAGCCTGCTGCCAAGCCGGCTGCTAAAAAACCCGCTGCCAAGCCACCCGCGGCGTGATCGCTCGATTCTAGCGAGCGCTTCACCCACGGTGTTTCAGTACCGCAGAGACGGCCGCCAATAGGGCCGTCTCCTGCGGTTATACCAAGACCTGTTTTAACCAATGGCGCAGCCAACGACCTGCGACAAAGGCTTCGTTCGCCTTCAGGAAATCATTCGACGTCAGGAATCAACATGAGCAAGCAAGAATCGAAACCCGCAGAACAAGCGACACAGAATGACTCCGCCAAGGCTAATGGGCCAGAACCGGTCGCAAGCCGAATTCGTGAAGGCCTGCCCTTCCCTCTCGGCGCCAGCTGGGACGGACTGGGTGTCAACTTTGCTTTGTTTTCGGCCCACGCCACGAAAGTTGAGCTGTGCCTGTTCGACTCCACCGGCGAAGTGGAACTTGAGCGCATCGAGCTGCCGGAGTACACCGACGAGATCTTCCACGGTTACTTGCCAGACGCCCACCCAGGGCTGGTTTATGGCTATCGCGTATACGGTGCCTACGATCCGAAAAACGGTCATCGCTTCAACCACAACAAATTGCTGATCGACCCGTACGCCAAGCAATTGGTGGGCGAGTTGAAATGGTCCGAAGCCTTGTTTGGCTACACCATCGGCCACCCCGATGACGACCTGAGCTTCGACGAACGCGACAGTGCTCCGTTCGTGCCAAAGTGCAAGGTGATCGACCCGGCCTACACCTGGGGCCGCGATCAGCGGGTCAATGTGCCATGGGACAAAACCATTTTCTATGAAACCCATACTCGCGGTTTCACCATGCGCCACCCGGCTGTGCCGGACGAACTCAAAGGTACGTTCTCGGGCCTGAAAGTTGATGAAGTCATTCAGCACATCAAGAGTCTGGGCGTATCGTCTGTCGAGCTGCTGCCGGTTCATGCGTTCGTCAACGACCAGCACTTGCTGCAAAAAGGCATGACCAACTATTGGGGCTACAACACCATCGCGTTCTTCGCCCCGGACCCGCGTTTCCTGGCTCACGGCAAGATCGCCGAATTCAAGGAAATGGTTGCGCACATGCACCGTGCCGGCCTCGAGGTGATTCTCGATGTGGTCTACAACCACACCGCTGAAGGCAACGAACGCGGCCCGACCCTTTCCATGCGCGGCATCGACAACGCTTCCTACTATCGCCTGATGCCCGACGACAAGCGCTTCTACATCAACGATTCCGGCACCGGTAACACGCTGGATCTGAGCCACCCGTGCGTGCTGCAGATGGTCACCGACTCCCTGCGCTACTGGGCGACCGAGATGCACGTCGACGGCTTCCGCTTCGACCTGGCGACCATTCTCGGCCGTTACCACGACGGTTTCGACGAGCGTCACAGCTTCCTGGTCGCCTGCCGTCAGGACCCGGTCCTCAGTCAGGTCAAACTGATTGCCGAGCCATGGGACTGCGGCCCAGGCGGCTATCAAGTGGGCAAGTTCGCGCCGGGCTGGGCGGAGTGGAACGACAAATTCCGCGACAACATCCGCGCATTCTGGAAAGGCGACGAAGGCCAACTGGCAGACTTCGCCAACCGTATGACCGCCTCAGGCAACATGTTCAACCAGCGTGGACGTCGCCCGTATTCCTCGGTGAACTTCATCACCGCCCATGACGGTTTCACGTTGCATGACCTGGTGTCCTACAACGAGAAGCACAACGAGGACAACGACGAAAACAACCAGGACGGCAGCAACGACAACCGTTCGTGGAACTGTGGCGTCGAAGGCCCGACAGACGATCCGGAAATCAACGCGCTGCGTCTGCGTCAAATGCGCAACTTCTTCTCCACCCTGCTGTTCGCCCAAGGCACACCGATGATGGTCGCCGGGGACGAATTTGCCCGCACGCAGCATGGCAATAACAACGCCTACTGTCAGGACAGCGAAATTGGCTGGGTCAACTGGGACCTGGATGAAGACGGCAAGGCCCTGCTCAAGTTCGTCAAGCGTCTAATCAAGCTGCGTCAAACCTACCCGATCTTGCGTCGTGGTCGCTTCCTGGTGGGCGATTACAACGAGGAACTGGGCGTCAAGGACGTGACCTGGCTTTCGCCGAGCGGCGATGAAATGTCGATCGAGCAGTGGGAAGATCCTAACGGGCGCTGCCTGGGCATGCTCATGGACGGTCGTGCGCAGGAAACCGGCATTCGCCGTCGCGGTTCCGAAGCGACGCTGCTGTTGGTGGTCAACTCACACCACGACGGGGTTAACTTCACTCTGCCGCAAGTGCCGGAAGGCGTGAACTGGGTTTCGTTGATCGACACCAATCAGCCTGAGATTCGCGGTAAGGATCACTTCGAATTCGGCAACGAATACACCATCACTCCACGCTCACTGGTGTTGTTCGAACTTCAGAAAGAAGAACAGGCATGAGCCGGGCGCTGAGCGAGTTTCTTGCCCAGCGCACGCCGCGACTCGACAGTCCGCAAGCTCTGGGCGAGTGCCTTCGGGCGCTCGTTCATGAGCAGCTCGCCAGCCTGCCGCTACCCGGCGGCGGGCGCACGCTGGAGCGCTGGCGCAGTCTGGCCAGCGTTGCGGCCCATGATCTGGGCCTGTGCAAATTGTATGAAGGCCACACCGACGCCCTGGCAATCATGGCTGAGCTTAAATGTTCAGGCGTGGAGTCAGGCAGCACATGGGGCATGTGGGCGGCCGAGCCGCCGCAGGCCCGCGTCACTCTTTCCGGCAGCAGCACTGATGTACGCCTGAACGGCCGCAAGGCCTGGTGTTCAGGCGCCGCAGTACTCAGCCACGCATTAATGACTACCTGGGACGCCGACGGCCAGCAAAGGCTGGTCGCGGTTGAGCTCAATCAACCGGGCGTCACCGTGACAGCCGATGGCTGGAGCGCGGTGGGCATGGCCGCCACGGCCAGTGTCGAAGTGCAGTTTGACGATGCCCACGCGCAGGCCATCGGCGGTCCTGGGGATTACTTGTCCCGCGCCGGGTTCTGGCAAGGCGGCATCGGCATCGCGGCATGTTGGTACGGCGCCGCCAGCAATATCGCCGAGCGCCTGGCCCGCGCCTGTCGTCAGCGTGAAGAACCGCACGCATTGGCTCATTTGGGCGCTGTGGACATTGCCTTGTTCAGCGCAGCTCAAGTGCTTCAAAACGCGGCGCGCACCGTCGACCAGCAACCTTTGGCCGACGCCCAGTTACTCGCCCGACGCTGCCGCGCGTTGATCGAGCATGCGGCGCAGCAGGTGATAGAACACACGGGCCGCGCCTTGGGCGCCGGGCCGTATTGCAAGGACGTGCAGTTCGCCCGGCTGATGGCCGACCTGCCGGTATTCCTGCGTCAGAGTCACGCTGAACGCGATCTCGCGGCGCTGGGTCAACAACTCGCGTCCTTTCCCATTGATGCAACCACTCAACCGCGCAGCGGGCCACACGCCGACGCTACGCCTGAGGGAAGCTGGACTTTGTGAGTGGTGTTTATGAATGACAACCCTATCGTCGGCAACGGCACCTCGTTACAGGCCTGGCAAGGTTCCAGCAAACTGGCCGCATTGCCAGTTATCGGTGCCGATCTGCTGGTGCCTTCAGGTTCGCGCGCGGTCATCGTCGCCCCTCACCCGGACGATGAAATTCTTGGCTTTGGCGGGCTGATGCAGCAGTTGGCGCATCTGGGACGCGGCATGAAGCTGATTTCCATCACTGACGGCAGTGCCAGCCATCCCGGCTCCACCGTTTGGTCGACTGAACGCCTGAGCGTCATCCGCCCACAGGAAAGCGCCGAAGCGTTAAAGCGCCTCGACGTGCCGCTGCACAGCCTGCGATGGATACGCGGCGGATTTTCCGACAGCGCCGTGGGTACGCAGGAAGTGCAACTGGTGACGTTCCTGCAACGCTACTTGCGTCCTACCGATGTGGTGTTCTGCACCTGGCGCCACGATGGTCACTCAGACCATGAAGCCGTCGGCCGCGCCTGCGCTGTTGCCACGGCCGCTGTCGGTGCCCAACTGTACGAAGTGCCGATCTGGGCGTGGCACTGGGCCGATCCCGAAGACCCACGATTGCCCTGGGACCGTGCGCGCAAAATCCTTCTCGCCCCGGAAACCATCGCGCGCAAACGTCACGCCGCTCACGCGTTCGCCAGTCAGTTGCACGGCGATCCGCTGATCGGGCTTGAACCGGTGCTGCCGCCCCATGTGCTTGAGCGCCTGATGCAATCTTTTGAAGTGGTGTTCGTGTGACAGATCCGATCAAAGCCAGCGTGGACGATGCCTACTTCGATCAACTGTTCGATGGCAACGACGACCCATGGGCGTTCAAACAACGGTGGTACGAGCGACGCAAACGCGCATTGACCCTGGCTGCCCTACCCCGTGAGCGTTATGCCCGAATCTTCGAGCCCGGCTGTGCCAATGGTGTGCTGAGTGCTGAGCTGGCCACCCGCTGTGATCGTTTTGTGGGCTGTGACACCGCAGCGGCAGCCGTTGAACTGGCCCGCGAACGGCTTGGGGATTTTCCTCGTGCGGAGGTGATCCAGGCCCGCTTGCCACAGCAGTGGCCGGAGGGTCGGTTTGATCTGATTGTGTTTAGTGAGTTGGGTTATTACCTGAGCCTGGATGATCTGCATCGCTGGATCGACCGGGCGTTGGCGTCGCTGACCGATGATGGGCAGGTGCTCGCCTGTCACTGGCGTACGCCCATCGACGGGTGTCCGCTGACGGCCGAAGAGGTGCATGGGGTGCTTTCGCAGCGTTTGGGAATGGAGCAAGTGTTCAGCCATCAGGAGAGTGATTTTCTGCTGGATGTGTGGAGTCGTGATCAGGTGTCGGTTGCGCAGCGAGAAGGACTGCGCTGAAGGGTTTACGCGGCCCCTGTAGGAGCTGACGAGCCGCCGAAGGCTGCGATTGCGGTGTGTCTGACACCCCGCCTACCGTGGGGATATCCGTTATGTGTGCGTGCTGTGGTTATGACTCCACTTTTCTAGCAGGTCACGCGGTCCCCTGTAGGAGCAATCGGAGGTTACGACGGTCGCGATGCGGTGTTTCGGATGTATAGGGATGGTGTGTATATCCGTTATCTGGAGTGTTGCTGATATCGGTTCCGCCCTTACGGCGGGTCACGCGGTCCCCTGTAGGAGCAATCGGAGGTAACGACGGTCGCGATGCGGTGTTTCGGGTGTACCGGGATTGTGTGTATATCCGTTATCTGCGGTGGTGCTGATATCGGTTCCGCCCTTACGGCGGGTCACTTTTGGCAAACGGCCCCAAAAGTAACCAAAAGGTCTTCCTCCTGGCTTGGCCCTCCTGCGTCGGGTTCCCTCACTCCGGCGACGCTCCGTGGGCACGCCGCCATCGGCCATCCATGGCCGGGGGCGGCTAGCGCGGCATCCATGCCGCGCTGCCCACTGCGCGCCGCCTGCGTTCGGCCTGCACCCAAGTCGCGTTTTGCGGTGTCTGGACTGGCGTGGATGAAGATCAAGAGCATTTGATTCTCTGCTTTTCTGCTTTGGGGCGTTGTGCTGGGCTTTGTCACAACTCCACAGGCCTCTCGCGAATGAATTCGCTCCTACAGGTTTTGTGTCGTGCCGAGAATTTGTAAGCGCCACAAAGTGCGACTTTGGAAGGCCGAGCGCAGGCGTTGCGTAGGGGACAGCGCGGCATGGATGCCGCGCTAGCCGCCCCCGGCCATGGATGGCCGATGGCGGCGTGTCCCCGGAGCAATGCCGGAGCGAGGGAACCCGACGAAGGAGGGCCGGACACGGGAGCGAGACCTTTTGGTTACTTTTGCGGCGTTTGGCAAAAGTGACGCGCCGTAAGGGCGCAACCAATATCAGCACCACCCCCGATAACGGATATACACCCAATCTAAACCAAGTCAGCCAGACCGCAATCGCAGCCTTCGGCGGTTCGGCAGCTCTTACAAAAGCAACCCAACAACCGCGCGAAATCACTCCTTGTGAACGGCCGTCTGCATCCCCGCCGTACTCAGCGGTGAACCCAGCGCATTGCCAAAAAACCGCACCGCCTCAGCACTGAGATTGCGATGAATGTCTTCGCGGTCCACACCAATCGCATCCGTACACAAAATCGGCTGTGTCGCGCGTTGTTCATCATCACACGGCGCCATGAACACAAAGTGCCCTGCCCCGGCCAACAATTTGAAATCCGACACCTCCGGCAGCTTGCGCGCCAGTGCCTCGGCATTTTTATCGATCGCCAGCAGCTCATCACCATCACCGCTGTACAACAAAACCGGCACATGCACATCCGCTAACGTATGCCGACCGAACATCAAGCCCAGCGGCGCCATCAGCATCAAAGCACCGACACGCGGGTCCGCTTGAGCATGCAGGTCGTCACGGTCGTTGAGCAACTCACCTTGAGTCTTGCATGCATCCCGATCTTGCGGGCGCTCGATGCAGTACTGACGCAGGCGCTGCAAATCAGGTTGCGCACCCGCCAGAATCAAAGCCGTTTCACCCCCTGCCGAATAACCGATAACGCCGACCCGACGCGCGCTGATATAGGGCGACAGCATTGGATCAAGCAGCGCGGCACTGATGGCTTCGGAAATTTGCAGCGGACGCCCATAAAGGTTGCTCAAGCTGCCAAGCCGACTATGGTCAAGGTAGTTGTCGCCAGGGTGGAACACGGCAACTACGACAAAGCCTTGTCGGGCCAGTGACGTCGCCAGGTCGTGTTGAGCCAACGGGGTGCCGGTGTTGCCGTGGGAGAGCATCAGCAGTGGGAAGCGGCCCATGGCGATTTTCGCGTTCTCGCCCGCCTCCAGCCGATAACCCTGGACCTTGGTCACTTGCTCGGGTTCGGTAGACGGATAAAAGGCGTAGGCATGCATCGGCTGGGAGTCCAGCGGATCGGGAAATTCCAATTCGTGGAAGCCCACGCTCCAGGCTTCCTGGGCGCTGACCTGCACCGAAATCAGGCTGCTGAACAGGCTAAATACCATCACTGCACAAAGACGCATCATCGCAATGCCCCTAATACCCGAAGTTCCGTATATGACCAGGCGCGGCGCCTGACCTTAATCCCTGTGCCGCCCCATGAAACCGGGGTTTGAACCTTTCCCGCGCATCGCGCTTACAACTTGAGAGTGTCCTACGAGTGAATAAGTGCATAAGCCGGGCCAGACGGCGCTCAAATAAACGACCACCGGTTTAAAGTGGTCGTTGGGCTTCATCTCAAGGGTCAGGTGGCGATTTTACGCCGGACATTTGCAAGATGCCTGCAAAGAAAGCGTCAAGCCTGTCGCCTGGCTGAACACCCCTGCGAAAAAGCAAAAAACCCCGCCTCTTGCATACGCCGCAAGATGGCAGGGCTTGAAGAGCCTGGGCTGACGCGCATCAGTCGACGCGCGTAATCCTCATCAGGCGAACAGCGTTTCGTCGATGTGTTTTTTGGCAGCAGTCAGTGCAGCAGCGCGCGGCTCTTCACCGTAGGCCAGGCCGTGGGCGAAAACGAATTCCAGGTCGGTGACGCCGATAAAGCCGAACAGGACTTTGAGCAAGTCTTCATGGCCAACGCTGGTCGGCTGACCCACATGCATGCCGCCGGCAGTAGAAACGATGATGACTTTCTTGCCTTTGCACAGACCTTCCGGGCCAGCCTCGGTGTAACGGAAGGTGCGACCGGCAACCGCGATACGGTCGATCCAGGCCTTCAGCTGGCTTGGGATGGTGAAGTTGTAGACCGGCGCGCCGATGACCACTACGTCAGAGGAGATGAATTCTTCCAGGGTGGCTTCGTTGGATTCTACTTCCAGCTTCTGCGCGGCATCACGGCCTTCTACCGGAGTGCCTGCGGCCGCGAGGCTCGAACCCGAGAAATGGCCCAGTGCTTCACTGGCCAGATCGCGGTACACCACTTGCGTGTCGGCATGGGTGGCGACGAATGATTCAACGACGCTGCGGCTCAGCTGACGCGAAGCGGAGTGATCGCCGAGGATGCTGGAGTCGATGTGCAAAAGTTTCATGATGGGCTTCCCAAGTGAGAATCGCCGCTTGGCGACTAATTGAGATTGATACTACAGGGCTTAGCAATAGGTGATTAGTCACCGAAAATGCGATAGTTTGTCCTACTGACAGAACAGTCGAGCCCATGATGCAAGACCTTAATGACCTTTATTACTTTGCCAAAGTGGTCGAATCGGGCGGTTTCGCTGCGGCGGGACGTGCGCTGGGCATCCCCAAGTCGCGCCTGTCACGACGGATTGCCGAGCTGGAAACCCGTTTGAACGCCAGCCTGTTGCAACGCACGACACGCAAATTGGCGTTGACTGCAGTTGGCGAGCGCTATCTACAACACTGCCAGGCCATGTTGCTGGAAGCGGAAATGGCCGATGAAGCCGTTGCCGCGCTATCGGCCGAACCCCGCGGGCGTCTTCGGGTTTCGTGTCCAGTGGGTATGACGCACTGGAACCTCACTGCGGTGGTTGCATCTTTTCTCCAGCAGTTCCCCCTGGTGCAGCTGGAAATGTTGCTGGTCAATCGGCGGGTGGATCTGGTCAACGAGGGCATTGATGTTGCCCTGCGAGTACGCGATGTCGGCGACGAGGACCCGAACCTGATCGTGCGTCATCTGGCGCCAGCTTCGGCTGCGTTGGTGGCTTCGCCTGATTTGATCGCCGGTCGACACTTCCTTATCCCGCAAGATCTCATCAGCCTGCCCGTGCTGGGCGCCATCGAAGCGGACCGCAAGGTGCATTTCAACCTGGTACATGACAACGGTGAGCATTGCGAAATAGCCATCGAACCCCGGCTGGCCATCGACGACTTCCCCATCCGCAAGGGCGCGGCATTGGCCGGACTGGGCCTGACCATGCTGCCGATGATGAATTGCCACGTTGAACTGGCCGAGGGCAGCTTGATACGGTTGTTGCCGCAATGGTCGATGCCCAGCGGCAACCTGCAAGCGGCGTACACCCAGCGACGGGGCGCACTGCCAGCGGTTCGCGCGTGGATCGATCACGTCACGGCGGAGTTTCGCGGCACCCGGTGTGCTTGAAATAACCTCCGCGCACCACAGCTTTCTGCAGGAGCCAACTAGTTGACGAAGCGGATCGTCTGGCTTACCGCATAACCTTGCTCGTGAACAAGTTCGCTCCTACAGAAAATGTGCCAGCACCTGCCTGCCCATCAAGGAAAAAACATGCAGATTGAAGACGTCGCACAATTTTGCCTGAGCCTGCCCGGCGCCCGTGAAGACTACAAATGGGGCGGCACGCGAGTGTTCTCGATCGCAGGGAACAAAATGTTTGCGGTGATGGATCTGTCCGGCAAAGGCCTGTCGTTCAAAGTCGCCAGCGATCTTTTTCTGGGCTACGTCGACCGTCCAGGCGTGCGACCGGCGCCTTATCTTGCTCGTGCGCACTGGATCAGCGTGGCGGTGCCCTACTCCCTGGGCGACGCCGAGTTGCGCGACTTGCTGACCCGTTCCCATCAATTGGTGGTCAACAAACTGCCGAAAAAACAGCAGGTCGCGCCAAAGCTTTAGCCGAGTCAGTAAAGGTGCCGGGCGATAAAATTACCGCCCAGCACCAATCGGTCGATCCAAAACAGCTCGTGCAGCACGACGATGCCCCAGAACACGATTTGATAAGACACCTTGCGCGTCTTGTGCCGGAAGACTTGCTGACCGAGAAATGCCCCCGGCCAACCGCCCAACAGTTCAGCAGCGTGGAGGATCTTTTCAGGTGTGCGCTGACCGGAGTTGCGCGCGCGATGCTTGTCGTGCCAATACAGCAAAAACGTCACGACGCTCATCAGCCCGTAGGCGGCCGCTGGCAGCCACGAACCGCCTTCCAGCCACAACGTCACCACGCCATAACCCGGTAGCGCGCAAAGGAGCACCAATACCAGCAATTTGATGCGCAAAAAGCGCACTGCCGGTTGCGGCCGATTGCTGAGGGGGCGCTGACCGCCCTCTGAATTTTGCGTTTCCATAGCCCCTTAACCTTGCGCGCTGGACCAATCGATCCAGCCAAACTGCCAGGTCGCCAGAATCAGCAGGCCGAAGGCAATGCGGTAATACGCAAACACCGCGTAGCTGTGATTGGCGATGAATTTGAGCAGCGCCTTCACCGCGATCATGGCGAATATAAAGGACGTAATGAAGCCCACCGCAAACACCGGGAAGTCTCCCGGCACGAACAGGCTGTGGTACTTGTAACCGGAGTACACCGAGGCGGCGACCATGGTGGGCATCGCGAGAAAGAACGAAAACTCGGTGGCGGTTTTGCGCGACAGACCAAACAGCAAGCCGCCGATGATCGTCGAACCTGAGCGAGAGGTACCAGGAATCATCGCCAGACACTGGGCAAAACCGACCTTCAGCGCGTCACCCCAAGTCATTTCATCAACGGTTTCAGCGTGAACCTCATGCTGACGACGCTCGGCCCACAGCATTACAAAACCACCAATGACCAGCGCCGCTGCCACCGTGATCGGGTTGAAAAGGTATTGATGAATCAAATCGGCAAACAACACGCCCAGAACCATTGCCGGTAATACGCCAATGATCAGGTTCGCGGTGAAGCGTCGGGCTTTCGGGTCAGTCGTCAGGCCACCGACCACATCAAAGATCTTGCGTCGGAACTCCCAGACCACCGCCAGGATTGCCCCCAACTGGATAATGATATTGAACGCGATAGCCCGCTCGCCGGTGAAATTGATCAGGTCCGCGACGATGATCTGGTGACCAGTGCTGGATATCGGCAAAAACTCAGTTAACCCTTCTACAACCCCAAGTATGAGCGCCTGTGCAGCGGTCCAAAGATCCATCATTCCCCCAGTGGTCCGTGCTCATGACACGGACCTGTAATTGAATTGCAAGCGGTGCAAACCATAGATGATCGAGCGTGAACAGTTTATGAAAGCTTTAGGATTGCCCGCTCTGACACGCAAACGCGGCGATGCTAGCAGACCTTTCTGACGATGGCTCTAGCATGAATACTGGCGCGTAAGATTTGACGTGGCGTCGCGGTGGGTCGTTCTGAATCTATGCGCGAAATTGGGGATCAACTCAGCCTCGATGCTCCACGCCAAGGCATAAACCGCTTACAATCGCCGGCCAAAATGGCGCCCTCGCGCTGTCCTGCAAAATCCTACCCATTACCGGAGTTGCCATGTCTGGGCTTGAACTGTTTGCCGCCGCACTCGGCGTGATTGCCGTCTGGCTTACAGTCAAACAAAATCCGTGGTGCTGGCCCATCGGGCTGGTCATGGTGTTGCTCTACACCTGGATATTCTTCGATGTAAAACTCTATTCAGACATGCTGCTGCAGGTGGTCTACGCGGTGCTGCAACTGTATGGCTGGTGGCAATGGACCCGGCGCGGCCAGGTGGCCAGCGGGCGAACCGTCACTCATTTGAGCAACGGCCCCCTGCTCGCAAGCCTCGCTGCGGGGGCGTTGGTGAGCCTGGCGTTGGGCGCTGCAATGGCGCATTTCACCGACGCTGCGCAGCCTTGGCTCGACGCTGCGCTCACCGGGTTCAGTCTGGTGGCGCAAGTCTGGATGGCACAAAAACGCGTGCAATGCTGGCCACTGTGGATTTTGCTGGACGTTATTTTCGTCGGCCTGTTTCTTTATAAGGGGCTTTACCTCACTGCGGCGCTGTATGCGTTGTTCACGCTGCTGGCAGTGCAAGGCTGGCGTGATTGGCGCGCTGACCCGGCCTTGGCGCATTGAGTCCGCGATGAAAGTGCTGGTATTGGCAGGGCCCGAATCAAGCGGTAAAAGCTGGCTTGCTCAAGCGGTGCAACAGCAATTTGGTGGCGAACTGGTGGGCGAGTACGTTCGCCACTTCATCGACCAGACGCAACGCGATACCTGCTACGCCGACATCCCCGCTATCGCCCATGGGCAACTGGCGTGGGAAGACGTCGCTCGCAGCCGCGCTCCTGAGCTGCTGATTCTGGACACCCATCTGCTGAGCAACATGCTGTGGAGTCAAACGCTGTTCGGCGACTGTCCCGAATGGTTGGAGCAGGCCCTGCTCGCCCGTCACTACGATCTGACGCTGCTGCTGGCACCCGAAGGCGTCGAGTGGATCGGCGACGGACAGCGTTGCCAGCCTGAGCTGTGCGAACGTCAGGTATTTTTCGAGGCGAGTGAGCGCTGGTTAAAGCAGCATCACCAGACGTATCAGGTGGTGGGTGGCAGTTGGGATGAGCGGCGTGATCAGGCGTTGCGTGCGGTCGCTGAACTGATGACGCCCTGCCTGTAGGAGCGAACTTGTTCGCGAAATCGGAGTGTCACCCGCCGAAGATGTATGGAATGCAGCGACTTCTTCGCGGGCAAGCGCGCTCCTACAATGAGATTTAGAGGCGTCTGACATCTCCACTTGACACAATCCCGTGGGAGCGGACCTGTCCGCGAAGAGGCCAGCGTGTCCGTCACAGATGCATCTGTCCGGCCAATTGTCTTCGCGGACAGGTCCGCTCCCACGGGTTGTGCAGCGTCCCCAAAGCCTCTACCGAATCTGATGCTTGTGCAGCAAGCGATAAAACGTCGGTCGCGACACGCCGAGCACCTTGGCCGCCACGCTCAGGTTATCGCTGTGCCGCGTCAGCACATCGCACAGGGCCTGGCGCTCGGCGCGGGATTTGTAATCGTCGAGGGTGCCCATGCTTGAGCTGATTTCATCCTCACCCAACAGCCCGAGGTCGAACGCTTCGATCTGCCTTCCTTCAGCCAGCACCAGCCCGCGTCGCACGCGGTTTTCCAGTTCGCGAACGTTGCCGGGCCAGTCATGCTTGCCCATGGCGACCAACGCATCCTGGCTGAAATTGCGCGGCCGACGTCCGGTTTCCTGACTGTAGAAGTGCGCGAAATGGTTGGCCAGCAACGCCAGATCGCCATGCCGTTCGCGCAACGGCGCAGTGCCGACTTGCAACACGTTAAGGCGGTAATACAGATCTTCACGAAAGCGCTTCTTGCGAATTGCCGCCTCAAGGTCAATGTGGGTTGCCGCCAACACACGGACGTCGATGGGCACCGATTCCCCGTCAATCTCAAGATGCCGGTCGTGCAGGAACCTCAGCAGATTAGCCTGCACGTCCAGCGGTAGATCGCCGATTTCATCCAGAAAGAGCGTGCCGCCATGGGCTGCCTCGATGCGGCCGATCTTGCGTGGCTGGGCTGGCGAAAAAGGGTCGTGGGGATAGCCGAACAGCTCCGGCTGCAACAGGTGTTCAGGGATGGTGCTGCAATTGATCGAGACAAAAGGCTTGTCCCTGCGCTGGGACTGCAAGTGCAGCGTGCGGGCCACCAGCTCTTTTCCGGTGCCGGTTTCGCCACGAATCAGTACCGGGGATTCAGTCGGCGCCAGCTTGGTCAGCAACCGGCGCAATTCGCGTATCGGCCGACTTTCACCGAGCATTTGATGCTCCGGCCCACTGCCGTAATTGGCGCCCTGGGCACGCAACCGTGCCATCCCATAAGCGCGTCCCAGCGTGACCTGCACCCGGGCGACGTCGAAGGGTAAGGTGTGGAAATCGAAGAACCATTCGCAAACGAAATCACCGATTTTGTCCCGACGAAGATCGTCCGGGGTTAATACCGCAATCCACTCGGTGTTGCTGCGAGTGATCAGGTCTTTGACGACTTCGGGATGTTCGAAATGCTGTGGCAACAAGCGGATCAGGCCGACGTCGCATGGACGAGACGCTGCAGATTGCAGGGTGCAGCTGTCCACTTCCCAGCCAGCAGCGCGTAGCCCGGGGATCAGGCGAAGGCTCTCTTCGCAGGGTTCGACAATTAACAGGCGACGGGTTGATGCCAGCTCATGCATATAGATTCCTTGGCGCCAAGATTCAAAGAAGAGACAACTCTAAAACCATTTTAGAAACAGTGTCTTGGCGACCCTGGCAAATACATTAGCAAGTTTATTGACACTTACTTGGACCGATTATCTATAAGGCTAAGATCGAAAAGTGCTTAAGGATTTTTCAATAGATAACGCTGGAATGAGCAGCCTGGAAATCCCGACTAATCAACCCCGCGACGTTTTGCCTCACTGTCAGGAGAACCACGTAAATGATGGGATGCAGCGCAGGTTTAAAAATAATGTGATCGCAAGGTGTGACTTGTTACCCGTCTGCGGCCATCAGTACATGTATCCAACCGAACGGGACGCCCGCCGCCGGTGATTGTATTGATACGGGCATCTGAGGAAACGCCATGAACGCCCCTTTGCGCTTTAACGAAGCTTTGCTCATCGCCGGTCACGCTTTTCATCCCTTCCAATGCGTGGCCTGGGCTCCCCAGGACGGCAATGGCGAACTCAGCCTGACCGTGGTTGACCGCACCAGCACTCGCATCGGTCGCGCACAGATCCCTAGCAGCACCTACTCCGATCCAAAACAACTGGCCGCCTTGCTCGAACAAGCCCGCGCGCAGATCAGCGGCGAAGGCTACAGCCTTGAGCCGTGGACGATGCCAGCTTGATGTGATGCTTGTTCTGTAGGAGACAACTTGTTGGCGAGGCGGTCGATGTGGTGTGTCAGGCACTACGTCTCGCGAACAAGTTCGCTCCTACAGATAACGTCTACGCACCCAATCTTCTGTAGGAGCCAACTTGTTGGCGAGCCAGTCTACGCGGTGTGTCATGCACCACGCCTCGCGAACAAGTTCGCTCCTACAGATAACGTCTACGCGCCCTACCTTCTGTAGGAGCCAACTTGTTGGCGAGACGGTCTACGCGGTGTGTCAGGCACTACGTCTCGCGAACAAGTTCGCTCCTACAGATAACGTCTACGCGCCTACCTTCTGTAGGAGCCAACTTGTTGGCGAGCCAGTCTACGCGGTGTGTCAGGCACTACGTCTCGCGAACAAGTTCGCTCCTACAGATAACGTCTACGCGCCCTACCTTCTGTAGGAGCCAACTTGTTGGCGAGCCAGTCTACGCGGTGTGTCAGGCACTACGCCTCGCGAACAAGTTCGCTCCTACAGATAACGTCTACGCACCCAATCTTCTGTAGGAGACAACTTGTTGGCGATCCAGTCTACGCGGTGTGTCAGGCACTACGCCTCGCGAACAAGTTCGCTCCTACAGATAACGTCTACGCGCCCTACCTTCTGTAGGAGCCAACTTGTTGGCGAGACGGTCTACGCGGTGTGTCAGGCACTACGTCTCGCGAACAAGTTCGCTCCTACAGATAACGTCTACGCGCCTACCTTCTGTAGGAGCCAACTTGTTGGCGAGCCAGTCTACGCGGTGTGTCAGGCACTACGTCTCGCGAACAAGTTCGCTCCTACAGATAACGTCTACGCGCCCTACCTTCTGTAGGAGCCAACTTGTTGGCGAGCCAGTCTACGCGGTGTGTCAGGCACTACGCCTCGCGAACAAGTTCGCTCCTACAGGTCAGTGAGGTGCTTATATTCGGCGCCGATCATCCTTGCGATGTCCGCCGCCCTTCCCAGTCTGATCGGCCCCATTTCCGTGTCGATCAACACGCTGGGGCATTCGAACACTGCCATCGCCGGCAATTGCTTGACCCGACCGTCAGTGAGTACCAGCACCCGCTGTGATTCTGCGGGGTAGCGCTTGCTTCTCTGGTCCAGCCACTCTTTGGCCTGGTCCAGCGCCTCGAACAAGGGCGTGCCGCCCCCCGCGCCCAGCCCATCGAGCCACGGCTGCAACGCCGCACTGGCTTTCAAACCCTGATGCTGCCAACGCGGCGTGCTGCCACTGGCGGTCATCAATGCCAGACGCACTCGACGTCGATAGGCGTCATCGAACAACTGCGCTAACAGCCCCTTGGTCTGACTCAACGCCTGGTGCCGCCGCGTAGACGCAGAGGCATCGACAATCACCAGCCACAGCTCATGGGGCTGCGCACTGCGCGGCTGACGAATCAGGTCCACGCTGCGTGTCGGGCGGCCGCGCAGCAAGGTCGGCAGCCAGGCAATGGCCCCGTCGATACCTGCACGCGCCGCGCCGCTTTTCCCACCCGATAGTCGACCCGGCCTGGGCTTGGCATCCGCCCCCTTGCTCGAACGAGGGCGAATGCCTAAGGCTTTTTTGGCCAGCTCGGGATATCACGACGCGCCCCTGAAGCAACAGGCTTTGCGGGCATTTCCCCCCAATTGCCTTCGCCATCACCCGAGAGCTGCGAGTCGTCCGGCTGCTGCTTGTCGGGAGAGCCAGGCGGTGGCGGCGTCGAGGACCGGGACTGAGGCTCGGATAGAGGTTCGGATTGAGGTGGCGGGGTTTGAGGCCCATGACGACGACGATGACGCAGGGCAAACTCGGCCACCGCGTCGATGTCCTCTTCGGAGATCTGCGACGCCCCTCGCCACGCCGCATGGGCCCGTGCGGCGCGCAGCCACACCAGATCCGCGCGCAGACCATCCACGCCCGCCGCATAACAACGCTCGGTGATCAATTCCAGGCTGCGGTCATCCAGCGCAATTTCCGGCATCAGCAATCGCGCTCGCTCGCAGCGGGCTTTCAATGCGTCCTGGCGCTCGGCCCATTGAGCGCAGAACGCTTCGGGGGAGGTATCGAAATCCAGTCGACGGCGAATGATCTGACCCCGCTCGACCGGCGCAGTGTGTCCGCTCAATGCCACATTCAGACCGAAACGGTCGAGCAATTGCGGGCGCAACTCGCCCTCTTCCGGGTTCATGGTGCCAATCAGCACAAAACGCGACGGATGCCGATGGGAGATGCCGTCACGCTCAACCAGATTGACGCCGCTGGCCGCCACATCCAGCAGCAGGTCCACCAAATGATCCGGCAGCAAGTTGACCTCATCCACATACAGCACGCCGCCGTCGGCTTTGGCCAATACGCCAGGGGAAAACGCCGCACGACCTTCACCCAGCGCCGCATCCAGGTCCAGGGTGCCGACCAGACGCTCTTCGGTGGCGCCCAGAGGCAACGTCACGAACTGACCACTCGCCAGCAGATCCGCCAGCCCGCGTGCCAGGGTGGACTTGGCCATACCCCGTGGCCCCTCGATCAGCACACCACCGATTTTGGGGTCGATGGCGGTCAGGCACAGCGCCAGTTTCAGCTCGTCAGCGCCAACGACAGCGGCCAGGGGGAAATGCGGGGTGTCGGTCATGTTCGGGTCTCAGAAAAAAAATCTAGAATATCTGCACGCAACTTATCCCCGTGGGAGCGGACCTGTCCGCGAAGAGGCCCGTGCAGCCGCCCCATCTCCAGCGACCAGAAGGGAGCCTTCGCGGACGGGTCCGCTCCCACAATGGATCTGCGGCGCTGCGGACATCTCCATCCACTGCCCGTCACAGGCCAGTGCCATACGACAGCCATCACTGCTCTTCAATATCCAGCAGCAGATTCTCCAGCGCTTCCCGGTACTCACCCGGCTCCTGCCACAACCCGCGCTGCTGCGCTTCGAGCATTCGCTCGGTCATGTCGCGCAGGGCGTCGGGGTTGTGCTCCTGGATGAACTCGCGGGTCGATGCGTCCAGCAAATAGGCGTCCGCCAGCAATGCGTATTGGTGATCGTCGATCAACTCGGTGGTGGCGTCGAAGGCGAACAAAAAGTCCACCGTCGCGGCCATTTCAAACGCACCTTTGTAACCGTGGCGCTTGACCCCGTCGATCCATTTCGGATTGGCCGCCCGTGAGCGCACCACCCGGTTCAATTCTTCCTTCAAGGTCCGAATCTTCGGCAGATCCGGCTGGCTGTGGTCGCCATGGTAGCTGGCGGTTTTCGCGCCACTGAGGGTTTCCGCCGCTGCCAGCATGCCACCCTGAAACTGGTAATAGTCGTTGGAATCGAGCAAATCGTGCTCGCGGTTGTCCTGATTCTGCAGCACTGCCTGCACCTGACTCAGACGCTGGGCAAAGCGTTCGCGCGCCGGTGTTCCCTCATCCGCCGCGCCATAGGCGTAACCGCCCCAGTTCAGATAGACCTCGGCCAGATCATCACGGGTTTGCCACAATCGTCCATCGATCGCGTTCTGCACGCCTGCGCCGTATGCACCGGGTTTGGCGCCGAAGATACGCCATCCCGCCTGCCGGGCCGCTTGTTCCGCTGTCGCCCCTGCTTGTTCGAATTCGGCGCGTTCCTGACGCACCCGCGCTGCCAGCGGATTCATGTCATCCGGCTCGTCCAGCGCAGCGACTGCCTGCACCGCCGCGTCAAACAGCCGGATCAGATTGGCGAACGCATCGCGAAAGAAGCCGGACACTCGCAACGTGACATCTACACGGGGACGGTCCAGAAGGCTTAGCGGCAGGATTTCAAAATCATCGACACGCTGACTGCCGGTGGCCCACACCGGACGTACACCCATCAACGCCATGGCTTGGGCGATATCGTCGCCACCGGTGCGCATGGTAGCCGTGCCCCAGACCGATAATCCGAGTTGACGCAGATGATCACCATTGTCTTGCAAGTGCCTGTCCAGCAACAGATTTGCTGATTGAAAGCCGATGCGCCACGCAGTAGTCGTTGGCAGATTGCGCACGTCCACCGAGAAGAAATTGCGCCCTGTCGGCAGGACATCGAGGCGCCCTCGACTGGGTGCGCCGCTCGGCCCGGCGGGCACGAAGCGTCCGCTCAGTGCGTCCAGCAATCCCTGCATTTCGGCAGGGCCGCAAGCGTCCAGACGTGGCGCGACCACTTCAAGCAGAGAATCAACTACCAGCGCTAATTCATTGTTTTCAATACATAAAGAATCGGATTTACCAGAGAGGATATGTTGAATCAAGCGACTGGCATAAAGCTCCAGTCGTTCTCGGGTATCACCGACCGTGCGCCACGGATCATCACTGACCTCATGCAACGCTTGAGGTTTAGGACCGGTCCACGACTGCCCCAAATCACAGTCCAGCGGGTCGATTCCCAACTCGAACGCTTTGCCCAGTACCCGCAGCAGACTCGCCTGCGCGCCTTTGCCATCGCCGCGAGGAATGCGCAACAGCGCCAGCAACGTATCGATGCGCAAACGTCCGGTTGGGGACTCGCCGAACACGTGCAAACCATCGCGGATCTGCGATTCCTTCAGGTCGCACAAATAGGTGTCCAGACGCGGCAACCAGATCGCCACGTCCGCGTCGCTGTCGAGCCCTTCTTCCAACGCCAGCTCGCGGTCGATGTGGGTTTCGCGTACCAGCGCGAGAATGTCTTTTTGCAGCTCGCGGGCGCGGCGCGGATCAAGCAATTGCGCCTCGTAATACTCGTCCGCCAGCAGCTCCAGATTGCGCAACGGACCGTAGGTCTCGGCGCGGGTCAGCGGTGGCATCAGGTGGTCGATGATGACCGCTTGGGTGCGACGCTTGGCCTGAGCCCCCTCACCCGGATCGTTGACGATGAAAGGATAAATGTTAGGCATTGGACCGAGAATCGCATCCGGCCAGCAATGTTCCGACAAGCCCACGCCTTTGCCCGGTAGCCACTCCAGATTGCCGTGCTTGCCGACATGGATCACCGCATGGGCGCCATAGCTTTTACGCAGCCAGAAATAAAACGCCAGATAGCCGTGGGGCGGCACCAGATCCGGGTCGTGATAAACAGCACTGTGATCGACGTCGTAGCCACGGGCTGGCTGAATGCCGATGAAGGTCAGGCCATAACGCAGACCTGCGACCATCATCCGGCCGCTGCGGCACATCGGGTCGCTGTCCGGCGTGCCCCAACGCTGGATCACCGCCTGTTGATTGGCTTCAGGCAGGGCCTGGAATGCCGCCAGGTATTCGGCCATCGCCATGCTTTGATGACACGGGCGCTGATCGCGGCTGTCGGGGTCGTTGGTGACCCCGCCCAGCAGCGCGTGAATCAGCTCGGTGCCCGTCTCGGGCAACGGCGCCAGCGGATAACCCTCATGTTGCAGCGCACGCAGGATATTCAACGCCGCCGCAGGGGTATCGAGACCGACGCCATTGCCGATACGCCCATCGCGAGTCGGGTAATTGGCCAGGATCAAAGCCACCCGTTTATCTTGATTGGGCAAGCGGCCGAGCAGCACCCAGCGCCGCGCCAGTTCAGCGACGAAATCCATGCGCTCGGGCTGGGCGCGATAACACACCACATCGGACTGACTGCGCTCGCTATACCAGGCCAGGTCCTTGAAACTGATTGGCCGGCTGATGATCCGCCCGTCCAGTTCCGGCAGCGCAATGTGCATCGCCAGATCCCGAGGGCCCAGGCCTTGCTCGCTGGCCTGCCATGCCGGTTCGTTATCCTGGGCGCAGATCGCCTGGATCACCGGGATATTGCGGCGAAACGGCCGCAGATGCGGCGCTTCCGGGCTGGACTGGGCGAAACCCGTGGTGTTGAGGATAATCTCGGCGTCCGCTTCGTCCATCCAGTCCTGGACTGCGCTCAGGCAGGCGGGCTCTTTGAGGCTGGCGACGGCGATGGGCAGCGGATTGATGCCCTGAGCCAGAAGGCGCTCGCAGAACACGTCGATAAACCCGGTATTGGCGGCCTGCAAATGCGAGCGATAAAACAGCAGCGCCGCGACAGGTTGGTCCGGCAGCCAATCGGCTTGCCAGTCACTCAGTTCAGCGCTGGCCTTGTGTGGGTGATAAATAACGGTGCGCGACAGCGTAGACGGCTCGCTCCACGGGTAATCGCGACCCAGCCAGCCACTCGCCAGGCACCTATAAAGCTGGAGCGCGTTGTGTTTGCCGCCCTGGCGCAGGAAATGCCAAAGCCGCTCGGCGTCTGCCGGCGGGACATTGCTCAGGCTGCTCAGCTCAGGATCGGGACGATCGTCGCCCGGCACCAGAATCAGTTTCACTCCCCGCGCCGCCAATTCCACCAGCCGCTCGACGCCATAGCGCCAATAGCCAATGCCGCCGTGCAGGGAAATCAGGATGACCTTGGCGTGACGGAGCACCTCGTCCACGTAGAGGTCGACCGAGGCGTGGTTTTGCACCTGCATCGGATTGGCCAGACGCAGACTGGGGTAGTCGTCAGGCAGTTGCTGCGCGGTTTCAGCGAGCAACGCCAGATGCGAGTCGCCGCTGCACAGAATCACCAGATCGGCGGGGGTTTGCCCCAGGTCAGCGATGCTGTCGTCGGGTACGAAACCGCCGGGCTGGGTCCTGAGCAGGTGCATGGATTAGCCTTCTACCGCCACAACGGTGACCGCAGCGCGCAATTGGGCTTCGAGTACCGCCGCGTCAAGCTCTTGGCCGATCAGTACCAGATGCGTGACGCGCTCTTCGTCGGCTTTCCAGGCGCGGTCGAAGTGCTTGTCGAAACGCGTTCCCACGCCCTGCACCAGCAGGCGCATCGGCTTGCCGGGAACCGCCGCGAAACCTTTGACGCGCAGGATGCCGTGCTGCACGACGGCCTGGGTCAGCGCGTCCAGCAACAGGCTTTCGTCCGCTTGCGGCAGGGTAATTGAGATTGAATCGAAGGCGTCATGATCGTGGTCGTCATGGTCGTCACCTTCGTGATGATCGTGGTGGGTTTTGCGGCCGTCGATGTGCTGCTCGGATTCCGCACCAAGGCCCAACAGTACGCTGATCGGCAGCTGCCCTTTGCTGGCCTCGATGACTTTCACCGCAGGCGGCAGTTCTTCGGCGACTTCGGCGCGCACGGCGGCCAGAGATTCGGCGTCGAGCATGTCGGCTTTGTTGAGGATGACCAGATCGGCGCTCGCCAGTTGGTCAGCGAACAGCTCGTGCAGCGGCGATTCGTGGTCAAGGTTCGGATCGAGTTTGCGTTGGGCATCGACCTGATCCGGGAACGCGGCGAAGGTGCCGGCCAAAACTGCCGGGCTGTCGACCACGGTGATCACGGCGTCAACGGTGCAGGCGCTGCGGATTTCAGGCCACTGGAAGGCTTGGACCAAGGGCTTGGGCAGCGCCAGGCCGCTGGTTTCGATGAGGATGTGGTCGAGGTCGCCGCGACGGGCGACCAGTTCACGCATCACCGGGAAGAATTCTTCCTGCACCGTGCAGCACAGGCAGCCGTTGGCCAGCTCGTAAACGCGGCCGGTGGCTTCTTCTTCGGTGCAGCCGATGGTGCATTGCTTGAGAATGTCGCCGTCGATGCCCAGCTCGCCAAACTCGTTGACGATCACGGCGATGCGACGCCCTTCGGCGTTGTCGAGCATGTGGCGCAACAAGGTGGTTTTGCCCGAGCCGAGGAAGCCGGTGACGATAGTGACGGGAAGTTTGGCCAGTGTTTTCATCGGATACCCTTTGGCGGTGCGGCGGGCAAAGGGGACGAGAACCGCACAGCGCGGGCGCTGGCCGTTCGATTCGCCACCGGATCACCCCGCCCGGTTGTAGTGAGAATGCGTGGACGCAATGTCCGGTCGAGGCAGGTCTCCTGGCTTACGGTGGCGCTGGCGGTTTGGTTGAAATCCGACAGGCATTCATCGCGCCTTCCCGCTCGCGCAGTGGCTGTGCAATGAACATGACCGTTTACAGTTGCGGGGGCAGCTGCGGCGTTGACCGCATTCCCTTCTTAGCGCCGATCTGACAGAACACAGACCGGCGAACCTCGACTGCGCAAGGCTACGCAGTGGGCATGGTCAGGTCAATGACGGGTTGATGGCTGGGGCTTGGGCGCCGCTTGATTGCGGGAGCCCACGTGTTGGTGAGCCGGCGATTGCGATGCGTCAGGCAGCCCACCTCGCGAACAAGTTCGCTCCTACAGGGACCGCCATTCTCTGCACCCGGCTATCGAAACCCACCCGAACGTTGACTCCAGCCGGCACTGGAAATCGCATGGGCGGTATGGATGAGTGCCGGCGCAAAGGCTTTGCGGGCGTCTTCGAAGCTCCAGCGGCTGGCGGGCACCGAGATGTTGATTGCGCCCAGCGGCATTCCCCCCGCATCCACAATGGGCGCGGCCAGACTGATATCGCCGAGGAAGTATTCACCCTCAATGCTGCTGTAGCCCTCCTCCCGCGCTTGGGCAATCTTCTTCAATAAGGCATCGATATCGGTGACGGTGGCGTGGGTGTGAGACGGTCGGGGCATGGCGTCAAGCAGATCTGCGCAAGCCTCGGGATCGAGGCGCGACAGGTAGGCGCGGCCCGACGCCGTGCAGTACATCGGCAGGCTCAGGCCCAGCGGCATCGGGATCATGATCTGGTTGTGACTGGGAAAGCGGGCGACAAACACCATTTGATCCCCGTCAGGTTCTGACAGATTGCAACTCTCGTGGCATTCGCGGTTGAGCTGATGCAGATAGGGCGAGGCGCGATCGATCAGGCTGTTGGTCTGCAAGTATCCGAAACCCAGGGACAGCGCCCGGGGAGTGAGCTGATAGCGCTTGCTTTGCGGGTCCTTGCGCAGATAACCCAGGGTTTCCAGCGTGAAGGCAAAACGCTGGGCCGCGCTTTTGGTAATGCCCGTGGCGGCGGCGATCTCCGGAAGGTTCATGCTCGGATTGCCCGCACGGAACGCCATCATCACCTCCAGCCCGCGGGCCAGCGTACTGGCGAACAGCGGCGATTGTTCCGGCGCAGTCTTGTCGGCGACGGCCTCCTCAGCGGGCAGTTTGTCGTTTGGCATGGACTCGGACTGACTCATGATGGCTCGCGAATAATGATTTTTTATTGATGTCGGAATTGCCGCAATGCGGGCACAACCCAGGATCAACACGCCGCGACTGTACCCGACACATGGCAGGCGTCAACCGCCCAGGTGCACCCACACCGATTTGGTTTGCGAGTATTGGGTCAGCGCTTCCAGACAACGATCACGACCGTTGCCCGACTGTTTGAACCCACCCCACGGCTGGGTCATGTCGCCATGATCGAAGCAGTTGACCCAGACAATTCCGGCCTCTACATCACGGGCGAAGGTCAGCGCCTTATCGATATTCTGCGTCCAGACGGAGGCCGCCAGCCCATAGATGGAGTCGTTGGCGATCTCCAGCGCATGGTCGAGCCCCGTCACGCGAATCGCCGCCGCCACCGGACCGAACACTTCTTCTCGGGCCAGGGTCATCTGCGGGCTGACATCGGCATACAGCGTCGGGCTGACATAGGCGCCATGCTCAAGACCTTTGGGAATACCGCCGCCAAACACCAGACGCCCGCCTTCGGCATTGGCTTTGTCGATGTAGCCCAGCACGCGTTTCTGCTGCTGAAAAGACACCATCGAGCCCATGCGCGTGGCTGGATCTAAAGGGTCGCCCGGCAGATATCGGCCCTGGGCGACCTCACTGAATCGCTCGATGAACGCGTCGTAAATGCTGTCCTGCACCAGCAACCGGGAGCCTGCGTTGCACACCTCACCCTGATTGGCATAAATGCCGTTCACGGCGTAACTCACGGCCCGATCCAGATCAGCGACGTCAGCGAGAATGATCTGCGGGCTCTTGCCGCCGCATTCGGTGGTCACGCGCTTCATGTTCGATTGGCCGGCGTAGATGAACATCTTTTTGCCCACCTCAACCGAACCGGTAAAACCGATCTTGTCGACATTCATGTGCAGCGCCAGCGCCGCGCCCGCCTCGGCGCCATAGCCCTGCACCACGTTGAACACCCCTGGCGGACCACCCGCCTGCATGAACAACTGCGCCAGCAGCACGGCGCTGGACGGCGATTGTTCGGCAGGCTTGAGCACCACCGAATTGCCCATGGACAACGCCGGGGCCAACTTCCACGCGGCCATCAGCAGCGGGTAATTCCAGGGCACGATCAGGCCGACCACGCCCAGCGGCTGACGGAGGATGTAGTGCAAGGCCTCCGGCGTCGTACTGGTGACGGAGCCTTCCAGCTTGTCGATGGTTTCGGCAAAAAACTGAAACGACAGCGCCGAATACGGTACGTCCACTTCCAGCATGTCGGTGATCGGCTTGCCCATGTCCAGCACGTCAAGGAGCGCAAAGGCTTCGGCGTTATCGTCGATCAGCGCGGCGAAGTGATACAGCACGGCCATGCGATCCCTGGGCGCCAGGCGTGACCAACTGCCGGATTTGAACGCCCGTCGCGCGGATTTAACCGCCTCGTCGATGTCGGCATCGCTGCTGCGTGGCGCGCTGGCGTGGACTTTGCCGGTTGCCGGGTTGACGACCTCGAACGTCTCACCGCTGAGGGCGGGACACGGCTGCCCGTCGATGAAGTTACTGATGTGGTACTCGAAAGTGCTCAGGCGCTGCTGCCAGTCGGCGGCGCTACGTTGGCCCAGTGTCTGGTAAAGGCTGGTCATGTCGGGATCCTGATAGATGAGTTCATGAGGCGCTGGAGGACTGAAGCGGCGCGACGGCGAACGCCCTTGCCACACCGGGGGCGACGCTGAAATAAATGCCGTCGCCGGGCCTGAGCGCGGCGTGATGCTGGGCATTGCCGTCGCGCGGCAAGTCGAGTGTCAGGCTTTCAACGCCGGGCACGCTGACCTGAATGCGTAACGAACGTCCGTGAAACAGCGTCTGCAACACGGTGGCTTGGGTGGTAAACGGCGCCAGCGCAGGGTCGACTTGGGCCTGGACGCGCAAGTCTTCGGGGCGTAACGACACCGTGACTTGTTCGCCAACGCGCAAGGGCCTGTCACTGCGCGCCATCATGTGCATCGCCCCTACCTTGACGCTGATCAAGCTGTTATCACTGCTGATCACCTCCCCCGACAGCAAATTGCTCGCACCGATGAAACCGGCGACGAAAGGGGTGGCGGGCTGGTCATAAAGCTCGGCGGGGCCTGCCACCTGTTCGATCCGGCCATTGCGCATCACGGCGATGCGGTCGGAAATCGACAGGGCTTCGGTCTGATCGTGGGTGACCATGACAAAGGTGGTGCCCAGTTGCGCCTGCAGGCGTTTGAGTTCGACCTGCATGTGTTGGCGCAAATGTGCGTCGAGGGCGGACAGCGGCTCATCGAGCAACAGCACGCGCGGACGACACACCAGCGCCCTGGCCATGGCGATCCGCTGCTGCTGCCCGCCGGATAAATCCTGGACCCGTGCGCGCGCCTTGTCCGCCAGTCCCACCAGCTCCAGCATGTCGCGAATCCGCGTGCGCGCTTCACCCGAGCCGACCCCGGCCAAACTCAGGCCGAAACCCACGTTGTCGCTGACGTTCAAGTGGGGGAACAGAGCGTAGTCCTGAAACACCGTATTGACCGGCCGGCCATAGGGCGGCGCGGCGGTGAGGTCTTTGCCGTCGATAAATATCTGGCCCGCTGTCGGCCCCTCGAACCCGGCGATCAGGCGCAAGGTGGTGGTCTTGCCACAGCCCGAAGGCCCCAACAGGCTGATGAACTCGCCACTGGCAATGTCCAGGTCGATGTTATCGACGCTGAGAATGCTGTCGGTGTAGCGCTTGCTGATGCCCTTGAGGCTGACCACGTTGGGGTTTGTCACGATTAGTTCTCTCATCAACGATGAATGGGCTTCTGCCGAAGGCGTAGGAGCGTGGCTTGTCCCGCGATGGGCTGCGCAGCGGCCCTAAAACCCGCCAACGCTATCTTTCTGAAGCACCGCGTTCTCCGGTTTTACTACCGCTTCGCGGCAGATCGTCAGCAAGCTGGACTCCTACGCCCTCCGGGCAGAATCAAAAGCACTGATCCCAAAGCCCCCCTTAGCAGAATCAAAAAGCACTGATCCCAAAGCCCCCCTTAGCAGAATCAAAAGCACTGATCCCAAAGCCGCCCGAGCAGAATCAAATGGCACTGATTCCATACGCCTCCGGGTAGAAGCAAAAGCCAAAGCCCACTGCGGCTTATCACCCACCCGCTTTGACCCGCTCAAACAGCTTGGCCAGTTCGTCGTTGCTCGGAATCGGCTTGGTCAGCACGGTGTCGCGCAGCATGGTTTCAGGGTCGTTGGGCAATGACAGTTCTTCGAGCTTGGCCGGCGGTATCTTTTTGAATGCCGCTTCGCTGGCGCTGCCGTAACCGTATTCGTTGATCAGACTGGCACCGGAATCGGCGTTCAGGCGCGCATTGATGAAGTCATACGCCAGGTCCACATGCTTGGCGTCCTTGAGCAACACCATGCCGCAGACCCAGGTCAACATGCCCTCTTTGGGCTTCATGAACGCTACCGGCACGTTCTGCTTTTTCAGGGCCGTGGCCGATGCGTTCCAGGCCATCGCCGCCACCAGTTCGCCGCTGGCCAGGCTCTGTTCCACCGAAGTCATGTCAGTGGTGTATGAAGACATCAGCGGCCGCTGCTGCCGCAGCATTGCGCCGACTTTGTCCAGCTGCGCCTGATCCATCTTCTTGAACGGATCGACCCCAGCCAGCAATGCCGCCACGAGCGGCGTGTCGTGGACCGCGTCGATGGTCGCCATCTTGCCGGCGTAAGGTGAGGCCGGATCAAAGAACATCTTCCAGCTGGCGTCCGGGTTTTTCACCAGATCGGTGCGGTACAGAATCGAAGTGTTACCCCAGTCCCACGGCACCATCCACACCTTGCCGTCGGCATCGACGATGCCCGGCAGCTTCTGCAGAACCGGGAACACCTGATCCCAATTCTTCAGGCGTTTGGGGTCCAACGGCTGGATCAGCCCCGCTTGCTTCCAGCGATCGAGCTTGTCGTAGCAAGGGTGCGCCAGATCAGGATGAAAACCGGCACGGGCTTTGGACAGCGCGTCGTCATCGTCGCCAAACACCGAAATATCCACCTGCCCCGGATGGGCCTTTTCAAAGTCGCCATGAAACTGCGGCAACTCGTAACCGGACCAGGTGAAGTACGTCAGCTTGCCGCTGTCGGCGGCCTGCGCGCCCTGTTGCAAAAGGGTAAAACCCAGCGCGAACGCGCCTAACCCAAGCGCCCAGGAACGTGTATCGGTCATGCGGATTTTCATGAGACCTCCGAGCTATTTCGTAATGGAATTGGCAGAGGAACGCGTGCCACGACGCCGAAAATGCTCGGCCAGCGCGGCGAGAATCACGGAGACCACGAGGATCACCGTGCCGAGCGCCATGACGCTCGGCAGTTGCTTGGGAAAGCGCAGTTGACTCCAGATATAAATGGGCAGGGTCGGTTCGGTGCCGACGAGAAAGAACGCGACGATGAACTCGTCGAAGGAGGTGATGAACGCGAGCATGAACGCCGAAATCAGCCCCGGCAGTGCCAGCGGCAAGGCCACGCGACGAAACGTGGTCCATTCGTCTGCGCCCAGATCCATCGCCGCATCTTCCAGACTGCGGGGGAACGCCGCGAAACGGCTGCGCATCACCACCACGGTGGTCGGCAGGCAAAAACACACATGGCCTATCACGATCGAGCCCAATGACGGGCCGGGACCGATCAGGTTGACACCCACCAACAACGCGATGCCCAAGACGACGCCGGGTAACAGGATCGGCAAACGCGCCAACAGCGAAATGCTCCGGGCCAGCGGTGTGCTGCGGCGCAGATCAGCGTAGGCAATCAGGCACCCCGCTGCTGTGGCGATGGCCGCTGCAATGCTCGCCACCATGAGACTGTTGAGCGCGGCGTTGCGCAGTCGCGGGTCGTCGAGCAGGCTTTGATACCACTGCAGGGTGAAGCCCTTGAGCGGAAACGCCGGGGCAATCGAATCGTTGAACGAGAACACCGGGATCAGCAGCGTCGGCAGGTATAAAAACACCAGGTATGCCGCCACGTACGCCAGCAGCCAGTGCCGGTTCAGGTAGCGAGTCATGTGCGGGTGCTCCAGCGAGTGATGAGCCAGCGCGTCGCAATGACCACGATGGCAATCGCGATCATGCTGATCACCGCCAGCGCAGCACCGGCAGGCCAGTCATTGGCCTTGCCGAACTGCGCCTGAATCAGCGTGCCGATCATCGAACTGTTGGGGCCACCGACCAGTGCGGGGGTCACGTAATCGCCCACGGTGGGGACAAACACCACCAACGCCGCCGATAAAATCCCCGGCACTGACAGCGGCAGCACCACCCGCAGAAAACCCTGATACGGCTTGGCGCCGAGGTCGGCGGCGGCTTCGAACAGATTCTTCGGCAGGCCCTGCAGGCAGATGTACAGCGGCAGCACAGCAAATGCGGCGTAGGCATGGGCCAGGGTGACCACTACGGTGGCTGGCGTATTGAGCAGGCCGGTCAACGGCGCGTCGGTGATACCCAGCATCATCAACGCCGAGTTGAGCACGCCGTTGTAGGCGAGCACGATTTTCCAGGCAAACACCCGCAGCAGGTAGCTGGTCCAGAACGGCAGCGTCACCAGAAATAGCAGCAGATGACGCCAGCGCCCTGCCCGGAATGCCAAGTAATACGCCACCGGAAAAGCCAGCGTGACTGTCGCGATCGTGACGATCGCCGAAAGGATGATTGAGCGCAGCAGCACCAGTCGGGTCAGCGGATCGGTCAGCGCCGAAGACAGATTGTCCAGCGTGAAGGCCGAACCGACGATCTCCCCGTCGTTGACCCGCACGCTCATGTACAGCAGCAACCCCAGGGCAAACAGAATCAGCGTGCAGGTGATCAGGCCGCCGGGCAGGTTCAATAGCCCGTCAAACAGTCGGGCTCTGGAACGACGTGGCTCGACGATGGAGGGTTCTATGGCGACTGCGGTCGAGGCGTTGGGGTGGGTCTGGCTCATCGTTTCGCCCCTCTGGCCCTTCGCTCGATCAAGTCCTGCATACGCATGACATTGGCAGCGACCCGCGCGACATTGCGATGCAGGGGCGCTGCGGGCATGGCCTTGAAAGGCGTGACCGGATAAACGCTTTCGGCGGCGGGCAGGCCTTGGACGAGATCGGCGACCAATGCGCCCATCCGCGTTGCCATCGCCACCCCCCGACCGTAATAACCCAAGGCGACGGTCAAGCCCGGTTCCGGCTGGCTGAGGATCGGGATTCCGGCAGACGGCACCGCGACCCGACCGCACCAGCAATGGGTCAGCGGCGTTTGCTCAAGCATCGGGTAGATGTCGAGCATTTCCCGGCGAACCCGCGCCAGGTCATTGAGGTTTAACGCGTCGCGGAACGGGCCTCGGGTGCCGAGCACAAAACGGCCGTCCTGGGTTTTGCGAAAGTAGCGCAATACCCGGTAGGTGTCAGATACCGGCAATCCACCGGGTAAGACCAAGTCCTGTAGTGCTGACGGCAGTGGCGCTGTTGCCGCCTGCAAACTCCACAGCGTGACGTAGGTATGAGGCAGCGCTGGCAACAACGGCGAGGAATAGGCGTTGGTGGCGATGACCACCTGATCGGCCTGAATCTCGCCGTTGGCAGTGGTGACCGTCCAGCCGCCATCAGTCCGTTTTAGTTGCAACGCGGCGCAGCGTTCAAAAATCTTCACCCCGCGTTGACGGGCGACCGCCGCCAGGCCGTGGATGTATTGATAGGGCTGTAATTGGCCAGCGCGCTCGTCAAGCAGCCCGCCGTGGTAGATCGAGGTGCCGAGCAGATTCGCCGCCTGGTTTTTGTCGATCATCCGCACCGCTGCGTTGCGCGCTTGCCACTGACCCGCCCGGGCGTTCAGAGAGAGCAAGGCCTTCTCGTTATGCGCCGCTTGAATCCAGCCGTCCTGACGCGCACCGCAGTCGATGCCCAGACGCTCGATCAGCCTGAATACATAGTCCGCCGCGCCGCCCGCCAAATTCGCCAAAGGTTCACCGCGTGCTTCACCGAAGCGTTCGATCAATTCATCGGGGTTGAGCTTGAGACCGGGAATGACCTGACCGCCGTTGCGACCGGAAGCGCCATCACCGATGTTCAGCGCATCCATGACGATCACCTCCCCCTCTTCGGTGGAGCGCGATGTCAAGGCCAGAACGGTGGACAGCCCGGTGTAACCCGCGCCGATGACCACACAACGCGCTCGTGAAGGAAGCCGTGAGGTGAACACCGGTACCTGGGAGCGCTCCTGCCAAAGACAGCTGAATACATCCGACGATGATTTCAAGATCCACCCGTATCGATGATCGATATGGATGTAGGTATAAACGATATTTTCATTGGCGCAATGTTCAGACAGGGAATGCGTCGTTCCCGGAATGATTCGGTCGTAAATGATGGAGGAGGTATCGCTGATCGATAGGGTTTTCGCCAAGAACCCGGTACATCCGACGCCAGTTCAGCGCCGGGCAGTCATCATTCGCGGACAGGTCCGCTCCCACGGATTCTGCCCATGCGCGATTCGGTGGCCGCTCCCACCCTGGATCTGCGGCGCTGCGGCTTTGGCAATCCAGGTCCGAAGGCAGACCGCAGATTGACGAAGCCACTTCGCCATGCTCTCCTACACGCCTTGTTACGGGTGCCCTTCACAGGGTGAAACGGGAAACCGGTGCGTGTCGTCCCAAAGGCGATGCAAGTCCGGCGCTGCCCCCGCAACGGTAAGCGAGTGAAGAGTCAGATCCACTGTGTCTGTCATGGCTGTAAAGCGTGAGATATGGGAAGGCGATTCTTGATGGCGGAACGCATTGCGCGTTTAGCCCCTCGCAAGCCCGGAGACCGGCCCGCAACTGACACATAACAAACCCGCGGTGGGCGGGCGCTGTTGAGTCTCTGCTGACGCCTGTCAGCGGGTTTCATTGCGCTTTCCTGCTCGCTGAAAATTCAGAGGGACGCGCCATGTCGATCAGCACTACCAGCCCAACCACCACTTCCAGCACCACCGTCACGCAGACCCAACGCCTGACCGCCGCCGTCAGCGCGATGGTCCTCGGCGCCTGTCTGGTCTACTTCGCCGGCTTCTCGCACATCGATGCAGTCCATAACGCCGCGCACGACACACGTCACAGCTCTGCCTTCCCTTGCCATTGAGATCTGCCGCCATGTTCAAGCGTATCGCTCAAACGGCTGGCTTCACCGGGCTGCTCGCCGCTCTGCTGCTGACACTGCTGCAAAGCTTCTGGGTGGCACCGCTGATTCTGCAGGCGGAAACCTACGAGAAGGCTCCGGCCACACACGCCGAAGCTCAGCCCCACGAACATGCCGCAGGCGCCATGGCTGCCCACGAGCATGACGCCCAGGCCTGGGAGCCGGAAGACGGTTGGCAGCGTGTGCTGTCCACCACCGGCGGCAATCTGGTGGTCGCGGTCGGTTTCGCGTTAATGCTTGCGGCGCTGTATACCCTTCGGGCACCGAGCAGCACTGCTGAGGGCGCCCTTTGGGGGCTGGCCGGTTTTGCTGTGTTCGTACTGGCGCCGACCCTTGGCCTGCCACCGGAATTGCCGGGCACCGCCGCTGCCGACCTGACCCAGCGTCAGTTCTGGTGGATCGGCACTGCCGCCTCGACTGCGGTCGCGCTGGCTTTGCTGGTGTTCGGGCGTCACTGGGCACTCAAGATTCTGGCCGTCGCGATTCTGGTCGTGCCCCATGTGATCGGCGCACCGCAGCCGGCAGTGCACGCCAGCCTGGCGCCGGAAGCACTGGCGTCGCAGTTCAAAATCGCCTCGCTGCTGACTAACGCCGTGTTCTGGATCGCCATGGGCGTGATCAGCGCCTGGCTGTTCCGCCGCAATAATCCTGAACTGCATACGTCAGGCCTGCCGCACGCGGCATGAGTCAATCGAGCACTCGGCCGACCCTGGTGGTCGGCCTGGGCTGCCGCCGAGGTTGTTCGGTGGAGTCGTTACTGGCCCTTATCGGCCAGAGCCTTGCGCTAGAGGGGCTGGCGCTAAGTGATGTAACCGCCCTCGCCTCCCTTGATCTCAAGGCTTCGGAGCCCGGGTTACTGGCGTTGAGTGAACGGCTGGACGTGCCGCTGGTGTTTTTCAGCGCAGATGATTTGAGCGCGTTCGAAGGACAGTTGAGCCATCGATCCCAAGTCTCGTCTGCCGCTACCGGGTGCTATGGCGTGGCGGAAAGTGCAGCGCTGGCGTTGGCTGCGCAGTTGCTGGCCACCCCATCCCATTTGCTCATCACACGCCGCAAAAACAGCCACGCCACCTTCGCCTTGGCCGGACACCTGTAGGAGCGCGCTTGCCCGCGATTACGGCGTAACAGGCAACACATCGTTGGCAGACAGTCCGTAATCGCGGGCAAGCGCGCTCCTACCGCTAAAGGAACCCATCATGACCATTTTTTTCATCGGCGCAGGCCCCGGCGATCCGGAGCTGATCACCGTCAAGGGTCAACGTCTGATCCGCAGTTGCCCGGTCATCATCTATGCAGGCTCCCTGGTCCCCGAAGCGGTGCTTGAAGGGCATCAGGCGGTGCAGGTGACCAACAGCGCCGAATTGCATCTGGAGCAGATCATCGCCTTGATGAAATCTGCTCATGAACAAGGCCAGGATGTGGCCCGGGTTCACTCCGGAGACCCTAGCCTGTATGGCGCCATCGGCGAGCAGATTCGTTGCCTGCGCGAGCTGAATATCCCCTTCGAAATCATCCCCGGCGTGACCGCGACCGCTGCCTGCGCCGCCCTGTTAGGCACTGAGCTGACACTTCCAGACATTTCGCAAAGCGTGATCCTGACTCGCTACGCCGACAAAACGTCGATGCCCGAGGGCGAAGCGCTTAGCGATCTGGCGCAGCACCGGGCCACCATGGCCATTCATTTGGGCGTGAACAATCTGGGCAAAATCGTCGCCGAACTGGCCCCGCATTACGGCGCCGATTGCCCGATTGCCGTTGTCCATCGTGCCAGCTGGCCGGATCAGGATTGGGTGGTGGGCACGCTCGCGGACATCGAAGCGAAGGTGCAGGAGAAAGGTTTTCGGCGTACGGCGTTGATTCTGGTAGGTCGTGTGCTGGGCAATGACGTATTCAGCGAATCATCGCTGTACCGCGCCGGGCATGCGCATGTGTTCAGGCCGTGACTTGGCGTTACTGACTTGTAGGAGCGCGCTTGCCCGCGAAAGAGTCGGGTCAGATATTCCCGTGTTTGGTGACACTACGCAATCGCGGGCAAGCGCGCTCCTACAAAACCTCGCATCCACAAAAAAGCCCCGAACCAGTCGGGGCTTCTTGTTGAAGCGCACACTACTCAGTAGTAAGCGTTTTCTTTTTGCGTGTGGTCGGTCACATCGCGTACAGCGGTCAGCTCGGGAATGCGTTCTAGCAAAGTGCGCTCGATGCCTTCCTTGAGCGTGACGTCGGCCTGACCACAACCCTGGCAACCGCCGCCAAATTGCAGCACGGCAATGTTGGCGTCGTCTTCTTCGACCACGTCGATCAGGCTGACCTGACCGCCATGGCTGGCGAGACCTGGGTTGATCTCGGTTTGCAGGTAGTAATTGATGCGCTCGTTGATCGGGCTTTCAGCGTTGACCATCGGGACTTTGGCGTTTGGCGCCTTGATGGTCAGCTGACCGCCCATACGGTCGGTGGCGTAATCGACAACGGCGTCATCGAGAAACGCTTCACTGAAGGAGTCGATCCAGGCAGTGAAGCTTTTCAGGCCGATGGCCTTGTCTTCGGATTTCTCTTCGCCTGGCTTGCAGTAAGCAATGCAGGTTTCAGCGTATTGGGTGCCAGGCTGGGTAATAAACACGCGGATGCCGATGCCCGGCGTGTTCTGCTTTTCCAGCAGGTCGGCCAAATAATCGTGGGCGGCATCAGTAATAGTAATAGCGGTCATGAAAATTCCTCGCAGACGTGGCCGGAGTTTACGCCAATCCCAGGCAACTGACAAAGTCCTAGCGTGCTACTCGGGTAATAAGCTGGGCTTTTCCTACTCACGAAAGCGCAGCGTCCTTCGCCAGCCGACGATTATCCAGCCAGCCCTTCATGCGGCGATACAAACCCTTCTCAATAACCTCGTAGCTGGCCCATGCACCTAGAGCGATGACCGGCACGCACACGGCGAACACCGCGTAAGGATTGAAGCCATACCGCTCGGTCAGCAACCATCCGCCGTACAGCACCAACACATGCAGCAAATACACCGAGTACGAGCAGTCGCCCATGGTTTTCAGGAAGCGGTTACCGCGCAAATACGGTTCAAGCGAAATGCACGCCACCACGATCACTGCGCTTGGCAGCCCCCAATTAATGATCCGCGTACTTGGCTCCAGTTCGTTGATGGTGAACAGCGCACCTGCGATGGCCAGCAGCGGCAGCCACAACCGCTGACTGATCCAGCCACGGCGATAAATCATGCCGATGCCGATACCCAGCAGGAACTCATACACGATGTCGTTGGCGTAGAAGCGGCTGATCAATCCGGAGCGCCCCAGCACATCGCTGACGGCAAACAGCGCGGCGGCGATGATCAACGGACGATGGCGCTGCTGAAACAGGAAGACCATGGAAAAGAGCACGTAGAACAGCATTTCGTAGTTCAGGGTCCAGCCGACGTTCAAAGTGGGGTACAGCCCGTAGCCGCCAGGATTTTCCGACGGGATGAACAGCAGCGAGAGCATGAAGCTCTGCCAGTCGACTACTTGATGCGGCAGCAACGGGCTGGCGACCAGTACCAACAGGCCCATGACCACGGTGTACAGCCAGTAGGCGGGAACGATACGGATGATGCGGTTGAGCATGAAACGGCCAACGGGCATGTCTTTGTCGAGGGTCGACAGGTAAATGACCAGCCCGCTGATGACGAAGAAGATGTCGACACCGACGGCGCCCTTGGAGGTGAAGAACTCCCCCAGTGGGCCGCTTGGGTGGAAGTCGAAAAAAATCTGCATGAAGTGATGACACACAACGGCCCACGCGGCGAGTGCCCGCAGGGCTTGAACCGAAATCAACATCGCTAACCTCTTGTTACCTACGCTGGAAACCACGACCCAAGACCCACAGAGTGAGGGAAATTTCAGGACGACTCGCAGGTTCGGACTGCCATAGGTTTGAAAAGGTTCGCGTGGTCTGACGGGGTGTCTAATGGCGGCAGGCCATGTTTTATAAGGGTTCTCTGCCCTTACCTAGTACCTGTAGGAGCGCGCTTGCCCGCGAAGGCTTCGTCATTACCCGCAAATTAATTAGCTGATACAAACCATTCGCGGGCAAGCGCGCTCCTACAAAAAAGGCAACACAAATCAGTCCTCTCCTATCAAAGATTCTCATACCGATTCATATCCAGCACCCCGGCTTCCTGCGGCTCGGTCTCCTGGATGTAACGTTCCAGATCGTGAAAGTAGGTCCAGAACAGCGGGTGACTGCGCCGCACACCCCAGCGCTCGACAATCTTTTCGAACGCCTCTTTATGCCGAGCCTGTTCCATGGCGTCGACAAACGCCGCCACTTCGTTGGACGGTACGTTGAACATGAAGTTCGGATAACTGCTGAGCACACCCGGATAGATCGTCAGCGTGTCCAGCCCCGGTTGATAGCGGTACGCCTCGCCCATCAAAAACGCCACATTACTGTGAGCGCGGTTGCGCAGCAGGCTGTAAGCGATGCGTTTGCCGCTGCCGTCCTGAATCCGCAGCATGGTCGCTTCAGGCAAGTAATCAATGACTTTCAAACCGGCTGCCGGACGCGACGTCAAGCGACTCAGACTTTGCTCGACGTCACTGAATACCGGGCCAATCCCCTGCCGGGAACAGTAGGCGCCGCTGCAACGGTTGATAGGATCGGGCGCCACGTTGAGCGTCCCGGCGCGTTCGATCAGCTTGCGCTCGAAGTCGCGTTTCGGGTCTTTCTCATCGAGTTTGATCCCGGTGGGCGTGTCGTCATCGATGCTCTGGTAATCCAGCCACATCTTCACTTTGCCGCCGTTCTGGTACCAGTCACCCAGAATCTGGTCGCGCTTGTCCGCCGGCATCAGGCGCAGGAAATTGACCTCGGCGCCATTGCGGATCAGGTCGAAATACAGGCGCGTCTGCACCTGATGGGACACGTTGCCATAGACGTCAAAGTTGACCGCCAACTGGTAATACGTGCGCTCGATCAGCGGAAAATCGAATAACCACACCGAATTTGGCAAATCGCCAATCAGGCCCTTGTTCACCGAAGCGCTGTCGAAGTGACGGAAGACAGTCAGCAGCGCGTTGTCATTCCCCGCCCACAGCGTGGCCCAACCCGGTGGCGGCATCTCGGCGTAAGCTTCACTGCGCAGATCTTCATATTCATTGCGCTTGTCGCGGTAGTCGTGCCACAGGGTCAGCACACTGCCGACATTATCGTCCTGCCCTGGCATGGCCAGCAGCGGCGTGGCCTTTGCCCGATAGGCAGCATCGGTGATGTAGCGGTCGTGGGCCGGTTCCTGGAACAACGCCCAAAAGTGGTCGCGAATCACGTCCGTGGCAATCTGCCCCCGACACACCGGGCCGCGAATAAAAGTGCGCACGAAGAACTCGGCGTTATCGAGCATGAATTGATAACGCGCAACCGCCGGGATCTCCTTGAACGTGTCGAACGGGTTGGCGCGACGTTGCGGGCCATACCCAGGCAGCGAATCGGCATGCCAGTTGCCGCTGTAGAACAACTGCATCACCCGCGCCAGCTTCTGCGGCCCCATGGGATAGGTGATATGAGTCTTGTGCACGATCACCCCCTGCACCGGCATCAAACGGTAGAAAAACTCCGAACCGGGATCATCATCCGGCCGGCGCGTGGCGATCAGATCAACCGGCTGGCCACTTGGCGTACGCGAGCGCACCCACTGGAAGAAATGCCCGGCCTCACCGCCCTCAAAATAAATGTGCGCAAGAAACAAGTGCTCGTACAGCCAGCGACCGACCAGGGCTTCCGTGGAGCCGGGACGGTTGAGCAGCGCTTCCCATTGCGCGATTTGCGTGGCTTCGCCGGGGCTCGGCTGAACCGGCATCTGATCAATCGGCGCACCGGCGGTCAGCCACTGCTGCAGGGTCTGGTACTGCACATCGGTCAGCCCGGTAACGGCCAGCGGCATGCCCTCTTTGGGGTGGGCCTGTTTATAGCCATCGAACTCAGCGGGCATCGGGCACATGTTCTCCCGGTTCAGGCCCAACACGATGTCATCTGGCAGCTTGGCATTGGGCACCAGCGGCGCGCTACGACCCAATTCCAGCATCCGCGCCATTAATGCCGCCTGATTGCTCTGACCGTCGAGGACCGAATAGAAGCCCTTGCGGCGCCACGCGTCTAGGCCCTCGGCGTCATAGAAAATCCGCGTTGGCGCGATGGCCTGACTGCGGTCACCCTGATAGACCGGCACTTTTGACGCGCCGCGCATCGCACCTTCGGCGCTGCCGAGATTGAGCTGGCACGCAGCGTCATTACAGGCGTGGCAAGCGACGCATTTCTCGGTAAAGATCGGCTGGATATCACGGCTATAGGAAATAGCGGGATGCGCGTCGGGCGTCTGGGCGTAGGCCACGCCGCCGCTGAACAGCAATGTGAACACAAGAACCATGGAAACGGTGAACAAGCGTTGCAACATGGAACGTGCGTCCTGAAATTAAAAACGGGGTGATTCTACCTGTGGCAAGCGGCCACCAACATGAGCAGAATTCATGTAAATCCGCGGGCGGTTTAAATCGGCGCAGGTTTGCTATCATTTCGCGCTTCTCGTTACCGCTTATTTCCAGCTTTTCTTCATCCGGGTAGACCTATGTCAGATCGCAGCGCGCGTCTTCAAGCACTCCAGCAGGCTCTCAAAGAGCGGATTCTGATCCTCGACGGCGGCATGGGCACGATGATCCAGAGCTATCGGCTGGAGGAAGAAGACTACCGTGGCAAACGCTTTGCCGACTGGCCGAGCGATATCAAAGGTAACAACGACCTGCTGATCCTGACGCGCCCGGACGTGATTGGGGCCATCGAGAAGGAATACCTCGACGCTGGCGCCGACATCCTTGAAACCAATACTTTCAACGCCACCCAGGTGTCCCAGGCCGACTACGGCATGGAAGCGCTGGTGTATGAGCTGAACGTCGAAGGCGCGCGCCTGGCCCGTAAAGTGGCCGATGCCAAAACCCTTGAAACGCCCGACAAACCGCGCTTTGTCGCCGGCGTGCTGGGCCCCACCAGTCGCACGTGCTCGCTGTCGCCGGACGTCAACAACCCCGGTTATCGCAACGTCACCTTTGATGAGCTGGTCGAGAACTACACCGAAGCCACCAAAGGCCTGATTGAAGGCGGCGCCGACCTGATCCTGATCGAGACCATCTTCGACACGCTCAATGCCAAAGCAGCGATTTTCGCCGTGCAGGGTGTGTTCGACGAGTTGGGCTTCGAGCTGCCGATCATGATTTCCGGCACCATCACCGACGCCTCAGGCCGCACGCTGTCCGGGCAGACCACCGAAGCGTTCTGGAACTCGGTGAGTCACGCCAAACCGATTTCCGTCGGCCTGAACTGCGCCTTGGGCGCCAGCGAATTGCGCCCGTATCTGGAAGAGCTGTCGAACAAGGCCAGCACCCACATTTCCGCCCACCCAAACGCCGGTCTGCCCAATGAATTCGGCGAGTACGACGAGGCGCCGAACCAGACCGCCGCCGTGATCGAGGAATTCGCCCAAAGCGGCTTCCTCAATATCGTCGGCGGCTGCTGCGGCACAACGCCTGCGCACATCAAAGCTATCGCCAACGCGGTAAAAGGCTATGCGCCGCGGGTGATTCCGGACATCCCGAAGGCCTGTCGCCTGTCGGGTCTGGAACCGTTCACCATCGATCGCAGCTCGCTGTTCATTAACGTCGGTGAGCGCACCAACATTACCGGTTCCGCCCGTTTCGCCCGTCTGATCCGCGAGGACAACTACACCGAAGCCCTGGAAGTCGCCCTGCAGCAGGTGGAAGCCGGTGCTCAGGTGATCGACATCAACATGGACGAAGGCATGCTGGATTCGAAGAAGGCCATGGTGACCTTCCTCAACCTGATTGCCGGCGAACCGGACATTTCCCGGGTGCCGATCATGATCGACTCCTCGAAATGGGAAGTGATCGAAGCCGGCCTCAAGTGCATCCAGGGCAAGGGCATCGTCAACTCGATCAGCATGAAAGAAGGCGTCGAGCAGTTCATCCATCACGCCAAACTGTGCAAGCGCTACGGCGCGGCCGTGGTGGTGATGGCCTTCGATGAACAGGGCCAGGCCGACACCGAGGCGCGCAAGAAAGAAATCTGCAAACGCTCCTACGACATTCTGGTCAACGAAGTGGGCTTCCCGCCGGAAGACATCATTTTCGACCCGAACATCTTCGCCATCGCCACCGGCATCGAAGAGCACAACAACTACGCAGTCGATTTCATCAACGCCTGCGCCTACATCCGCGATCACCTGCCCCACGCGCTGACGTCGGGTGGCGTGTCTAACGTGTCGTTCTCGTTCCGTGGCAACAACCCGGTGCGCGAGGCGATCCACTCGGTGTTTCTGCTGTATGCAATCCGCAACGGCCTGAGCATGGGCATCGTCAATGCCGGGCAGCTGGAGATTTACGACCAGATTCCGACCGAACTGCGTGACGCCGTGGAAGACGTGGTGCTCAACCGCACGCCGGAAGGCACCGAAGCGCTGTTGGCCATCGCCGACAAGTACAAGGGCGACGGCAGCGTCAAGGAAGCAGAAACCGAAGAGTGGCGCGGCTGGGAGGTCAACAAGCGCCTCGAACACGCGCTGGTCAAGGGCATTACCACGCACATCGTCGAGGACACCGAGGAATCGCGGTTGACCTTCAAGCGCCCGATCGAAGTGATCGAAGGCCCGCTGATGTCGGGCATGAACATCGTCGGCGACCTGTTCGGTTCGGGGAAGATGTTCCTGCCTCAGGTGGTGAAATCCGCCCGCGTAATGAAGCAGGCCGTTGCGCACTTGATCCCGTTCATCGAAGAAGAGAAAGGCGACAAGCCTGAAGCCAAGGGCAAGATCCTCATGGCCACGGTCAAGGGCGACGTGCATGACATCGGCAAGAACATCGTCGGCGTGGTGCTGGGCTGTAACGGCTACGACATCGTTGACCTGGGCGTGATGGTGCCTGCGGAGAAGATCCTGCAAGTAGCCAAGGAGCAGAAGTGCGACATCATCGGGCTCTCTGGCCTGATCACCCCGTCGCTGGATGAGATGGTGCACGTGGCGCGCGAGATGCAGCGTCAGGATTTCCATCTGCCGCTGATGATCGGTGGCGCCACCACCTCCAAAGCGCACACGGCGGTGAAGATCGAGCCCAAGTACAGCAACGACGCGGTGATCTACGTCACCGACGCTTCCCGCGCAGTGGGCGTGGCGACGCAGTTGCTTTCCAAAGAATTGAAGCCAGCGTTCATCGAAAAGACTCGTCTGGAATACGTCGAAGTGCGCGAACGCACTTCGGCCCGCAGCGCCCGTACCGAGCGTTTGAGCTACGGCGCGGCGATTGCCAAAAAGCCGCAGTTCGATTGGGCAGGTTACACGCCGGTCAAGCCGACGTTCACTGGCGCCAAGGTGCTGGAAGACATCGACCTGAACGTGTTGGCCGAATACATCGACTGGACGCCGTTCTTTATTTCCTGGGACCTGGCCGGTAAATACCCGCGCATTCTGACTGACGAGGTGGTGGGTGAAGCCGCCACTTCACTGTTCAACGACGCGCAGGAGCTGCTGCGCAAGCTGATCGACGAAAAGCTGATTCGCGCCCGCGCGGTGTTCGGTTTCTGGCCGACCAATCAGGTGGACAACGACGACCTGGAAGTCTACGGCGACGACGGCGAGCCGCTGACGAAACTCCATCACTTGCGCCAGCAGATCATCAAGACCGACGGCAAGCCGAACTTCTCGCTGGCCGACTTCGTCGCACCTAAAAACAGCGGCGTGACTGATTACATCGGTGGTTTCATCACCACCGCCGGGATCGGCGCTGAAGAGGTGTCGAAGGCCTATCAGGACGCAGGCGACGACTACAACGCGATCATGGTCAAGGCACTCGCCGACCGTCTGGCCGAAGCCTGTGCGGAATGGCTGCACCAGCAAGTGCGTAAAGAGCATTGGGGTTACGCCCAGGATGAGACGCTGGACAACGATGACCTGATCAAAGAGAAATACCTGGGCATCCGCCCTGCTCCCGGCTACCCGGCGTGCCCGGATCACACGGAGAAGGCGCAACTGTTCGATCTGCTCGACCCGACCCAGGGCGACGGCAAGCCGGGCGTCAGCGGCGTTTTCCTGACCGAGCACTACGCGATGTTCCCGGCGGCGGCTGTCAGCGGCTGGTACTTCGCTCATCCACTAGCGCAGTATTTTGCCGTGGGCAAGGTCGACAAGGATCAGGTCGAAAGCTACAACGCCCGCAAACAACAAGAGATGCGCGTGACCGAACGCTGGCTGGCGCCGAATCTTGGGTATGACGAGTAAGTGCTCGTCCAGGTTTTTATGATCTGCGGCATGCCAACGATCCTGTAGGAGCCAACTTGTTGGCGAGCGCTTGATGCGGTGCGTCAGGCACGACGCCTCGCGAACAAGTTCGCCCCTACAGGGTGGCCTCGACCGATGACCTGCAGCGTGGGAACGATCAACCGCAGACTCGTTTCTGCCCGAAGGGCATTGCAACTGTGTTCCTCATGTCATTCGCTATCCGCTTCTGCCCGCGGGGCGTAGGAGTTCGGCTTGCCAACGATGGGCTGCGCAGCAGCCCTGAAATCAGACGCCTCGGTGGATCAGGCACACCGCGCGCGCAGGTTTTGCTGCCGCTGCGCGCCAGATCGCCTGCAAGCAAGGCTCCTACGGGCTCCGCCCAGAAGCGAAAACCCACATCCCAGCGAGATCTGCGGCATCCCGACGGTTCTGTAGGAGCCAACTTGTTGGCGAGCCCTTGATGCGGTGTATCAGGCACAGCGCCTCGCGAACAGGTTTGCCCCTACAGGGTGGCCTCGACCGATGACCTGCAGCGTGGGAACGATCAACCGCAGACTCGTTTCTGCCCGAAGGGCATTGCAACTGTGTTCCTCATGTCATTCGCTATCCGCTTCTGCCCGCGGGGCGTAGGAGTTCGGCTTGCCAACGATGGGCTGCGCAGCAGCCCTGAAATCAGACGCCTCGGTGGATCAGGCACACCGCGCGCGCAGGTTTTGCTGCCGCTGCGCGCCAGATCGCCTGCAAGCAAGGCTCCTACGGGCTCCGCCCAGAAGCGAAAACCCACATCCCAGCGAGATCTGCGGCATCCCCACGGTTCTGTAGGAGCCAACTTGTTGGCGAGCGCTTGATGCGGTGTATCAGGCACAGCGCCTCGCGAACAAGTTCGCTCTACAGGCTCCGCCCAGAAGCGAAAACCCACATCCCAGCGAGATCTGCGGCATTCCGACGGTTCTGTAGGAGCCAACTTGTTGGCGAGCGCTTGATGCGGTATATCAGGCACAGCGCCTCGGGAACAAATTCGCTCCTACAGAGGTGGCGCGACTATCCTTCAGGGACAACACAACCCTGGGACGACGCATGCAACCGCCATCCAACCCCGACGATCAACCCGAGGGCAAACCACCCACCTTCTGGCAGATGCTGCACAGCGTCATGGCGGCGGCGTTTGGTGTTCAGAGCGGCAAGAACCGGGCGCGGGATTTCACCCACGGCAAGCCATCGCACTTTGTGTTCATGGGATTGCTGTTCACGGTGATATTCGCGTTGGGTTTGTTCGGGATTGTGCAGCTAGTGATTCACTTCGCCACTTGAATTCAACTGGTCAACGCATGGAAGTCAGCGCACGGAGTGAACAGGTAAAAACGGCGAATCAACCCCTTCCGGACTTTGACCCTGGGTGTACTGCCGCACATCAATCCCATAATCGTCCCGCAAGTTGGCGCTCATGTAATTCATCACATCACGCCGCTCCTTGAGTTGCAGCGAACGCACGCGCATGTCACCGATGGGCCGTCGAGTGCCAGGGGCTGCCTGGTCATAATCATGCAGCAGCACCAGCGCCCAGCCGCCGAGGGTGAAATGCCCGCCCACCACTACGTTCAGCCGATCCTCCAATTGGGCTTGCAGCGCTGCAGTCGAATCGTTGATCGCGCCAAACAACACGTCCTTGCCAGGTTGCTTGCCGAATGCTTTCACAGCATCCATCGCGCCGAACGCCATCAAGTCATTGGCCGCCCAGATCAGTGTCACCTTGGGATAACGCTTGAGCAGCATCAGCGCCTGTTCCTCGGCCCGATCGCGCCGCCAGCCCCCCAGCACAACCTGACGCAGACGCACGTTCGGATGCTCGGCCAGCGCTCTGAGCATGCCCTTTTCCCGCAGCAGGGAAACCGGTGTGCCGTTGGTACCGGAAAAAGCCAGCATTTCCACGGGTTCGCCCACCGTAGCAGGCGGGTACTGCTCAATCAGCCGGGTGGCCGCAAGATAGCCGCCCTCCTCATCATTGCCCACCAGACTGCCGAGGAAGTTGGGATAGCCCTGATTCAGGTCCCCAAGGATTGCCAACTGGTTGGCGGTGAACGTGTTGTTGACGGCCATCAACTTCACACCGCTGCCTACCGACAGGCGCAAAATCTCAGGCGCGACATTGAGCTCGTTGGAGAACACCAGATAATCCGGGCGATCGACGCCCTGTAGCGCATCGCGGGCATAGCCGAGCAGGATTCGGGTATCGCGATTGGTGTAATAGATGTGCAAGTTCATGCCCAGCCTGTCGGCGGCCGATTGCATGAAGCGTGAATAGCTGGACCAATAGGGATCGGGCGCAGCGCCCGGACTCAGGAACACCACCGAAGCGGCCCACGAACCACCCACCCACACATTTCCCGCCATGAAAAGGCAGCAGGCCAACAGTCGGCTTACGCGCATCGAGCTTGATCACCCCAGAATATGAACATCGCCGATCCGGCCTTTCATATCGAGTTATCGGCGTGGCGCTTGAAACCTTGTGCGTAGCCGTCGGGGTTTGACGCCGTTACTGGTGACTGACCCAGAACACCGCAGTCCCCACGACGAGAATAATGATGAAGAAAATGGCCCACGCATCCACGTGGCTGTCGGATTTGGCAGTCTTGGGGTGATTACTCATTGCATCGCCTCTTGTCGGTTCTTATTGGTGATTGCAGATGAAAGCGACCAACCCGGTTGACGTTGGCCCCACGCTGAGTAAAGTCGAGGCTTCTCCATATCACAAGTGTGGTTAAGACGGCTGGCATGAGCGCTTAGCACTTTTGGTTCTTTGCATATATTCAAACGCTACTTTTGCGCATAACTAAAAACGGGTATCTTCCACCGGCTCCGTTGGGAGTGCGCGGCCGTGCGCGCAGATTTGTTAAGCGGCCTGAATGAGCGAGCGCCAACACATCGCATTTCAGCCCGCCCAAGCAGTGAACCGCCTGAGAACAGGACCACCATGTACGTATACGACGAGTACGATCAGCGGATCGTCGAGGACCGCGTCAAGCAGTTCCGAGATCAGACCCGCCGCTACCTGGCCGGGGAGCTGAGCGAAGAAGAATTCCGCCCGCTTCGCCTGCAAAACGGCCTTTATATCCAACGCTTCGCGCCCATGCTGCGCGTCGCAGTCCCTTACGGCCAGTTGACCTCGCGTCAGACACGGATGCTGGCAAAGATCGCCCGTGACTACGACAAGGGCTACGCGCACGTCAGCACCCGCCAGAACGTGCAGTTCAACTGGCCGGCTGTGGAAGACATTCCCGACATTCTCGCTGAACTGGCCACCGTGCAGATGCACGCGATCCAGACCAGTGGCAACTGCCTGCGCAACGTCACCACCGATCAGTTTGCCGGTGTGGCCGCTGACGAGTTGGTCGATCCGCGTCCATGGTGTGAAATCGTTCGTCAATGGACGACTTTCCATCCGGAATTCGCCTACCTGCCGCGCAAATTCAAGATCGCCATCAATGGCTCCAGCTCTGACCGCGCAGCCATCGAAGTGCACGACATCGGCCTTGAGCCGGTGCTCAACGATGCGGGCGAGCTGGGTTTCCGCGTATTGGTGGGTGGCGGTCTTGGCCGTACGCCGGTTGTCGGCGCATTCATCAATGAGTTCCTGCCATGGCAGGACCTGCTGAGCTACCTGGACGCCATCTTGCGGGTCTACAACCGCTATGGTCGTCGCGATAACAAATACAAGGCCCGGATCAAGATCCTGGTCAAGGCGCTGACACCCGAGGTGTTCGCTGAAAAAGTCGAAGCCGAAATGGTTCACTTGCGCGGCGGCCAGACCACACTGACCGAAGCGGAAGTGGAACGCGTTGCCAAACACTTCGTCGATCCTCAATACAAGGCGTTGAGCGACTACAGCGCAGAACTGGCCCAGCTCGACAAAGAGCAGCCCGGTTTTGCCCGCTGGCGTTCGCGTAACGTCCTGGCGCACAAGAAACCGGGTTACGCGGCAGTGACCCTGTCGTTGAAACCTACCGGCGTTGCGCCGGGTGATGCGACCGACAAGCAACTGGATGGCATCGCCGACCTGGCTGACCGCTACAGCTTCGGCCAGCTGCGCACCTCCCACGAGCAGAACATCATTCTGGCGGACGTCGAGCAGAGCCAGTTGTTCGCCATGTGGGGTGAACTGCGCGAGCAAGGTTTCGCCACGCCGAACATCGGCCTGCTGACCGACATCATCTGCTGCCCGGGCGGTGATTTCTGCTCACTGGCCAACGCCAAATCGATCCCGATTGCCGAATCCATCCAGCGCCGCTTTGACGATCTGGATTACCTGTTCGACATCGGCGAGCTGGACCTGAATATCTCCGGCTGCATGAACGCGTGCGGCCACCACCACGTCGGCCATATCGGCATTCTGGGCGTGGACAAGAAAGGCGAAGAGTTCTATCAGGTGTCGCTGGGCGGCAGTGCCAGCCGTGACGCTAGCCTGGGCAAGATCCTCGGCCCATCGTTCGCGCAGGATGTGATGCCGGATGTGATCGAGAAGCTGATCGACGTCTACGTTGAAAAACGTACCGAAGACGAGCGCTTCATCGACACCTTCCAGCGTATAGGCATCGACCCTTTCAAGGAGCGCGTCTATGCAGCGAATCATTAAGAACAACGAAGTCATCGACGAGTCCTGGCACCTGCTGCCCAAGGACACGACGCTCGATGGCTTGTCCAACTGCGATGACCTGATCGTGCCGTTGGCGCTGTGGCGTGAACACGCCCATGCGCTCAAGGCCCGCGACGGTGGTCTGGGTGTGTGGCTGGACAGCGACGAAGAAGCTGAAGAAATCGGTGACGACGCCAATCAGTTTCAGGTCATTGCTCTGAACTTCCCGGCATTCACCGATGGCCGCAGCTACTCCAACGCGCGCCTGCTGCGTGATCGCTACGGCTTCAAGGGCGAGCTACGCGCCATTGGCGACGTACTGCGCGACCAGTTGTTCTACCTGCACCGCTGCGGTTTCGATGCGTTCGCGATTCGCGCCGACAAAGACCCGTACGAGGCGCTGGAAGGCTTGAAGGACTTTTCGGTGACGTATCAGGCTGCAACCGATGAGCCTTTGCCGTTGTTTCGGCGGCGTTGATCGTTAGCTGACAGGCGTCAAACAAAAAGCCCCGGTTTCGTGAGAAGCCGGGGCTTTTTTGTGGCTTAAACGCCCTCCCCCTGTAGGAGCCAACTTGTTGGCGAGCGTTTATGGGGTGTGTCAGCTATAACGCCTCGCGAACAAGTTCGCTCCTACAGATAAGGCTTCCTCACCAAAACCGCTGCTGGGTCAAACGCGACCACCAGTTGGTGACCAGCCGATCCACCGAACCGGTCGCTGCAAGCCCTACCCGCTCCTGCAGACTCTTGCGCTCGGCGTAGTGCAGATGGAAGACCTCGGCGGTTTTGGCACGGTCTGACAGATACTCATCACTGGTTTTCAGCTCATCGACCAACTGCTTGTCCAGGGCCGCCATGCCCAGCCAGATTTCACCGGTGGCCACTTCATCGATCTGCAATTGCGGGCGATAGCTGGCGACGAAGTTCTTGAACAACTCATGGGTGATGTCCAGATCCTGCTGGAACTTCTCGCGACCCTTATCGGTGTTTTCGCCAAACACAGTCAACGTGCGCTTGTATTCACCAGCGGTCAGCACTTCGAAATCAATGTCGTGCTTCTTCAACAGGCGGTTGACGTTGGGCAGCTGAGCCACGACGCCGATGGAGCCGAGAATCGCAAACGGCGCACTAATGATCCGCGTACCGATGCAGGCCATCATGTAGCCACCGCTGGCTGCAACCTTGTCGATGCAGATGGTCAGCGGAATCCCGGCCTGACGAATACGCGCCAGCTGGGAGGATGCCAGACCGTAGCTGTGAACCATGCCGCCGCCGCTTTCCAGACGCAGGACCACTTCGTCCTTGGGGGTGGCAAGGGTCAGCAGCGCAGTGATTTCATGGCGCATGCTTTCGGTGGCCGACGCTTTGATGTCGCCATCGAAATCCAGTACATAGACCCTGGATTTGCCGTCGGACTTTTGCTTGCCCTGCTTGGCCTCTTTTTTCAAGGTCTTGGCTTGCTCCTTGCGCAGGACCTTCAGTCGCTCCTTGTCCAGCAGCGACTGTTCCAGACGCTCGCGCAGTCCTTTATAGAAATCGTTGAGCTTGACCACCTGCAACTGACCGCCGCCGCGACGACGCCCTCGGCCGCGCATGGAAGCAATGGCGACTAGCACCACGACAATCGCGATCACCAACGTGACCGTTTTGGCCAGAAAGCTGGCGTAATCAGACAGAAACTCCACAGATGCTCCTTACAGACAGTTCAAACAGACATGGCGAGCGACAATGACAGCCTCGCAAGTGGGCCCAGCATACCGTCGCGCCCTGCAGCGAGCCAGCAACCTCAGGCTCAAAGATCGTCACAAACGACGATTCAAACGAGCGTATGTTTTTTCATTGACAGACCCCACACCGTCCTCATAACCTCCCAGCACTTTCACCGTACCGGGCGACGCGGACGTGGGCAGCATCTATCTGATACGACATGGCCAGGCCTCCTTTGGTGCAGACGATTACGACGTGCTGTCGCCCAACGGTTATCGCCAGGCCCAAGTGCTCGGCGCGCACCTGGCTGAACTGGGTCTGAGCTTCGATCGTTGCATCGCTGGCAGCCTGTTACGTCAACAGAACACAGCAACAACCGCTCTGGCGCAGTTCGCACAACTAGGCCTGCCGACCCCCATTCTGGAAACCGATCCGGCGTTCAATGAGTTCGACGCTGAAGCAGTAATTCGCGCCCTGTTACCGGCCATGCTGCCCGACGAGCCGGAGGCCCTTGAAGTGATGCGCAACGTTGCGCACAACCGCGCCGAGTTCCAGCGTCTGTTCGCGCTCATCATCGGGCGCTGGCTGGGCGGCGAGCACGACACGCCAGCACTGCAAAGCTGGCTGGCGTTCGCCGCACAGGTCAGATCCGGGCTGGACAGCATTCTCGACAGCGCCGGGCCCAACGACCGCATCGCTGTGTTCACTTCCGGCGGCACGATCACCGCCCTGCTCCACCTGATCACACAGATGCCCGCCGTGCAGGCATTCGAACTCAACTGGCAAATCGTCAACACCTCGCTCAACCACCTGAAGTTTCGGGGTCGCGAGGTGTCACTGGCTTCCTTCAACAGTCACGCACACCTGCAACTGATGAAGGCGCCGGAGCTCATCACCTACCGCTGAGCCCGGCCAATCGCACCTTCCAGGTGCCAGCACTCACTCTAAAAAGGACTCCACCATGACTTCCGTAGCCGACGCCGTTCAATCCATGAAAGCCAAGTTCAACCCAAGTGCCGCTGCGGGCCTGGATCTGGTCTTCGGTTTCCGTATCGATGAAAGCCAACACTTCTCCCTGATCGTCAAGGACAGCACTTGCGAGCTGCAGGAAGGCGAAAACCCTGACGCACAAGTAACGCTGGTGATGGACGGCGAAACCCTGGAAGGGATCGTCAGCGGCGAGACCGACGGCATGCAGGCGTTCATGGCCGGCAAGCTGCGCGCTGAAGGCGACATGATGCTGGCGATGAAACTGAGCGAATTGTTCCCGGCATAAGACGTAAACAGCGTTTCGTGGTCCGCGAAAAAACCGAACCTTCCGGGCTTCGGTTTTTTTTGCTCTATGGTTTGTGAGAGTCGCTGATCAAAACCGCTGATCGACCCGTAACACGGTCACCAATAACACCGCTTGGCGCTTGTGACCCGGGCTTCACGCGCATTAGATTAGTCAATGATCCTGGCCATCCATAATAATCAACAGGGATAAGCATGGCGCTCAACGACCCGTCCATCCAGGTTCGATCCGGCGAAGAACTCGACGTGACCCTGATCGATCCTTACCTCAAATCCCACCTCCCAGGGTTAAGAGGCACCCCTGAAATCAGTCAGTTTCCCGGCGGCGCGTCGAACCTCACCTACTTGTTGAAATACCCCGATCAGGAGCTGGTATTACGTCGCCCGCCGTTCGGTCACAAGGCCAGATCGGCACACGACATGGGCCGCGAGTTTCGCATCCTCAATCAACTCAAGGACGCGTTCCCCTATTGCCCGAAAGCGTACGTGCACTGCACCGACGAAGCCGTGATCGGTGCCGGGTTCTACGTCATGGAACGGGTCAACGGCATCATCCTGCGCTCCGATCTGCCCGCTGAACTGAACCTGGACGCCCGGCAGACCGAAGCCCTGTGCAAGAGCTTCATCGACAAGCTGGTCGATTTGCATCAAGTCGACTACGTGGCCTGCGGCCTGGGCGATCTGGGCAAACCCCAGGGGTATGTCGAGCGGCAGATTCGCGGCTGGACCGAACGCTACGAGAAAGCCCGCACGCCGGACGCCCCGAGCTGGGAGACAGTCGCCGCGTGGCTGGATGAAAAAAAACCGCCCGATCACCCCACCTCCAGCCTGGTACACAACGACTACCGCTTCGACAACGTGATCCTGGACCCCGCCAACCCCATGCAGATCATCGGCGTGCTTGATTGGGAACTGACCACATTGGGCGACCCGCTGATGGATCTGGGCAACAGCCTGGCGTACTGGATTCAAGCGGACGACCCTGCGCCCGTGCAACTGATGCGCCGCCAGCCCAGCCATGCGCCGGGCATGCTGACCCGAGAGCAGTTTGTGGCGTACTACGCCGAACGCGCAGGGATTCGGATCGACAATTTCGACTTTTACTACGCCTATGGGCTCTTCCGTCTGGCGGGCATCGTCCAGCAGATCTATTACCGGTTTTTCCACGGCCAGACCCAGGACAAACGCTTTGCGCAGTTCATTCACATGAACAAGCTGTTGGAACACATGGCCTTGCAGGTCATTGACCGCTCTGGGCTGTAAACGCATTGCCCTCCTACTTTCGACGACGGATCTACAGGAAGACAGCATGTCCAAGACTCAATTGTTCGACCTCGACGGCAAGATCGCCTTCGTTTCCGGTGCCAGCCGCGGGATTGGCGAGGCCATCGCCAAACTGCTGGCCCAGCAAGGCGCCCATGTGATTGTGTCCAGCCGCAGAATCGATGGCTGCCAGCACGTCGCCGACGCGATCATCTCGGACGGCGGCAAAGCCACTGCCATCGCCTGCCATATCGGAGAAATGGAGCAGATCACCAGCACTTTCGCGCAGATCCGCGAGCAGTTCGGGCGTCTGGACATTCTGGTTAATAACGCCGCGACCAACCCGCAGTTCTGCAACGTCCTGGACACCGACCTCGGCGCGTTCCAGAAGACGGTGGACGTGAACATTCGCGGTTATTTCTTCATGTCAGTGGAAGCCGGCAAGCTGATGCGCGAAAACGGCGGCGGCAGCATCATCAACGTGGCATCGATCAACGGCGTATCGCCGGGGGCATTCCAGGGCATCTACTCGATGACCAAGGCGGCGGTGATTAACATGACCAAGATCTTCGCCAAGGAATGCGCTCAGTTCGGCATCCGCTGCAATGCGCTGCTACCAGGTCTCACCGACACCAAATTCGCCTCGGCACTGGTCAGCAACGAGAAGATCCTGAACACCGCGCTGATGCAGATTCCGCTCAAGCGTGTGGCTGCGCCGAGTGAAATGGCTGGTGCGGTGTTGTACCTGGCCAGTGAGGCGTCGAGCTATACGACGGGCGTGGCGTTGAATGTGGACGGCGGGTACCTCTCCTGATGCATTTGTAGGAGCGCGCTTGCCCGCGACTGCGGTCTGTCTGCGATTGCATCGGTGTCTGACAGAATATTTTCGCGGGCAAGCGCGCTCCTACAGGACCGACGTACTGAGGCAATCCTGAGGGTTTTCTGAGGGAATAAAGATTCCTCGGCGCCCTCTCCTCCGCATACATTTTGCGCACAACAACAATCCTTCAAGGACGCTGTCATGCGCAAAACTCTTCCTGCATTGGGCGTCGGCCTGATCGGCACTGGTTTCATGGGCCGGGCCCACGCCATGGCCTTTCACAACGCTCGCTCGACCTTCGACTTACCCGTGCAACTCAAGCTGGTCGCTCTGGCCGACGCCGACGCGGCTCGCGCGCAGCAGTGCGCAGACGCCTGGGGGTTTGAGCGCAGTCATGCCGATTGGCAACAATTGATCAACGACCCTGAGGTCGGCCTGGTGGCAATCACCACGCCCAATCACCTGCATTTCCCCATGGCGATGGCGGCGCTGGAGGCCGGGAAAGCGGTGTACTGCGAAAAGCCGCTGGCGGTGAGCCTGGAGCAAGCCGACCAGATGCAGCGCGCGGCGAAGGCTGCGGGTGTCGTGACCCGCGCCGGCTACAACTATCAGCACAACCCGATCATCGGCCTGGCTCGGCAGATGATCGTCAGCGGTGAACTGGGGCAGATCATCAGTTTTCAGGGCGAGTTCAGCGAAGACTTCATGGGCGATCCGCAGTCGCCGTGGTCGTGGCGCTGCGATCCAGCACACGCAGGCGGCGCGTTGGCCGATCTGGGCAGTCATTTGCTGGCGATGGCGCGCTATCTGTTGGGGGACGTGGAGTCGGTCTGCGCCGATGCCAACACCGTTCATTCATCGCGGCCAGCATCAGCGGGCAGTCAGCAGCAGCGCGACATTGCCATCGACGACCAGACCCACGCCCTTCTGCGCTTTGCCAGCGGTGCACGCGGCACCTTCAGCAGCAGTTGGCTCAAACACGGCTATAAAAATCACCTGAGTTTCGAGATCAGCGGCACCCTGGGCACGCTGGCGTTTGATCAGGAGCGCCTGAATGAGCTGCGGGTGTGTCGAGTCGGTGAGCGTGACGGTTTCCAGCGTGTGCTCGCTGGCCCGTCACTGCCCGGTTATGCCGCGTTCTGCCCGGCACCTGGGCATCAGCTGGGTTACAACGAATTGAAAACGCTGGAAGTGCATGCGCTGATTCAGGCCATCAGCGGTACCGGCAACGACGGCCCGGATTTCGAAGAAGCCTGGGAAGTGGAACGGTTGGCGGCAGCGATTCGAATAGCAGCCAGAGAGCATCGTTGGGTGGCGTTGAGCGAGGTTTGAGCTGTCCGCAGCGCCGACCCCCCCCCTGACACAACCCCGTCCGGTGGGAGCGGACCTGTCCGCGAAGGCCTAGGTCCCGACACAGAAATCCATCGACTGTAAGGTCCTCTTCGCGGACGGGTCCGCTCCCACAGAATCTGAATTTATCGGCTGTAGGAGCGCGCTTGCCCGCGATTGCGTCAGGTCTGCCACCACCTTATTGACTGACACATTGCAATCGCGGGCAAGCGCGCTCCTACAGAAAGGCGCGACCACAAAATTGCGGCTTACGGGTAGAATGCCGGCCTTCCGGGCAGCCCTTCTGCCCAACTGCCAAGTAAGCCTGTTCCCATGCCTTTCGAACTCAGTGTTGACCTCACCACGCTGGCGGTGCTTGCCGTCGTGGCTTTTATTGCCGGATTTATCGACGCCATTGCAGGGGGCGGCGGATTGCTGACCACGCCTGCCCTGCTCACCGTTGGCCTGCCGCCGCATCTGGTGCTGGGCACCAATAAACTCAGCTCGACCTTTGGCTCTGCCACGGCAGGTTTCACCTTTTACCGGCGCAAGCTGTTTCACCCCGCCCAGTGGAAACACGCTCTGATTGGCACGGCTGTGGGTGCACTGATCGGCGCAGTGGTCGCCCATTACCTGCCCGCCGAATGGCTGAACCAAATGCTGCCGGTGATCGTATTTGGATGCGGTCTGTACCTGCTGTTCGGCGGGACGCCCAAGGCGCCGCTGGACAGCAATGCGCCGATCAAAACCAAATGGCAGCTGCCACAAGGGCTGACATTAGGGTTTTATGACGGTGTGGCAGGCCCTGGAACCGGAGCATTCTGGACTGTCAGCACGCTGCTGATCTATCCCATCGATCTGGTCAAAGCCAGCGGCGTGGCACGCAGCATGAACTTCGTCAGCAACGCGGCGGCGCTGTCGATCTTTGCCTTCAACGGTCAGGTGGATTGGGCCCTTGGCCTGTGCATGGGAACGGCGGTGATGGCCGGAGCGTCCTTCGGCGCCCGGTCTGCGATCAAGGGCGGCGCCAAATTCATCCGCCCGGTGTTCATCACCGTCGTGTTAGGGCTGACCGTACGCCTAGCCTGGCAACACTGGTTCGGCAGCGCCTGAACGCTGAGCTAGATATAAATCGATCAGGTAGCGCGCAATGGAACGGCTGGCCGGTAGCGGCGGCATGTCGTGAATGCTGAACCACTGCGCGTCTTCGATCTCATCGGCCTGGGGCACAATTTCGCCGCTCTCGTACTCGGCATGAAAGCCCAGCATCATCGAGTGCGGAAACGGCCAGCACTGGCTGCCCTTGTACTGAATGTTCTTGACCTTGATCTGCACCTCTTCCATGACTTCGCGTCGCACGCAGTCTTCGGCCGACTCACCCGGCTCGGCAAAACCTGCCAGGGTGCTATAAACGCCGGTGACGAAGCGCGGCGAACGTGCCAGCAGCACCTCGTCGCCTCGCGTGATCAGCACGATCATGCTCGGGGAAATACGCGGGTAATAACGCAGATCGCAATGCGCGCAATACATCGCGCGTTCAAGCGGCACCTGCTCAGCCTTGCGCCCACAGTTGCCGCAAAAGCGATGTTCCCGGGCCCAGGTACTGATCTGCGCGGCGTAACCGAGCTTCTGGTAAACATCGGCGTCGTCGCCGAGCATGAACTGACGCAGCGTCTGCCAGCTTGCGCCCTCCACCGGGACAGATTTTTCCAGCACCAGCAGATACACGGGCTCGCCATCGAAATGGCCAATGCCATGTTCGCTGACTACTGGCAAATCCAGACGTGCTAGCCATTCCCGGGAAAACATCACGCCGTTGTCATCGAGCAGAAAACCCTGATCACCATGGACCACGGCCATGCCACCGGTCACTTGAGTATCTAGGACAGCGGTGCTCCAACGCCTGGGGCGCGTCATGAAAAATCTCCTCTGGCACGATCAGGCCGGGTGACGGGGCAAGCCCGAAGCTTCAGCTCGCCACTCATGTCAGGCCCGTTCGCTATTAATTGTCGAAGACCGGCTTCTGTTTGCTCATGTGAGCGACCATCGCCAGCTTGAGATCCGGTGATTGCAACATGGCAGCGTTCCATGTGGCAACGTATTCGAGGCCGTCTTCGACCCGATGGTCACGCATGTAGCTGATCATGCGCTTGGTACCGTGGATGGCGATGGGAGATTTCGCAGCGATGTCGCGGGCGATGGCGAACACGCCTTCGAGCAATTGAGGCACGTCACTGAATGTGCGATTGACCAGACCGATACGCTGAGCCTCGGCGGCGTCAACGTTACGCCCGGTGTACGCCATCTCGCGCATCATGCCGTCGCCAATGATGCGCGGCAGGCGTTGCAGCGTCCCGACATCAGCGGCCATGCCCATGTCGATTTCCTTGATCGAGAACAGCGCATCGTTAGCGGCATAGCGCATGTCGCAGGCCGAAACCAGGTCAATGGCGCCGCCAATGCAATATCCCTGAATCGCCGCCAGCACCGGTTTGCTGCATTGATCGACGGCGCCAAACGATGCCTGCATCTGCACGATCTTGCGCCGTAGCAGACGTGCATTACGCCCCACGTCCTTGCCCAATTCGCTGGCCACTGACGCGAGCAGCATCAGATCGATGCCCGATGAGAAATGTTTGCCCGCCCCACTGAGCACCACCACTCGCACCTCGTCGGTGCTGTCGGCCCATTCAAATATCTGGATGATTTCGCGCCAGAACTCGGCGTTCATGGCGTTTACTTTTTCCGGACGATTGATTTGCACGTGGGCAATATGGTCGGCCAGTTCGACGTTGAAAGCGGTGTATTTGGACACGATGGCATTCCCTGGAAGTCGCGATTATCACAAGTGCTCTGGCGCAGGACTATAGCAAGCGCCCGCTGGGCACCGCAGGCTACGGTTGCGCCATTTGCCGGACGGGACGCTCTGGCTGTGCGCCGTGAAATATTCTGAACGGTCAGTTAGCGCCGAGGTCCAGTAAACTGGCAGCCGACCTTTGCTCGAAAGCGAAGCAAACGTGCAGCCTGGGCGTCGAAGAGTCATCGACGTTCGCCAATTTCTCAGGTCGCAAGAGGGCGATTCTTGACTACATCAAAAGCAGCAACCGGCATTGTGGGTCTGGACGACATCCTCGCAGGGGGGCTGTCACGCAGCCACGTTTTCCTGCTCGAAGGAGAACCCGGTACCGGCAAGACCACCGTGGCGCTTCAGTTTCTGCTGGCAGGTGCCGCCCAGAATGAGCGCTCGCTGTATATCACGCTGTCCGAGACGGAAGCAGAATTGCGCGACGGCGCTCGCTCCCACGGGTGGGAGCTGGACGACAACATCAGTATTTTTGAGCTGACGCCGCCGGAAGATTTGCTCAATGCCGAGCACCAGCAAAGCTTGCTGTATTCATCGGACCTGGAGCTGGGCGAAGCTACCCGCCAGATTTTCGAAGTGGTTGAGCGAGTCAGGCCCAATCGCGTGGTCATCGACAGCCTGTCGGAAATTCGTCTACTGGCGCAGAGCTCTTTGCGCTATCGCCGGCAGATCCTGGCGATCAAACACTACTTCACCCGTTACGACGCAACCGTTGTGCTCTTGGACGACCTGACCACCGAGGCGCTCGACAAGACCGTTCACAGCGTCGCCCACGGGGTGATCCGGCTGGAAGAACTGACCCCCAACTATGGCGCTGAGCGGCGCCGACTGCGCGTCGTCAAATACCGAGGTCAGAAATACCGGGGCGGCTACCACGACTTCACGATCATGGCCGACGGCGTTCACGTCTTCCCTCGTCTGGTGGCGGCGGAACACCGCAATAACTTTCAGCGCACGCAAATGAGCAGCCACATCAACGAGCTGGACGCCCTGCTGGGCGGCGGCATCGATGGAGGCTCCAGCACCTTGATCCTGGGCCCGGCCGGTACCGGCAAATCGCTGATCTCGATGGTGTTCGCGGCGGCTGCCGTGGCCCGAGGCGAGAAAGTCGGCCTGTTCATTTTTGATGAAGAAATGGGCTTGCTATTCGAGCGCATGAAAAAGATGAACATCGACCTTGAGGCGCTACAGGCCACTGGCAATTTGGTGATCGAGCAAGTGGATGCAGCCGAATTGTCGCCGGGCGAGTTTTCTCACCGAGTGCGTCGTAGCGTCGATCAGAAAGGCATTCGCACCGTCGTGATCGACAGCCTCAATGGCTATCAGGCGGCAATGCCTGAGGAAAACGCGCTGGTGCTGCATATGCACGAGCTGCTGCTGTACCTCAACCGCAAAGGTGCCGCGACGTTCATGACAGTGGCACAGCACGGGCTGGTTGGCGATATGCGCGCTCCGGTTGACATCACGTATCTGGCTGACACAGTGATTTTGCTGCGTTATTTCGAGGCGCTGGGTCAGGTCAGACGGGCAATTTCTATCATCAAAAAACGCACCGGCACTCACGAATCAACAATCCGCGAATACCGCATCAGCTCCCACGGTCTGACGATCGGCGAACCTCTGAGCGAATTCCAAGGCGTGCTTCGCGGTGTGCCGCAATATTTTGGCGAAAGCAATCCGCTGTTGCGGGATAAAGACGCGTGAGTACCCCTGGCCTGTTATCCGAGCGCGCAATCATTCTGGCTCCTCACGGCAGGGACAGTCAGATTGCCTTACGAATACTGCAAGAAGCGGGCTTCCCTGCTCTTATTACCCACGATCTGGCAGGTTTGAGCGATGAGTTGAAGTCCGGCGCAGGCATGGCGATCATCGCCGATGAGGCGCTGCGCAGCGCCGACATTCAACCGTTGCTGGCACAACTGGCGGGTCAGCCGGCCTGGTCGGACTTGCCCATCGTGCTGCTGACCCATCACGGTGGGCCGGACCAGAATCCTTCCGCGCGCTTTGGCAGCCTGCTGGGCAATGTCACGTTTCTGGAGCGTCCTTTTCACCCGGTGACCCTGGTGAGTCTGGTGACGAGTGCAGTGCGTAGTCGCCGCCGGCAATACGAAGCTCGCAGCCGGCTTGAAGATATGTTCGAGAGCGAGCAACGATTGCAGAACGCGTTGACCGCAGGACGATTGGGCTCCTGGAAACTAGAGGCCGAATTTTTGGAACTGGACTGCTCGGCCACCAGCAAGTCTCATTACGGCCACGACGAACGTGCCCTATTCAGCTATCAGGACTGGCTCAACACGGTGTATTTCGAAGACCAGCCACGCATGCAGTCGGCACTGCAGCACAGCCTGGACACAGGTGAAGATTTCGTCATGGAGTTTCGAAACGTCTGGCCGGACGGCTCGCTGAACTGGGTCGATGTTCGCGCCCGCGCGATCCGTGCGAAAAACGGCCGAGTGAGTGAGCTGGCCGGAGTAAGCTCGGACATCACTGAACGCAAGCTGGCTGAAACCCAGCTGGTGCAGCTCAATGAAACCCTTGAGCAGCAAGTCGAGGAGCGCACCTCGCAACTTCGGCATAACGAAGAAGTATTGCGCCAGTCGCAAAAGATGGAAGCGGTGGGACAGCTCACCGGGGGTATCGCCCACGATTTCAACAACATGCTGACCGGCATCATCGGCAGCCTCGAATTACTGCGCCGACGTATCGCCCGGGGGCGTCTTGACGACCTCGACGGGTTGATCGATCTGGGCGTGACCTCGGCCAACCGCGCCGCCGCCCTGACTCATCGCCTGCTGGCGTTTTCCCGTCGGCAATCGCTGGACTCCAAGCCCGTGGAGACGAACGAGCTGGTGCACTCGATGGGCGAATTGCTCAATCGCAGTCTGAACGAAAGCATCAGTCTGAACATGGACCTGGACCAAGGGCTCTGGACCGCAGAGGCCGACCCCAACCAGTTGGAGAGCGCCCTTCTCAATCTGGTGCTCAACGCCCGGGACGCCATGCCCGACGGCGGCAATCTGGTGATCAAAACCTACAACCGGCACCTTGATCGCCATTTCACCAATGCCTACGAGAACCTGCTGCCCGGTGATTACGTAGTGCTGAGCGTGTCGGACACGGGCAGCGGCATGCCGGAAAGTGTGATTCGCAGGGCTTTTGATCCGTTCTTTACCACCAAGCCTATCGGTCAGGGCACAGGTCTGGGTTTATCAATGATCTATGGCTTTGCCAAGCAGTCCCATGGTCATGTCGCCATTGAAAGCACGGTTGGACAAGGCACAACGGTGCGGCTGTACCTGCCACGTTTCCATGGTGCAAAAGAAGAACCGGCCGTGGCTATGACCAGCGATGCAGTGCAAGCCAAACCCGGGGAAACCGTGTTGATCGTTGAAGACGACCCTGCCGTGCGTGCATTGGTCAGCCAAGTGCTGAGCGAGCTGGGTTATGCGTATCTGGAAGTCAGCGACGGCACCAGCGCGGTACCGGTGCTGGAGTCCGACCAACGCATCGACCTGTTGATCAGCGACGTCGGCCTGCCCGGCATGAACGGCCGCCAAGTGGCCGAAATCGGTCGGCAACTGCGCCCGGATCTGAAGGTGTTGTTCATCACCGGGTATGCCGAACATGCCGCGGTTAGGGCAGGATTTCTTGATACCGGCATGCAGATGATCACCAAGCCATTCGCCTTCGACAACCTGACGGCGAAGGTGCGGGAGATGATTGAGAGTTGATCGTTACAGTTCTCTGTAGGGGCGAACTTGTTCGCGAAGCGTTCTGACTGACGAATTTTGCCAGCCGCCTCGCCAACAAGTTGGCTCCTACAGAGCGAAGGTCAGGCTTCTCAATTCAACAAGCGCTGAATCTGCGTGTGCAGGGTGTCCATGGTGAACGGCTTGGCAAGAATCGGTGCCTTGGAGGCAATGGGGCTGCCCGACTCGACAATCTCCGCCGGGTAACCACTGATGAAGATAACCTTCAATTCCGGCCTCAGCTTCACTGCAGGTTCAGCGATCATCACCCCGGAAATACCCCCAGGCAGGCGGTAGTCAGTGATCATCAAATCCAGGTGGGGTTTGGTGGCGAGGATTTCGAATGCCTGCTCACCGTTTTCCGCCTGCAACACTCGATAGCCCTCGCCCGACAGATAGTCGGCCAGCAGCATGAGAATCAGCGGTTCGTCTTCGACGATGAGTACGACATTTTCTGCATCAGAGCTCATTTGAACGCCTTTGATCTTATAGATAGCTGCTTGTACGACCATGGCGGTGAGCGGAGGTTGCGCAAGTTTTCAGTAAATCGTCGAACAATCCGTACCGGGCGACGAGCGCCGGTTTGCATTGCGTGGCGGTGCCCGTCGTTTTTGCGCAAAAACCCTTTCAGATGGGCAATCGCACCCGAAACAACGAGCCCTTGCCCTCTTCGCTCTCGACCACGATCGTGCCGCCGTGGGCTTCAACGATCTGATCAGAAATAAACAGCCCCAGCCCCAGGCCTGCGACGGCATGCTTGGCTGAAACCCGCTCGAACTGCTGAAAAATGCGCTTCTGGTTTTCCGCGCTGATTCCAATGCCGTTGTCGATCACATCGACCCGCGCCTCGTTGTCCGCCAGGTAAACCTTCACGTGGATTGGCTTATGCGCGCCGTAGCGCAGGGCATTGGTCAACAGGTTCGCCACTACCTGCTCGATACGGAACTCGTCCCACACGCCAATCACCGGCTCGCTTGCGCTCAGCGTCACCACACAATCGGCGGCAGCGATTTGCGCGGCATAGCTTTCAACCAGATTGACCACCAGCTCGGCCAGATCGAAGGCACTGGTGCGGATCGACAATTTGCCGGTGCGGATGCGCGACACATCGAGCATATCTTCGATCAAACGAATCAGGCTCTGGATCTGGCGCTCGTCGCGGTCAACCATGGCTTTAAGCTTGTCCATGGTGAACGCAGAGGCGTTGTCCTTGGCCAGGTGCAACTGGCGCAGCTGGGTTTCCAGAATCAGGCCATTGAGGGGCGTGCGCACCTCGTGGGAGACGATAGACATAAAGTCATCACGCATGCGCACCGCATGTTCAAGCTCGTTCTGGGTCAATTGCAGCTTGCCCAGCAGCGCTTCCTGCTCCTGACGCGCCCGCTCAAGCGCATCGAGCTGTTGCTTGAGCGCCTTGCGCTGGCGGTACAGATCGACGAATACGTTGACCTTGCTTTTAACCGCATGAATATCCAGCGGCTTGTGCAGGAAATCCACGGCCCCGCTTTCATAGCCCTTGAACGCATAGTTCAGCTCACGCCCTGCGGCGCTGACGAAGACAATCGGAATGTTCTTGGTCTTCTCGGTACCGCGCATCATTTCCGCAAGTTCAAAGCCGTTCATGCCCGGCATCTGGACGTCGAGGATCGCCATGGCGAACTCATGTTCCAGCAACAACGACAGCGCCTCGTCGGCGGAAAGCGCCTTGAATACCTGGCGGTCCTCGCGCTTGATCAGCGCCTCAAGGGCCAACAGGTTTTCCGGCAAATCATCGACGATCAGCAGTTTGGCTTTTATTTCACTCAGCATGCGATTCGTTCCAGCTCGACAAGCAGTAAGCCAATGTCGTGCAAAGGCAGGAGGTAATCCGGGGTGTGTAATTTGAGGGCGGCTTCGGGCATGGTGCGCGCCTGGGCGGTTGCAGGATCTTGCACTACGGTAAACCCACCGCACTGTTTGATCCGTGCCAGACCGAATGCGCCATCGTTATTGGCGCCGGTCAGCAAAATGCCCGCCAGACGCGGTCCGTAAACGTCGGCGGCCGAGTCAAACAGGATGTCGACGCTGGGCCTGGAGTGAAACACTCGCTCCTCCTGACTGAAGGAAAACGTCTTGTCCGACTCCATCGACAGGTGATAACCGGGGGATGCGAAATACATGGTGCCGGGCACCAGAGCCTCCTTGTCGTCGGCTTCTTTCACCGGGATCGACAAGCGCGAGGTGAACACTTCGGCCAACTGACTGCGGCGCTCGTCGGGTACATGCAGCACCGTAATGATCGGTAGCCGATAGCCTTTGCCAAGCGGTGTAAAAATCTTCAACAACGCCTCGACACCACCGGCAGACGCGCCGACGACGATGGCATCAACGGCGGGCAGCGGGGTCGCATCCGGGGCGGTGTCAGGGAAGGCTGTTTTCATGTCTTGCGGTAGATCCGCTCAGGTTTGACCAAGGGTTCGAACTGCTTGCTATAGCCTGAGAAATCCAGGGTTTCCTTGCTGCCGAGCACCAAAAAGCCGCGATGCCCCAGCGACTCATGAAACAGCCCGAACGCTCGATCCTGCAGCGTCTTGTTGAAATAGATCAGCACGTTTCGGCAGGAGATCAACTGCGTTTCAGAGAACACGCTGTCGGTGGCCAGGCTGTGATCGGCGAAGGTTACGTTCTCGCGCAAGGTTTTGTCGAAGATCGCGTAGTCATAAGCCGCCGTGTAGTACTCGGAAAGCGCCCGTTTACCCCCCGCCTTAAGATAGTTGTCGTTATAGCCCGGGATGTTTTCCATGGAAAAAATTCCCTGCTTGGCTTTTTCCAGAGACCGCGGATTGATGTCGGTAGCGTAGATGATCGTGCGATCGAGCAAGCCTTCTTCGCGCAGCAGAATAGCCATCGAATAGACTTCTTCGCCGGTGCTGCAACCTGCGATCCAGATCTTCAGCGACGGATAGGTGCGCAGCAGCGGCACGACTTCCTGGCGGATGGCGAGGAAGTGCGTCGGGTCGCGAAACATCTCACTGACCGGAATCGTCAAGAACTGCAGCAGCTGCATGAACGCCGATGGATCGTGGAGCACCCGCTCCTGCAAGGCCGAAATGGTCTTGAGTTCAAACTGGCGCAACGCATGATTGACCCGTCGTTTGACCGACGCACCTGAGTAATCGCGGAAGTCATAGCTGTACTTCGAATAAATGGCTTCGATCAACAAGCGCAATTCAATATCAGCGTCTCGCTCAAGCGGCATCGCTAAAACCTGGTCGGTGTTCGGGAGTGCTCAATTGATCCGGCCCATTCAAATACGTTCCATTTTCGGCAGCCATACGCGTATCAGCGAGAACAAGCGATCCAGATCGATGGGCTTGGCCAGATAGTCGTTGGAGCCCGCCTGCAGACAGCGGTCCTGATCGTCCTTCATGGCCTTGGCGGTCACGGCGATGATCGGCAACTTGCGCCAGCGTGGGTCTTTACGGATTTCGGCGGTGGCCTCGTAGCCATCCATTTCCGGCATCATCACGTCCATCAGCACCAGATCGATGTCCTCGACCTCGTTGAGTTTGGCGATGGCCTCCAGACCGTTGCGCCCTACTTCGACGATGGCGCCCTTGTGCTCCAAGGCGCTTGTCAGGGCAAAGATGTTGCGCACGTCGTCATCAACCACAAGGATCTTGCGGCCCTCGAACACGCGATCACGGCTGCGCGCAGTCTTGAGCATGGTCTGGCGCTCCGAGGACAACTGCGACTCGACCTTGTGCAGGAACAACGTGACCTCATCGAGCAACCGCTCCGGGGAGCGCGCACCCTTAATGATGATGGTGCGCGAGTACTTGAGCAGCTCAGTCTCTTCGTCACGGGTCAGGTTGCGCCCGGTGTAAACGATGACGGGCGGGAAGGCGGCGATTTCGTCGGTGGACATGCGCTTGAGCAAGTCATTGCCCAGCATGTCCGGCAGCTTGAGGTCGATGATCATGCAGTCGTAGGCATTGTCGCGCAGCAGTTCGAGGGCATCCTGGGCGAAGCCTACTGCGGTGATTTCGATGTCTTCATCGCCAATCAATCGCGAAATACTGTCGCGCTGCAACGCGTCGTCTTCCACCAGCAGAATGCGTTTGACCTTTTGCGTCAGCTTGGCTTCCAGACGGGCGAACACGTCCTTGAGCTCTTCACGGGTGGTGGGCTTGACCGCATAGCCCACGGCGCCCATTTGCATGGCCGCTTCCTGACGATCTTCGACGGAAATCACATGCACCGGGATATGCCGCGTCGATGCCCGCTCCTTCAAGCGTTGTAGCACGGTCAGACCGGAGTGATCGGGCAGGCGCATGTCCAGCAAAATGGCGTCGGGCACAAATTGCGCCGCCAGTTCAAAGCCATCATCAGCGGCGTGGGCCACTAGGCAGTGGTAGCCCAATTCATGGGCCAAGTCGTAGAGGATCTGCGCAAACCGCACTTCATCCTCGATCACCAGGATGCAGCGTTTGGTAAACGGGGATTTATCGCGATCATCGGCAAAGCTCGGCACCGGCACTGAAACCACCGGCACCGGTGCAACGATTGGCCTTGCGACTGGCGCCGGGGCAGCCAAAGCGGGAGCAGGCGCGCGATAGTCCTGGCCCTGTAGTTGCTCTTCGTATTGTTCCGGCAGCACCAGGGTGAAAATACTGCCCTGCCCCGGTGCGCTGGTCACAGCAATCGATCCGCCAAGCAGGCGTGCCAAATCCCGTGAAATCGACAGCCCAAGTCCGGTCCCGCCATAGCGCCGGTTAGTGGTGCCGTCGGCCTGGCGGAAGGCCTCGAAAATGCTTTCCTGCTGGTCTTCTGCAATGCCGATACCGGAATCGCGCACGGTAAACACAATGCCTGCGCCCGGTTGCCGCGAAACCGTGAGGCTCACAGTCCCGGTTTCGGTGAACTTGACCGCGTTGGACAGCAGGTTCTTGAGTATCTGCTCCAGCCGCTGGCGGTCGGTGTACAGCATGGTCGGCGCACCGGCCTGCAACTCCACAATGAATTCCAGCTTTTTCTCGGCAGCCAATGGCTCGAACATCGTGCGCAGACCGTCGACCAGCCTTGGCACACTGCTGTTTTCCGGGCGCATGTCGAGCTTGCCGGCTTCGACCTTGGAGATGTCGAGAATGTCGTTGATCAGGTTCAGCAGGTCGTTGCCCGCCGAGTAAATCGATTCGGCAAACTTGACCTGCTCAGCGCTGAGGTTGTCCTGAGGGTTCTCGGCCAGCAGCTTGGCGAGAATCAACGAGCTGTTGAGCGGCGTGCGCAGCTCGTGAGACATGTTGGCCAGGAATTCGGATTTGTACTTGCTGGAGCGCTGCAACTCTTCGGCGCGAGCTTCAAGTTCCACCTGGGCGATGTTGAGTTCTTCGTTGTTGCGGTCCAGGGCATCACGTTGATCGGCGATGGCCTGGCTTTGTTCGGCCAACTGTTCGTTGGTCTGCTCAAGCTCTGCTTGCTGAGTTTCCAGATGGACCTGGGACTCCTTGAGAATGCGCGACTGTTCTTCGAGCTCTTCATTAGCAGTGCGCAATTCTTCCTGCTGCACTTGCAGTTCTTCATTGAGTTGCTGGGTTTCGGCCAGCACTTCCTGCAAGCGCTGACGATAACGCGCAGCCTCGATGGAGGTGCCGACGTTGTCAGCAATCAGCTCCATGAACTCGATATCGCGGGAAGTCAGCGGGCGCAGGAAACCCAGTTCGATGACGCCATTGACGTTGTCATCATTGCTGGTCGGCACCACCAGCACGCTGCGCGGCGAGCCGTCGCCCAAGCCTGAGCTGACTTTGAAATAGTCCAGCGGCACATCATCGAGCCTGATGACTTCATCCTGCTCGGCCGCCTTGCCCACCACGCCTTCGCCACTATAGATCGATTGCTCCTGCAGCTCCTGCTGACGAGAGAAGCCGTAGGACGCAACGCGCAGCAAGCCACCGTGTTCCTGACGCACGTAAACAGCGGCGACCACCGCGCCCAGATACTGCGCGAAAAACTGCAGGACATTTCGACCCAGCATGTTCAGCGTGAGTTGGCCCAGCACCTGCTCGGCCAGCTCGCTCTGACCATTACGCAGCCACGCGACATGTTCCAGACGACCTGCATTTTCTTCCTGGCTTTTGAGGTTTTCAGCGTAATTGGTGGACAACGCAAGCATGTCGCGGCGGCCTACCCACGCCAGAACACCACTGACCAGCAGCACGAAAACCAGATAGAACGACACCGATACAATCGTCGTGTGAGTGACGTCGGTATTACGCGTCTGGCGTAACTGCTGCTCTACCCCGACGGCTTGCTCATATTCGGCACGTATCTCGTCAGTCAGTCGCTTGCCGCGTCGGGTCTGGATGGGGCCTTGATAGTCGCCGCCCTGACGCCGAAGGGTAATCATTTCCTGGGCGAAACGATTCCAGTCTTCCTGCATGGCTGCGATACGTCTGAAACGATCCACCTGAGGCGGGTTGTCCGCGACCAATTCTTCCAGGCCTTTCAACTCGGCAGTGATGCCGGGGCGCGCGACCTCGTAGGGGTCAAGGAAGCGTTCATCACCGGTCAGCAGGAAGCCGCGCATGCCGGTTTCCATGTCGATGGAGAGCTTCAGCGAGCGGTTGGCATTGTTGATCACCCTATCGGTGTGCTCCACCCACTGGATGACTGACAGCAAATAAGTGATCAGAATAATAAAGAATGCGGCGCTCATCACACCTACGCCCAGAGGCAAGGCGACGTTGCGTCCTAGCAGTTTGCGGAAACGTTGCTCATCGACAGTAGATGGATGGATCATCTTGGGGTCCGCGCCAATTGGTCTAAACAGCGGAGTTTGCCGTAAACTTCAGGAAAAGACTCTGACTTCTGACATATAAAGCGGAATTTTCAGACAGAAATCGTAGGACAGACGACAAATTTATCTGCATTTGGATAACCGCCGTTATAAGGACCACTCATTTGAATGTGTCCCGCGGAGTTTTCCAGTGTGAAAGTTCGCTGGACTGATTGACCAACAGGCTCGAAATGAGCCGTGAATCTGCCACTTTTAAGGAAACACCATGTCCCAACCAGCCAGCACTATCCTTGTGGTGGAAGACGACAGCATCGTGCGCATGCTGATAGTCGACGTGCTTGAGGAGCTCGAGTACAAGGTGCTCGAAGCAGCCGATGGTGGCCAGGCGCTGTCGTTTCTAGAAAACAACGACACCGTGATCGACCTTTTGATGACCGATAAAGGCCTGCCAGACATGGACGGCATCAAGCTGGCGCAACAAGCGCGCATCCTTCGTCCGGCGTTGCCGATTCTGTTTGCCAGCGGCTACGCCGAAAACATTGATGCCCCGGCCGACATGTTCGTGATCGGTAAACCGTTCTCCATCGACCAATTGCGCGACAAAGTGAAAAGCATTCTTGGCCACTGAAACGCCGTTGGGCAGCAACACCCGTTTACTGATCGTTGGCTATGTCTGGCCGGAGCCGCGCTCATCGGCGGCCAGCGGGCATGTCATGCAATTGATCGACTGCTTCCTGCAACACGGCTGGCAGATCACCTTCGCCAGCGCGGCCAGCGAAGGCGAGCATAAAGCCGACCTTTCAGCGATGGGCATCACAGAGGTCAGGATCGAGCTGAACAACAGCAGCTTCGATGTGTTCGTCAGCGAACTGCAACCGGATGTGGTGCTGTTCGATCAATTCCTGATGGAAGAACAATTCGGCTGGCGAGTCGAGAAACACTGCCCCACGGCCCTGCAAGTGATGGAAACCTGTGATCTGCAAAGCCTGCGTCACAGCCGTCATCAACTGCTCAAGCGGCTGCTCAACGAGCATCAGGCCGACGACAATGGGTTGGACGTGTTCGATATCTGCGACCAGGCCTTGTACACGCACATGGCCCAGTCGGATATCGCCCAACGGGAAATCGCCGCGCTCTATCGCTGCGACCTGAATCTTGTGGTGTCGGATGTCGAAATCGACCTGCTCACCCGTCTGTTCAAGGTGCCGTCGAACTTGTTGCAGTTGTGTCCGCTGATGCTGCGCGACATCCCCTCAACCGCTCAGCCGTTTGAAGCGCGCAGGCATTTCTTGAGCATCGGCAATTTCCGCCATGCGCCCAACTGGGACGCGGTGCTATGGATGAAAAGCGCGATCTGGCCGCTGATTCGTCAACAACTGCCTTCTGCGCAATTGCATGTCTACGGCGCCTACACCCCACCCAAAGCCGCCGCGCTGCACAACGCAGCCCAAGGCTTTCATGTGATGAACTGGGCCGAAGATGCCCTGGCCGTCATGGGTAATGCCCGCGTATCCCTCGCGCCCCTGCGTTTCGGGGCGGGCATCAAAGGCAAAATCATCGACGCGATGGTCTGCGGCACACCGACGGTAACCACGCCTGTCGGCGCTGAAGCCATGCACGGCGAGCTACCGTTTCCCGGAGCTGTAGCCAATACGGCCGTGCAACTGGCCGCGCAAGCTGTGCGGCTATATGAAGACCCGGTCGCTTGGGCCGAGGCTCAAAGCGCTGGCTTTGACGTGTTACGCGACCGGTTCAGCCATGAGCAGCATTGCGCCGCGTTGATCGGACGAATCAATGCCCTGCGCGAGAACCTCACCGAACACCGCACCGCGAACTTCACCGGCGCGATGCTGCGACATCATCAGCACAAGAGCACGCAGTATATGGCGCAGTGGATTGAGGCGAAGAATCGTCGGGATTGAGTGGGTTGCATTACTTTCGGAAGCACCCTCTTAAGTTCCCATCATCCCAGGCCAGACAGCCGGGTTTGATGTCCAGGACCATATTGTTGAACAGGCCAGACAGGTCACTGTCGTTTTCAACAAACGGTTCCGCCCACTCCATGGAAAACATCCGCCCTGCTGGCGTTACTTCAACCCAGATAATCGGCCTGGCCGAGCCTTGCCCTTTAAAGCCAATCCTTTTCAAGGTTTTTTGCTTATCGAACGGGAGGCGCAAAACCGAATTTTTCGCATCTGCCCATAGCTGCTTTTGAACGGTGCCGTCCTGAAACCCCCAATGCACTTCTACCGGCTCAATCACCGGCGCGATGAATTCTACGTTTTGATTCAGCGTGATTAGATAATTATTTTTTAACTGGCTCAGTTTCTCTTGGCTGCCGTGGAAATTAGCCTTGGACTCACTCAGGTCATACTCCTGCAGCTGCTTAAACAATGCTGGGCGCCCCAAAGCTTTCTCCCAGCCGATACTAAACAGTCGACTGCGAGCATCAACATCAAACCATTTGATCGCTGCCGAATGGCCTTGCCTGCCAATGCCGATTCTTTTCAGATTTCTGCGGTCATCGAAAGGGACAAATACAGCATCGGCATTAAAATAATCCGCTTGGACTTCAGCTTGTGGGCCTTGGGCATATTCCAGGTAAATAGTGACAGGGTCCAGCAGCTGGAAAACAGGGGGCGGCGAGTAATACATGGTGAGAACATAATTATCTCGCGCGAGGTCAAAGCCCTCATCTTTGTAACGAAGATGCAATTGCTCAGCTTTTGCCAAATCTGTCTCGGACAATGAGTCGAAGTTCACGACCACCGGTTTTGGCACAGTGAGTGAATCAGATTTTAAAAATACTGACTTGTTTTCTTCATACCACGTACCGTTTGCGCTGCCACCTGCACTTCCATAATAGATTTGCCCGCTAAAGGTTCCATCAGGACGCAGGTGCAATATGGAACCTATTTCCATTTTCCCGTCCAAGAAATACTTTCCCGGGACATCACTCGCGATGGCTGCAGTACTCATAGAAAACAGCAGTGTAAAGAACACGGTTATACGTCGGCGAATGTTCATGCAATATCCTTTTTGATTTGAACGGCAGCACGAAGCTGCAGTGAGTCATCCCTGATGATCCGGGCCATAGTGACGAGCCAGATGCTTTTTATGGGTATTGGCGGATCGGCTACCAAGTGCCATATGGAATTCCGTGTTTATCGATGTAGGCCTGAGCCTCGGGATTCGGTGCTCGGTAATAAATACCTTTACCGGTTTTGTACGGCCCAAGCGGTTCGATTTCGGCCTGGAAGCGTCCGACTTCCGTGAACCCCAGACACGCCCCACCCACCCAGACTTTGACGATGCCGCCAGGAGCCATGCCAAGAGTGATCATGTCCCGATAGTCGTCCTTCCATTTTTGGGAGCCCTGGCAATAAACCCGCTCCGGTTTGACCATCTCGTCACGCACCCACTGCGGAATCTTTATGCCGATCTTGTAGGTCTGCGGCTCCGCCAATGACTGCCAGCGCGCAAAAATGCGCTCAGGCAGATCGACGTTGCTAACCGGCATCATCTTGCCTCCACCTTGGTGCCAGCCCTCCGGTTTTCTTGTATAGCCCGCCACGCCCCCAAAGACGTTGAAGAAGGCGAGCCCACGTTGATCAAGCACATCCACGCTTTCTACCCAGACTTCCATGTACCGCGGGGCTGCCAAACCCACATACCAACTTGGATACGGCAGCTTGGGCGGCGGAGATTGCCGGGGACCACCGGCGCAGGCGCACAGGCTGAACAGCAAGCCGAGAAGCAGGCTCAGACGCTTTGTGGTCTGTAGGTGCTTACCAGGAGCCATATGGAATTCCGTGTTTATCGATGTAGGCCTGAGCCTCGGGATTCGGTGCTCGGTAATAAATACCTTTACCGGTTTGATACGGCCCAAGCGGCTCGACCTCTGCCTGAAAGCGGCCAATTTCCTTATATCCCAAACATGCCGCACCCACCCAGACCTTGACGATGCCGCCAGGTGCCATTCCAAAATTGATCCTGTTACGGAAGAGCGTCACATCTTGCTGGTCAGCTTCACAGAACACCCGCTCGGACCTATTCATCTCGTCCCGTACCCATTGCGGGATCAGGACATTGATTTTGTAGGTCTGCTGCTCTGCCAGCGATTGCCAGCGCAGGAAGATCCGGTCCGGCAGGTCGACGTTGTTGACCGGTTTCGATGCCCCTCCGCCTTTGTGCCAACCCTCTGGCTTACCCGTGTAGCTAGCTACGCCTCCGTGCACTCGGAAGAATGCAAAACCGCGCCGATCAAGCACATCCACACTTTCCACCCAGACTTCCATGTGACGCGGGGCTGCCAAACCCACATACCAACTTGGATACGGCAGCTTGGGCGGCGGAGATTGCCGGGGACCACCGGCGCAGGCGCACAGGCTGAACAGCAAGCCGAGAAGCAGGCTCAGACGCTTTGTGGTCTGTAGGTGCTTACCAGGAGCCATATGGAATTCCGTGTTTATCGATGTAGGCCTGAGCCTCGGGATTCGGTGCTCGGTAATAAATACCTTTACCGGTTTGATACGGCCCAAGCGGCTCGACCTCTGCCTGAAAGCGGCCAATTTCCTTATATCCCAAACATGCCGCACCCACCCAGACCTTGACGATGCCGCCAGGTGCCATTCCAAAATTGATCCTGTTGCGGAAGAGCGTCACATCTTGCTGGTCAGCTTCACAGAACACCCGCTCGGACCTAATCATCTCGTCCCGTACCCATTGCGGGATCAGGACATTGATTTTGTAGGTTTGCGGCTCTGCCAGGGATTGCCAGCGCAGGAAAATCCGGTCGGGCAGGTCAACGTTGTTGACCGGTTTCGATGCCCCTCCGCCTTTGTGCCAACCCTCTGGTTTACCCGTGTAGCTAGCTACGCCTCCATGCACTCGGAAGAATGCAAAACCGCGCTGATCGAGTACGTCCACGCTTTCTACCCAGACCTCCATGTAACGCGGAGCGGCCAAACCTACATACCAACTTGGATACGGCAGCTTGGGCGGCGGAGATTGCCGGGGGCCACTGGCGCAGGCGCACAGGCTGAACAGCAACCCAAGAAGCAGAATCAGACGCTTCATTGCGGATACCCTCTCTGGGGGGTGTTCGGATAAACATTGCGCTTGTTGCCCTGCGCAGGCTTGTTGATAAACAGGCCTTTATTGGGCGTCCAGTGTGAGGACTGATGGATATAACGACCTCGCAGCAGGCGCTCCTGGTCGGCATCAAGGCGCACGTCTTCTCCGGCGAGTACTTGCTTCAGAATTTGCGCAGCGATGGGTTGAAGCTCTTCGGGCATCTTGAAGCGCCGGTCTTCATTTTCGATGACGTCGAACGGCACGCCATGACGCACGCCCAACTCGCGCATCAGACGCAGCCCAATCAGCGCCAACTCGCCGCGTACGGGCCGTTCGAGGATGATCGTCAGCCAGTAGTCCTGAGCAACGTTTTCGGACCTGCCGCTGGTTGGCCGCATAAACGGCCAAGCATGCACCTTGATGTTGCCATCGCCCGCCAGCCCACTAGCACGCAAGGATTCGGCTCGAGCAGAAACCGCTGCCCATTCACTGGAGGACTGCAGTGATCGGTTGGCAGGCAAGGTGACGCGAAGGGGCTCGGTCATCATCAACCGTTCATGGGCCCGGGGCAGATACCCGCCACCTATATCCGAATGCACGCCAGGCAGGCTGATTTCTGGATGCCCCTGCCGCACGCTGTTGAGGGCAAAGTTGTGGCGACACTCATCACCTGCGTGCAACTGGATGACTTTTCGTGCGCAGCCGAGCGGCAGGTGCAGGTTGACGCCGGGGTTGGTGTCATCCGCCACACTTAAATCAGCGCGCCCCACCGCCGCAATGGCAGCTACTGTATCGAAAAGGCCGATTAGGTTTAGGCCAACATCCACAACCGGATCAAAACCCGCCAGCATACCAAAGCGACCGCCTTTTAGCAGCTGAGCGAAGATGCCCCGGCCAGGTTTGAGCAGTTCGTTGGCGCAGTGCCGGGCAGCCGCTGCGCCGCGACTGAAGCCAAAGATGTCGAACTCGATGCGCCGAATATCGGTGTGGGGATTGGCGATTCCAAATTCTCGGAGTTGCGCCTGTATCGCGGCAGGCGCTTGGCCCACTCGTGCCACTACCCCAGTTTCACCCTGCCCAGTGCCTTGGCCGTATAGCGAATCCTTGCCACCGCTGCGAGTGCCGATGCCCTCCTGATAAACCTTTAGATAGCCAATGTCCGCGTCACTCGCAATCGGTGTCGCCGTGTTGTCCGGATAAAGATCATAAAGATGCACCACGTTACTCGGCGCATTTCCATAACTGTCATCCGGTGCCTCATTGAAGCCACTGCCATCAAACCCATCAAATCCATACTGGTTGCACTGCTCAATGATGCTTGTCAGCTCGCTACGACTGAACAGCGCCAGGTCTTCGCGGCTGCATTGCTCGGTGGCGGCAGAATTGCTGAGGTTGTTGCCAGTACCGTCGAAAAACAGCCCCAGGCGCAATGTGATGCCTTCGAGTTCTTCCTCCTCCTCTTCTTCATCCAGATCTTTATTCAAAACCGGATCGTCGGGTTTGCCAGGATCATCGAGAGGGTTTGCAGCCGGGCGGACCGGCGCACTTTTTACGCGCAATGGCGCCACAGGCGTTGCGCTGGCAATGGCTGGCAGGTCCGGCAGTTCTGCGACCTGTTTGGCTTTTCCCTTCAAATACTCATTGTGCGCGGACTTGACCGTGTAATCGCCCACGGTCCCGGACTCGATGCCGCACTGATCCATGGTGATGTAACTGCCACCTGCATTCAGGATGATTTTCTTCTTGGCGGTGATGTGGATTTCGTCATCAGTGCTGGTGATGTGCAGCCCCTGCCGCGCGAGGATTTCCAGGGTGCCGTTCTGCGCCTGAATGGTCACCGGGCCATGATTGGCCAACAGCTTGATGCC
>NZ_JBSKHW010000005.1:0-72266 GCF_057128765.1 Pseudomonas corni
TTCGTCCAACTACTTGATTAACAAGAAGTTTTCCGTTTCGTCTGCGCCGGAAGTGGGGCGAATTATAGACAGATCCTCAGGGGCGTCAATAGTTAATTCAAAAATCATCTGAACTTAATCCGATCGATACCAACTGAGCATTATATTGCCCACATCACAATACTTAAGGATGATAGCCGCCTCTCTAATTTTTGCTCTGGTCTCGACAGCACAATGAATTCGCCCACCGGTCGCCCTTCTTCACTACTACTGCCCATAGGGCTGCTATTGATTGCGATGGTATCCATCCAGTCAGGAGCGTCGCTAGCGAAGACTCTATTCCCCGTTATTGGCGCACCAGGCACCACTGCCCTGAGACTGGCGCTCGCCAGCGTGCTTATGCTGGTGTTCTTGCGCCCATGGCGCGCGCCGTTCTCTGCCAGCTCGCTGCGAATCATCATTCTTTATGGCGTTGCATTAGGCGCCATGAATCTCCTCTTCTATATAGCTATAAGTCGAATCCCCCTGGGAATCGCGGTTGCGCTGGAATTCACCGGGCCGCTGGCGGTCGCGATGTACCACTCACGCAGGCTTGTCGACTATATATGGATAGCCATGGCTGTCATTGGCTTGGGGCTGTTGATCCCGATGGGCCAGACCGAAAGGCTCGACATGGCCGGTGTCGCCTATGCCCTCGGCGCAGGCGTTTGCTGGGGCGCCTATATAGTGTTCGGTCAGAGGGCAGGCTCTGAACATGGCGTTCAGATCTCGGCCTGGGGTGTTCTCATTGCGGCAATCTGCGTCGCACCCATCGGTATTGCCGATGCCGGGACTGCCTTGTTCTCTCCAGCGCTGATACCCGCAGCCATCGGTCTTGCGATCCTCTCTACTGCCCTACCCCTGAGCCTGGAAATGATCGCGATGACCAAAATCCCCGCGCGCACCTTCGGCACACTCATGAGCATGGAGCCTGCCATCGGCGCGCTTTCGGGTTTAATCTTTCTTCAGGAGCATCTTTCGCTGACTCAGTGGCTTGCAATCCTCGCGATCATCGTTGCCTCTGCGGGCTCTACGCTGACATCACGCTCACCACAACCGGTCCTGGTCTGCGCTGACTGATTGCGAAATGGTATTCGTTACACGATGTCACTGGCATTTATAGCGCTGTTAGGCCATGTTTACGCCCGACGACCTACCACTGTGAGCATCTCGCAAAACGCACAGTTGTTGGCTTAGGCATGACACGCGAATTCAAGCTAGTTGCTGGCTGGCAGACGTCGGCCAGGTAAGGGACAGGATGAAATACATATTAATAATGCTGGCGGTGGTGACTGTGGCTGGATGCGCCGCCACTTCCAAGCCAGTGAAACAAGGCAAGCGCGGTATCCACATTAACTGTTCCGGCCTTTCGTCTTCCTGGGACCGATGCTACGAACTGGCAACCAGTTCCTGCGCGTCAAAAACCTATCGGGTCATCGCCAAATCCGGCGATGCGTCAGAAGATCCAGGCGATTACCCATTTGGTTTGAATCCTGCTGGCTACACCAGTCGTAGCATGATCATTATCTGCAAGAAACCACTCTCGCCTTAGGGGCGCTCTTCAGCATCCCCTCGCCAGCGCTGTCGCATCCAATGATGCAAAAAAAGGGCACGGCTGTAAGACCGTGCCCTTTCGTACAGCTATTAAACCCGTGCCTTAAATAGCTGCAGTTCGGGTATTCAACCAATCAAGCGCCGATCCCTGAAGCAAAGGACTCAGCCGTGCCCTGACTTCGCCATGGTAGTCATTCAGCCAGTTGCGCTCTTCCTGCGTCAGCAGGCCTGTCTCCAGGCAGCGCGTGTCGATCGGGCAAAGCGTCAGCGTTTCAAACGAGAGGAAATCGCCGAACTCGGTCTTACCGGCTTCGCGATTGATCACCAGATTTTCTATCCGCACGCCCCACTGTCCCGGGCGATAGGTGCCGGGCTCGATAGAAGTGATCATCCCGGGCTGCATGGCCGTCTGTGGAGTGGCGGGCGCCTGATAGGCGATCACTTGGGGGCCCTCGTGCACGTTCAGGAAATAACCCACGCCGTGTCCGGTGCCATGACCGTAATTGACGCCATCTGCCCAGATCGGCGCACGAGCAATCGAATCCAGCAACGGGGAAAGAATCCCCCTGGGGAAATGCGCTCTGGACAGGGCAATAACCCCTCTAAGCACGCGTGTGCAATCAAGCTTTTGCTCGGCGCTTGGCTGACCAATCGGCACCATGCGCGTGATATCAGTCGTACCCCCCAGATATTGACCTCCCGAATCGATCAGCAATAGCCCGTCGCCTTCGATCTGCGCGTGCTCTTGCTCAGTGGCTCGATAATGCGGCATGGCGCCATTGCCGTTGAATCCGGCGATTGTGGCAAAGCTTGGTGAGATGTAGCCCGGACGCCGTTCCCGCGCCGCGCCGAGCTTCTCATCGATGGTCAACTCGCTGACCGGCTCTTTGCCCAAGGCCGAGTCCAGCCAGGCGAAGAACTCGCACAGTGCAGCGCCGTCCTGCTCCATCGCTCGGCGGATATGCGTCACATCCCCTTCGGTCTTGCGGGATTTGAACAGCGTCGTCGGGTTCAAACCTTCAACCAGCGTCACTTCACTGTCGAGATAGTCGAGCAGACCGCAAGTGACACGCGCCGGATCTACCAGCAATCGAGCCTGGGTCGGCACCTCCCGCAACGCGGCGCCTATGTGGGTGTACTCGCGCAAAGTGATGCCTTCGCTTTCGAGCGTCTGGCGTAATGCGGCATCTACCTTGTCGGACGCCACGAACAGGCTGACGCTGTCCGGACCAATCAGCGCGAAGGAAATGAATACCGGGTTGTAGGACACATCGGCACCGCGCAGGTTGAACAACCAGGCGATGTCATCCAGCGTCGCGATGAAATGCCAATCGGCGCCTTGCTCGATGATCTTGCTGCGTAGCTGTTTCAGTTTCTCGGCACGCTGCACAGTGGCTTGGGGCGCAGTGTGCTCATATATAGCTTGAGCCGGTAATTGCGGACGGTCATGCCAGATTTCAGTGAGCGGGTCGAGATCGGTGCGAAGACGCGCGCCCTTCGCGTATAGATTGCTGGCCAGCGTGCGCGAAGACGCCACTGCCATGACCGCACCATCGACGGCAACGACCGAGTCAGCCGTTGCCTGGTCAGCCAGCCAGTCGAGCGGGCCTGGCTGACCGGCCTGTAATTTGACCACCTCAATACCGCTGCCCGCCAGCTCCTTGGTCGCTTGCTCCCAATAACGGCTGTCTGCCCACACGCCAGCAAAGGTCGGGGTCACGATCAGCGTGCCGACCGAGCCGTGAAAACCCGACAACCATTGCCGTCCCTGCCAATACCCCGGCAGGTATTCGGAAAGATGGGGATCGGCGGATGGCACCAGCCAGGCATCTATACCTTCGCGACTCATCAGGGCGCGCGCCTGCGCCAAACGTTCAGCTACCACTCCATTGGTTTTGATCTGCGTATTCATCGAATCTCCTGCCCGAAAATTTGCGTAGCACAGGTCAGATAATGGAGCAGCGCCCACGGCTGAGCAACCGCGCGACACGCTATAGCACGCAGTAGACGCCTCGCCGCAAGCAGTTGCTTTTCAAACAACGGCTGCATGCACCCATGCACACATGTTGAACACATTAATTGCAGCACACTCATTCAAGTGTGTTGTATTCGGATGGATACCAAAAGTTGAAAACAGCTGGCGATGAGAATTTGTGCGTGGCCACACACTTCAATTGACACTTTTTTAAAGCCTCCATACATAACTTCGAATAAATTCAATTTAATTGTTCACAGATTCAAGTTCAAATAATGAGCGCCATAAAACCGATACTGACTGCAGGCGTCCAACTTCTGACGTTGGAAAATCGTCTTTTGCCCCTGATTCCCCGCCCGCTGCGCCGCCCTTGGCTGCGGCTGAAAAGCGTCACCGCACCGCTACGGTGCAACGATGGTTTTTTGACTCGCTTTAAAATCAATAACTTAGAGAATTACTAAACCCGTTTATCAAAAACTTAACAGAATGTTGGCGAAATAATTTGACAGGATGAGCGCCGCCGTCGATATATATGCATGTCAAATGTTTTCCAGAAATGCAGCAGTGCCAAAGAGCGCTACGCGGAACTCATACGACTCTTACCTTTCCCGTTCTGCCAACGAAGTTAGTTACTCCACGACGCGTCTTTTGCGTTGGTGGGAACGTGTTGGAAAAAAGAAATTTTCAAAATTACTGAGTGTGCTCGGTGTGGCGGTAGCTTTGCCCGATAAATGTTGAAAGCAGTTAGACACGCTCGACAAATCAAACACTTGGCAACCTGCGCTTCATTCGCAAATGACCCACTGGATCTGCAGATTCGGGCGGTAGCGTGCCTGATTGCACATAAGGCAATGCCGAAATGCCTTGCACCGACATCCGGACATGGGCTTGCCCACATACCTTCGAGAGCTCACTGCAATGCCACTATCTTTCGACACGGATGAGCAGCAGGTTCAACGCCTTGCTGACGAAATCGATACCCAGGGTTTTGCAAAATTAGGCGCTGCCGTTACCGATGAGGACCTTGAGCAACTGCGGGCCTGGACTGATGCCCAGGCGCAGCAGCATCAAGGCGAATACTTCGCGTATCACGGCGAGCAGATGCTTGCCGGCAGCCTGCTCGCCGGGTTCTGGGCTGACCCCAGACTCAAGCATCTATTGGCGGGTCTGTATCGCCGGGCAGCCAACCACGATGCGGCCAGCGAGCGGATCTTTCCAGTGCTGCGCTGCGTACAAGGCACCCACGGTCAACGCGAATCCAACTGCTTTCATTACGACGCCAGCCTGGTGACTGCGCTGATACCGGTGTTCATTCCCACCGAAGGCGCGCAGCAAGGCGATTTGATGCTGTTCCCCAACCTTCGCGGGGTGCGCTCATGGGTCTTGTTCAACGTGCTGGAAAAGGCGCTTCTGCAAAACCGGTTTACCCGCTCGCTGATTTGCAAAGGCATGCAGCGCGGCTGGCTAAAGCCGTATGTGCTGAAGCTTGAGCCGGGCAACATTTATTTCTTCTGGGGTTACCGGACCCTGCATGCCAATCAGGCGTGCAGCCCCGACGTGAAGCGCGCCACCGCGCTGTTTCATTTCGGCGATCCGCACACCGGAAGCCTGGCAACGCGCTGGATCCTCAAGTTCAACCAGGGTCGCGCTCGACGCATCAGCAACAAGACCGGCAACCAGCCCCCGGCTTCGACCCAAGGCCAAGGTTAAGCCCCCGCAGAATTTTCGCTACCTGCCTTACGCACTTCGTCCGACATGGAGGCTTTGATGATTAACGTAACCAAGACCTATCTAGGCGACATCGACAAGTTCAAAACCTACGTGGAAGGCATTTATTCCCGTGGTTGGCTGACCAATCACGGTCCGCTGGTGTGTGAACTTGAAGCTCGGCTTCGCGAGTACCTGGGTGTCAAACACGTCATTCTCACCAACAACGGCACCCTCGCCCTGCAAGTGGCTTATCGGGCACTGGGCCTGAGCGGCAGCGCGGTCACCACGCCATTCAGCTTTGTCGCCACCAGCAGCTCATTGCAGTGGGAAGGCATTCGCCCGATCTTTGCCGACATCGATGCGCACACCTGGAACATCTCCCCGGACCACATCGAGAGTCGCATCGTTTCAGACACCACGGCCATCGTCGGCACCCACGTATTCGGCAACCCCTGCGCGGTTGAACGCATAGAGGCCATCGCCAAGAAGCACAATCTGAAGGTGGTTTACGACGGCGCCCACGCGTTTGCCGTGCGCCATGCTGGCCAGTCGGTCCTCAACTGGGGCGACATCAGCACCTTGAGCTTCCACGCCACCAAGCTGTTTCACACAATCGAGGGTGGCGCGATCATCACCAACGACGATGAAACCGCACGCCGGGTTCACTTGCTGTGCAACTTCGGCATCGCCGACGTCGACAAGATCGAAGGCATCGGCATCAACGCCAAGCTCAACGAATTTTCGGCAGCGATGGGTCTGTGCATCCTCGACGACATCGAGAACATTCTTCAGGAGCGTGCTGAAATTGCCGAGCGCTACGTCAGCCGACTCAGCGACTACGTTGACCTGCAACAGCCCGAAGCCGACAGCCAACTCAATAACAGCTATTTCCCGATCGGTCTGGCCGATGAGCAGCAACTGCTGCGGGTACGCACCGCGCTGAACACCAACGGCATCAACCCGCGTCGCTACTTCTATCCATCGCTGGATACGCTGGAATATCTGCAACCCCAGGCGGCGCAAACTGCATCGCGCGCGCTCAGCGAACGTGTGCTGTGCCTGCCGATTTACCCAGGGTTGAAGATCGAAGATCAGGAACGCGTGATCAACACGATCATCGCCGAATGCAGCCTGGGCCGTGCGCAGTACCAGGTGCCCACACTCGCTCAGGTTATCTGACCCCATGCAAACCAGGCGCTCAGTCATACGCAACACTGCGTTGAGCTATGCAGGACAGGCCTACGCCTTACTCGTGGGAATCCTGATCATGCCGTTCTATCTCGGCCATCTGGGCGCCGAGGCCTACGGTCTGATCGGATTTTTCTCGGTCATGCAGGCCTGGCTGCAATTGCTCGATGCGGGTTTGTCGCCCAGCCTGGTTCGTGCCGTGGCTCACCAACAAGGCACGTTGGCTGCCGAACGCAGCACCGGGCGGCTGTTGCGCTCGTTCGAAATGATTTTCCTGCCGCTGGCTGCACTGTGTTGCCTGGCGATGTACCTGGGCAGCGAGTGGATCGCGGTTCACTGGCTCAACGCCAAACAGCTAAGCGCGCAGACGCTGATCGACTGCATCTGCCTGATGGGCATCATCATCGCGCTGCGCTTGTATGCGACGCTCTATAAAAGCGGGATTCAAGGCCTTGAGCAACACGCCTGGCTCAACGCCGCCAACGTCATCATCGCCACCTTGCGCTACTTCGGCGGGCTGCTGCTGGTGAGCGTGTACTCCCAGGACCCGATCGATTTTTTCATTTTCCAGGCTGTGGTGGGGGTGATCGAAACCTTGATCTTCGCCGCCAGGGCCTACCAGCAGATGCCGACGCCAAACTGGTACACCGGTTTCGACTGGGCGCTGGTGAAACCGATTTTGCCTTTCGCAGCCAATATGTCGGGCGCTGCGATCCTGTGGATTCTGCTGACCCAGATCGACAAAGTGCTGCTCTCTGAACTGTTGCCACTGCACGAGTATGGCTACTTCTCACTGGTCGCGCTGATTACCACCGGCATCATGATGCTCAGCAATCCGGTGGCGCAGACGCTGCTACCGCGGTTGACGGTCTTGATGGCCGAAGGTCGCCGCGACGACATGCACGCACTGTTTCTGGCCGCACACCGCTTCATCTGCACGTTCATGTTTCCACTGGCGGCGCTGATCGCACTGCACGCTGATTCGATGGTGTACGCCTGGTCGGGCGATCAGGCCGCAGCGCAATGGTGCCGCTCGATCCTGCCGTGGTATTCGCTGGGCAGCGCGATCATGGCCGCCAGCGCGTTCCAGTTCTACTTGCAGTACGCCTACGGCGAGATGCGCTTGCACATGTGGTACAGCGTGGTTTCCGCACTGATCACGGTGCCGGTGATGTTCGTGTCGATCCATTACTACGGCGCGATGGGTGCGGCGATTGCCTGGTTTGTCCTGCGCATCGTCTCCTTCGCCATCTGGCCGGCAATTATCCATAACAAGCTGGCGCCCGGGGTTCACGGGGAATGGCTGCGCGATGTCATCCGCATCAGTGTGATGACCGGCGTCGGGCTTGCGATCAGCGAACCGATCTTCCGCATGATCGCAGGAGAAGACCGCTTCAGCACCTTCGCCGGGCTTGCAGTCAGCGGCCTGATCACCCTGATCGTGGTCGCCGCCAGCTACAAACCACTGGTTACGAAGATTTCCATTCTGTTCAGCAAATTGAGTACTTGAGCCATGGATGCCACTGACACAAAGACGAGCACCGAGCAGCCTGCCGCTCCCCTGCTGAGCATCGTCTGCCCGGCTTACAATCAGGAAGCCTACATCGCGCAGACGCTGGACGCCTTTCTGGCCCAGCAGACGACGTTTGCATTCGAGATCCTGATCAACGACGACGCCTCCACCGACGGCACCGCGCGGATCATCGCTGACTACGCCAAACGTTTCCCGGACCTGATTCGCCCCTTCTACAGCGAAGTGAATCAGTACTCCCAAGGCAAGCCTTCGGTGCCGGGCCTGTTCGGCGTGGCTCGCGGTCGCTACATCGCCTATTGCGAAGCTGACGACTACTGGACCGATCCGCGCAAATTGCAGATACAGGTGGACTTTCTCGAAAGCCATCCCGACTACGTGCTGACCTACCACGACGCGGTGTCCTTCGATGAAAACGGTCAATACGGCGTGCAACTGCAAGGCAAGCTGCGTGGTGATGCCACGGCGCTTGAACTGCAACAGGCGCGACCGATTTCGACGCTGACGACCTGCTTTCGCAATGTCTTCGACCGGCTGCCGCCAGAGCTGCAGGCCGCGCCGCTCAATGATCTGGTGTGGTGGTCGCTGCTGGGGGCATTTGGCAAAGGCAAGTTTCTGGGTGAGATCAAACCCGCCGCTTACCGGCTCCACGCAGGCGGCGTGTTCTCAATGCGCTCCAACAAACGCAAGCTGCACATGAGTCTGCAAACGGCCGGCGCCTTGGCCAACTACTACAACCGCCTGGGCAACCAGCAATTGTACGAGTACTTCCTGGCGCAACTGGTGGGCTATTCGCTCTCGGCCATGACCCCGCAGAACAAGCTGCTCACGCTGTCGCAGGTAGCAGTCAATTTCAGTACCAACATCAGCAAACGACTGATGCCGACGCTTAGCAAAGGTCATGTTCAATAACGTTCTGGTGGTCTGCGTCGGCAACATTTGTCGCAGCCCCATGGCCGAAGCGATGCTCCTGGATCGGGTCGCAGGTTCAGGTGTGATGATTTCATCGGCTGGCACCCACGCCATGCTCAGCTCGACCATTGACCCGCTTGCCCAAGCCGTCCTGCAAGTCAACGGCGTACCCGCCCACAAACATCGTAGCCGCCAGGTCGACGTGCAGATGCTGCACCAGTCCGACCTGATCCTGCTGATGGAACACAAACAGATGCAAAGCGTGCTCAAGCTTGCCCCGGAAGTTCGAGGCAAGACGTTTTTGATTGGCAAGTGGCAGCAAGACCTGGAAATAGCCGACCCGTACCGGCGCCCGAAATTAGCCTTTGAACAGACCTACGAGCAGCTTTCGCGTTGCGTCGACGACTGGCTTCCTTATCTTCAGTCAGGAGAAACAAGATAAATGACCGTCATGAACCGTACTTCCCTGGAGGACTTTCAGGACTCCCGGATCGATTTGGCGACTATCTTGCGCACATTATTCGATCACAAAGGAATGATTGCATCGATTGTCGGCGTGTGTGCCCTCCTGGGGTTGACCTACGCAATCGTCGCAACGCCTATCTATCAGGCCAACGCGATGATTCAGATCGAGCCGAAGAAAATCGGCATCGAGGGCCGCACTGAGGTCAACAGCAAACCGCTGTCGGTGTCCCAGGCGACCACCGAAATCGAGCTGATCAAGTCCCGCGCCGTGCTGGGTAAAGTCGTCGAAGACTTGAAACTCAACATCGTGCAGACGCCCAACTACATACCGGGTATCGGCAGCTACATGGCCCGCCGGTTCAAGCCTGATCATGAAGGCGCGCTGGCCGAACCATTGTTCGGCCTCAACAGCTACGCCTGGGGTGGCGAGAAACTCGACATCTTCCAGCTAGAGGTGCCCGAAGCACTGCTAGGCGACAAGATGACCCTGGTGGCCGGCAAAGCCGGGACTTTCTCGCTGTATGACGTGGATCACAACCTGCTGCTCAAGGGTGCGACCAACCAGATGGTCGAAAGCAACGGCATCAAGATTCAGGTCGCCACGCTCAACGCGCGCCCTGATACTGAATTCACCGTGATCAAGCAACGCACTCTGACCGCAGCCCTGGACTACCAGGACCGTCTGAAGATCGCCGAAGCCGGCAAGGACTCCGGGATCGTCTACCTGACGATTCAAGACCCGGACCCGGTTCTGGCCAAGCGCATCCTCAACGAAGTCAGCCGTCTGTATGTGCGCCAGAACGTTGAACGCAGCTCGGCCGAAGCCGCTCAGCGCCTTGAGTTCCTGCGTTCGCAATTGCCTGCCGTGCGCAAGCAACTGGAGCAATCGGAAACCGCGCTGAACAACTTCCAGACCAGCGCCAAGTCGGTTGACCTGAGCATCGAGACCAAAGCGGTGCTCGATCAAGTGGTCAAACTGGACGGCACACTGTCTGAACTGAAAATGAAGCGCGTTGAAGTCGAACGCCTGTACACCCCGGAACACCCGACCTATCGCGCACTGATCACTCAGATCGGGCAGATCGAATCGCAGAAACAAGGCCTGCTGAAGAAGATCGAAGCATTGCCTGCCACGCAACAGGAACTGCTGCGCCTGACCCGTGACATGCAAGTGACGTCGCAGACCTACACGCTGCTGCTCGACAAGAGCCAGGAGCAGGACATTCTGCGCGCTGGCAGCATCGGCAACGTACGGGTCATCGACAATGCCGACGCCAACGTCGAAGATCCGGCCAAGCCGATGAAGAAAATCATCGTGCTGATCGCCACCCTCGTCGGTCTGCTGATTGCCGTTGCCACCGTGTTTGTGCGCCAGGCGTTCTACCGCGGCGTGGACAACCCGGAAGTGATCGAAAACCTCGGGATGCCGGTGTACGCGTCGTTGCCGTTCTCGCGTCAGCAGGAGCGCATGGACAAGAACACCCAGAACGGTCGCGTCACCAAGGATTCGAAATTGCTCAGCGTCAGCGCGCCAACGGAACTGGCCATCGAATCGCTGCGCAGCCTTCGCACCAGCCTGCATTTTGCGATGCTCGAAGCGCGCAACAACGTACTGATGATCTCAAGCCCGACGCCGGGTGTGGGCAAGTCGTTCGTCTCCAGCAACCTGGCAGTGATCATTGCCCAGACCGGCAAACGCGTGTTACTGATCGACGCTGACATGCGCAAGGGCTATCTGCACAAAGTGTTCAACCTGACGCCCAAGCACGGTCTGTCCGACACGCTGGCTGCACGCTTGAAGAGCAACGAGGTGATCAACCACACCGAAGTGCGCAACCTGGACTTCATCTCCTGCGGTTTCGCGGCGCCTAACCCGTCGGAGCTGTTGATGCATGACAACTTCAACAAGCTGATCAGCGATTTGTCACCGCTGTATGACCTGGTGCTGGTGGACACTCCGCCGATCCTCGCAGTCACCGACGCCGCCCTGGTGGGCAGGCAATCGGGCACTTGTCTGCTGGTGACGCGATTCGGTCTGAGCACTGCCAAGGAAATCGAGGCATGCAAACGCCGCCTGGGGCAGAACGGCATTGTCATCAAAGGTGCGATTTTTAACGGTGTACTGCGTAAGGCTTCCACCGCCGACTACGACTGCGCTGCCTACGGTTACGACTACTCGACGGTCCGCAAGTAACACGCTTGCCACCCAATAACGCAGTGACATAAGGAGATGTTAATGGCCAGGACCATTGCAGTGATGCAGCCGTACCTCTTTCCCTATCTGGGCTATTTCCAGCTCATCGCCGCAGCAGACGTCTTCGTCCTGGGAGACGATCTGCAATACATTCGTTCAGGCTGGGTCAACCGCAATCGCATCCTGCATCACCATGAAGCAAAACTGATCACCTTCCCCCTGAAGAAGGACCGCTTTCAGTTGCCGATCAACCAGCGGCAACTGTGCGACAACTTCGACGAGGAAGCAGAACGGCTGATCCGACTGATCACCTACTGCTACGTCAAGGCGCCCTATTTCGCCCAGGTGATGCCGCTGATTGAACGGTTGATCCGCTTCCCACAGATGAACATTGCGCTGTACACCGAACACGCAATCCGCGAAATGTGTGCTTACCTACACATCGTGACGCCTATCATGCGCGGTTCTGACCTGATCCTGGGCAAGCCGGCGGACAAGCAGGAACGCATCATCCGCATTGCTCATACCTTTGAGGCGACCACCTTCATCAATCCTGAAGGTGGATCGGTGCTGTATGACCGAGACCACTTTGCGCGCAACCGATTGCTGGTACGTTTCTTCCGGATGGATCCGATCGTATACCGGCAGTTCAGGCAACCTTTCGTCGCAAACCTGTCGATTATTGATGTGCTGATGTTCAATTGCGTCGAACAGGTTCAGCAATTGCTTACCTGTTACACGCTGGACAAGGATGGCCCAATGGCTGAACCCGACCTGATGGCCGGATTGGCGCGGCATCCTGACATCGCTTCTGTCTTGCCAAACCAGATTGCAGTGGAGTGAAGAATATGTCCCAAGCCAATAATCCAGCGCGTTGGTATTTGATTCAGACCAAGCCCCGCCAGGAAGCCCGCGCCGCCGAGCATTTGCAGCGTCAGCTGTTTGAATGCTACCGGCCCTTGAAAGCCGGCGAGAAAAAACGCGGGTCCCGGGCGGCAGGCGAGGAAGAGTTGTTCCCAGGTTATCTGTTCATCCGCATGGACCAGACCCATGACAACTGGTACCCGATTCGCTCCACCCGGGGCGTTGCACGCATCGTGACATTCGGTGGCATGCCGGTGCCGGTGCAGGACGCGTTGATCGACCAGATCCGCGAACGTCTGCTCACGCCGGCGCCTACGGTTCAGTTCAAGGAAGGTGAAGCGGTGCGGATAACCGCCGAAGGCTTCAACGATGTAGAAGCTATTTTCCTGACTGCCGACGGTGATGAACGCGCCGTGATCCTGCTCAACCTGTTGCAACGTGAGCAGAAAGTGACGCTTCCTGTCAGCAGTCTGGTACGCGCTGAAGTCCGGGCTTAGCCCTTCGGGCGCTCTGTAGGAGCCACCTTGTTGGCGAGACGGCTGTTGCGGTGGGTCAGCGAAGACGCCTCGCGAACAAGTTCGCTCCTACAGAGATGCCGGATTCGCGCATTCCCTGTAGGAGCGCGCTTGCCCGCGATTGCGTTGTGTCAGACAACGTAAAGCAGTCAGGTAAAACGCCTTCGGGCACCCGCGCTCCTACTTCTGAACTCAATACTTTTTCTTCCCCTTGGCCGTGCCTGCGCGCGGTTGATCGTCCCCCTTCGCCCCGGAACTCACCATGACCAACAAAACGACTTTGGTGACGCTCACCTATGGTGATCGTTTCAACTACCTGCACACGCTGGTCAGCCGTTCGCTGGAAAGCCCGTTGATCGACCGGGTGATCATTGTCAGCAACGCCTCCACTGCGCCGCTGGAAACCCTGCGCCGCAGCTGGCCCGATCAGGTCAGCGTGATTTACCTGCACGAGAACACGGGTTCCGCCCGGGGTTACTCGGTGGGCATCCAGGCAGCGCTGGACGCAGGTGCCGAGCACATCTGGCTGATGGACGACGATAACGCGCCGACCATCAATGCCATCGCTACCCTGCACAGCGTGCTCGAAGACCGCAAGATCATCGACGGCGAAGACAAGGCTGCGGTTCTGGGTTTCCGCCCTACGCACCAGGCCGACATCGCAGCAGGTGTGCCCAAGCGTTTTGCCATTCAGCGTCGCTCCAGTTTTTTCGGCTTTCACATCGCTCAATTGCCGTACAAGATCTGGCGCCGTATGCCATGGGGTGCGCCGCAACAGCCCGAGAAAAAACTGCCATTGGTGCAGTTGCCCTTCGCCACTTACGGCGGTCTGCTCGCACACCGCAATCTGTATCGCAGGATTGGTCTGCCGCTGGACGCGCTGATGCTGTACGCCGACGACAGCGAATACACCTGGCGCATCACCGCTGGCGGCGGCCGGATTTTCCTGGTCCCGGATGCGTTGCTCGATGACCTGGAAAGCTCCTGGAACATCAAGGCGCGCACCAACAACATCTACGAAAGCTTTCTGCTTGGCGGATCTGATCTGCGGGCCTATTACGGCGCACGCAACCAGGCCTGGTTCGATAAAAACATCTGGTCCAATTCCTCCATGCTGTATGGCCTCAACCGCTGGGTGTTCTTTCGCCTGCTGCGCCTGATTGCCAAGCAACGCGGCGCCGAAGAGCGTTTGAGCCTGATCGAAAAAGCCATCCGGGACGGCGAGTCCGGCGTACTGGGCCTGAATCAGTCGTATCCGCTATGAAAATTCTTTTTATCAGCAGTCTCTATTCGCCTCATATCGGCGGCGGCGCGGAAATCATTCTTCAGCGCACTGCCGAAGGCCTGCAACAGCGTGGCAGCGAAGTCAGCGTGCTGGTCACAGGCCCTGACGCGGGCCTTAGTGTCGACATGGTCAATCAGGTCAAAGTCTACCGCGCGGGGTTGCACAACTTTTTCTGGCATTTCAGTTCGCAACGGCCAGGACGGCTGGCGCGCCTGGGCTGGCATCTGCGCGATCGCTACAACGGCGCCATGCGGGCGTACGTCAAACAAGTGATCGAGCAGCAACAACCTGATGTCGTTGTCTGCCAGAACCTGGCGGGGTGGTCAGTCTCGGTGTGGGATGAAATCACCGCTGCCGGCGTGCCAATCGTTCAGGTTCTGCATGACATGTACCTGATATGCCCCAGCAGCAACATGTTCAAAAAGGGTCGCTGCTGCCAACAGCAATGCGGCACCTGTCAGCAGTTCCGCAAAGGCCATGACGTACGCTCCGCCCAGGTATCGACAGTGGTCGGGGTGAGCAACTACATGCTCGAAAAACTGCAAAAGCACGGTTACTTCAAAGGCGCCCGAGGTTACGTGGTGCACAACGCCAGCCCCTACGCAGCAGTGCGCAGTGCGCCGGCCCGGGTGCTTCAAATTGACCTGCGGATGACTAAAGCGCCGCTGCGCTTTGGCTACATGGGCACGTTGTCGGATCAGAAAGGTGTGCGCTGGTTGATCGAGCAGTTCCAGCGTCTGCCGTTCGACGCGACCCTGCAGATCGCCGGGCGCGGGCAACTCGATGATGAAGCGCGCCTCAAGGCATTGGTGACATCGCCCAACATCAGCTTTGTGGGCTACCAAAAGCCTGAAGTGTTTTACAACCAGATCGACGTCGCCGTGGTGCCGTCGATCTGGAACGAACCTTTCGGCCTGGTCGCCGTTGAAGCCTGCGCGCATTCGGTGCCAGTGGTTGCCAGTCGCATGGGCGGCCTGCCGGAGATCATTCAGGACTCGCTCAATGGTTTGCTGTGCAGCCCGGGCGACCCGGACTCCTTGGGGCACGCGATGCTCAAACTGCACCAGCAACCGGAGCTGCTCAAGCGCTTGAGCAAGCAAGCGCGAGTCAGTGTTGCGGCGCTGCTCAGTGTCGATCTGATGCTCGACAGCTACGAAAGCATCTTTGCCCAGACCGTCCTGGATAACACCGCACGCCATGACCCACGGATCGCCAGCAAGACAGTCTGATCCAGACCTTCGCATTCAGCGTCTCAATCGTTCAAAACGCTCAATTGCCGATGCCGTCATTTTTCCTACGGCCCAAGACTTACCTGAGCAAGCGCTCCGGACCGCGCCTCTTCATTGAGACACACCATGCCCAACACGCACCTGAAAACGTTACGACAACCGTTGATGGTTCTCCTCCTGGGCTTGTTTTTCAGCTATGCGGCAGTTGCCGAAGAGTCGTTCATCATTGGCGTCGACACTCACCTGATGAACAAAAACGCGACCTCGGCCAAAGCATTGCAGATGCTCGAGGCCGCAGGTGTCGATTCAATTCGCGATGACGCTTACTGGTCTACCGCCGAGCCCAGGCGGGGCTTGATGAGGATCGAACCCGCCTGGCAGGCTTATTTGAGCAAAGCGCAGGAACATCATTTGCGCCCGCTGTTAGTGCTCGGGTATGGCAGCCCGTTCTATGACAACTACGCCAAACCTCGAGTCCCTGCGGTCAGAGAGGCGTTCGGCAACTACGTCAATTTCGTCACCCGGCAACTCACCGACAGCGTGGATTTTTACGAAGTCTGGAACGAGTGGGACAAGGAAAATCCGGTGGACCCCGCATTCGCTCGGGACTACGGCCTGCTTGTCGAAGAAAGTGCCCGAAGAATCCGCAGCAACGAACGGCCGATGATGATTCTGGCAGGCGCGGTCACCAGCCAAGGCATGGACCTTGGGTTTGCCGACCGGCTGGTGGAATCCGGAATTCTCAACCATGTCGATGGGCTGTCGCTGCACCCGTATGTGCATTGCCGTTTTGAGGAAGGTCACACCCCGGAGCGATGGATTGCATGGCTGCGCTGGGTGGATGCAGACCTGCGAACCATCGCCGCCCGCCCCGTGCCGCTGTACCTGACCGAGATGGGTTGGCCAAGCAACGACGGCAAGTGCGGGGTAAGTGAGCAAATGCAATCGGCGTACCTGGCGCGCAGTTTTTTTCTGGCCCAGACGCTGCCGGACATCAAGGGACTGTGGTGGAACGGCCTGCTCAACGACGGTGCCGACAGCCATGATCCGGAACAGAATTTTGGTCTGCTCAATCAGGACCTCAGCGTCAAACCTGCGTACCTGACCCTGAAAGCGATCAGCCCGATACTGCACGAATTCCGCTACGACCCTGAAAAAAGCCGCGAAACCGATTCGCAATTTCTGCTGCGTTTTGCCAAGGGTTCGGAGCAAGTACTGGTGGCCTGGAGCACCGGCCTGGCGCGTCCGATCAAAGTCGATGCCAGCAGCGTGCTGCACGGCAATGTGCATTACATCGACACCGCGCATCCGCAGAACGGCCTGGTGGACAGCGGCATTGCCTGGTCCTGCAACGACGGCCGCTGCTCGGCGCAGGTGCCGATCGACGAGTTTCCGAAAATCATCAGCCTGGGTACGCGCCCTGCTCTGTTCGCCCTGCCCTGAGGCGGACCTGCAGGGGTGAACGTTTTCGCGAGGCATGCCTGACACACCGCATAAAGCTCTCGCCAACAAGTTGGCTCCTACAGGGGCGCACTTGTGCCGCTTTGCAACGACCCATCACTTTTTACAACAGGTCGACACCGATGATTGTGATCAATGCTCGCTTTCTCACCCAGGAACTGCGCGGTGTCCAGCGCTTTGCCGAACAGACTTGCCTTGCGCTCAAGCAACTGCGCGACGACGTCGTGTTCGTGGCGCCTCACGGCATCAGGATGCACGAAAGCGCAAAAGCGCTGGAGGTGCAGTGCATCGGTAGCCACGGCGGTCACTTGTGGGAACAACTGGACCTGCCGCTGTACCTGCGACGCAATGGCAATCCGCTGCTGATCTCACTGTGCAGCACCGCCCCGTTGCTGTACGGCAACCAGATCGCCACGCACCACGACATCACCTACGTGCGCCATCCGGAAAGCTACACCCGCTCGTTCCGCATGCTGTACCGGACCATGACCCCGATCATGCTCTCGCGGATCAAGACGCTGCTGACCGTGAGCAATTTTTCCAAGGGTGAGATATCCCAGTTTTATCGCTACCCGGAAAAGAAAATCCTCGTAGTGCCGAACGCTGTCAGCGGCGCTTTTCAGCCGGGGCCGCCGATCAAAGACGGCGCCGATTACCTGCTGGCGGTGTCGTCGCCCAGCGCTCACAAGAATTTCAACCGGATGATTCAGGCGTTCCTGATGCTGCGCAACCACGACGATCTGCAACTGCACATCGTCGGCGCCGCCAGCGAGATCTTCGCGGATGAAAGCCTGCAACAGCTGGCGGCCCGCGATTCGCGAATCCGCTTTCTGGGGCGGCTCAGTGACAGCGAACTGATCGCCCAGTATCAAGGCGCCACGGCATTCGTATTCCCTTCACTGTACGAAGGTTTCGGCATCCCCCCCCTGGAAGCTCAGGCGTGTGGCTGCCCGGTCCTGGCAGCCAACGCGGCGTCGATCCCCGAAGTGCTGCAAGCCAGCGCGCTGTATTTCGATCCGCTGGACGTCAGTCACATGGCCTCGGCCATGGAACGCATTCTTGTCGACCTGCCGCTGCGTCAGTCGTTGCGCCGTCGCGGCTTGAACAACGTCAGCCGGTTTTCCTGGGAAGAGTCAGCGCGGCGTGTCTCGCAACGCATCGACACCCTGATCAACGCCTCCATGGATCGGCGCGGCTCAAACACCAGCGGCGACACCCTGCAGCGCGAATCTTCTTCGAGCAAGCTGTGAGGCATTTGCATGAAACGTCTGGCCTATCTTGATGCACTGCGCGGCATCGCCGCCTTGATGGTGGTCTTCACTCACTTGTATGCGCCGATCATCGGGCATGTATGGGTGCTCGATTACCTGATTGATCCGGGCAAGCTTGGGGTGCTGTGGTTTTTCATGATCAGCGGTGTGGTGATCCCGTTCAGCCTCAAACCGGGACCTGACGGGCCGCGGCGCTTTCTGATCTCGCGCTTCATGCGTCTGTACCCCGCGTACTGGCTGTCATTGCTGGTTTTTCTGGTGATGCTCAAGCTGACCGGCGCAGAGTTTCCAGGCTGGCCGCAAATCATTGCCAACCTGACCATGGTGCAAGCGGCCATGGGCTTTGATGACGTGATCGGGCTGTACTGGACGCTGTTCATCGAAGTGGTGTTTTACGCGCTGTGCCTGGCGTTGTTTGTCGCCGGCAAGCTCTACGACCTGACTTTTCGCAGCCGCTGTGCGCTGATATTTCTGCTGATGGCGCTGGCCATGGGCATGGTTCGCGCAGTCACCGAACGCAAGCTGCCCGTGGCCCTGCCGCTGGCGCTCTCGCTGATGTTTTTCGGCTCCGTCTGGCGCCAGTGGCTGCTGGGCGAACACAGCCGCCAGCTCACGCGAAACCTGGTGATGCTGCTGGTCGGCTTCACCGTGTTGCTGCCGCCGACGTTGATCATGGCCTACAGCAAGGACATGGGCACTGGCGAAACCTGGGGCCGTTACCTGTTCACCTACTTCGTTGCGATCAGCAGTTTCCTGCTGCTGACGCGCAGCGTGCGCCTCAATCATCCGGCGCTGGTGTGGCTGGGGGCCGTGAGTTACTCGCTGTACCTGCTGCACCCGTCAATGTTGATGCTGAGCGAGTTTTTGCTCAAACCCACCGGCGCCCCGGCGCTGATCAACGCGCTGTTTGCCACCGTACTGACGCTCGGTGTTGCCCACCTGAGCTTCCGCCTGATCGAAACACCTTTTATCCAGTTGGGTAAACGCCTCAACAATCGCAACGCCAAGACGCAGCCTCTCAGCGTCTGAAGTAGCGCCTGCGTAAACACAGGAAGTGGGACGTCCTCGAGAGCTTGCCTCGTCGTACAGGACTTTTCTTCGGCCGCTAAAGCAGAGAATTCCAATGAAAATTGCAATCGTCCATGACTGGCTGGTGACATACGCCGGTGCCGAACGGGTACTGGCTTCGCTGATCAATATCTGGCCCGAGGCGGATCTATTCTCCGTCATCGATTTCCTCAGCGACGAAGACCGCGCCCATCTAGGTGGCAAAGTCGCTAAAACAACCTTTATTCAACGCCTGCCGAAAGCCAAGACGCGCTATCAGCGTTACTTGCCGCTGATGCCGATGGCCATCGAACAACTCGATCTGTCAGGTTACGACCTGATCATCTCCAGCAGCCACGCCGTTGCCAAAGGCGTGCTGTGCGGCCCGGATCAAGTGCACATCAGCTATGTGCACTCGCCCATCCGCTACGCCTGGGACCTGCAACATCAATACCTCAACGAAGCTGGCCTCGCCGTGGGCCTCAAAAGCAAGGTCGCGCGGATGATCCTGCACTACATGCGCATGTGGGATCAGCGCACGGCGGCCGGGGTCGATGACTTCATCGCCAACTCATACTTCATCGGCGGACGGATTTCCAAAGCCTATCGCCGCGAGTCCACGGTGATTTACCCCCCCGTGAACACCAAGGGTTTCACCCTGCAGGAGCACAAACAGGAGTACTACTTCACCGCCTCGCGCATGGTGCCTTACAAGCGCATGCCAATGATCATCGAAGCCTTCGCCGCCATGCCCGACAAGCGCCTGATCGTGATCGGCGACGGTCCGGAAATGGAAAAGGCCAAAGCGATCAACGCACCCAACGTCACCCTGCTGGGCTACCAGCCGTTCCCGGTATTGCTGGAGCACATGCGCAATGCCAAAGCGTTCGTGTTTGCTGCCGAAGAAGACTTTGGCATCAGCCCGGTGGAAGCCCAGGCCTGCGGAACGCCGGTGATCGCTTTCGGCAAAGGCGGCACGCTGGAGACCGTCTGCGGCCTTGATCATCCGCAACCCACCGGGGTGTTTTACCAACACCAGACGGTGGAATCGCTGGTGGCGGCCGTGGGCGAATTCGAGAGCTCGCACTCAAGGATCAGCGCCCAGGCATGCCGCACCAATGCCGAGCGGTTTTCCGAAGAACGTTTTGAAAACGAGATGCGCCAGTTCGTGGAGGTTCGGTTGAGCATGGCGCGCCAGGCGCGCACACCTGCGCAATATCGGCCCCCACAAGCGGCGCCTGTATTGGTCAGTAACGAACTGTCTGGCCGGGTCGTCCCGATCAAATCTGTCTGAGCGAGCATCGTCATGCGAACCCCCTTACGCGGCATCCTCAAGGCACATCAATCGTCGCTATCGGTGGCTCATCGTCTGCTGGACCTGGCCGTGATCGTACTGGGCGGCTATTGCCAGAGCGTGGTCACCGACGCACCCATGACGTCAGAGACCTGGACCCAAATCCTGCTGGCGGTGATGGTTTTCCATTGGCTGGGCGAATATCACCAGTTGTACGGATCCTGGCGCGGCGAACGGATCGTTCGCGAGCTGCTCAAGGTGTTCAATTTCTGGGGGCTGACCTTCGTCATTCTGCTCTCGGTGGATTACCTGCTGCTCAATCACGCCGATCTGCCGGATAACGGCCAGATGACCTGGTTCGCTACCGTGCTGATTGCCTTGTGCGGTTATCGCCTGGGCATTCGCAGCCTGCTGCACGGGCTGCGCAGTCACGGTTTCAATACCCGCCGGGTAGCGGTGGTGGGCACCGGCCACTGTGGCGAGCGACTGGCCAAGTCCATCGAAAGCGCGCCGTGGATGGGGCTTGATCTGCTGGGCTTCTACGACGAGCAGCCGCAGCAGATGGACCTGGCCCGCATCGGGCGACGTATTCCGGTGCTGGGGGATCTGGATCAGTTGATCGTCGATGCCCGCGAGGGCCGGATCGACAAGGTTTACATCACCTTGAGCCTGGACAGCCAGGCGCGGTTGCAGGAACTGATCAAAGGTTTGAGCGACACCACGGCCTCGGTCTACGTGATCCCGGACGTGTTCATGTTCGAGTTGCTGCATGCGCGTAGCGAAAGTATCAACGGGCTGCCGAGCATCAGTATTTTCGACTCCCCCATGGATGGCGCCTGGAGCATGGTCAAGCGCGTGGAAGACGTGGTGCTGTCGAGCATCATTCTGACCCTGATTGCCCTGCCCCTGCTGTTGATTTCCCTGGCGATCAAACTGACCTCGCGTGGCCCTGTGCTGTTTCGCCAGCGCCGTTACGGCCTGGATGGACGGCCGATCATGGTCTGGAAGTTTCGCAGCATGAGCGTTCAGGAAAACGGCGACGTGGTCACCCAGGCCACTCGCAACGACAGCCGCATCACCCCGCTGGGCGCGTTTTTACGGCGCACTTCGCTGGATGAACTGCCGCAGTTTTTCAATGTGCTGCGCGGCGAGATGTCCATCGTCGGGCCCAGGCCACACGCCGTGGCGCACAACGAGCAGTACCGCAAGCAGGTTTCGGGCTACATGTTGCGCCACAAGGTCAAGCCGGGGATCACCGGATGGGCCCAAATCAACGGCTGGCGCGGCGAGACCGACACGCTGGACAAAATGCAGAAACGCGTGGAATTCGACCTGCAGTACATCGAGCACTGGTCGGTTTGGCTGGACATGAAAATCATCCTGCTGACGCTCTTCAAAGGCTTCGTCAACAAGAACGCTTTTTAGCGACTACTCATATTCAGCCAGAACAATAAAGAACGGCCGAGGCGCACGACGCTCGGCAGGAGGTGACCACCTGCATGAGTGCCTGTAATCAGAAGTTCGGTGTTGGTAAGGGATGCAATGAAATCACTGTGGTGCCAGAACGCACCTATTAGGAAGGATCATCGATATGAAAGTAACGTTAGCTGTTGTGCTGCTTTCCAGTCTGATTTTGCAAGGCTGTGCTTTTGCCCCCGGGCAGCACATGACCCTGGATGAAGTCACCGAAAAGGACCCGGACGGTCCGAACGTCACACTGATCAAGATCACCCCGGCCACGCTGCAACAGCAGCAACAGCGTGCGGCCTCTCTGGCAAAACCGTTGCCGCCGGAACTGTTGAACTACAAGACGCCTGAATACATCGTCGGCCCGGGCGACGCCTTGCTGGTGACCGTTTTCGAACATCCTGAGTTGACTGCCCCTGGCTCCACCGAGCAGCTGGACGCCAACAGTCGGGAAGTGCTGAACGATGGCACAGTGTTTTTCCCCTACGTTGGCCGTGTGCAAGCCGCTGGCAAAACCGTTGCGCAGATCCGTGAACAATTGCGTATGGGCCTGTTGCCTCAGTACACCGAGGTCAAGGTTGACGTTAAAGTCCTGCGTTACAACAGTCAGCGCGTACTGCTGTCCGGTTCTTTCAGAACAGCCGGTCCGCAACCGATCACCAACATCCCGCTGAGCCTGGTGCAAGCCATCAGCCAGGCGGGTCTGGACCTGACCGATGCCAACCTGGCTGGGTTGACGTTGCGTCGTGACGGCAAGGATTACGTGATCGACGTCGATTCGCTCAACCGCAAGGACTCGCAACTGAGCAAGATTTACCTCAAGGACGGTGACTACCTGCACCTCAACAGCAACTCGAAAAACAAGATTTACGTATTGGGTGAAGTATTGAGTCCCCGCACGATTTCGTTCAGCACCACCAGCGTGACTTTGCTCGAAGCGCTGGGTGAATCCGGCGGCCTTAGTCCCGATGCGGCCGACGGTGATGCGGTGTATGTGATCCGTGGCGGGCAGGATGCGACTCACGGTTCGACCGTTTACCATTTGAACGCCGAAAAACCTACGGGCTACCTGCTGGCCAAACAGTTCGAGCTCGAAGCGCAAGACGTAGTCTTCGTCGGCCCGGCCAACATCACCCGCTGGAACCGCTTCATCAGCCAGTTGCTGGGCTCCAACAACATCGTTCAGACCGGTGCGATGTTCAGGAACTGAGGCAGCGACAAGCTTCAAGCTTCAAGCTTCAAGCAGCAAGTTAGTACCAACAGCAAAATCCTCGCAGGCGCCGACTGCGGGGATTTTTTTTGGTTTCGATTCAGACCTGTCGGAGCGAGGCTTGCCCGCGAAGCTGACGACGGAGCTCAACCGGCACCCGCGTTATCGTTCTTCGCGGGCTCTCCTACAGGTTTTGTAGCGACCACATACACGCGGCGAACATAAATCCCCGTAGGAGCGCACGAGCAATGCGAGGCCGCGATCGGCTGCGCAGCAGTCGTAAATCCATTCAGCGCAAGTGTTGCTGGAGAAACAGTTGATCAACAATTGTCGGGCTTTTGAGCAGATCGCCGCGCTTGCCCGCTCGTGGCAATGTACCGTTTGCCCCCTTTTTAAGGCGGTATCGTCACCTCAACCGCACTGGCATGCATGCTGCTATGAACGGGACAGGGTTGGAAACAACCACGACATTCGCGCTCAACGTTCACTGCACGACCTGTGTCTGCACAACGGTGACCTGATCCAAGGAATATTAAGCATGTTGGTAGTTTCACTTTCAGGCAGCCCGGCGCTCAGATCCCGTTCGGGTGTGGTGCTCAAACATGCGGCGCGCTGGTTGCAGGACCGTGGCGTCGAGGTCAAGGCGCTGCGGATTCATGATTTCAACGCCGAAGACTTGCTGTTTGCGCGCTTCGACAGCCCGGCGGTGGTGGCTTTCATCGAAGCAGTGAAACAGGCAGACGGCCTGTTGATCGGTACGCCGGTGTACAAGGCCTCCTTCTCTGGCGCGTTGAAAACCCTGCTCGATTTGCTGCCGGAGCGATCGTTGCACGGCAAAGTGGTGTTACCGCTGGCCACCGGCGGCAGCATCGCCCACATGCTGGCGGTGGATTACGCGTTGAAACCGGTGCTCTCGGCGCTCAAATGCCAGGAAGTGCTGCACGGCATCTACGCCATCGACAGCCAGATCAACTACAACGAAGAACACGAATCGGGCGGCGAGCTGGACGAGATCCTGACCGAACGCCTGCATGAAGGGCTGGAGCATTTCCAGCTGAGCCTGCAACACCGGGCAGGTGCGCGGCACAAGGAAGCGGGTGGGCATCTCAAGCTGGCGCTGTAATCACGTCTGTAGGTGCCAACTTGTTGGCGAGACATACAAGGCGGTCCGCCTGACGCACCGCCTCGCGAACAAGTTCGCTCCTACAGACTAAAGAGTTAGCCCTGCAACAACGGATACAACGACAGCACCAGTAATGCCGCCATCACGCCGTTGAACACTCGCAGCCAGAACGGATCGCGCAGTACGTTGCGCAACAGGCTGCCGCATCCGGCCCACATGCTCACTGCGGGCAGATTCACGATGCCGAACACCAGGGCAATAATCAGCACATTGGTGAAATAGCCATTCATCGGCGTGTAAGTGCTGATCGCGCCGATTGCCATAACCCACGCCTTGGGATTGACCCACTGAAACGCTGCAGCGCCGAGGTAACTCATCGGCCGGGCTTTCTTGTCGGTCGTATCAGTGACCGGTCCGGACGTCGCGATCTTGTACGCCAGATACAACAGATAGGCCGCGCCAGCATAACGCAGCACGGTATAGAGAACGGGATAGGCTTTGAACACAGCGCCCAGTCCCAGACCGACAGCCAGAACCATCACGGCAAAGCCGCAACTGATGCCGAGCATGTGAGGGATGGTGCGGTTGAAACCGAAGTTCACCCCTGAAGACAACAGCATGGTGTTGTTGGGGCCGGGCGTGACCGATGAAACGAAGGCAAATAAAACGAAGGCAATGAGCAGGTCGGCAGTAAACATGGGCAGTCCATTGGGCTGTGAAAACAAGCCCTGAGGCTATCGAAGCCAGGGCTGCAAACACATGGACAGTGACGCTGACTTTCACCCGTACAGTTCTGAACTCTTCGCAGTCATCACAGAACTGTTTCTATTCAAGTCGAGCCCCGCAACTCAGCCTTGACGGGCCGATGTCTGCACGGTGACTTGCGCGTTGGATTCGCCACGATTGTCGAATTCATGAGCGCGCTGGATCTGCGGCTGCTCCATCAGCTGGTTTTTCCGGGTCTGGTATTCCTCGTAAGACAGACCGCGACGGTTCAGGTCTTCGAGGGCCAACTGATGGGTTTCTTCAGCGGTGTAAGGGCGCAATTCCGGATGATGGTCTGCGGCGCAGCCAGAAACAACGGCGACTGAAAGCAACATGGCGAGGGTGACAAGACGGTTCATGAGAGCCTCCATTCGGCTCGTTTCTGGAATGAGCCAAGGCTACGCCCGCAGCTCCATCAGCAGAAATCACCCGTCTTAATAGTCGCTATTGCCAACCTGAACGAAAGCCCGATCGCACTGCACAAACCTGACATCACACACATGCCGGCATACACCTCAATCCCGTGGGAGCGGACCTGTCCGCGAAGGCGATGTATCAGCCCATAAACATGCATGGGATGTACTGGGCCTCTTCGCGGACGGGTCCGCTCCCACAGACTGATCACCCAGCCGATCCGGCTTTATCACGTCAAAAAATGCCACAACAGCAACGTGCCGATCAGCCCCACCACGGAAACAATGGTCTGCAGCACCGACCAGACCCAGATCGTCTGCTTCAATTCCAGGCCGAAATACTCACGCACCATCCAGAACCCCGCATCGTTGACGTGGCAGAAGAACACCGAGCCTGCGCCAATCACCAACGCCACCAGCGAAGCTTGAGTGGCCTCCAGCCCCGCCATCATCGGCGCAAGAATCCCCGCTGTCGTGGTGGTCGCCACCGTCGCCGAACCGGTTGCCTGACGCAACGCCACGGCAATCAACCAGGCCAGCAACAGGTACGGCATGTGCGCGCCTTCGGCGACTTTGCTGATGGTCTGACTCACGCCCGCATCCAGCAGCGTCTGCTTCAAGCCGCCGCCAGCACCAATGGTCAGCAACAACACCGCAATCGGCGCCAGGCTTTTGCGCAGCGTACCGCCCACATGTTCGCGGGAAATGCCATTGGCCCAGCCCAGGCAGATCACTGCCGCCAGCACCGCGATACCCAACGCTACCAAAGGCTCGCCAAGAAACTTAAGCGTGAGCGCGACGTTGCTTTCCGGCTCCAGCGCGACTTTCGCCAGCGTGCTGCCGAGCATCAGAATCACCGGCAACAAAATGATCAACAGCGACACGCCAAAGCTCGGCTGGCGCGTGGCAGTGGGCTTGGCGGAGAACAACTCGCCCAGCTCGGCGGGGGCTTCGATGTGCAGGCGTTTGGACAGCCAGTTGCCGTACAAAGGACCGGCCAGAATCACAGCTGGCACCGCAATGCAGAACCCCAGCAACATCGTCAGGCCAAGGTCCGCGTGCAAGGCGCTGACTGCAATCAATGGCCCGGGATGCGGCGGCATCAGCGCATGCAGCGTGGTCATCCCCGCCAGCGCCGGGATCGCGATCTTCAGCAACGGCTGCCCGGATTGGCGGGCCATGACGAAGATGATCGGCACCATCATCACCAGTCCCACTTCGAAAAACAGCGGCAGCCCGATGACCATCGCCACCAGCGCCATCACCCAAGGCAGCGCTTTACCTTTGCCGATCCCCAGCAGGGTCGAGGCAATGCGATCCGCCGCGCCGGATTCAGCCATCAATGCGCCGAGCATCGCCCCCAGGGCGATGATGATCCCGGCTTCACCGAGAATCCCGCCCGCCCCTTTGCTGAACGCCTTGGCCACCGCTTCAGCAGGCAGCCCGGCGCCGATCCCGGCAATGAACGTACCGACGAGGATGGACAGAAACGGCGGCAGTTTGGTCGCACTGATGAGGATAATGATGGTAGCGATTGCGATCAGGCAGCAGACAATCAGTTGGGTGTCGTGAAACGCCCAGGCAGCAGAAGAAGCGTCCAACAGAGGACTCCTTATCGTTTGGAGTTGATCAACCCGAGGTCGAAACAATTGGTAGCAATTTGCCAAACGATACCGGATGCGACATTGAGCCGCAGTGAATTTTTTGACAGCGAAGCGTCTGGCAGGCGTTTTACCGCGCCTACAACGATCGCGTTACATCAGCACTCTCAATCAATACATCGCGCAACGCCTGCGCCGCCGCCGACAACTTGTGATCGGCCAGCGTCATCAACCCGATCCGCCGTTCGATAACCGGGCCTTCCAATGCAATACAGCGCGCGCCCAATTCCTGCATTTGCTGAATGCACAGCGACGGCACCGCACTGACCCCTAAGCCATTGGCAACCATCCGGCCCACCGTCGACAGCTGATGACTTTCAAACGCCACCGACAACTTGCCGTGCTGGGTGTGCAGGTCCTGCTCCAACAGCAAGCGCACGGCAGACGGGCGTTGCAGCGTGATGAAGTCGTGATGCAGCAGTTCATCCCAAGTCACCACTCCCTTCTCTGCCAATGGCGAATCCAGGGGCACGACGGCGACAAACCGGTCCATGTAAAACGGAGTGAACGACAGCGTATTACTCGATTCCGGCTCGAAACCGATCCCAAGCTCCACGCGCCGATGGTCTACCATTTCCAGCACCTGTTCGTTGATCACGTCGTGCACTGCGACGTTGACCCTGGGGTAACGCTCTCGAAACACTTTCAGCGCGGCTGGCAGCAGATTGCCAGCGAAAGAAGGCATTGCCGCCACCGAGACTTTGCCCAGTTGCAGGGTAAATCGCTGACGCAGCAGCTCTTCGGTATTGTCCCAGTCAGCCAGCAGTTGGCGGGCAATTGGCAGCAGCGTTTCACCTTCCGGCGTCAGGCTGACATTGCGGGTAGTGCGGGTCAGCAGTTGCCCGCCAAGGTCTTCCTCCAGTGCCTTGATGGTCAGGCTCAGCGCAGGCTGGGAAAGGTGCAGCCGCTCCCCGGCCTGGGCAAAACTGAGGCACTGCGCCACGGCCAGAAACGCACGAAGCTGCTTCACGTTCATATATTTGGTTTTCTTATCAATCTATGAAAAAAACAAAATTAACAAATCACTGAACCCGAGAGAAGATGCGATCAACGCTATCCGGCAACTAAATTGTCGGACACAACTACAAAGAAGGCGGGATCTACCATGGCTGGACTCGACAAGCGCGTTGCAACATACGAAGAGGCCCTCGACGGGCTGACCGACAACATGACCGTGCTGTCAGGCGGTTTTGGCCTCTGCGGTATCCCGGAAAACCTCATTGCCGAGATCAAGCGCCGTGGCGTCAAGGGCCTGACCGTTGTGTCCAACAACTGCGGCGTCGATGGATTCGGTCTGGGCGTCCTGCTCGAAGATCACCAGATCCGCAAAATGATCGCCTCCTACGTAGGCGAAAACGCCTTGTTCGAGCGCCAGTTGCTCGACGGCGAACTCGAAGTAGAACTCACACCCCAAGGCACCCTCGCTGAAAAAATGCGCGCAGGCGGTGCTGGCATCCCCGCTTTCTATACCGCGACCGGTTATGGCACGCCTGTGGCCGAAGGCAAGGAAACCCGCCAGTTCAACGGTCGCAACGTGATCCTGGAAGAAGCCATCACCGGCGACTTCGCCATCGTCAAAGGCTGGAAGGCCGACCATTTCGGTAACGTGGTCTACCGTCACACCGCGCAGAACTTTAACCCTGTGGTTGCCACTGCTGGCCGTATCACGGTCGTTGAGGTCGAGGAAATCGTCGAGCCCGGCGTGCTGCTGCCGACCGAGATCCACACCCCCGGCATTTATGTGGACCGCGTGATCCTGGGCACTTTCGAGAAACGCATCGAGAAACGCACGCTTAAAGACGCGTAAGTACCCGAAGCGCTTTTGCTCTGAAGCTTATTACTTGGAATGCTCCAGCCACTCAGCGGCTGGACACAATAAAAGAGACCCAAGATCATGGCACTCTCCCGCGAACAAATGGCTCAGCGCGTTGCGCGCGAACTGCAAGACGGCTTTTACGTGAATCTGGGTATCGGCATTCCGACCCTGGTCGCCAACTACGTTCCAGACGACATCGACGTCATGCTGCAGTCGGAAAACGGTTTGCTCGGCATGGGCGAATTCCCTACTGAAGAAACCATCGACGCCGACATGATCAACGCCGGCAAACAGACCGTGACGGCGCGCAAAGGCGCCTCGATCTTCGACTCATCCCAATCGTTCGCCATGATCCGTGGCGGTCACGTCGACCTGACTGTGCTGGGCGCGTTCGAAGTCGATGTGGAAGGCAACATCGCGTCATGGATGATCCCCGGCAAGCTGGTCAAGGGCATGGGTGGCGCGATGGACCTGGTGGCTGGCGCCGACAACATCATCGTCACCATGACCCACGCCTCCAAAGACGGTGAGTCCAAGCTATTGTCACGCTGCAGCCTGCCGCTGACCGGTGCTGGCTGCATCCGCAAAGTGCTGACGGACCTGGCTTATCTGGAGATCGAGAACGGCGCGTTCATCCTGCGCGAAACCGCACCGGGCGTGACCGTCGAAGAAATCATCGCCAAGACCGCCGGCAAATTGATCGTGCCGGATGATGTGGTTGAGATGACGTTTTAATCGACGCCGTCCGAATCGAATACGACCAGAAACTGTAGGAGCGTACGAGCACCGCGAGGCCGCGATACAGTGCGCAGCGCTGGCAAAAATGGTGAATTCACTATTTTCACGACTGCTTCGCAGCCGATCGCGGCCTCGCGCTGCTCGTACGCTCCTACAGAGATCGAGACAGATTCCGCGACACCGGCCCCTTCAGCAATGAAATTGATCGTGCCGGATGATGTGGTTGAGATGACGTTTTAATCGACGCCGTCCGAGTCGAATACGACCAGAAACTGTAGGAGCGTACGAGCACCGCGAGGCCGCGATCCAGTGCGCAGCGCTGGCAAAAATGGTGAATTCACTATTTTTACGACTGCTTCGCAGCCGATCGCGGCCTCGCGCTGCTCGTACGCTCCTACAGAGATCGAGACAGACTCTGCGACACCGGCCCCTTCAGCAATGAAGGGGCTTTGCTGTATCTGCACCACGACATTTTTCGCTGCATCGCCAACACTCAAAACAGCTATCTCAATAGCACTAACACAATAATTCCAAGAGGTAACACACGTGGCCGCTGAAATCGAAGAAAGCCGCTATGCCCGCTTTGCCCTGCGTTGTGCTCGATGGGCTGAACGCTGGTTTCCTGATTCATGGGTGTTCGCCGCGCTGGCCGTGGTGATCGTCACTGTCGCCACACTGGCGGTCGGCGCCAAACCGGCGGATGCCGCCAAAGCCTTTGGCGACGGCTTCTGGAGCCTGATCCCGTTCACCATGCAAATGGCCTTCGTGGTCATCGGCGGTTATGTGGTCGCCAGCTCGCCGCCTGCGGTCAAGTTGATCGACCGTCTGGCACGCATCCCGAAAAACGGCCGCTCGGCGGTGGCCTGGGTCGCGTTGATTTCCATGGTCGCGTCGTTGCTCAACTGGGGTTTGTCGCTGGTGTTCGGCGGTTTGCTGGTGCGCGCCCTCGCCCGCCGTACCGATCTGAAGATGGATTATCGCGCCGCAGGTGCTGCTGCGTATCTGGGTCTTGGCGCTGTGTGGGCATTGGGTCTGTCGTCGTCGGCTGCGCAACTGCAAGCCAACCCCGGCAGCCTGCCGCCGTCGATCCTGGCGATCACCGGCGTCATTCCGTTTACCGAAACCATCTTCCTATGGCAGTCCGGTGTCATGCTGCTGGCGCTGGTGGTGGTGTCGATCATCATCGCTTACGCCACCGCCCCCGGCCCTAATAGTGCCCGCGACGCGAAGGATTGCGGGATCGATCCAGCCTTCAGCCTGCCGCCACTGCCACCACGCACCCGGCCTGGTGAGTGGCTGGAATACAGCCCACTGCTGATCATTCTGATGGTGATTCTGGCGTCTGGCTGGTTGTTCAACGAGTTCTCGACCAAACCTGCGATCACGGCGATTTCCGGGCTGAACACCTACAACTTCCTGTTCATCATGGTCGGCGCGCTGTTGCATTGGCGTCCGCGCAGCTTCCTCGATGCGGTGGCCCGTGCCGTGCCGACCACCACCGGCGTGCTGATTCAGTTCCCGTTGTACGGCTCGATTGCCGCCTTGCTGACCACAGTCAAAGGTGGCGACGCGCAGACCGTCGCGCACCACATCTCGTTGTTCTTCACCAGCATCGCCTCCCACGATACCTACGCGCTGCTGATGGGCGTGTACTCGGCGATCCTCGGTTTCTTCATTCCATCGGGCGGCGGCAAATGGATCATCGAAGCGCCGTATGTGATGCAGGTGGCCAATGATCTGAAATACCACTTGGGCTGGGCGGTGCAGATCTACAACGCGGCTGAAGCACTGCCGAACCTGATTAACCCGTTCTACATGCTGCCGCTGCTGGGCGTGTTGGGCCTGAAGGCTCGGGACTTGATCGGCTTCTCGTTCGTGCAATTGCTGGTGCACACGCCGCTGGTGCTGTTTCTGCTGTGGGCGCTTGGGACGACACTGGCGTATGTCCCGCCGGTGATGCCGTAGACGCCTCGCCAACAAGTTGGCTCCTACAGATCGAACCGCGTTGGAGCAATCATCTGTAGGAGCGAACTTGTTCGCGAGCGGTTTCGCTGACGGCGCAATATTAGAGGGCCTGACCGATCAACCACTCTTTAAGCGCCTGCACCGACGGGCGCTGGATCGCGTGTTTGGGTTGCACCACGTAGTAGCCCTTGGGCAGCGGCAAACGCTGCTCGAAGGGTTCGATCAATGTCCCGTTTGCTATCTCTTCCTCGGTCAGCCATTGGCTGGTGATGACCACGCCCTGATCCCGCCGCGCCGCCTCGATCGCCATCAATGACTGATCGAAATGAATGCCGGCAATCTGCGTCGCCTCTTGGGTTTCAATCCCGGCAAAACGCGCCAGCCACTCAGGCCAATGAGGGTGCAACGTGTTGTGCAGCAATGTCGCGCCGCGCAACTCCGCGGGCGAGCGTAATTTGAGTTGGCACGCGTAAGCCGGGCTGCAATACACCCGGGCGTCGTCCCGGTGCAGCAACTGAACGTCCAGTTCGGGGGCAATCCCGTCGAAATGACGAATCGCCAGATCCGCGCGTTCACTGGAGAAATCCGTGAGTGCCGTGGAGGAGCTCAAGTGCAGCGAGACAGTGGGGCTGGACTCTAGAAAGTTAGCCATGCGCCGCGCAAACCACTTGGCCGCCAGGCTCGGCGGCATGCTCAGCCAGACGTTGTCGTTGTTGCGGTCACGCAAGGCCTGGCTGGCGTCGATGATTTGCGCCAGCGCTGGCTGAATCCGCGCCCAATACGCCATAGCGTCCGGTGTAGGCTCAATCCGTCGTATGTGCCGGACAAACAACGAAATCCCCAGCCACTGTTCCAGGTTACGAACCTGCTGTCCGACCGCGCCGGGCGTCACATTCAGCTCCTCGGCTGCCAGAGAAAAACTATTGTGGCGCATGGCTGAGTCGAAGCAGGCCAATGCTTTTAATGGCGCAGACGTGTTCATGGCAGAGTTTTTCTACTTCATGGCGCAAGGATGATCGGTTGTAGCCGATACGTGGCAGCAGGACAATCAACTTCTTTTGAACAGCTGGCGGACAGACCTCATGAAAAATATCGCCTACCTCGCCTTCGCGCTGCTTGGTCTGATCTGGGGCACCAATTTCATGTTCATGAAATGGGCGGTGGAATGGATTTCCCCGGCACAGATTGTGTTGCTGCGCATGCTGTTCGGGTTCCTGCCGATTCTGCTGTACGCACTGATGCGCCGAGCCCTCAGCTGGAGCCATCTGCGCCATGCTCATCACTTTCTGGTCATGGCCTTGCTGGCGACCGTGGTGTGTTACTACTTCTATGCCAAGGGCACGTCGTTGCTATTGTCCAGCGTCGCGGGTCTGCTCAGTGGCGCCATTCCGCTGTTTACCTTCGTCTGCGCGTTCCTGTTTCTGCGCGAAGAAAAGCTCAACGCGCGGATGACCGCCGGGGTCTTGCTGGGGTTCGTCGGTGTGCTTTTGATTGCCCGCCCGTGGGCCAGCGGCGACGGGGCCATTTCGGTGCCGGGTGTGATGTATATGGTGCTGGGGTCGCTGAGCGTCGGTTGTTCGTTCGTCTACGCCAAACGCTTCGTGACCGGGCTGAATATCTCGCCGGTGGCGTTGTGTACCTACCAGATCGGTCTGGCGCTGCTGGTGATCGCCGTGGTCAGCGACTGGAGCGGCATCGAACGTATCACCCAAAGCCCGAAAGCCATGCTCGGCGTATCGCTGGGCCTGGGTCTGCTGGGAACCGGCGTGGCGTACATTCTTTATTACTTCATCGTCGAAAAACTGGGCGCTGTGGTGGCCGCGTCCGTGACGTACATCCCGCCCGTGATCGCGCTGCTGACAGGTATTTTCATCGCGGGCGAGCCGGTTCACGGCATGGATCTACTGGCGATTGCTGCGATTCTGGGCGGGGTTTATCTGTTGCAGACAGGGCGCCGGAGGGGGCCGCAAACGGCAGTGCGGGCTGCAGCGGTTGCAAAATGATTAGCCCCTGTAGGATTGAGGTCAACGCTCTACCTCGTCGTACTCCCCTGCTGTCACCGCTGCGAGCGCGTCACGCAGCACCTGCGACTGATCGGCGCCATACCCTTTCTCGAAACTGGCTTGGGCCTGTTCCCACATTGGCTGGGACTCCAACAATTTGTTCATCCCGGCTTGGGTCAAGGTCACCAGGCGGCTGCGTTTGTCTGCCGGGTCGACCTTCACCGCGAGCAAACCTTCGCGCTCCAGCGGCTTGAGATTCTGCGCCAGCGCCGAGCGGTCGATCACCAGAGCCGCTGCCAGTTCGGACATGCTCGGCGCCTGGCTGCGGGCGACCTGCATGAGGATCGAACGCTGGGTCGAGCGCAAACCGCTCGGGGCCAACGCGGCATCATAAAGCAACGTGATACGGCGAGTTGCCTTACGCAGATGCGTGGCGTGGCACACCACCTGCATCGGGATGCGCAGCCCTTCCGGAACCAGAACCTGGCCCTTTTGTTTGTCGTTCATGTGTGGTCCTCCAACCTGTCCATCGGTCCGTAAATCCTGTTCTTCAGGCGGTCTGTGGCATTAACACTTGACCAATGCTGGCATATCCCCGCAAATTGCAATAGGAGCATATACCGCTAAAACACCTTTCGCACGCCCGAGACCCTGCTCATGACCACTGAACACGTTTCCCCTACCGATGGCCTTCAGCGTTTTCTGATTCTGCTGTGCGTGTCGATTCCGTCGTTCATGATCAACCTGGACTCCAACATCGTCGCGGTCTCGCTGTCCTCCATCGCCCACTCGCTGCACGCAGATTTTGCCGACATCGAATGGGTGATCAGCGCCTACACCCTGACCTTTGCCTCGTTCGTAATGCCCGCAGGCGCGTTGGCGGATCGATACGGGCGTAAGCGCATGCTGATGATCGGACTGCTGGTGTTTGGCGTTGCTTCGTTCATCTGCGGCGCGGCCACCAGCGTCGGCCTGCTCAACGGCGCGCGGGCACTGCAGGGCATCGGCGCGGCGATACTGCTCAGTTCTGCGCTGGCCACCCTGTCCCACACCTTCCGTGGTCCACACCGCGCGCGAGCATTCGCGTTCTGGGGCTCGGTCATTGGCATCGCGACCTCGCTGGGCCCGGTGGTCGGCGGTTTTATCACCCAGCATTTCGGCTGGGAATGGGCCTTCTACATCAACGTGCCGATTGGAGCGGCGATGATCGCCCTGACCCTGTACGCAGTCGATGAATCCAAAGACCCCCACGCGCGCAAAGTCGATGTAATGGGCTCAGTCACCTTCAGCAGCAGCCTCTTTCTGGTGACGCTGGCGTTGATTACCGGCAATCATGAAGGCTGGGACAGCCCCCGCGTACTGACCGAATTCGCCTGCTCGGCGGGATTGTTTGCGCTGTTTTTGCTGGTGGAATCCAAGCAACAACGGCCGATGCTCGACCTGAGTTTTTTTCGTCGCCCGACCTACATTGGCGCCAACATTTCAGGACTGGCGTTCGCCGCCGGACTGCTGACGATGTTCACTTACCTGCCGATCTACTTTCAGAGCGGGCTGGGATTCAATCCGCAAACCGCCGGTCTGTTGATGCTGCCAATGGCTGTGCCGCTATTCGTGGTGCCACGCATCGTCGCCGCGCACCTGACCCATCGCTTCAGCGGACGCGGATTATTGACGACGGGGCTGGCGACCATCGGGGTTGGCTTGACGTGGCTTGGGATTGCCTGCCCACGATTCGACTATCCCTCGATGGTGGGCGGCCTGCTGATTGCTGGGATCGGCGCGGGGATTCTCAACGGAGAAACGGCCAAGGTCAGCATGTCGGTGATTCCGCCGGAACGCGCCGGAATGGCCTCTGGGATCTCCGGTACGGTGCGTTTCAGCGGAATCGTCGTGGGTTTCGCAGCACTCGGCGCGATTCTCTTCCATCGGGTGGCGCAGAGCCTGGAAGCCGGCCTGCCTACGGGTTCATCAGCGGATGCCCTGGCGCTGACCCGTAGCATCGCGGCCGGCGATCTTAGCGGCGGCGCTCACATTTTGGCCGGTAACGCCGACCTGCAGCAGCTGGCGCTGCACAGCTTCGGCTCGGGCTATCAGTCAATCCTGTTCGTCGCCGCAGGCATCACCCTCACGGCTTCGGTGCTGGCCTGGCTGCTGGTGCGCAGCGCCGATACCGCACCGACGCCGCGGCATGTAAAAACAGAGAGCCTCGGCTCGCCTCAGGCGCAATAGCTGTAGTTACGCTCGACTTTGGTGACACGGGTGGTGCAGCACTGATACCAAGTCGAGCGCCCACGTTCGCGAATCGCCTGATGGTCGGGATGATCTCGCCACGCAACAACTGCCGCCTCATTGGCCCAATAGGACACGGTAATGCCCACCCCGTTCTCTCCTCGCGCCGACTCGACGCCGAGAAAACCCGGCTGTTCGAGAACCAGATCAAGCATCAGCTGCGCCGCCAGGCCGTAGCCTTCGGCGTCCTCCTGGCGGCGAATCGAGGTAAAAACCACAGCGTAATAGGGAATAGGAAAGGTATCAGCGATCATCTTATTCAGCCCTCCTGGACCCTGCACGCTTGAACGAATGCCTTCACCAGCGGCGGTGTAAGCCCTTCCAGCGCCGCGCGCTCAGGCTGAAACAGCGTCGCGACAAAGAACGGATGCCCTCGGAGTTCAATTGCCCGCACTTCGTCATCCAGGTCATAGCCCGACACCTTCATCGACTCGGCGAATATCGCACTTTCCAGTTCCTTGCGCAGTCCGTAGCGGCATCGGTAGCGCTCCTGCGTTTCCAGCGCGCCATACGCGTTGGCAATCCGCGAGCCCGGAGTCAGCCGAATCAGCGCAAACGCTTCCACCAGGGAACAACTCAGCGGCGTGATAATCGCGCGATCTGAATCAGGCGCCGTCTCGGCGTGTTCGGCGTCTGTCCAGCCCAATTGATTACGCGCGAACTCCAGCAACGCATGCTGGAAACCGCCGCAAGTACCCAAAAAAGGGACCCGTTGCTCCCGGGCAAAACGAATGGCGGTCAACGCGCCATCCATGTCGCGGTAAGGACTGGCGGGCACGCACCAAATGCCGTCGAAGGTGCGAAGATCATTTCCCTCGCCGACCTCGCAAGTCGGGCACCACTGCCAATACAGACTGATACCGAGTTCATCTGCGACCCGCTTCAGAGCCACGGGGATCGCCCGGTGTGCAGGCACGTCTTCGTCGTAATCACCGACCAATGCAACGCGTATAACGCTCTGTTGATTCATGACTGCTCCATGCTGTTAAAACGCTTTGCTGATTGTCTGGGCGGGACTATAAGCTTGTGGCCCTGCAATCAAAATTGGCGTTTTAACAAGTGATCAATGCAGTCGCGCACTATCGAATTAACCATTCCGACCTCGCACTGATTCTCGCACTTGTGCGCGGCAAAACGCTGGCGCGGGCGGCAGAACGGCTCATGCTGGACGTGTCCACGGTGTTTCGCTCGGTGCGCCGGCTTGAAACATCGCTGGGTACCGCGCTGTTCGACAAGAGCCGCGCGGGCTATCAGCCGACCAGCGTTGCGCTGGAGCTGGCGCAACAGGCCGAAAGTGCTGAGCAGGCACTGCAATTGGCGCAGGTGCGCCTTGAACACGGCCAGAAAATCATCAGCGGTATCGTGCGGCTGACCTGTACCGAAGCGGTTTTGCAAAGTCTGTTGCTGCCAGCATTGGCCAGCTTCATGCCTGATTACCCAGGGTTGAAACTGGAGCTGAACACTTCCAGCCAGTTTGCCAACCTGAGCGGGCGAGACGCCGACATTGCCTTACGCCTCACCACTCGCCCTGCGGAGCATTTGGTGGGCAACAGATTGGGCACGGTGTCCTATCACGTATGCGCCAGCGCCGACTATTTGCGGCGCGCCGGCCCTGTAAGTCTGGAAAAAATGCACTGGATCGCGCCGGATGAATTCCTCCCCGACCACCCCACCGTCACTTGGCGACGTCAGCATTTTCCGGGAGTTAATCTTGCCTATCGTTGCAGTTCGATGCTGGCGGTAGCACAACTGGTAAGGGCGGGAATGGGGGTAGCGGCGCTGCCGGACTTTTTGCTGCACGAAGGCGAGCTACAGCGCTTGGTTGGACCGCTAGAGGGTCATGACTCTGCCTTGTGGTTGCTGACTCGGCCAGATTGCCGGGCGTTGCGCTCCGTCTCAGCGTTGTTCCGCGAGTTGACCAAAGCCATCCAGTGGGCATGATAAGCCCATCGCGAACAAGCTCCCTTCTACAGCGGCACCGCGTCGGTGCAACCTAATCGGTCCAACGCAATCGTGGGCGGGAGCTTGCTCGCGATGCTGTTCAACCAGACGGCGCCATTTGCGCGCTCAAACTCCCTGCCGCTCGCGCCGAAACTGCCCAGGCGGCACACCATGGACCTTGCGGAAGCGTCGCGAGAAATACGCTTCATCGGCGAACCCGCACATTTCGGCCACATGGCTCAGGGGTTTATCGCTGTTCATCAGTTGGGTCCGCGCCAGACGCATGCGGCGCTCAAGCACCAGCTCGGAAAACGTACTGCCGGTTTCCTTGCGCAACAGGTGCGTCAGGTAATTGGGCGAAAGAAATGCCGCAGCCGCCGCATCGGTCAGTGTCATGGCGGGGTCAGCGATGTGCGCCCGGATGTATTCGATCACCCGGCCCATCGCATCGCGGCGCCCTCGCCTCTCGGCCTTGCTGGCCGCCAACGCCAGCAGTTGCGCCTCAAACACATTGCAGATCATGCCAATCAGCTGCAGCAGGAAGCCGCGCAGAATCGACCCACTGCCCAACTGCCGAGACTGGTCCGCCACACGCATCTGCACCAACAACGCCTGGACCCGGGCGAAATCCTCATCGTTCAGAATGAAATCCAGGTGTTCCTGAAAGCGAAACGGCGCCAGCTCGGGGGCCTGAGCCACAGGGATGTCTTCCAGATCCAGGGGGTCGCAATGCAAGTGCTGTAGGAGAAATTCCTGTGAGAAGTTGATCAACACGAAATTTCCGTCATCGGGGTGGGGAATCACGTGCAATCGATGAGGAAGGATGAAAGCCAGCGTGTTGCGCGGAAACGGCCGGATCGCGCCGCCGATGTGCTGCACGGTGTCGCCGCCGAGGTTGATCTGAATCTGGAAGTATTCGTGGCGATGGGGCGAGGTCAGGGCCGGACGACCCAACTTGTCACGGATGTAAAAATCCGGTCGGTCGCTGCGTTGTTGCATGCCGTATGTGGGGATGCGGGACTGACTGGTCATCGCTCAAACACCTGATATCGCCGGATCTGACCGCCGCATGTTAGGGCAACGGCTGCAGTCGGACCAAGCGATTTGGGTGTCACTTCACCAAGTCGGATCAGCCGATGGTGACGGTCAGCTCGGCGATGCCTTCGACGCCGGCGGTGACCACATCACCTTCTTGTAGCGCGCCAACGCCTGCAGGCGTGCCGGTGTAGATCAAATCCCCGGCTTTGAGGCCTACCGACTGCGACAGATAGGCGATGACGTCCTGCACCGGCCAGATTTGATCGGACAAGTCACCGCGCTGGCGGCTTTCGCCGTTCACGTCCAGCCAGATCGAGCCTTTGGCCGGGTGCCCGATCTTGCTCACTGGCAGCAGCGGCGTGGCGGGTGCGGAGGCGTCGAACGCCTTGGCGAACTCCCACGGGCGGCCCATTTTCTTGGCCTGCGCCTGCAAATCACGACGGGTCAGGTCAAGACCCACGCCATAACCCCATACGTGGCTCAGGGCATTTTCCGGGCTGATGTCGACGCCGTCCTTGCCGATGGCCACCACCAGTTCGATTTCGTGGTGCAGGTCCTGGGTCAGCGGCGGATAGGCAATGTTGCCTTCGGCGGGGACGACAGCATCGGCGGGCTTCATGAAGAAGAACGGCGGTTCGCGGTCAGGGTCGTGGCCCATTTCCCGGGCGTGCTCGGAATAGTTGCGGCCCACGCAGAACACACGACGGATCGGAAAGCGGCTGGACGTACCTTCGACGGCCAGCGACGGGACGGCGACAGGTGCGATGACGAATTCGCTCATGATTGCTCCTCAAATGAACGGTGATCGGGATGACGCCAGTGTGGGCGGTTTCCTGCGCGACGGGTTGGACAGATCCCACAGGATTTTGGACGCAACAACGGTGTTGCCCTGACGCCTGTTGGAGCGAGGCTTGCCCGCGAAGCTCAGATTGCGGTTTGTCGGATGTACCGCGATCGCAGCCTCGCGTGGCTCTTCAGCTCCTACGAGGATCGCGTCAGGCCTGGGACGCCTGAACATTTCCCTGGCCGCGATTGCGATGCGTCAGATGTAAGCGTCAATCACCGCTTTACCCGCGCCCCACAAACGGCATGCTGCTGGCCATCACGGTCATGTTCAGCACGTTGGCCGACAATGGCAGTCCGGCCATGTAACTCACCGCCTCTGCCACATGCCGCACGTCAACCGTAGGTTCCACTGCCAGCTCGCCGTTGGCCTGCAGCACGCCTTGGGTCATGCGTTGGGTCATTTCCGTCAGCGCATTGCCGATGTCGATCTGCCCGCATGCAATGTTGTACTGACGGCCATCCAGCGCTGTGCTTTTGGTCAGCCCCAATACCGCGTGCTTGCTGGAGGTGTAGGGCGAGCTGAACAGGCGTGGCGTGTGCGATGAAATCGAGCCGTTGTTGATGATCCGCCCGCCCTGCGGCACCTGTCGACGCATCAGCCCGAACGCCGCCCGCACACACAGGAAAACCCCGGTCACGTTGGTGTCGACAACGTTTTTCCACTGCTCGGCCGACAACTCATCCATCGGCACGGCCGGGGCGCCGATCCCTGCATTGTTGAACGACACGTCCAGGCGCCCGTAGGTCTGCTCGATCTGCGCGAACAAGGCCTCGACGCTTGCCGGATCACGCACATCCGTGGATACCGCCAACGCCTGTTGACCTCTCGCTTTGGCTTGTTCAGCGAGTTGATTCAGCGGTTCGATGCGGCGCCCGGCAAGCACCACGGCGAAACCATCTTCAAGCAGCTGTTCAGCGACCGCGCGACCAATACCGCTGCCTGCGCCAGTGACCAGCGCGACTTTCAATGTGGGGGATGTGGACATAGGGTTTCCTTGTTTTTGTTGGGAAAATGGACTCAAGCGTACTCAGCTGTGCACCGGCGTCAGCACCGGTTCGCCAGCAAAATAGGCCAGCAAGTTATCGGCGACCAATTGCACGGTGTCCCGCGAGGCTTCCGGGGACAGGCCCGCCACATGGGGCGTCAGTACGACATTGTTCAGCGTCTTCAGTGCGTCCGGCACCTGCGGTTCATCGTCGAACACATCAAGCGCGGCACCGGCAATGCGGCCTTGCTGCAGCGCGTCGATCAAATCATCAGTGGCGATCACACTGGCGCGAGCGATGTTGACGATGAAACCTCCTGGCCCCAAGGCGTCCAGCGCAGCGCTGTCGATCAGGTGACGTGTGCCTGCGCCGCCCGGCGTCGCGACGATGAGAAAGTCCGACGCTTGAGCCAGCTTCAGTGGCGTGTCGCAGTATTGGAAATCCACATCGGTGCGCGGTGTGCGGCTGTGGTAGCTCACCTGCATGTCAAACCCCAGAGCGCGTTTGGCGATGGCCATGCCTACCGAACCCAGTCCGAGAATGCCGATGCGTTTACCCGCAAACGTCGGCCGCGTCACCTTGCGCCATTCGCTGCGGCGCACCGATGCGTCAGCTTGGGGAATGTCACGCACCATCGACAGCAGTAGCGCCATCGCATGATCTGCCACCGTTGGCGCGTTGACGCCCGCCCCGTTAGTGACGGTGATACCCCGCGCCTCAGCGGCTGGCAAATCCACTTGCTCATAGCCGGCACCGATCACGCAGATGATCTGAAGCTTGGGCAGCGCGGCCATCTCCTCATCAAAAAACCCCAACGGCCCGCGGGTCAGCACCGCCGTGATCTCGTCACCCCGGGTGGCCACCGCCTCAGCACGCATCGCCGGGGTGGGCGCCAGAATCAGTCGGAACCCGCTGGCCTCAAGAATCGGCAAATACTCGTTCACACTCTCGACCAACACCAAAACAGTCGCTGACATCGCCCCGCTCCGCAGAAAAAAAATAATGGGCAGACAGTAGCGCGAGTTAGAGCGGTTGGGCAGGTCGAACGCGCAAATTTCACGTTACATCTGCGCCAACCACGTAGCGCATGGGTCCGAGAACACAGCCAAATTTTGTATTGGCTGCGACGTGGCAGCTCGCGCGGGTATGCGATCAACTCCCCCTTGGCTGTAGCCGATTTCCGAAAAAACCGGCCGGTCGGTATTTCGAGCTTTTGAGCGTCGCACGGATGCAGTCAGAGGCGTAGACTCAAAAACCTAACTGATGGGTTAAAGATGAAGGTGTGCAGTCACAAGGGTTACAGAATCGCCGTGTTCACTCGCGATGAGCATTGTCCGCCTCATGTTCACGTCGGCACCAAGGAGTGGGATGCGCGCTTTTTATTCAGCTTCTGGCACAACGGTGTTTCGCTATGGGATGTCACACCGACGCAACACACGCCCTGCACGAGAGTGCTGGAGGAGCTGAGGCAAGTGCTCAAGCGTCGCAGGAATCTGCGACGCGCTCGAGAATGCTGGTGGATCAGCCGAAGCACCCTGTGTCTGGAGAATCAAGGCTGGGATGTGGACGCTCAGGAAGTCGCACCCATCGGACTGAACCGGCCTGCCACTTGTCCCATCTTGTCCGCCAGCTTTGACCCACTGGCTTACACCACACGAATACGATTATCAGGGCACGCGAGCCTGCTGGAGATAGAGTTATGAAACCGATTAAAGCGTCAGAACAGCACGATCAGGCCGTCACAGATGCGGTGCTGGCCGAGGCGCTCAATAAAGGGCGCAAGCGCACTCAATGTGCGTTAAACGCAACAACAGTGCGCTATCTGGAGGAGTTTCAAGCGCTGATGGTGGGGCTTGCGGATCAGACGGCGGTGCTGCTCCCCATCAACAACTACCCAGAGCTGGCGGACCTGACGGTCGATGAACTTAGCCAGGTAACGCTCGGATTCGGCGGCAGTGCCTTGTGCCTGGAATCGCAGGATCTGCACCTTGACCTGGCTGGCATGATTTCAGACAGCAAGTCGCTGATGGAAATGGCCGCCAGTGTCATCGCTGCCCGCAACGGGCGTCGCAGCAGCAGTGCAAAAGCAAGCGCCTCGCGGGCGAACGGCCTGAAAGGTGGACGTCCGCGCAAGCTCGTCGACAATCAATAGATCGACTCACCGCTCAAACAGGCTCCCACACCCTTCTTCGCTCAAGCTCATTGAGAAGTTAAACCGTCACACACCCGACAACGTGTCTTCATCCGGGGCCATGACACTCACTACTGCAAACCGCAAGCTGCCGGACATAGCGCCGAACCAGATCAGGGGTGTGCCTCGAACACTCGCCAAGCGCATTCCCCGCGACAGATTCTCTCCCACAACGACGCGTGGGTTGCCCGCAGGTGGTGTAGCTGATAATGCTTTGCCTGATCCCCTGGGGCGTTGACTTGAACGATGTCGTGCCCCGTCATGACTCCATCATGTACATAAGGAACGTTGAAACCATGCTGAAAGGAATTTCCAGAACCCTGAGCACTGCGGCACTGGCTGGTGTGATGTTGTCGTCGGGCATGGCGGTCGCCGCCGACGAGCCGGGCAAAGCCATTGCACAGAAGATCGGCGTGCCGTGGCCTGCGGTGATTGCCCATCGAGGCGCGTCGTTTGATGCGCCTGAAGAAACCGTTCCCTCCTATACGCTGGCCCGGGAACTGGGGGCTGATTACCTGGAAATGGATATCCAGCGCACCAAAGATGGCGTGTTGATCGCGCTGCACGATGACACGCTGGAACGTACCACCAACATTGCCCAGGTCTATCCCGACCGTGCCAAGCAGCCGCTGAGCAGTTTCACCCTGGAAGAAATCAAGCGTCTGGACGCGGGTTCGTGGTTCAACAAGGCGTTCCCGGACCGCGCCCGCGCCAGCTACGCGGGCTTGAAAATCCTGACCCTGGATGAGGTGATCGACATTGCCGAAGGCGGCAAGAACAAGCCTGGTCTGTACATCGAAACCAAGGTGCCGGCGCAGTTTCCGGGCATCGAAGCGGACCTGCAGAAGAAGCTCGAACAACGGGGCTGGTTGAGTCAGCGCCCTGCCGCCGAGAAAGGCTACGTCAACACCGCCCATATGCCGGGCCGCGTGGTGCTGCAAACCTTCGAAAAACCGAGCCTGGAACTGCTGCAGAAAAGCATGCCCAATACGCCCAAAGTCCTGTTGCTGTGGTTGGGTGACGGCTCGATCCAGGCCAGCTCCGACGCAACGTTCAAAACCTCGGGCGCCAAGGACAAGGCGACGTTTTACGCAGGCCAGCAGGTGAAATCCAAGGAAGAGTTTGCCGCGTGGATGGACTGGGCCAAAGATCACGGTGCAGTCGGCACGGGCCCGGCGTCAGCGCTGAAGAACGGCGGGGATCAGAGCTATATGGATCTGGTGCAGCCGTGGATGAACAAGATGGCCCATGACCGCGGGATGGTTGTACACCCGTACACGGTGGACGACGCGGTGGATTTCAAGGCGATCAGCGCCGACGGTGTCGATGGCTTCTTCACCAACCGCGCTTCGGAGCTGTTGAAGTTCTACGGTCGTGCGTCGAAGGAGAGCATGGACGCGATTTTGAAGCGTAATAATTTCTAAAGCCTTAGGACATCCGAACTGTAGGAGCGCGCTTGCCCGCGATGGCGGTCTGTCTGGACTGAATGCGTCGACTGACAGACCGGGATCGCGGGCAAGCGCGCTCCTACAGAAGCGTTTTCGCTGCTGTTACGCCAACTCCGCCACCACCGCCGCCAACGCTTTGGCCGGATCAGCCGCCTGGCTGATCGGTCGGCCGATCACCAGATAATCAGAACCTGCATCCAGCGCCTGACGTGGCGTCAGGATGCGACGCTGATCATCGACGGCGCTGCCTGCAGGACGAATCCCCGGCGTCACCAGTTGCAGCGAAGGGTGAGCGCTTTTCAACGCCTGAGCTTCCAGCGCCGAGCACACCAACCCGTCCATCCCGGCTTTCTGCGCCAACGCAGCGAGCCGCAGCACTTGCTCTTGAGGCTCGATGTCCAGACCAATGGCCGCCAGATCTTCGCGTTCCATGCTGGTCAGCACGGTCACCCCGATCAGCAACGGTTTCGGTCCGCTGCGTTGATCCAGCACGTCCCGGCAGGCCGCCATCATGCGCAAGCCACCGGAGCAGTGGACGTTGACCATCCACACGCCCATCTCCGCTGCAGCCTTGACGGCCATGGCGGTGGTGTTGGGAATGTCGTGAAATTTGAGGTCCAGGAACACTTCAAAACCCTTGCTGTTCAGGGTCTCGACGATGTCGGATGCGCAACTGGTGAACAGTTCCTTACCCACTTTGACCCGGCACAGCTTGGGGTCCAGTTGATCGGCCAGGTTCAACGCGGCTTCACGGGTAGGAAAATCCAGGGCGACGATGATAGGGGTCTGGCAGACGGACATGAGCGGGTTCTCTGGCAAGTCGAAATCGGCGCGCATTGTAGCCGAACCTGTCGGCGCGCGGGGGCCGGCAATCGGTAAATAGCTGAAGACCAGGCCGCTCCCGCTTTGCCCTTTGCCCAAGCATCGATTTGCGCCAACTGCACCCCCGCCGAGCATCCCCTGCACCATTGCTGCTCGTCTACGCTTACATCCCGTAACAACCGTTCTGCATGCGACGGTATTTGAAACATAACGACATACCCGCCATGCACTGGCATGACCACTGCAACAGGTTGCTCGATGAATCAATGAATCCAGGGAGAGACGCATGAATACGCAACTTAAGCCCACGCTGGGCACGCTGCATTTGTGGGGGATCGCCGTCGGGCTGGTCATCTCTGGCGAATACTTCGGCTGGAGTTACGGCTGGGGCGTGGCGGGAACCCTCGGCTTTCTGGTGACCTCTATGATGGTCGCCGCGATGTACACCTGCTTTATCTTCAGCTTCACCGAATTGACCACCGCGATCCCCCACGCCGGTGGCCCGTTCGCCTACAGCCGCCGCGCCTTCGGTGAAAAAGGCGGATTGATCGCCGGACTGGCGACGTTGATTGAATTCGTATTCGCCCCACCCGCGATTGCCCTGGCCATTGGCGCGTACCTTAACGTGCAATTTCCGGGACTGGACCCCAAGCATGCCGCGGTGGGCGCGTACATCGTGTTCATGACGCTCAACATTCTGGGGGTCAAGCTCGCCGCCACCTTTGAATTGGTGGTCTGTGTACTCGCCGTTCTTGAGTTGCTGGTGTTCATGGGCGTGGTAGCCCCGGCGTTCAGCTTCAGTAATTTTGCGTTGAACGGCTGGGCCGGCTCAGACAGCTTCGGCCCCGGCGCGATTTCCGGCATGTTCGCAGCGATCCCGTTTGCGATCTGGTTTTTCCTCGCAATCGAAGGTGCCGCCATGGCTGCCGAAGAAGCCAAGGACCCCAAGCGCACCATCCCGAAAGCCTACATCAGCGGCATCATCACTCTGGTATTGCTGGCAATGGGCGTGATGTTCTTCGCCGGTGGCGTTGGCGACTGGCGCACCCTGTCGAATATCAACGACCCGCTACCACAGGCCATGAAAACCGTGGTCGGCGAAAGCTCCGGCTGGTTGCACATGCTGGTCTGGATCGGCTTGTTCGGTCTGGTGGCGAGCTTCCACGGCATCATTCTGGGTTACTCGCGGCAGTTCTTCGCGCTGGCTCGCGCTGGGTATCTGCCCTCTTCGCTGGCCAAGCTCTCGCGATTCCAGACTCCGCACCGGGCAATCATCGCCGGCGGTATCATTGGCATTGCTGCGATCTACAGCGACGGCCTGATCAATCTGAGCGGCATGACGCTGACTGCGGCCATGATCACCATGGCGGTGTTCGGCGCAATCGTCATGTACATCATGAGCATGCTGAGCCTGTTCAAGCTGCGTAAAACTGAACCGTCGCTGGAGCGTACCTTTCGCGCGCCGGGCTACCCCGTTGTACCAGGCATCGCACTGGTGCTGGCGGTGGTCTGCCTGATCGCGATGGCGTGGTTCAACCCGCTGATCGGGCTGATCTTCCTGGCATTCATGGCAGTGGGGTTTGTTTACTTCTTCCTCACCGCTCATTCACGTGCTGCGGCGCCCGCCGACGCAATGCTTACAGGGCTCTGATCCGCGAGCATTCACCACCAGCATAAAACGGGGCCGCGCGAGGGCGACGCGGGCCCGTCGGGCACCTACAATTGAACCACTGGACCACGCTGCTGTTCCAACCGGTATCACAAGAGGAAAGCCCAAATGCCATGGTATGCCTGGTTAATTCTGGTAATTGCAATCGGCTCGATCGTTGGCGGTCTGTTGATGCTCAAAGACTCAGCGAAGAAGCTGCCCCTGACTGATGAACAACTCAAGCGCGTCCATGAGCGCAATGCAGAAATGGACGCCAAGGAAGCACGGGATCGCTGATCCTGATTTTCCTGTTTGTAGAAGCGCGCTTGCCCGCGACTGCTATCCGTCAGCCAAACCAATGCTGCAGATACCACTTCGTCGCTGGCAAGCGCGCCCCTGCATCCCCCCTCTCTAATCCCGATCCAGATCAAACGCCATGGCGCGATGACCCGTCTGCGGGACCACTGCTATCCGATAGGGCTGAAATATCTGGAACAGTTGGCCGTCATCACGTAACCGCTGCAACAAAGCATCGAATTGTGCGCCACTGATGGGAGCGTTGGGGCGCAGCAGTGCGTAATGGCGGTAAACCTGATCGATCCGGTCTGACACCAGCAACTGATCTACTTCCACGGGGTTGGCTGCCAAAAAAGTGCTCAGGTACGAACGTGTGACCAAGGCAATGTCTGCCCGGTCTCGCAGGACCATCAGCAAGTTACTGTCATGGGAGTAAGTCAGCGTCGCGTTGTAGGTATCGCTCAGGTATTTGGGGTCAGCGTTGAACTGCGCGAATGCATAGTGATAGCCGTTGAACAAGGCCAGACGCTTACCACGCAAGTGATTGAAATAACTCTGCTCGCGCCCTTCGATCCGGTGCGTGACGAACACTTCCGCGTCTTCCAGGCCCATGTCCACCGCGACATGGGGGATATCTTTCCAGCCCCAGGCGGGGTTCTCGAAGATCGCCATGTCAAAGCGCGCCTGCTCAAAATCCCTGAAACGGCGAGGGATCGAGGTCGGCACCATTTCAAACTTGAAATCGTTTTGCATGGCATTCAACGCCGTCACCATCTGCGCGAGCAAGCCGGCTTGCTCACCGCGCTCGGGACGTATCGCATACGGCGGAAAATGCGCCGCACCGATGCGGACCACTTGCGCCGCGCCAGAGGGGCACGCCCAGAGCGTTAATGCGGCCAGAGTCAGAGCGTTGAACAGGTTCATGGAAGCGGCTTCAACCGCCATCCGCACGGGCGTAGAACTCAAGACAAAGCACCTCAAGCGAATCAAGTCCCGCTAAGCTAGGCGTTTCGACACAATTAGACAACGATCAAACAAGTGCAACATGAACCTTTATTTTCGGTAGTCATTCGTCCAGGTGCATTTAGCGGGTGCGTGACAAAAAATCGGCTCGGGGCGAAATCATCGGCTGCCCGGTGAGCCCCATTCTTGGGCTATCTAAACGAATACCACGTTGCAGTTGGACGGCACGGGCTGAATATGACTACGCTCCAGTCCATTGCGTACTGGGTTGAAACTGGAGTTCGACATGCCGCATTGGCTGGTGATTGATCTGGAGGCGACCACCGAAGAAGGGGGTTGGCCGGTAGCAGAAATGGAAATCATCGAAATCGGCGCCACGGTGGTCAATCGGGACGGACGCGAGGTCGATCATTTCGAGCGTTTCGTACGCCCCCAGCGCCGCCCGTTGCTGACGCCGTTTTGCAGGGAGCTGACCCACATCAGCCAGAGCAATATTGACAGCGCCTCGCCGTTCAGCGTGGTCTGGCCGATGTTCGAACGCTGGCTGGGGCATCACCAGAACAAGCTGGACGGCTGGGCAAGCTGGGGTGATTACGATCGTTTGCAGCTTGAAGTGCAGTGGCGCGAACAGCAAATCAGCAGTGCCCTGAGCACCCTGCCCCATCTCAATCTCAAACAGCGTTTTGCCCACGCTCGCCAACTGCAGAAGGCACCTGGCTTGAACGGCGCGTTGCAACTGGCGGGTATGCATTTCAACGGCCAGCAACATCGCGCCCTGAACGATGCACGCAACACGGCGAGGCTGCTGCCGCTGATCATTCCGGCCTGACCATGACGCATCGCTCAAAGCGGATGACGACCTTTTGTACGTTCGGCATACTGTCGGGCCTTTTCAGCCCTTTCAAGGAGACCCTTCATGCTCAAGGTCAACGAATATTTCGACGGCACGGTCAAGTCCATCGCGTTCACACCCGTTGAAGGCAAGACTGCGACAGTTGGTGTCATGGCTCCGGGCGAATACGAATTTGGCACCGGCCAACCTGAAACCATGCTGGTCGTCTCAGGCTCCCTGACCGTCAAATTGCCGGAAAGCAGCGACTGGAAAACCTTCGCCGCCGGTGAATCCTTTGAAGTGCCGGGCGAAAGTAAATTTCAGCTGAAAGTAGAAGTCGATACTGCTTACCTGTGTGAGTACCACTGATAACGGCCGTCCCCCTGTAGGAGCGAACTTGTTCGCGAAGCGTTCTGGCTGACACTCCGCGTTGGCCGTCTCGCCAACAAGTTGGCTCCTACAGGAACCCGCGCCGACCCAACAGGCTCAATCGCTACACCCCCTCCTCGACCCCCTGATTGAATTGCAGCGCCGCCAGCCGCGCATACAGTGGATTGCTGGCGATCAATTGCTGATGGGTGCCGACCGCCATCAAACGCCCTTGATCGATCACCGCAATGCGATCAGCGTTTTGCACGGTTGCCAGCCGATGGGCGATAACCAGCGTGGTGCGGCCCTGCATCAATGTCGGCAGCGCCTGCTGAATCAAGTGTTCACTTTGCGCATCCAATGCGCTGGTCGCCTCGTCCAGCAACAGAATCGGCGCGTCCGCCAGTAACGCACGGGCAATCGCCAGTCGCTGACGCTGACCGCCCGACAGGCCCATGCCGCTGTCGCCCAGATGAGTCTGATAGCCCTTGGGCAACTGCTGGATGAATTCATGGGCATGGGCGATTTTTGCGGCAGCCTCAACCTGCTCAAGAGTGGCGTTAGCATTGCCGTAACGGATATTGTCCTCGACGCTGCCGAAGAAAAGCGCCGGGGCTTGCGATACCCAGGCAAAACAACGGCGCAAGTCCAGCGGGTCCAGGCGCTCAGCGGGCAGGCCTTCAATCAGCACTTGACCCTGCTGCGGGTCGTAAAAGCGCAGCAGCAGGTCGAACAACGTCGATTTGCCAGCGCCGGACGGGCCAACCAACGCCACTGTCTCGCCCGGCTCGATAACCAGACTCAACGCATCGATAGCATTGCGCTCGGGCCGCGACGGATAAGCAAAAGTGACGTTATCCAAGACCAGACGCCCGCTGATCCTTACCGGCAAGTGCAGCAGATTGTTGGTCGGTGCGGTAATTTCACTGCGCGCCTGCAGCAGCTCGGTAATTCGCTCGGCAGCACCGGCCGCCCGTTGCAGTTCGCCGATGACCTCACTCAAGGTGCCGAACGCGCTGCCGACAATCAGGCTGTAGAACACGAATGCTGCCAGCTCGCCGCCGGAAATTCGCCCGGCGATCACGTCCATCCCGCCCACCCAGAGCATCACCGCCACCGCGCCCAATACCAGCACAATCACCAGCGTGATCAGCCATGAGCGCTGCAAAATCCGCTTGCGCGCGGTCTCGAATGCATCTTCAGCGGTCTTGCCGAAACGCTGTTTGTCCTGCGCCTGATGGTTGTAGGCCTGGACGGTCTTGATCTGGCCGAGCGCTTCGGACACGTAGCTGCCAACATCGGCGACCCGATCCTGACTCTCCCGCGACAAACTGCGCACGCGCCGGCCAAAGATCAGAATCGGCGCGACCACCAAAGGCAATGCCACTACGACGATGCTGGTGAGTTTTGGGTTGGTGAAGAACAGCAGAACGATGCCGCCGATCACCATCAACGCGTTGCGCAGAAACATCGACAGCGAGGAGCCAATCACCGATTGAAGTAATGTGGTGTCGGCGGTCAGTCGCGACTGGATCTCCGAACTGCGGTTGTTCTCGTAGAAGCCCGGATGCAGATTAACCAGGTGGTCGAACACTTGCTTGCGCAGATCGGCCACCACGCGTTCGCCAATCCAGGACACCAGATAAAATCGCGCGAAAGTGCCAACCGCCAACGCCAGGATCAGCAACATGAACAGGCCGATCGTTTCGTTGAGCAAGGTCGGCGAACGCGTCATGAAGCCCTGATCGACCATCAAGCGGATGCCCTGCCCCATGGACAAGGTGATGCCGGCGGTGACGATCAGCGCCAACAACGCGCCAATGGCCTGTTTGCGGTAAGGCGCGATCATTCGCAGCGCCAGACGAAGGGCATGGCGCTGGCGACCGGAAAGCACTGAAACCATAACGAGGACTGCCCTGGGAAATGACTCGAACGCAGAGCCTACACCCCACAGAGCACGACACGCTCGTCGGCTTGCGCTGAACTCAGGGAAATTACCTCAGTCAGTTGACTTAGACCGTACCGCAGGGGGGCTAGACACGATCGATCTAACGTCAGGGTGGTGGTTTTCCAGCCATTCTGGTGGACTGAAACAACGTTTGAAGCCCCCCAGCCCGTCATGGAGCGGTCATCAAACGTAGGGTAGTTTCAAAGCGTAAACCTGATGAGGAGACAAGCCATGAGCTTGCATGAAAGCAGCAATCACGTACCAGCGGTCCAAGCCAATCCGAACCTGAATGTCGGTGGAGCGATTCTCGACAAAGACGGTAAAGAAATCCTGATTACCGAGGAAATGGTGCAGGTTGCGTGTCAGGAATGCGAGAAGTCCTGGGTCAAACCTGAAAAACAAGATTGATGCGAAACCTCATTTAAAACCCGGCCACCAGGCCGGGTTTTTTCTGCGCGCTCATAAAGCAATACGCCCAACCCTCTCGCCAACAAGTTGGCTCCTACAGGAAACCTGGCCTCCTTTCTGTAGGAGCGAACTTGTTCGCGAGGCGTCAGGACTGGCGCACTGCATCAGCCCCTTCGCCAACAAGTTGGCTCCTACAGAGATTTGCAGCCTAGCGCCGCGACCAGCTTGCGCAACACATCGGACTCGCCATTGATGCGTACCGGCAAGCCCTCGATCTCTCGGCGCGGCGGGTAGTGTTTGCGCAGCGCATCGAAGGCCAGGCGCTGGCTCTCGGCATTGCCCACCAGACTGCGGCGAAAGTCGGCGTCATCCCGTCGCGGGTCGTACACCCCGCGACACAGCGTGTTCAACGCCCACATCGGATCGGTCGCTGCGTCCAGCGTTACTTGCGCCAACCAGGGTTGGGGCAGTAGATCGCTGAGATTCAGTTCAGGCGTCTTGCCCAGATGAGCGCATAGCGCCTGATAAATCTGCTCGGTACCGCGCTGCCTCCCGTCCAGGCTATAACCGGCAATGTGCGGCGTGCCGATGACGCACAGCTCTGCCAGATCGACATCGACGTGGGGTTCGTTTTCCCACACATCCAACACCGCTTGCAGGTCTTCGCGGGCCAGCAACACTTCACGCAGGGCGTCGTTGTCGATCACAGGCCCACGGGCGGCGTTGATCAGCCAAGTGCCTTGTTTCAGTTGCTCAAGGCGGGCGCGATCAAACAAATGCCAGGTCGGCAGGTCGCCGGATTTGTTCAAAGGGGTGTGCAAACTGATGACATCGCAGCGCTGGATGATCTCGTCCAGACTGACGTAATCACCCCCTTCAGCTGCCTGACGTGGCGGATCGCACACCAGCACGTTCCAGCCAAGGCCGCGTAGCACCTCGATCAAGCGCCCGCCCACTTGCCCAGCACCGACCACACCGTAGGTGCGTTGAGTCAGATCAGCGCCTTCGATTTCAGCCAGGGTCAACAGGCTACCCAACACGTAATCCACCACACCACGGGCGTTGCAGCCGGGTGCGCTGGACCATTGGATGCCAGCCTGGGCGAAGTAATCGAGATCGAGATGATCGGTGCCGATGGTGCAGGTACCGACGAAACGCACCGCACTGCCTTCGAGCAACTGGCGGCTGACTTTGGTGACTGAGCGCACCAGCAGGATGTCGGCATCGGCCACAGCCGCGCGATCGATGGTGCGTCCCGGATAACGGCGGATGTCGCCGAACCCTTCGAAAAAAGCGTCGAGCAGTGGAATGTTTTCGTCAGCAACTATGCGCATGATGGGCTCCCTGAGGTCGCGGCAGTGTAGGCGCTGGCGCGACAGCGGGCCAGTGCGGCGGGGAGCTGCCCGCTAGCTGAGGATTTCTGACAGCGTCGCGGGGGAATTCAGTCCTGCTTTTTACGTATCCAGTATAGATAAACGCCGTCAGCCGCGTTTTGCTCGATCAAGTCGTGGCCGAGGAACACGCAAAATTTGGGAATGTCGCGCTGGGTAGACGGGTCGGTGGCGATAACCTTGAGCAAGCCGCCCGCGTGCAGGTCGCGGACCTTCTGATGCAGCATCATTACCGGCTCAGGACAATTAAGGCCGCTGGCGTCGAGGACAGCGTCGGCGGAAAGGCTTTCGATGGATTCAGTCATAAGCGGCTCCAAAAACTGGCGAGCATTGTCGCCTAAATGACTGCAGGCGCCAAATGACTGAACGCCGCACTTTGCTGGAGTGAGGCTTGTCACGCCTCCGCTTCTGCCCGGAAGGCGTGAGGTCGCCACATTCCGGCCTCCGCCCAAAGGGCGTGATGACGCTGCATTCCCGCCTCTGCCCAAAGGGCGTGATGACGCCGCAATCCCGCTTCCTGCCCGGAGGGCGTGATGACGCCGCAATCCCGCTTCTGCCCGGAGGGCGTAGGAGTCCGGCTTGCCGACGATGGGGTGCGCAGCAGCCCTGATTCAACGACCTCGATTACATCTGACACACCGCATGCACCGGTTTCACTGCCGCTTTGCGCCAGATCGCCTGCAAGCAAGGCTCCTACGGGCTCCGCCCAGAATCAAAACGTGAGGTCGCCACGTTCCCGCCTCCGCCCAAAGGGCCTGAGGTCGCCACATCCCCGCCTCCGCCCAAAGGGCGTAATGCCGCCGAATTCCCGCCTCTACCCCAAGGGCTTGATGACGCCGCAATCCCGCTTCTGCCCGAAGGGCGTAGGAGTCCGGCTTGCCGACGATGGGGTGCGCAGCAGCCCTGATTCAACGACCTCGATTACATCTGACACACCGCATGCACCGGTTTCACTGCCGCTTCGCGCCAGATCGCCTGCAAGCAAGGCTCCTACGGGCTCCGCCCAGAATCAAAACGTGTGGTCGCCGCAATCCCGCCTCTGCCCGGAGGGCGTAGGAGTCCGGCTTGCCGACGATGGGGTGCGCAGCGGCCCTGATTCAACGACCTCGGTTACATCTGACACACCGCATGCACCGGTTTCACTGCCGCTTTGCGCCAGATCGCCTGCAAGCGAGGCTCCTACGGGCTCCGCCCAGAATCAAAACGTGTGATCGCCGCAATCCCGCCTCTGCCCGAGGGGCCTGAGGTCGCCACATTCCGGCCTCTGCCCAAAGGGCCTGAGGTCGCCACGTTCCCGCCTCTGCCCAAAGGGCGTGATGACGCTGCATTACTGCTTCTGCCCGAGGGCGTAATGCCGCCGCATTCCCGCTTCTGCCCGAAGGGCGTAGGAGCTCACGGAGGTTACGACGTCAGCGATGGGATGCGCAGCGGCCCCGAGGGAAATCTCCTACAGTCAAATGCGTTGTTCTTTGTAGGATTCTGCGACACCTTGGCATTTGGTGATCCCGGATGCGCCACGTATGATCCTTGACATTTCCCCGCAGATTAGAAGCCTATGTCCCTGATAGTTCTACTGCTTCTGCCGTTCATTGGCAGCTGTATCGCAGCGGTACTACCGCATAACGCTCGCAACAGTGAATCCATCCTGGCTGGCCTGATCGCCCTGATCGGCGCGGTTCAGGTGGCATTGTGGTACCCGCAGATCGCCCACGGCGGGGTGATCCGCGAGGAGTTCTTCTGGCTGCCCAGCCTGGGCCTGAACTTTTCGCTGCGCATGGACGGCTTTGCCTGGCTGTTTTCCATGTTGGTCCTGGGCATCGGCACTCTGGTTTCGCTGTACGCCCGCTATTACATGTCTCCCAACGATCCAGTGCCGCGCTTCTTCTCCTTCTTCCTTGCCTTCATGGGCGCCATGCTCGGCCTGGTGCTGTCCGGCAATCTCATCCAGATCGTGTTCTTCTGGGAACTGACCAGCGTTTTCTCCTTCCTGCTCATCGGCTACTGGCATCACCGGGCCGATGCACGACGCGGCGCCTACATGGCGCTAATGGTCACCGGCGCCGGTGGCTTGGCATTGCTTGTGGGCATGATGCTGCTCGGGCATGTGGTCGGCAGTTATGACCTTGACCGCGTACTGGCATCGGGCGACGCCATCCGCGCCCATGCGCTGTACCCGGTGCTGCTGACGCTGATCCTCATTGGCGCGTTGAGTAAAAGTGCGCAATTCCCTTTTCACTTTTGGCTGCCCCACGCGATGGCGGCGCCCACACCGGTCTCGGCTTATCTGCACTCGGCGACGATGGTCAAGGCCGGGGTGTTCTTGCTCGCGCGACTCTGGCCCTCTCTGTCCGGCAGCGAGCAATGGTTCTGGATCGTCAGCGGCGCAGGGGCCTGCACTTTGGTGATCGGCGCCTATTCGGCCATTTTCCAGAACGACCTCAAGGGCTTGCTGGCCTATTCCACCATCAGCCATCTGGGTCTGATCACCCTGCTGCTGGGCCTCAACAGTCCGCTCGCTGCGGTCGCGGCGGTGTTTCATATCCTCAACCACGCCACGTTCAAAGCGTCCCTGTTCATGGCTGCAGGGATCATCGACCACGAAAGTGGCACCCGGGACATCAGAAAACTCAGCGGGCTGATAAAGCTCATGCCTTACACCGCGACCCTGGCGATGGTCGCCAGCGCTTCCATGGCGGGCGTGCCGTTGCTCAACGGCTTCCTGTCCAAAGAAATGTTCTTCGCCGAAACAGTATTTATCAGCGCGACCGACTGGGTCGAAATGGCTTTGCCGGTGATCGCCACCATCGCCGGGGCGTTCAGCGTCGCCTATTCCCTGCGCTTCACCGTGGATGTGTTCTTCGGTCCGAAGGCCACCGACTTGCCGCACACCCCCCACGAACCGCCGCGCTGGATGCGTGCACCGGTTGAATTTCTGGTACTGGCCTGCCTCATTGTCGGGGTGTTTCCGGCGCAATCGGTGGGACCGTTGCTGGCCGCAGCCGCGCGGCCTGTCGTTGGCGGGGAACTGCCCGAATACAGTCTGGCCATCTGGCACGGCTGGAACGCGCCAATGATCATGAGTCTGGTGGCCATGGGCGCCGGCATCGTGCTCTACCTGCTGCTGCGCAACCCGCTCAAGCGCGAACGTTTCAACGGCCCGCCGCTGGTGTCACGCCTGAACGGCAAGCGCCTGTTTGAGCGTTCGCTGGTGATTTTCATGCGCCTGGCCCAACGTTTCGAGCGACTGCTGACCACCCGCCGCTTGCAGGCGCAGTTATTTCTGATGGTGTTTGCAGCGCTGATTGCAGGCTTCGTCCCGATGTATTCCAGTGGACTGACTTGGGGCGATCGACCGAAAATCCCGGGCTCTGGCGTGTTCGTGATTCTCTGGCTGATCGCCATTGCCTGCGCCCTCGGCGCCGCCTGGCAAGCCAAATATCACCGGCTTGCAGCAGTGACGATGGTCGGCGTGTGCGGCTTGATGACCTGCGTGACGTTCGTCTGGTTCTCCGCGCCGGACCTCGCCCTGACCCAACTGGTGGTCGAAGTGGTAACCACCGTGCTGATTCTGCTCGGCCTGCGCTGGCTGCCGCGACGCAACGAAAACGCCGATGGCCCGCGCTCACGCAATCGAGCCCGTGCCCGGCGGATTCGCGATTTCGTACTGGCCCTGGGCGTTGGCAGCGGCATGGCGCTGCTGTCCTACGCCATGCTGACGCGAGCCACGCCCAACGCGATTTCCGAGTTTTACCTCAGCCGCGCCCTGCCCCTGGGCGGCGGCACCAACACGGTCAACGTTATGCTGGTGGACTTCCGCGGCTTCGACACTTTCGGCGAAATCACCGTTTTGGCGGTGGTGGCGCTGACCGTGTTCGCCCTGCTTCGGCGTTTCCGACCGCCCAAGGAAAGCATCCCTCTGCCAGCGCAACAACGCTTGCTTGCCCGGGACGTCGTCACTGATCTGGTCAACCCGCGCAGCGCCAGCGACACCGCGCTGGGCTTCATGATGGTCCCGGCGGTGCTGGTGCGTTTGCTGCTGCCAGTAGCGTTCGTGGTCTCGATGTACCTGTTCATGCGCGGGCACAACCAGCCCGGCGGCGGCTTCGTCGCAGGCCTGGTGATGTCGGTGGCGTTCATCCTGCAATACATGGTCGCCGGCACCCAGTGGGTCGAGGCGCAGATGAGTCTGCGTCCTTTGCGCTGGATGGGCACCGGGCTGTTCTTCGCCCTCGCCACGGGGATCGGATCGATGGCTTTAGGCTATCCGTTCATGACCACCCACACCGCGCACCTGAACCTGCCGCTGCTGGGCGATATCCATGTCGCCAGCGCGCTGTTCTTCGACATTGGCGTGTATGCGGTGGTGGTAGGTTCGACGCTGCTGATCCTCACGGCGCTGGCCCACCAGTCCGTGCGCAGCCATCGCCCTACTTCGCTGCCTAAACCGATCAACGTGAAAGGAGTCGCCTGATGGAAGAAGTCATCGCCATTGCCATCGGAATCCTCGCAGCTTCGGGCGTGTGGCTGATCCTGCGGCCACGGACCTTTCAAGTGGTCATGGGCCTGTGCCTGCTGTCCTACGGGGTCAATCTGTTCATCTTCAGCATGGGCAGTCTGTTTATCGGCAAAGAACCGATCATTAAGGACGGCGTGCCGCAAGACCTGCTCAATTACACCGACCCGTTGCCACAGGCACTGGTACTGACCGCGATCGTCATCAGCTTCGCCATGACTGCCCTGTTTCTGGTGGTACTGCTGGCGTCACGCGGTTTGACCGGAAACGACCATGTGGACGGCCGGGAGCCCAGCGAATGACGTGGATGAATCAACTGATCGTCGCGCCGATTCTGCTGCCGGTCCTGACTGCCGCCTTGATGCTCTGGCTGGGTGAAAAGCACCGCCCCCTCAAGGCGCAAATTAACCTGGTGTCAACGGGGTTGGGGCTGGCGATCTCGATCATTCTGATGATGTGGGTGCAAAAATCCGGGACCACCGGTTCCATTGGCGTGTACCTGCCAGGTAACTGGGAGGCGCCATTCGGCATTGTTTTGGTGGTGGATCATCTGTCGGCACTGATGCTGGTGTTGACCGGCATCGTCGCCTTCTGCGCCCTGCTGTTTGCCATGGCGCGCTGGGATCGTGCGGGTGCCAGCTTTCATGCGCTGTTCCAGATTCAGTTGATGGGCTTGTACGGCGCCTTTCTGACCGCCGACCTGTTCAATCTGTTCGTGTTCTTCGAGGTCTTGCTGGCAGCGTCCTACGGCATGATGCTCCACGGCTCCGGTCGCGCGCGGGTGTCGGCGGGCCTGCATTACATCACTATCAATTTGCTGGCTTCTTCGCTGTTTCTGATCGGAGCGGCGCTGATCTATGGCGTCACCGGCACGCTGAATCTGGCGGATCTATCAGAGAAAATCCCGCTGGTCGCTGAAAAGGATTTGGGTCTGCTGCACGCGGGCGCCGCCATTCTAGCCGTTGCCTTCCTGGCTAAAGCCGGGATGTGGCCGCTGAACTTCTGGCTGGTGCCAGCCTATTCGGCGGCGAGCGCACCGGTCGCTGCCCTGTTCGCTATCATGACCAAAGTCGGCGCCTACACCCTTTTGCGCTTGTGGACGCTGCTGTTCTCGGGGCAAGCAGGCGCCTCGGCATTTTTTGGCAGCGACTGGCTGATTTACGGCGGCATGGCGACGCTGTTGGTGGCTGCCGTGTCGATCATTGCAGCGCAACGCCTGGAGCGCATGGCCAGCCTGAGCATTCTGGTGTCGGCGGGGATTTTGCTGTCGGCCGTAGGCTTTGCCCAACCGAGCCTCACCGCCGGCGCACTGTTCTACATGGTCAGCTCGACCCTGGCATTGAGCGCGTTGTTTTTGCTGGCAGAGTTGGTGGAGCGCTCGCGATCGGCCAACGAGATTCCGCTAGAAGAAGATGCCGATCAGTTGCCCAAGGCTATGGAGGCGCTGCACCCGGTGCCGGGCACCAACCTGGATGACGAGCAAAAAGCCGTGGTCGGTCAGGTGATTCCGTGGACGATGGCGTTTATCGGCTTGAGTTTCGTGGTGTGTGCGCTGCTGATCATCGGCCTGCCGCCGCTGTCGGGATTCCTTGGCAAACTGGCGCTGATCAGTTCCCTGCTCAACCCAATGGGCCTTGATGTGGCGCAGGACGAGGCCATCGGTGCGGCGAGCTGGGCACTGATTGCGCTGCTGATCTTCTCCGGGCTGGCGGCGTTGCTGTCGTTCGCCCGCATCGGCATTCAGCGCTTCTGGACGCCCCACGAGCGCCCGGCGCCGTTGTTGCGTCGCTATGAGTGCCTGCCTATCGCGATCCTGCTCGGGCTGTGCATCGTGATGACGTTCAAAGCACAGGCGCTGCTGCATTACACCCAGGACACTGCCGCCGCGCTGCATGATCCACGGCAGTACGTACTCTCGGTGATGGCCACGAAAACCTTGCCGGGGCCGGTTAGCCTGAGCCCGGAGGTGTCGCCATGAAGCGATTGTTTCCTGCGCCCCTGCTGTCGCTTTCGTTGTGGGCGTTATGGCAGGTGCTCAACCTGTCTGTCAGTCCGGGCAATCTGCTGCTCGGCGCCCTGCTGGGCTTTCTCGCGCCGCTGATGTTCGCGCCATTGCGGCCGTTGCCGGTGCGGATGCGCAAGCCAGGGGTAGCGCTCAAGCTGTTCTTGCTGGTGGGGCGCGATGTGATCGTGTCCAACCTGTCAGTGGCGTGGACGGTCTGGCGCGCCGGGCACAGGCCACCGCGCTCGGCGTTCGTCAAGGTTCCGCTGGACCTGCGCGACGCCAACGGCCTGGCCGCGTTGTCGATGATTACCACCGTGGTGCCCGGCACTGTCTGGTCGGAACTGGCGCTGGACCGCAGCGTATTGCTGATGCACGTGTTTGATCTGGACGATGAGGCGGCCTTCATTGCCCACTTCAAGTCTGCCTACGAACGCCCGTTGATGGAGATATTCCAATGAGCGCGCTGCTGTCCAACGCGATCCTGCTCAGCCTGTTTATCTATGCCGTGGCGATGGTGCTGACGTTGATTCGCCTGTTCAAGGGGCCGTCTGCCCAGGACCGGGTGTTGGCGCTGGATTATCTGTACATCCTGGCGATGCTGACGATGCTGGTGCTGGGGATTCGCTATGCCAGTGACACCTACTTTGAGGCGGCGCTGCTGATCGCGCTGTTCGGCTTCGTCGGCTCTTTCGCGCTGGCCAAATTCCTGCTGCGTGGCGAGGTGATCGAATGAATGGCGTGGACGCTTTGCCGATCTGGGCGCAGGTGCTGACCGCTGCCCTGCTGGTGCTCAGCAGCCTGTTTGCGCTGACCGGCGCAGTCGGTTTATTGCGCATGAAGGATTTCTTCCAGCGCATGCACCCTCCTGCGCTCGCCTCAACCGTCGGCGCCTGGTGCGTGGCGCTGGCCTCTATCGTGTATTTCTCAGGCCTGAAGTCCAGCCCGGTGATCCACGCCTGGCTGATACCGATTCTGTTGGCGATTACCGTGCCGGTTACGACGCTGCTGCTGGCAAGAACCGGCTTGTTCCGCAAGCGCATGGCGGGCGACGATGTGCCGCCTGAGGTGAGTGACGGGCAGCAGGAAGGGAATTAGATATCGAAGATTTCTGTAGGAGCCAACTTGTTGGCGAGAAGCCGCGCTGCGCAGTGTCAGGTATGCAGCCTCGCGAATGAATTCGCTCCTACAGATTCAATCACTTACTCGCTGGGCTTGAAAACCAGTTCGCCTTTGCGCCATTTCGCCGCTTTGGCTGATGCAGTTTTCAGGATCTTGCTCAGACCGGTAACAATCTGCTCGTTGGCCGCGAACACCATGAAAATGGTGTGCGACTCCTTGAAAACGATGCCATGGCCGTCTGGGGTGTCGACGTAGGCATATTCGCCCAGGCCATAAACGGTCATCTTGATTTCGCGAAACTTCAATTCGAACTTGCCGCCTTCGCGGCTGGGCAACACGGCGGCGCGAAAATGATCGCCGACTTTGAGCTCCAGACGCGGCTTGTCATCGACGACCAATGCGGTCTCGGTGTCGATTTCCGACATGTAGATGCCATCGGGAGACTGCTCCAGCACATAGACAAAACGGGACTGGAACTGTTTAACCAACTTTGCGCGCAGATCACCAAGTACAAAAAGAGCATGGGTGTCCAGATTACTTACTGCCAATGTGCAAACTCCCAACCTGAAAAAGACCCCACCCGGCCATGGCGCCAGGCAACAGAAATGATAGCGATCCAACGATGCGCCCGAGTGCCGGGCGCTGGCACGAAGGGGATTCTACCGGCTCGCAGTCCATCCGCGATATATACCTTTCGTCCTTTATAGCTCGGATTTGCATGGCTTGAGGTGTTGATCGCGATGTCTTTGCAGTGTCAACAGGCCTGGCCGCCTCACGCCGGAGCGTAACTGCATAGAACTCTTGTGATGGCCTCGACTCACATGCAGCACAGGGCTGAACATACCGTATACGCCAGTGCGGGCCGCAAGCCCGACGAGGAGATGACATGGAACTCACTACGCCGACACTTGAAACATTGTTCGAACAGCTTGGCCTTGATTCGGATCAAGCCAGCATCGACGCTTTTGTTGACAAAAATGGTCCGCTACCCGACGACGTTAAAGTTTCCGAGGCCGATTTCTGGACCCCTCAGCAGCAGAAGTTTCTCAAGGGCGAACTGATGCTGGATGCAGAATGGGCGCCAGTGGTGGACGAGTTGAACGTGCTTCTGCACGAAGCCAAATAATCGTCCGGCCTCCGGCGCCGTTACCCAGCTACTGCGGATAGCCCGGCTGTCCGCGGTTGGAAACCTTATCCTTCCGCCCGCCGCTGGCGCATGCACAAACATGCTGTCACTCCAAAGACCCGATATGCCTCCCAGCGCTTTCCAATGTGCAGATCGATGAATGTAGCCACGAGACAACACCCGCGCTTCATGATCTGTCAGCGAAATCTTCCCGGCTTGGCCTTGTTCGATCAACTTACAGGCAATGGCTCGTAATTCCGGCGGCACACTGGAAATCAGAGCGTCGGGAATTGCCCCAAACGGCACACCCTGCTCAGTGGCCAACGCATGCATCAGCCGCAGATAGACTCCCGAAAGGTGCCCAAACACCCGTCGTTCAAGACTCACTGCCGCCCACACTTCCTTCACGCTGCGAAGGGACGGGATGTGACTCTCCCAGCACGTTACGCGCATGTATGCGTCTGTATCCCGGGGGTCGAGCCATTCAACGGGGTCAATGCGATCGAACTCGGCTTGAGTCTCGCGCCAGGCATCAGTGTCCTCGCTAAGGGTGCGCAGGCTCACGACGCTGCGCCGGGGTCGCGTCAGCAATACCTTTTCATGGGTTTGCACCGGGTAGCCGCCACCGATGTCGGAGTGCGCACCCGGTACGGTAATCTCCTTGGTCCAGCCAGGAGCAATACTGTTCAGTGAGAAGTTGCGCCGCAGTTCGTCCCCCGCTACAAGATGAATGACTTCCTCAGCGCAACCGGGCGGCAGGAACAGATTGACCCTTTTATTGATCGAGTCACTGACGTTACCCATGTCCGAAACACCTCCAACCGCTGCCACCGTATCAAACAGCCCGATCAGTTTGAGGCTGATGCAGCCATTGGCCCACTTGAACTGCGGACTCAACGGCAACTTTCGTTGCTTGATGATACCGTTAAGTAATCCCTTATTTTGTTTCAAAACTTCATTAGCCAAATGACGTGCAGCGGCGGCACCCCGGCTAAAACCAAATAGATCCAACTCTAGCGCAGCAATGGCGCAGCCGGGATTATGAGAGGAAAACTCAGACATGACTTTGCTTATCTTTTCGACACCGCGTGCAACTTTGGCAACTACACCAGTGTGACCCCGCCCCATACTCTGACCGGATATAAACGAATCACGACCGCCCGAAGTTGTACCAATGCCGCTGACATAAATTGAATGATACGCCTTGAGCCCAATGCCTGAATTGTTCGCGGTCGGTTGTTGGCGGTACAGATCAGCCAGGAGGGCAACGTTGGTCAGAGCAATGCTGTAGCTGCTGTTGGGGTCTGAGTGGCGGCCCCCACATTCCAGGATATGCACATTGTTATAGGTTTCAAACATTGCACGGCAGTCGGCTCCGATCTGGCTATTGACTCGATTATTCCCGGTGCCATCGAAGAATACGCCGATACGCAATGTCACTTCGAGCAGGCCGCTATTTGAAACTTCTTGCCTGATGTAACTGTTACGTAAGTTTTTCATGGATCTGTGCCTCGCAAACTGTAATCAATAGAAACACTGAATAACATTCAGTTATATTTGATACAGCTTGCGGGTTAGTGGCGAAACGTCAAGCTAACCATCAGCACTTCAGACAAGTCCCACACGCAGCGGCGACTTTATAAACACGCATTAGCGAGAGGTCTTACATAATTTCGAATTATGAGATTTAAAAGACAATGTGCTGCATCTGAAATCAAACGGGGGTTGAAGTGATTTCAGTGCCCGTCAAGCAGCTGAGTAACTGCAGGAGGTGTAATAGTGTGCGCGGCAGGAGGAGGAGCTGGCGGATCAAGCGAACATCCGACTGCCCGAAGGCAGTCAGATGAGACACATCAAGCCTGACGCTGGTGACGGTCGATCTGCTCGTGGCGTTCTTGCGCTTCGATGCAGTATTTGGTGGTCGGGCTGATCAGCAGGCGTTTCAGGCCGATGGCCTCGCCGCTGTCTTCGCACCAGCCAAACGAATCGTCGCCAATACGTGACAGCGCCATTTCCAGTTGCGGAAGCATGCGCTGATCACGGTCGATCACATTTACCAGCCAGTGACGCTCTTCTTCCACCGACGCCGCGTCAGCGGGATCGGCCGGGGAATCCAGGCTTTCGATGGCAATACGGCTCTGCTCGATGCGCGCGTGGATCTCGATTTTCATGGACTGCAACAGCTCGACGAAGAAAGCGTGCTGCTCGGCGTTCATGTAGTCATCGGCCGGCATCGCCAGCAACTTTTCCTTGGTCATTGATTTCTCTATAAAAAAAACGTGCATTAAGGCGAATTAAAGGAGCGGCTCAGCGTAGCCATAAAAGCGCCATAGTCTCCAAGCGCCACCTGGCACTCAATTTACGAGGGGCGGCAGTCTAAGGCCGGGTTCTCTACTCGGCAACACAATTGAACAAGATTCGCTCAACAAGTCCTAAGAACCCCGTGGGTATTGATGAAGACCCGCCTCCAGGTTCCCGGCACAAGCGCTTCTTTGACAGTACCAACGCATTCGCGGACAGGTCCGCTCCCACGGACTATGTACATAAACTGTGGGAGCGGACCTGTCCGCGAATACGCCAGCACGGTCAACCCAAAAGCGGAGTTGATGACAGGCTCTGACTCGGCATCAACCCTTGGGTTCAAACCCATTGAAAGCAAAAAGGGCCGCTCAGGCCCTTTTTTCCGTGCATCGACAGCTCAGCGTTTGAGTTTGCGCTTGTTGCGGTATTGGTCAATCACCACCGCCACCACGATGATCAGCCCTTTGATGATGTCCTGCACGTAGGCATCAACACCGACAAAGGTGAAACCACTGGCCATCACCCCCAGAATCAGTGCGCCAATGACAGTTCCGGTAATACGCCCGACTCCACCTGCCAGGCTGGTGCCGCCGATCACCGCTGCGGCGATGGCGTCCAGCTCATACGACACGCCCATGCCCGCTTGCCCGGTAGCCGCCCGCGCCGAGGCCACCACGCCGGCAAGCCCTGCCAACAAACCGGCGATGCTGTAAACGATCACCAGATGCCGTTTGACGTTGATCCCACTGGTGCGCGCCGCCTGCATGTTGCCGCCGATGGCGTAGGTGTATTTACCGTATTTGGTGTAGCGCAGGGCGATATGGAAGATCACCGCCACCACCAGAAAGATGATCACCGGCATCGCGCCCTGGCCGATGGCAGTGTAGGAATCATTGAGCATGCTCACCGGCTGACCTTCGGTGTAGAAGCGCGCCAGACCGCGGGCCGACACCATCATGCCCAGCGTCGCGATGAAAGGCGGTATCCCGGTAATGGCAATAATGCTGCCGTTGATCGCCCCTGCCAGCAGCCCGACCCCCAACCCCGCAAGAATCGGTATCCAGACCGGCAAATCAGTTAACGACGGGAACACCGCCCGCGTGTATTCAGAGGACTGCGCAAGACTCGCCGCGACCATTGCTGAAAGCGCCAGCACCGAGCCCGACGACAAGTCGATACCGGTGGTGATGATCACCTGGGTCACGCCGATGGCGATCAGGCCGATAATCGACATTTGCAGGATCATCAGCACCAGGCGCTGAGAATTCATGAGAAAGCTTTGGTCTCGAACGATCCAGCCAAACAGTTCGAAAATCAGGCCAATCCCGATCAGTACCAGGAAGATGCTCAGCTCTGTGGGCAGCCGGCGTTTGTGCTTGCTGGGCGCCGTGGCGGGTTTGTTATCTAGAATCGCGTTCATTTTCATGAATCCTTCTTGTTCTTCTAAGGTGTGTGCCGTTGAACAGCCCAGGCGCACAGCAATGTCGGTGAGCAACTCTTTCAATGAACAGAATTGCCGGACGCCAGGTGCATGACCCGTTCCTGCGTCGCTTCGGCGCGGTCCAGAGTGCCCATCAGTTCGCCTTCATGCATGACCAGCACCCGGTCACTCATGCCGAGGACTTCCGGCAGTTCCGAGGAGATCATGATCACCGCCATGCCTTCGCTGGCGAGAAAGGCGATCAGCCGATAGATCTCGGCCTTGGCGCCGACATCGATGCCACGCGTCGGCTCGTCCAGAATCAGAATGCGGGGGTTGGTCATCAGCCACCGCGCCAGCAGCGCTTTTTGCTGGTTGCCGCCAGACAGCGTGTCGATGCACTGCTCCAGCGAAGGCGTCTTGACCCGCAGTTTTTTGCACATGTCTTCGCAGAGGGCGCGCAGGGCTTTTTGCTGGACGAAGCCGCGCCCGGCGTAATGGGGCAGCACGGCCATTTCCATGTTTTCCAGGACCGATAGGCAGGGAAACAGACCGGTGAGCTTGCGATCTTCGGTCAACAGAGCAAATCCCTTCTCGATGGCGAAGTGCGGATCGCTGACCCGGACGCTGACACCGTCCAGCTGAATCTCGCCCCGGGTGCTGGGGGTGATGCCGAAAATGGTCTCAGCCACATTGGTGCGGCCAGAGCCCATCAGCCCGGCGATGCCGAGAATTTCTCCGGCGTGCAGGTCAAACGACACGCCGTCGAACACGCCATCCAGCGACAGGTCGCGCACCGACAGCAACAGCTTGCCAATGGGGGTATCACGCTCGGGGAACAGTTGCGTCACTTCGCGGCCGACCATCATCGAAATCAGGCTGTCGCCGTCCATGCTGTCAGCGCGCTGCAGTCCGATGTAGGCGCCATCACGGAACACCGCCACTTCATCGGCGATGCTGAACACTTCATTCATTTTGTGGGTGATATAGATGATGCCTTTACCTTGGGCGCGCAGGTCGGCAATGATCGAGAACAGGTGCGCGACTTCGGTTTCAGTGATGGCCGAAGTCGGTTCGTCCATGATCAGCACGTCGGAGTCATAGGACACCGCTTTGGCAATCTCGACCATCTGTCGCTCGGCAATGCTCAGATTGCCCACCAACTCTTCAGGATCAAGATGGATCCGCAGGCGCTCCAGCAGCGCTGCGGTGCAACGGTGCATTTCCCGGTGATCGACCATGTGAAAGCCGTTGAGCTGTTCACGGCCGATCCAGATGTTCTCGGCGATGCTCATGTGCGGCATCAGATTGAGCTCTTGATGGATCATGGCGATGCCCGATTGCAGGGCTGCCAGTGGCGTCTCGAAGGTGACCGGCTTGCCCCGCAGACGAATCTCGCCAGTATCAGGCTGATAGATGCCTGCGATGATTTTCATCAGCGTCGATTTGCCCGCGCCGTTCTCGCCCATCAGTGCCAGCACGCTGCCAGCCCGAACGCGCAACTGCACTTGGTCCAGCGCAATGACCCCGGGAAAGCCCTTGCTGACGTTGACGATTTCCAGCAAATAAGGCGACTCGGCACCCAGCGCGGCAGCGTCGGCACCGGCATCGGTTCTGGCAGAATTCGAAGCAGTAGCTGAAGCGAACATGATCACAGGCTCCTCACGCGACGGTGGCCGGGGACGTTGGCAGCGCACCCTGCCCCGGCACGTCGGTTCTTATTTGAAGGTTTTGACGTTTTCCGGCGTGATCAGCTTGAAGGGGATCACGATGGCCTGCTGGGGCAGCGCTTCCTTCTTCGCCATCTTCACAGCGGCATCGATGGAGCCTTCACCCTGGCCTTTGGCGTCCTGAAACACCGAAACCGTCAGATCGCCTTTAGTCACCGCATTCAGGCCGTCAGGTGTGCCGTCGACCCCGGCGACCAACACGTCTCCCTGCTTCTTGCCCGCCTGCTTCAGGGCCATGGCGGCGCCAATCGCCATTTCGTCATTGTTGGAGACCACGGCACTGAAGTCGCGGCCCTGGGTCAGCCAGTTGTTGGTGATGTCCATGCCTTTTTGCCGTCCCCAGGCCCCTTCCTGCTCTTCGGCAATTTTGATGTCAGGGTATTTTTTCAGAATCTCTTTCACGCCTTCGGTGCGGTCGCGGGTCGAGTTATTGGACAGCTCACCCAACAGAATCACGATGGTGCCTTTGCCATCCATCTTCTTGGCCAGGTATTCCATTTGCAGGCGGCCCGCTTCCTTGTCATCGGACGTCACCGAGGCGACGCCCGCTGGCAGTTTCGGATCATCGGGGCGGCGGTTGACGTAGACCAGCGGAATTCCTGCAGCAGTAGCAAGCTTGGTAATGCGCCCGGTGGCGGCGGTATCTACCGGATTGACGATCAGCGCGTCGACCTTCTTGCCGATCAACTCCTGCACCTGATCGAGCTGCTTGTTCACATCGTTACGGCCATCGACGAATTGCAGGTCAACGCCGCCCATGTCCTTGGCTTTCTTGCCCATGTCTTCGCGCATGTAGGTCAGGTAGGTGTCGTCGAATTGCGACATGGCCACGCCGATTTTCAGGTCAGCGGCCAGTGTCGCGCCGCTGCTCAGCATCAATGCCAGGGCCAGAGAGGTGAAACGAAGCTTGATATTCATGAACGGTCTGTCTCCACATTCTTGTTGTTGTCGTGAATTGGGTAGCGACTGTTGATTGTTCAAAGGGTCTGGTCAGAGGGAGTTTTCGTGACCTGAAGACAGCGGTTTGGAAAAGTGGGGATTCGAGAAATGCGCGACCGACCCTCCATGAGCACCGCACACCATCACGCCGTGGCTTTGCACGCACAGCACATGGGCAACGGTTTCGAGGGATTTATCGAAGAAGACGGCAATGGCGGGTTTGATGCTGCTGGCATATCTGAAGATATTCATCGACGGTACCTGTTTTTGGCTTTCTTGTTTTTGTGTCGTACGTCTGACCTGGCGCTGGAAGGCTCCGGCATCAGGTCTGGACGTCGATAGTCGGCAACCTGGAAATGACTCTATTGGAAAATAATTTCTAATTCAACCGCTTTTAGAATTTATTTCTATTTAAGAAAACTGATATCCCTGCAGGAGCAAATTCATTCGCGAAGCGTTGGGGCGCCCCACTCATCCGCTGCGCCTGTTGCACCTCTCGCGAGCAAATTCGCTGCTACAGACAGGCGACTCACAACACAATCACCCGCCCTTCCATTGCACTGGTGCGCGCCGCATCCAGAATCACCGCTGACTTCACGGCTTCTTGCGCATCCACCGGCAGCGGTCCACCACGTTCTACTGCCTCATGAAACAGCCGATAGAACTCGGGCCAGCAGCCGCGTTCGGACGGCACGCGCTCGCGATGCTCACCTTGTTCGAACCAACCCCAGCGGCGATGCTCCTCCACACCCCAGCGCTCGCCTTCGGATTTGGGTGACAGCCCTGCCAGCGCTGCTTCTTCCTGCCCGTCCAGACCGTCGACGCTGTAACAGCCAAGCGAGCCATTGACGCGAAACCTCGGCCCCTGGGCGTTCTGCAGGCAATTACCCCACAGGTGCGAGACCACCCCATTTGCGTGGGTCAGCGAGACGAAGAACCCATGGTCGACGGGCTGATCGGGCCCGGCGAATTCAAGCTCGGCGTACACCCGCTTCACCGGTCCGAATAACAGTAGCGCCTGATCGACCAGATGGCTGCCCAGATCACGCAACATTCCGCCGCCAGCAGGCTTGCCCACCGAATTGGGCGAGTAGCGCTCCACCCTGGACTCGAAGCGGGTGATGTTGCCCAGCGCCCCCTGATCAATGAGTTTGCGTACTGTGAGAAAGTCCGAATCCCAGCGCCGGTTCTGATACACGCCCAGCGGGACATTTTGTCGTGCACCAGCGTCCACCAGCGCTTGCGCCTGTTTGGCATCATTGGCGAACGGTTTATCGCTGATCACCGGCACGCCGAGTTCGATGGCTTCCAGGATCAGCGCTTCGCGTGAGGCCAAGGGCGTGGAAATCGCTACCGCTTCAATACCGGCAGCGACCATGTCGGCCAGCGTGTCGAACGCCGGGACTTTGGGGTAATCCCGGGAAAGCTCCTGGCGACGTTCCGGGGAGCGCGTGACTACCCCGGCAAACGTTGCGCCGGGCAAGCTGGCGATCAGCGGCGCATGAAAATAGCGCCCGCCTTTGCCGTAGCCGACCAATCCGATTTTCATCCGTATCTCCTTGTTCATTCAATTGGGGTCTAATCGCCCCCCGATTAATTGCGCCAGGCCGCAATCGCGTGGGAGCGGACCTGTCCGCGAAGACTTAAGCGCGGACGCTGCAGCTGCGTCGAATGCACCGGCCTCTTCGCGGACAGGTCCGCTCCCACGGGTCCAGCGATGGACTTAAGATTCAATACTTGCGGGCCTTGGCCAGCTCGGTTTGCGACTTCTCGTAAACCTGCGCTGTTGCGCCCTTGGTCGACACCTCAGCCACCCCCACCCGCCACCACGACAGGTAGCCGTGGATCATGGTTTTGGGCAGCACTTTGATATCGATCAGCGTCGACACAGTCTGTTTTTGTGCATCGATCAGCGCCGCTTCCAGTTCCGCCTCGTTGCTCACCCTGTAGGTCTTGCAGCCGTAGGCCGCCGCGCTCATGGCGAAGTCCACCGGCACGAAGTCGCCGTCCAGCAGCCCGGTTTCGGGATTCCGGAAGCGGAACTCAGTGCCGAAGCTGTCCATGCCGTTGCCCATCTGCAGGTTATTGATGCAACCGAACGTCATGTTGTCCAGCAGCACGATGTTGATCTTGCGCCGCTCCTGGATCGAGGTCGCCAACTCCGAGTGCAGCATCATGTAGGAGCCATCACCCACCAGCGCGTACACCTCACGCTCGGGCGCGGCCAGTTTGACGCCCAACGCCGCATTCACCTCATAACCCATGCACGAATAGGCGTATTCAACGTGATAGGTATCGACCCCGGTGCTGCGCCACGCCCGCTGCAAATCCCCTGGCAGACTGCCCGCTGCAGCGACGATCACCGCGTCCGTCGGCAGGCTCTGATTGAGAACGCCGAGCACGCGACTCTGGGTGAGGCAGGAGCCGGTCAGTTCGATGAATTCGCGCAGCACAGCCGGGTCCATGTGATCGTTGATTTCCGGGCTGAAATCCTGAGTTTCGTACTGGATCGAATAAATCCGGTCTACCTCAGCCTCCAGCGCCGCTTTGGCATCTTTGGGCTGATCGCCCCATGCCGCGCGATAGTCATGTTTATCCAGTGCATCGCTCAGACTTTCCAGCGCAACCCTGGCATCGGCCAGCAGTTGCACACCGTCCATTTTCTGCACGTCGAAGGCGCCGACATTGAGGTTGAGAAACTGCACGTCGGGGTTCTGGAATAGCCATTTCGAGGCCGTGGTGAAGTCGCTGTAGCGGGTGCCGACGCCGATTATCAAGTCTGCCTCTTTGGCCAGCGTGTTAGCCGCCAGGCTGCCGGTTTCGCCGATGCCGCCCATGTTCAGCGGATGGGCGGAAACGATGGCGCTCTTGCCCGCCTGGGTTTCAGCGAAGGGAATATCGAAGCGCTCAGCGAATGCCTGGAATGCTGCGTTTGCGCCGGAATACCGTACGCCGCCACCACAGATCAGCAAGGGCTTGCGCTTGCCTTTGAGCAGCGCCAAGGCGTCGTCGAGCATGGCCTGACTCGGTGGGCGACGATCAATGCGGTGCACGCGCTTTTGCAGAAAACTGTCCGGGTAGTCGTAGGCTTCGGCCTGCACGTCTTGCGGCAGCGCGAGGGTCACAGCGCCAGTGTCGGCCGGATCAGTGAGCACGCGCATCGCGTTCAATGCCGCGCTCATCAGTTGCTCGGGGCGATTGATTCGGTCCCAGTATTTGCTCACAGCTTTGAAAGCGTCGTTGGTGCTGATACTGAGGTCGTGGAACTGCTCGATCTGTTGCAACACCGGGTCAGGCTGGCGGCTGGCGTAGACATCGCCGGGCAGCAACAACAGCGGAATGCGATTGGCGGATGCAGTGGCTGCAGCGGTGATCATGTTGGCGGCGCCGGGGCCGACCGAGGAGCTGCACGCGTAGATTTTGCGCCGCAGGTGTTGCTTGGCGAAACCAATGGCGGCGTGGCACATGCCCTGCTCGTTACGGCCCTGGTGCACGATCAGGTCACCGCTGTCCTGTTCCAGCGCCTGGCCCAGGCCCAGCACATTGCCGTGACCGAAGATGGTGAACACCCCGGCGACGAATTTGCTCTGCACGCCGTCGACTTCGACGTACTGGTTATCAAGAAACTTCACCAGGGCCTGGGCCATGGTCAATCGTGTCGTGGTCATGCTCGCACCTTGTTGTTATTGGAGGTGATGAAGCAACTCTGTAGGAGCGAACTTGTTCGCGAGGCGGTGCATCAGGCAGACCGCGTTGCATGTCTCGCCAATAAGTTGGCTCCTACAGAAATAGTCATTGGCCGCTGCGATCCCTGTAGGAGCGCGCTTGCCCGCGAGGCGGTGCATCAGGCAGACCGCGTTGCATGTCTCGCCAACAAGTTGGCTCCTACAGAAATAGTCATTGGCCGCTGCGATCACTGTAGGAGCGCGCTTGCCCGCGAGGCGGTGCATCAGGCAGACCGCGTTGCATGTCTCGCCAACAAGTTGGCTCCTACAGAAATAGTCATTGGCCGCTGCGATCA
>NZ_JBSKHW010000005.1:72276-85223 GCF_057128765.1 Pseudomonas corni
GTGCATCAGGCAGACCGCGTTGCATGTCTCGCCAACAAGTTGGCTCCTACAGAAATAGTCATTGGCCGCTGCGATCAGTGTAGGAGCGCGCTTGCCCGCGATTACGGTTTATCTGCCGATACATCTCCATCGCATGTGCTGGCCTCATCGCGGGCAAGCGCGCTCCTACAGGGAATTGTCCCCGCACGTCCGAGGTGAATCGGTTATTTCGCGGTCGGCATACTGAATTCGGCACCCTTGACGATGCTGTCCGGCCAGCGTTGCATTACGCTTTTGTAGCGGCTGTAAAAGCGCAAACCTTCTTCGCCGTACGCATGGTGATCGCCGAACAGCGAGCGTTTCCAGCCGCCGAACGAATGCCAGGCCATCGGCACCGGAATCGGCACGTTGATCCCCACCATCCCCACCTTGATGTTGCGCGCGAACGCCCGGGCAATACCGCCGTCGCTGGTGAAGCACGACACACCGTTACCAAACTCATGGGCATTGATCAGCTCCACCGCCGCTGCAAAATCTGCCACATGCACGATCCCCAGCACCGGGCCAAAAATCTCTTCTTTATAGATGCTCATCTCAGGTGTCACGTCGTCGAACAAAGTCGCGCCGACGAAGAAGCCGTTCTCTGCGCCCGGCACCGAAAAATGACGGCCATCGACAATCAGCTTCGCGCCTTCCTTCACGCCCTGATCGATATAGCCCTCGACCTTGGCCTTGTGTACCGCCGTGACCAGCGGGCCCATGTCCGAGTCAGCATTCATGCCGTTGCCTACCTTCAGCGCGTCGATGCGCGGCAGCAGTTTGTCGATCAGCTTCTGCCCGACATCGCCCACCACCACGGCAATCGAAATCGCCATGCAGCGCTCGCCCGCCGAGCCATACGCCGCGCCAATCAGTGCGTCCGCCGCCTGATCCAGATCGGCATCGGGCATCACGATCATGTGGTTCTTCGCTCCGCCCAACGCTTGAACGCGCTTGCCGTTGGCCGTGCCTTGCTGGTGGATGTATTCGGCAATCGGCGTCGAACCGACAAACGAAATCGCTTCAATCCCCTTGTGCTGAAGCAGCGCGTCCACCGCCACCTTGTCGCCCTGCACCACGCTGAACACACCGTCCGGCAGACCCGCTTCTTTTAAAAGGCGAGCCATCAACAGGCTGGCGGAAGGATCACGCTCGGACGGCTTGAGGATGAAGCAGTTGCCGGTGACCAGCGCCATGGGGATCATCCACAGCGGCACCATTACCGGGAAGTTGAACGGCGTGACGCCCGCGCAGACGCCCAACGGCTGACGCAGGTTCCAGTTGTCGATGCCGCCGCCGATGTTATCGCTGAAATCGGTCTTGAGCAGGGTCGGCGCGCCACAGGCGAACTCGACGATTTCGATACCGCGCACCACTTCGCCCTTGGCATCGGAAAACACTTTGCCGTGCTCGCGAGAGATGATCGCCGCCAGTTCGTCGTGATACTGATCCAGCAGCTCCTTGAACTTGAACATTACCCGCGCCCGGCGCAGCGACGACTGATCGGCCCACGCCGGGAACGCTGCCTGGGCGGCGGCAACCGCGTCATTGACGGTCTGAACGCTGGCCAATGCCACGCGGCCTTGCACCTCGCCCGTGGCCGGATTGAACACGTCGCTGAAGCGCTCGCTGCTGTCCTGAATCTGGCCGTTGATGTAGTGACCGATAACCGGGGTGTTGCTCATGATCTGCTCCTTGAAAAATGGTTTACAGGTCCAGAAGCCAGCTGTGCTCTGGATCGTTATGAAAGTGCCAGGCGCGTTTGGGCCCGGCCATCACGTTCAGATAATAGGACTCGTAACCATAGGGCACGCTGACCGGGTGATAACCCTTGGGCACCGTCACCAGATCATTGTTCTCCACAGCCATGGCCTGATCGATGCTGCGATCGTCGGTGTACACGCGCTGGAACACGTAGCCCTGGGCGGGGTTGATCTGGTGGTAATAGGTTTCTTCGAGAAAGCTCTGGTGCGGCAGATCATCGGTGTCGTGCTTGTGCGGCGGGTAGCTGGACGAATGCCCGGACGGCGTGCGCACTTCCACCACCAACAGCGCGTTGGCCGGTTCCGTGTCCGGCAGGATGTCGCACACATAGCGCGTATTGGCGCCTTTGCCGCGCACACTGCGTTTCATGGTCTCGGGTCTGATCAGGCGTGCGGGCAGGTCTTTGTCAGCGTCACCGGGCGCTGCGCACACGGCAATCTGCACCGCGCTCAGGGCCGTGATTTGCGCCTGACTGCCGGGGGGCAGATACACGGCGAAGGGGGATTTTTCTTCGAACACCGATTGACGGTCGCCGATGTTTTCCCAGCTAAACGTCCCTTGCGTCGGGGTCTCGCCACTGACATTGACCCGACCGCTCAGCAGCACCAGGCACAGTTCCTTGTCACCGGCGCTGACCGGCAGACGCTCGCCAACGGTCAGGCGATAAGCGGAAAAACCGACGTATTCCAGAACGCCTTCGCCGAGTGCTACCACGTCGCGGCCTTCGGGCTTGCTCTTGACCAACAGGTTCATGCTCACACACTCCTTTGGGCGGGATTTTGTTCTTGGGCGGCGGCCAGCAGATTGCGCAGCGTCTGGTAGCCCTTCTCGGCATAAATGTAGCTCGGCGCGACGGCGGGGTCCTGCTCGGCCTCCACCACCAGCCAGCCGCTGTAATTGGCGGCAAGCAATACGTCCAGCAACGCGGCGAAATCAATGTCGCCATCGCCGGGGACGGTGAAGGTGCCATTGATGATGCAGTCGGGGAAGCTCCACAAATTGTTGCGCGCCAGTTGCACCACTGGCTTGCGCACATCCTTGAAATGCACGTGACAGACCCGGTCAATGTGCGTGCGCAACACTTGCAACGGATCGCCGCCGCCCATGTAGCAATGGCCCGAATCGAATAACAACCCGACCTCAGGGCCGGTGCGCGCCATCAGTTGGTCGATGTCCTCGGGAGATTCAACGTAGGCGCCCATGTGGTGGTGATACGCCAGACGCACGCCTCGGGACAGAGTGAAGCGCGCCAGTTCGGTGAGCTTGTCAGCGTAGTCCTGCCAGGCGCGCTCGCTTTGAAAACGCGGGCGTTCAACCAAGCGGATTCGTTGCCCCTGGATTGAATCGGCAACCTCGCCATAGACCAGCACCGTCGCGCCATTCTGTTTCAGCAGCTCGACGTGACTGGCGATGGCTTCGATCTCTTCGGCCACCGAGCGGCTGGCCAGACGGCTGGAATACCAACCCGAAACCAGCGCCAGGTCGTAGGGACGCAACACGTCGCCCACACCCTTGGCGTCCTTGGGGAATTTGCCGTTGAGCTCAAAACCTTCGTAGCCGATCTGCTTGCCTTCACTCAGCGCTGTACTCAGGGGGGTTTCGCCCCCCAGAGCGGGCAAGTCGTCGTTGCTCCAGGAAATCGGGTTGATGCCAATGCGGATTGAAGAAACAGGCATGTTCTGCACCTTTTTTGTTTTTGTGGCTGGCACAAATGAGCGGAGCGATCAGGCTCTGGCGTCACGCCAGGATTCAATCAGGAAACAGAAATTGGCCTGCACCCGGGCAATCAGGCCCGCGTCGTCGATCTCACCTTCGAGCCATGCGCGGCTGGGCTCATTGAAGATCGTCCGGCCCACGGCAAAGCCACGGCACGTGATGCTTTTGCTGGCCTGCTTGAACCCTTCGGCCAGTTCCTGCGCAGGCGCGTTGAGCCCCAGCAATACGACGCCACGGCAGTAAGGGTCGCGCTCTTGAATAAGCGCGTCGAGTTGCTCCCAGACCTGGGCCGTCTGCCCTTCGATTTTCCACCACGCGGGGTAGATGCCGAGGTTGTACAGGCGTTTTAGCGAACGCAGCATCACGTCCGGATAGGTCGAGGGATGATCCTTGGGCGGGATGATTTCCAGCAGCAATTCGTGGCCGCTGGCTTGGGCGGCGTCATACAGCGCCTTGATCTGCGCTTCCTGCTCAAGGCGCAGCAATGGCTCGTCATCAGGGTGATATTGCACCAGACACTTGATGATCTGCTCCTTGGGCCAGCTCAATAGGTTGCTGCCGACCGAGCGGCCATGCTCGAACGCCAGCGGGCGCGACCCCTGCACCTCCACCGGCCGCGCGACCCACCAGCCACGCCCGGTGGCGGCGTTGAGCGAATCCTGACCAAAGCGCTGATCGGCCAGAAGCCCGACGTCGGCCGGGATGCCGCGTTTGTGCAGGTTGGCTTCGACACGTTCGACCGCTTGGATAAACAGCTGCTTGAGCTGACCGATGCTGGCCAGGTCACGCCCGGCCTTTTGCGCAAGCTCCACCAACTGACCGCGATGATCGAAGGCAAAAATGAACAACTGACGCCACTGTTTGCGAGGCACGCTGACCTGATGCAGGCGTTGCAGGATCGGGTCCTGATCGGGGCGTGTGATCGGCACCGGGCTGTTGAACAGGTATTCCAGTTCGGCAGGAGTCGGCATGGCAGGCGCGCAAGCGTGACGCGATACAACGAGACCACCGCAGGCATTGGCCAACTGGCAGCAGCGCTCATCAGACTCGTCGTTGAGCCAGCCCTTGAGGAAGCCGGACATGAACGCATCGCCCGCGCCCAGCACGTTCAGCACTTCCACGCGCACGCCGGGGTAAATCGCGCCGTCTTCAAGGCGGGCCGGAATCGCGCCATGAATCACCGTGCAGCCTTGGGGGCCGAGTTTGACCACCAGAGTTGCGGCCGTGAGTTCACGCACGGTGCGCAGCGCTGTCAGCAAGTCGGTGTCGCCACCGGCAATCAGGAATTCTTCTTCGGTGCCGACGATCAGATCGAATCGCGGCAGGATGCGTTGCACATGCTGGCTGACTTTCTGGTCGGCCACAAAACGCGTGGCACCATCGGCTTTGCTCGCCAAGCCCCACAGGACCGGGCGGTAATCGATGTCGAGTACGCGTCTGACGTTATGCTTTTCGGCGTAGTCCAAGGCCTGGCTGCTGGCCTTGAACACCTGATCAGTGGAGAAATGCGTGCCGGTGATCAGCAGCGCTTTGCTGGAGGCAATCTGGGCTTCGTCAATGTCGTCGCTGCTCAGGGCCATGTCAGCGCAGTTTTCGCGGTAGAACACCAGCGGGAAGGTTTCGCGGTCCTTGATGCCTAGCAGGACCATGGCAGTCAGGCGTTCCGGATCGACCTTGATGCCGCTGACATCGCAGCCTTCGCCGGCCAAAGATTCGATGAGGAAGCGGCCCATGTGATCGTCACCGACGCGAGTCAGCATTGCCGACTTCAGACCGAGTCGCGCAGTCCCGAAGGCAATGTTGGCGGACGATCCTCCCAGGTACTTGGCGAAACTGCTGACGTCTTCAAGCCGCGCGCCCACCTGCTGCGCGTAGAGATCGACGCCCAGGCGCCCCAGGCAAATCACATCCAATTCACGCCCGACAACAAAACGAGTCTGGCCCATAGTGGCTCCTGTTATTTTTATCAGCCTGCGTCATGCACGGGTGCATAAAACGCTCTTGGTGGGAGCAGACTAGATCGCCTTGAAACACCGATCAACAATTATTCTAAATTTTTTTCATGTGGAATATATTTTCCACTTCTCCTTGCTAGGTGTTGATGTGCATTAAACACAGTCGATAGAAATCTGAACCGCTGTAAACTGCGCGTTCTGATGGGCGCGGCCATCCTCTGTAGGAGCCAACTTGTTGGCGAGGCTTGATGCGGTGTGTCAGACCCAGCGCCTCGCGAATGAATTCGCTCCTACAGAGAACTTGCGCGGTATGCGCGCATAAGAACAATCCAAAGGAACTCAAGCGTATGTCCAGCACCGATCAGCCGTCTTTGCCTGACACCAGCGTCGACACTGCCGCCCCCGATGCGGTGTTGGCGAGCCCGCCGGATTCTGCCGAGGCGCTGCTCAAGCTGATCACCAGCGAATTCGAAAGCCTGCCCCGCCAGCTCAAGCGCATTGCCAGCTACATGAGTCAGCAGAGCGACCGGATCATGGTTGATCGCATCAGCGACATCGCCCGTGAATGCGAAGTACACCCTTCGGCCATCGTGCGTTTTTCCCAGCGTTTCGGCTTCAGCGGATTCAGCGAGATGCAGGCGCTTTTTCGCGAGGCCTACACCCACAAAGCCACCCCGGTGCAGAACTACCAGCAACGCATCCGCAGCATGATCGCTAACAAATCGCAGAAAGCCAGCGGCGGCGATCTGGCCCGTGAGTGTGTGCAGGCCACCCTGTCCGGACTGGAACGGTTAGCCCTGGAACTGGACGATGAAGCGTTCGACAAGGCCGTCGACCTGGTAGTCAACGCCGACAACATCTATGTCGTCGGGGTGCGACGCTCCTTCGCAGTGGCCGATTATCTGGTCTACAACCTGCAACACACCAACAAGCGCATCCACTTGATCTCCGGCCTGGGCGGCAGCTACCGCGAGCAGATGCGCAGCGTGCGCGCCAACGATCTGGTGATCGCCATCAGCTTCACGCCCTATGGCAAAGAGACCCAGCACTGCCTGCGTATCGCCCAGCATCATCAAGCCAAGACGCTGATCATTACGGACAGCAACCTCTCGCCGCTGGCCAAGCGCGCCAACTCGGTGTTGCTGGTCAACGAAGGCAGCTCTTTCGCCTTCCGCTCCCTGAGCGCCACCTTGTGCCTGTGCCAGGCGCTGTTCATTGCCGTGGCGTATCGCCTGGAATTGAAAGTGGACGAAATATCCGAGCAGGTTGGGTTTGATGACTAGCGCAGCTGACCTCCATTCGTTGTAGGAGCGCGCTTGCCCGCGAATGCCACAACGCGGTTCATCAGATAAATCGCGCAATCTTCTTTCGCGAACAAGCGCTCTCCTACAAACTGAAGCCTTATACAAACCCGACGAACTGTACAACTATTTGTATGGCTATTTAACACCATCCACGTATGATCAGCTCACTGCCAGGGAAAAGCAGCAGAGTGCTAGCCCGCGCTCGCCGGGCCATGGACAGGAACCCTTCAAAGCGTTACGTCCTGAGCCGCCACCATGTTCTTTGACTCTGCCAAGAAAAAACTTGTACAAGACCTGCAACTCACCCTCTCCCACCAGACCAGCTTGCTGGACGCGATCAACCGATCGATGGCCAGCATTGAGTTCGATCTCAATGGGGTGGTGCTGTCGGCCAACGATAACTTCCTGAGCACGATGCGCTACCGCAGCGAGCAAGTGGTGGGCAAGGAGCACAAGATCTTCTGCACGCCGGATTTCGCTCGCAGTAGCGAGTATTCCAGGCTGTGGGCCCGCCTGCGCAACGGCGAATTCGTTTCATCGACCTTCCAGCGTATCGCGGGCGACGGCAGCACAGTGTGGCTTGAGGCAAGCTACAACCCGATCAAAGACCTGGACGGCAAGGTGATCAAGATCATCAAGTACGCCATGGACGTCACCGCTAAAGTCCAGGCCGAAAACGAAACCCGCAGCAAGCTGGCGGCCATCGATCGGGCCATGGCGGTTGTCGAGTTCGATCTGGCGGGCAACATCATCGCGGCCAACGACAACCTGCTGCGCCTGATGGGCTACAGCCGTCAGGAATTGCTCGGCAAAAATCACAAGCTGCTTTGCCCCACGGATGTGCTTGCCAGCGCGGAATATGAAGACTTCTGGCGGCGGCTGAACAAAGGCGAGTTTTTCAGCGGCCAGTTCAAGCGGGTCGGTCGTCACGGGCAAACGCTTTGGCTGGAGGCCAGTTACAACCCGGTGTACGACGCCAGTGGCGTACTGTGCAAGGTGGTCAAATTCGCCTCCGACATTACCGCGCGCATCGAGCAGCACGAGCAGGATTCTCGCAGCGCGTCCCAGGCCTACCACATCTCGGTGCAAACTCAGAAAGTCGCCGAGCAAGGCACCCAGGTGATCCAGCAAGCGGCCAGCGAAATGCGCGAAATCTCGCGCAATATCGAGGATTCGTCACGCATTATCGGTCAGCTTGGCGAGCGCTCTGAGCAGATCACCGCCATCGTCAATACCATTCGCAGCATCGCCGATCAGACCAATCTGCTGGCGCTCAATGCCGCCATCGAGGCCGCGCGTGCGGGTGATCAGGGGCGAGGATTTGCCGTGGTGGCAGACGAAGTGCGGCAACTGGCGGGGCGCACCAGCCGCTCAACCGAGGAGATCGCGCAGATGATTCAGATGATTCAAAGCGAGACCAAACAAGCCATCACCAGCATGGACAACACCCGCAGCAACGCGGCCAAAGGTGTGGACCTTGCCGATCAGGCGGGCTCGGCTATCGTGCAGATCAGCGACGGGACCAACAACGCGGTGGATGCGGTGCGGATGTTTGCTCAGAAGGACTGACTGTCTTTGTAGGAGCGCGCTTGCCCGCGAAAATCAGACGACGCGATCCGTCAGGCAAACCGCGTTTGCCTTATTCGCGGGCAAGCGCGCTCCTACATTACAGGCCGCTAGCGGCCTCATTATTCATCCGCATGGTCTTCGCGCGTTTCTCCAGCACCACATACACCACCAGCGCCAGCAGCAGCGGGACCAGGAAGTAAATCACTCGATAGCCGATCAGCGCAGCCAGCAGTTGCCCCTTGGAAAACTGGTGCTGCATCAATGCAATGAACACGGTTTCCAGCACGCCGAGCCCGGCGGGAATATGAGCGATGACACCGGCGATGCTGCTGATCAGCAAAATTCCGAGCACGGAAGGATAGAAGGCTTTTTCAGGCAGCAGCACGTAAATCAGCAGCGCCATCAAACCCCAGTTCAACGCGCCGAGCAAAGCCTGACGCAGTGCCTGATTCAGCGATGGCAGGACGAGAACCTGTTTGCGGAACTTCCAGGTGCGCTTCTTCGAAAATCGACAAGCGACGAAGTACGTCAGGCACACCGCCAGCAACGCGAATCCGATCAATTGCAGCGTGGTGTCGCCGATTTTCCAGCCGTCCGGCATATCGATAAAGCGCGCCGAAAACACGATCCCGGCCAGCAACATGTAGCCGAGCCAGTTGGTGATCAGACTCAGGCTGAGAATCCGGGTGATGGTCGGTACGTCCAGCCCCAGCCGCGAATACAGCCGATAGCGCAAGGCGATGCCGCCGACCCAGGAACTGAGATTGAGGTTGAACGCATAGCACACGAACGTCACCGGAATGATCTGCTTCACCGATAGTTTGTGCTCGGTGTAGCGTCGCGCCAGGATATCGAAGCCGCAATAGGTCAGGTAACTGCCCGCCGCGATCAAGAACCCCAGCGCCAGGGTGCTGGCCTTGTAGGACTGCAGCGCCTGCTTGACCTCGTTCCAGTCCAGATTCTTGACCAGCAGAAACAACATCACCGGCACAGCGATGAAGAAAAACAGCGTGAAGACAATCTTCGCCCATTTCAGCAGCGTGGCGTGCTTGCCAACCGGCTTTCCCTGGGGCTCGGATTGGGGCTTAGCATTTGACGTTTCAGACACCGCGCTCATACCGACTTCTCCTGATCTGGCAGTTCACGTTTGAGTTCGGCCGCTTCCGGAATCACATCCGGAGTGCGTACCGGCTTGAGCCGAAGACCGTGCACCGGAAACAGTCCTGCGATGGCCGGAAAATGCCGCAAGAAGTGAAAGCTCAAGAAGATCATCGGTGCGCGCCACCACTGCCCTTTTGCCAGCCCTTTTAGGTTGACCTGCTTGCTGTGGGCGGCGGCCAGATCCTTCAAATGCTCATGCAGTTGCTGGTTCAGACGCTGGTCGCGGATGAACAGGTTGGCTTCAAGGTTCAGCGCCAGGCTTAACGGGTCCAGATTGCTGGAGCCGACCGTGGACCACTCCTGATCGATCAGCGCGACCTTGCCATGCAGCGCGCGCTGCTTGTATTCATGAATGATCACGCCTTCACGCAAAAGCCAGGTGTAAGTCAGCCGCGAACACATGCGCACAAACGGCATATCCGGCTGACCCTGAAGAATCAGCGTGACCTTGACCCCACGTCGCGACGCACTGCGCAGTTCCCGCAGAAAACGGTAGCTGGGGAAAAAGTAGGCATTGGCAATGGTGATGCGCTGGGTCGCAGTGCGCATTGCTTTCAGGTACTGCTCTTCGATATCAGTGGTGTGTTCGCGGTTGTCGCGCTCGGCCAGCAACATTCGGGCGCTGCCAGTCTGGCGGGTCACGACCTTGAGCGGCGACCAGGTCTTGCGCACGACCGGCCCGAGCATGCCCGCCGTTGATCGGTAGATCTCGGCAACGATCGGCCCGCGGACTTTGACCGCGTAATCCTGTTTGGCCGTGATACCGGTATCGGCCATATGATCGACGCTGTAGTTGATGCCGCCGATGAAAGCGGTTTCGGCGTCGATGACCACGACCTTGCGATGCAGACGCCGAAACAGATTGGTGCGCATGCCCATGAACTTGGGGCGGGGGTCGAACAGTTGAATCTGCACGCCCGCGTCGGTCATTTGCATGATGAATCTTGAGCTCAGATCACTGGTGCCGTAATCGTCGACGGTCATCACCACCCGCACGCCACGATTGGCAGCCTTGATCAAAACCTGCTGCAACGCCTCGCCGACGCGGTCCTCGAAAATGATGAAAGTCTCGATCAACACTTCCTTTTGCGCCGCGCCAATGGCGTCGAATACAGCGGTGAAGAAGTCTTCTCCGTTGATCAGCAACTCAACCGAGTTGCCCTCGTGCCATTTCCCGACCGGGGTATTTTTAGCGCTCATAACGTGACCTCCACCGCCAACGGCGCATGATCGGAAAGATGGGACCAGGGCCGGTTGGACAGCACTCTGGGGGCGCGAACGCGAGCGTTACGCACGTAAATTCGGTCTAGGCGCAGCAGCGGAAAACGCGCCGGGAAACTTTTTGCTGGCGCACCGAAAGCGCCGACGAACACTTCCTGCAACCCGGTGCCTGCCAGCGCGGCATCAGCCTTCTGCCGCCAATCGTTGAAATCCCCGGCGACGATGACCGGTGCATCCTGCGGCAAACGTGCGAGCAGATCGGCCATCAGCTTCAGCTGCTGCTGACGGTGGTCTTCCTTGAGACCCAGATGCACGCAGATCGCATGCACTTCCCCGGCATGGGGCACGTCGAGTACGCAGTGCAGCAGGCCTCGCTCTTCAGTGCCGTGGATCGAAATATCGAGGTTTTCATGACGCAGAATCGGGTATTTCGACAGCAGCGCGTTGCCATGGTGGCCATGGGGATACACCGCATTGCGCCCGTAGGCGAAGTCGGTCCACATGCTGTCGGCAAGAAATTCATACTGCGAAGTGGTCGGCCAGTCTTTGACCTTCTGCGCATGGTTTTGCTGTTCGCCATGGACTTCCTGAAGGAACACCACGTCAGCTGAAACGTGCCGAACGGCATCGCGCAGCTCCGGCAGGATGAAGCGCCGGTTGAAGAAGCCAAAACCCATGTGCATGTTCATGGTCAGCACGTTGAGCGTCACCTGAGTGGTGGCTGACTCGCGCGGGCCAGTGGTGTGTCGGGGGGTTAACGCACTGGTCAAAGCTGGGCTCCTTGCAGGTCGCCGGGCGCCACTTGCAACCCTTTGGCAAGATCAAATCGCTCAAGCAATGAGCGGGCGTCGTAAGGTGCGCGGACCTTGATGTCGTTGTCGAAATAACAGAATACGTCGCGGGATTTACGCGCTCGGGGTCCCTTGGCAACCACCACTTGCGCATCGGCCGGCTGCTTGCCGTTGCGCCAGGCGTCGATGCGGTCACCCCAGCGTTTCAGCGCCGGTGCCGTGTAGCCGCTGGCATACAGCTTCTTTTCGCCATGCAGTCGCAGGTAAACGAAGTCGCTGGTGAGGTCTTCCAGATACGGCCACTTGCCTGCTGTGTCCGCCACCACCAGTGCCACGTTGTATTTGCGCAGTAAGGCAATGAATTCAGCGGCGCGGAAGCTTTCATGACGAATTTCGACAGCGTGGCGGACCCGGCCCTTGGCGGGAATGTCTAGATAACCAGGCTTGTGCATACGCTCGGCAGAGGATTTGGCGCAGGCTTTCGCCGCTTTGCCGGTGTGCGGCAGGAGCGTCAGAAAGTGCTCGAACTTCTCGGGATCGAACCTGAAGCTTGGCGGAAACTGCCACAGGATCGGGCCCATCTTTTCCTTGAGCTGGAAGATCCCCGACGCGAAGAAATTGGCGATGGGCTCTTCGACCTCATTCAACCGTCTGACGTGGGTGATGAACCGCGGGCCCTTGAGGCTGAACATGAAATCCTCGGGAGTATCGGCATACCAGCGCGCGTACAGGTCCGGGGACTGCAATGAGTAAAACGAGCCGTTGATCTCGATACTGTTGACCGCACGGGAGGCGAATTTCAGCTCGTTTTTTTGCGTTAGGCCCTCGGGGTAAAAATCCCCACGCCAGGGCACGTAGCGCCAGCCAGAAATGCCAATGCGGATATCGCTCATGGAAGAAGTCTCGTGCGTCCGGTCAACAGAACGGTTCACGTCATATGAAGCCTGACGGAGACGCTGGTTCCATGGGTTTGGTGCGCAGTTGCATACAACGGTGCAAGCATCGCCGAAATGCCGCTTCTGCCCGGACGCTTAGGAGTCCGGCTTGCCGACGATAGGGCGCGAAGCGGACCCAAAACCCGGCTACCGTATTTATGCCTGACACACCGCATGCTTAGGTTTTGCTGCCGCTTCGCGCCAGATCGCGGGCAAGCGACGCTCCTACGCCCTTCGGGCAGAATCAACCGCGTCGCGGGCGAACCGTGATCCAACGGGCGGTTTCTGAACCGCAAGGTCGCCGAAACACCGCTTCTGCCCGGAGGGCGTAGGAGTCCGGCTTGCCGACGATGGGGCGCGAAGCGGACCCAAAACCCGGCTACCGTATTTATGCCTGACACACCGCATGCTTAGGTTTTGCTGCCGCTTCGCGCCAGATCGCGGGCAAGCGACGCTCCTACGCCCTTCGGGCAGAATCAACCGCGTCGCGGGCGAACCGTGATCCAACGGGCG
>NZ_JBSKHW010000005.1:85233-265182 GCF_057128765.1 Pseudomonas corni
GATCGCGGGCAAGCGACGCTCCTACGCCCTTCGGGCAGAATCAACCGCGTCGCGGGCGAACCGTGATCCAACGGGCGCTTTCTGAACCGCGAGGTCGCTGAAGTACAGCTTCTGCCCGGAGGGCGTAGGAGTCCGGCTTGCCGACGATGGGATGCGAAGCGGCCCCGAAACCTGATGTTTGGGTAACCTCTGACACACCGCACGCGCTGGTTTTGCTGCCGCTTCGCGCCAGATCGTCCGGATGCGGCCCAGAGCAAGCAACGCTCCTACGCCCTTCGGGCAGAATCAAAAGCTTCGCGGGCAAGCCTCGCTCCAACGAGGTCCTTCTGACCCCATCAGATAGGTGATTTACAGCTTCTGCCCGGAGGGCGTAGGAGTCCGGCTTGCCGACCATGGGGCGCGAAGCGGACCTCAAACCTGAGGTACGACGTTGTCTTTGACGTCGGGGTCTTCGGGGAGGGTTTCCGGGTCGGCAGGGTCCAGGCCGCCGGGTGGGACTTCGTCAGGGCCGATGCCAGGCACGCCTTCTTCGGGAAAGCCCGGCGTTGCCATATCATCGCCGTAGTCTGGTCCCGGGTTCTGTGACAGAGGATTTTGCGAAATAAGTTGTTCGGTCAGATTATTTTTCATGACTCACCTCGTATGGGCACCAGAGCAGGCGCCCTGTACGTTGGAATCAGGGAGGCATCAGGCGTTCAGCCTATTTGTCAGCCATCTATCGGGGTGACCGTTTGCACAGAGCACCTGGCAACAGCGCCTCAGACTAACCACCCCAACGCCGGGCCTTTTCCCGGCTGCCGCAGATGTTCATCTGGCACCAGCGGCGGCGACCGTTTTTTGAGAGGTCTATAAATAGCCAGTCGCAGTTCGGTGTGGCGCAGGCCTTGAGCCTGCCGCGATCAGGTCCAGTCAACAGCGCAGCGGCCTGCACCGCTACGCGCCCGATCAGGCTGGCGGTCACTGCCTGCGGGGACTCACAAGCGCGCCAGCACCAAAGGGTGCCAAACGGCGATGACACCAACACCCGTTGGCCAGCGGTCAGCACCAACTGATCGTTAAGCGCATCAAGCGCGCGCTCATCGACGGCGTTGCCTAGCGCGACCGGCAACAGCAACTGATACAGCGCCTCGCGAAAACTGATTAGCTCCTTGAATGCCGTCACTTGCTGCCACGAGCAATGCTGCATGAGTTCCAGAAAGTGTCGATGCTCATCCGTCGAAATCAGTCCGGCGTGTAGGTACCAGTGAATGATGTCTTCCAGGCACGACAATTTGTCGACCACAGCTTCCAACGCCGTGCCGGGACGACGGCCGTCGCAGGTGTTCAGAAAATCCAGGACAGAGAGACCGCCCACCAGGCGGATGGCATTTATCTTGGACTGACTGACTGACATGTCACACCTCTGATATCGACACGACCAACAAGCATGGCAGAAAACTCCCAATTGTCAGGGCTTTCACCCTGACCGAGCGGCCCCCAGGCGCGGCGTCATCAGGCGTCAACCGGCTCGAACGCGACGCAGCCAGGCATCAATCAGCCCGACGGCCCCCGCGACACTGATCTGATCGCTGCGCAAGTGCAATTCCGGACACACCGGGGGTTCATACGGCGAGTCTATTCCAGTGAAGCCTGCAAGCTCACCGCTTCTGGCGCGGCGATACAGACCTTTGGGGTCGCGGGCTTCGGCGACGGCCAAAGGAACTTCGACAAACACCTCGACGAACCGGTCATTGCCAATGATCGAGCGTGCGTAATGCCGCGCCTCACGGGTGGGCGAAATCAGAGCCACCAGCACTGTCAATCCGGCGTCAGTCATCAATGCGGCCACCTCGGCGACGCGTCGAACATTTTCATCGCGGTCCTGCTCGCTGAAGCCCAGATCCCGACACAGGCCGGTACGTAACGAATCGCCATCCAGAATCGCGGTTTTAAGGCCTCGTGCGATCAACACCGAATTCAGGCCGTTGGCGATGGTCGATTTTCCCGCCGCCGAAAGCCCGGTGAACCACAGCACCTGAGGCGGCCAGGCACTGTCTTGGGTTTTGTGCCGGGTGAACGTGTAGGGATAAATATGCTCACGGGTATTGAAGCCGGATTGAATGTTCATGGTGACCTTCCTTGGTGGTGAGGCTATGAAACTTTTCGAAGTGCGACGTGAATGATGAAATCGCAGCGCAGCGGGTCATACAGCGGCTTGAAATCGCCAAACGATTGCACGCCGCTAAAACCGGCCTGCAAGATCTCGCTGCACAGCTTTAGCGGGCGAACGGGTGCCACGCGCAAGCGATAAGTGGCCTCGTCGCTGAAGGTGTAAACGAACTCACACAACTGATCGCTGACCTCACCCAGAGTCACCTGCGCAGTCTGCCCACAGTAGTAATAGCGCCCGGACGACTTGAAATGCCCCGCCAGAATCGCCTGAAAATTGCGCTGATCCACGATCAGCACGCCTCCGGGCCGTAGCAGCTCATGGAAGCGCTGCAACACGGCCACCCGCTCGGCCTCGTCAAACACGTGACACAGCGAGCTGCCCAGACACAGCACGGCATCGAATGTGCCCAGCTGAGCAGGGTCCAGACTCATCCAGTCACAGCAGGCAATTGGAATATTCACGCCATGGCGAGCGAAATTGACGGTCGCCCGATCAACCATGGTCTGGCTGCCATCGCTGGCCCGGACACGAAATCCTGCCTTTTTCAGCTGCACGGCGTGAAAGCCACTGCCGGTGGAGACGTCGAGAACCGAGCAGGCGCCGAGACTGAGCAGCACGTCAGTGAAAAAGCTGCCCTCCCCGATGGCGCGCTTATCCCAGTCGATCAGCTCATCCCAGCGGCTGACAAAATCCTCTGAGTACTGCCGGGCGTAGTCTTGATCAACGCTGTGGGACAAATCGGACGGAGTGTTTAGGCGGCGCTGTCGCATAACTCGTAGCTCCCTGTTTGCCGACGCTATCAGCGAAGGCTTTATATTTGCTGCCCAACTCCTCTGCCCAGGAAGCCGCATCGGCGACTTTCATATGAGGCATGAAGAATCCAAGCAGCGATTCCATGACGGTCATCTGCTCAAGCCCGAATGAAACGCTGCCGTCGGCCCTGATCATGTCGATACCATCTTGTCGCTGGCCCAACTGATTGGCGCTGATTGCCTCCGCTCTTCCGATGCCATAGGGCAACGACAGCAGCACCTGGCCCATACCAATGCGTACCGGGTAGCCGCCCGGCAGTCCGTGGGGACCGGGGGCATGGGTTTCGATCTCTTGCAGCCCGAACAGGTTGTCGATGACGTTGACCGCCGAGGCCGCCGTGAGGAACTGACCGTCGACACCGCCCAGACGTCGAAAGCAGGTCGCGACCCGGTCAAAAATATTGCGGGCACTGAATTCGCCGGTCCATTCCACCCCATTGACCCAATAACACAGGTGGAAATTGGCCTCATCCGGCAAGCCTGCCCGTGGCACGTAATGGCTGAAATAATGCTGCCCGACCAGTTTGACCCGCACTTTATCCGGCTCGCATCCGGCTAAAAGCGCAATTGCGCTGCGGGTGGCAGGCACCAGATTGGCGATGTTGCCCGCGCCGACGTCCGGTGCCAGCCCGACTTTGTCCAGCGCTGCATTCACTGCGTCGGGGTACGCCACATTGACTGTCAATGCCCGTACTCCCGATTGCCGTACCGCTCGCATCAGCGCATAGGCCGGTGCCAGATGCATGGGCAGCCACGGCCCCAATTGCGCTTTATCCAGTGCCTCGAAACTGGGTTTGGGCAGTTGTGTGATGATCCGCCAAGACTGCAACGAGGCGCAGTTGACGATGATGTCCGGTCTGATCGACGCCAGCGTTGCAGCGTTCTGTTCGATGTTCGCTTCGTTCAGGTCCATATGGCAGGGCTGGATCGAAACGTCGGCATCCAATTGCAGGGCGCCCAGGCGCACCAGATTACATAGCCGCGTCGCGCCCTCCAGATCGCGACTGGCTACATGAAAGTGAAACCCGTTGCGTGGCGCGAGGATTTGCAGAATTTGCAGACAGAGGTTGCCGCCTCCAACGATGAGCAGCTTTTTGCGATGCATGATCATTCTCCCTCAACAACAAAGTAGTGGGCTTATCGCGGGTAGGCGCCGTTATCGACCGGAATGATTTTTCCGGTCAGGTGCCGGCTTTGATCGGATAACAAAAACATGATCACGTCGGCCACCCCCGCTGGGTAAATAGGGTCTTTGAGGATTTCCTGACGCTGGTACTCCTTGCGTCGATGTTCGGGAATGCGGTCGTAAATAGAGGTATCGAGGATCAGCGCGGGGGACACAGCGTTCACCCGGACCTGCGGCGCAAAATTCCAGGCATTGGCCTTGGTCAGGCCTATCACTCCGGCCTTGGTGGCGCCGTACAGGGCATCGAAGCTGCCGACTTCCCCGGCGACCGAGGTGATATTGATGATGCAGCGCGAGGCATCGGTATGAGCAGGCCCTCTGGCGAAGTCCTTGGACAGATAGACAAGGGATTGAAGGTTGAGCGCCCAGATTTCGTCTATCTCGTCATCGGAATAGTCGTAGACGCTTTTGCCGTGGTAGAGGCCTGCATTGTTGACCAGAGCGTATAAAGACTCATGCCCGTACTTGCTGGATAAATCGGGAATGAAGGATTTGAAAACTTCTCGCCGGGAGAAGTCAGCGACATGCACCTCCAGCGCTTCACCGCGCAATCCTTGCTGCAGCGCCACCAGGCCTTCTTTGTCTTTGTCGGCGGCGATCACGTAATACCCCGCTTCGACACACGCCAGCACCGTGGCTTTACCGATGCCGTTGGCCGCGCCGGTAATCACGACTTTTTTCATGCTTGCCCCTGCTGAGCGAATTGATTCATACGTTCGTAAAACGGCCGGTGAACCTCGTAGTACTCAACCAGGCGTGGATGAACCTGCAATTGCGCGGCGTCGAACTCTGAGGTGTGAGCCTCGGATATTCCGGTGCTGAGGGCTGCGTCCTGATGCCAGCTGCGCCATGGCAGCCATTGCCGCGGACAGGACGCTGGCCAGTTCATGGACTGGGGCAAGAACTCCAGCTGCAAGTGATCGCACAGCTTGCGTACGGTGTATTCGGGCCTGCGCGCCAACTCATCGGCATTGATCACGTAGGGCGTTTTGCCGGTCAGGCGGGTGACGCGGCAGAAAATCTCGTACAGCGCCTGGTGACCGATGGACTGCACGGGCATCTGCGAGAAGATCGCGTAGTGCGAAAGAATGGCGCGACCCGGTTCGCGGATGATGAACACGTTCTGCTGCTCCAGCAGAAACTCGTCATCGATCTTCAGTTCATTCAGGCAGTGGTAGCACATGTCTTTATGAAAGACGTGACGACGCTGGCGTGCACTGCGCAACAGCGCCTTGACCTCTTCATAGGTAGTCGGCAGGCCGCAATCCAGGTCATCAGACGGGATCGCCGAGTGCTTATCGAACGCCACGTGGGCCAAGGGCTCATGGAACACCTCGAAATCCTGACGCTCGATGAAGACCCGTTCCAGCGCCGTGGAGCGCGAACGTGGATGCGCCCACAACGCGATCATGCGGTTCATGTACGGGCTCCGGTCAAAGAGGTGTGACGCCACACGTCCGGCATTGGCGTGGCATTTAGCCCTTGCCTGGCAAAGCCTTCGACAACTGCCTCTAGTTGCCCGTGGGCGACGCAGGCTTCATTACGCGCGGTGATGAATGCCGGGTGATGCTCGAAGGCTGCGGCGTCCAGACCGTTTTCGAAAAACGCGTCGGTGAAATAAGGGATGCGCAGCAGTTTGTTCATCACATCATCAGGAATGTGCCACCGTCTGGATGCTGGCAACACCGGTTTACCGCTGGCTTGACGCTGCAACAGGAATTCGATGATTTGCGGCGTCATGGTGTAAATGGTGGTGTCGGCACCCGTGCGTTCCAAATGCCAGGCGAATGCTTCGCCGTGCTCATCGGTGTCGACGCGCAGGCTGCAAAGCAGCAGTCGTGCCGGGATTTGCCACCGTTGCAGCAACACCTCAAGAGAGTAGTAAATCGCCAGTTCAGCCCAGCGTTTGTCGGTCTGAGTCAGGGTGATGCCGCACTGGCGCGCTTGCTGATCCAATTGCGGCTCGTCGCCGAACCTGCCGATCATGAAGCTGATCACGTACTGCGCACCGCTGACATCGACCTGATTTTGCCGCGCCTTTAGCCGGCCGCGATGAATAGCCTCAAGGCCAGCGTTCAATTGCGACGCAGTGAAGCACAAGGTGTTGTTGATCGAGCAACCCTTGGCGACCAGTTGTTCAATGGCTTTATAACCATTGAGGCTGCCGGGCACTTTGACCATCACATTGGGGGCCAGCCGCGACAGTTCGTATCCTCGCGCGAGCAAAAGCTCGGTGCTGTGCAACTGCGTGGTATCCACCTGCGCCGACAACCAGCCAAGTCGGCCGCCTGACAATCTCCACAGTGGATGAAGCTCACGCGCCCCTTCGACGATCAGTCGGTCGTAAAGCTGCCGAGCCCTGTTCTGCGATAGCGGATCGGGCTCGAGAGCGGCCACCCAGTCATGGGTTATATCGGCATCTTCCAATAACGCCCGTGCCACCAGTTTTGGATTGGTGGTGGCGCCAGTTAGTCCTCCTTCAGTATCAAGCCAAAACTTGGGAAGCAATTTTTCTATATGTGAACTGATCTGCGGGTAACGACCTAATACCAAGTTTCTGAAATCTGCATACAGTGTTGGCGAAGCATCCCACCATACTTCCGAGTCTGGGTTTTGGGATTTCAACAGGCGAGCGAAGTCCGGGAGATCCATCTTTCATGGTCCTTATGAAAAAATGTTCGGCGCAGGCAGTAAACACGCCAATGGAACTGCGATACGGGTATACAGGTAGCTGCATAGCTTTGGTGCCGAAGGTAAAGATGGATGCAGAGCGGATACCTGTCAAATCCGATTGACTGGTTTTTTTATCACGAATGATTCTAAGAGCGGAGTGATCCATTCTTTGAATACATTGAACAATGATGACTTACTTCGCCCCTCAAACGGATGAGCTCATTCGAAGCTAACGCTATATAACACGGCAATTTTTTAATCTTTTTTGATATCAGCCTGATTATTTACTTGCCTGTCTTTTCAATGACCAAACGTATTCCAGTTTTAATTCATTGAACGTCCGGGCTGTGAGTTATCCGTTCAATAACGTGCGCAAATTAGGTTAATCTTCCGGCCACTGATCCCTGACCTCAATCTGAAGCGTTCAGTTAAAAAAAGAGAGGATATAACCGTGACGACACCTTCCACCGCACAACGCTACAGCTACAAGGCCCGCTGGCTACATTGGGTCATGGCCGGTTTGATCGTACTGGCCTACATCCTGATCCTGAGTCGAAGCCAGTTTGCCAAAGGTACGGACCTGCGCACACTGGTAGTTCAGAGCCATTTCTGGGTGGGCATTGTGGTTCTGATCATGGCGTTCTTCCGTGTCGCCGAGCGTCACCGGCACACCCCGCCGGGGATTACCCCGCCGCTGGAAGGCGCATTGCGTCTGGCCGCGAGCGTTTCACATTACGCGCTGTATGCGTTTCTGTTCGCCCAACCGCTGATGGGTCTTTTCACGGTACTGCTGGAACGCGGCGCTTTGCCCATTCCTCTGACTCAGTTGGCCATCCCCTCGCCCTTCGATGTTTCCAAGGACACGGCCGAGAGCCTTGAGCACTATCACGTGCTGTTGGGCACGATCTTCTATTACGTCATTGGCCTGCATGTCATTGCAGCGATCTGGCATCACTTTGTGCGCAAGGACAATACTGTCAAACGGATGGTTTAGAGCAAACGCTCTGTAGGGGCGCGCTTGTTGGTGAGAACAAACAGCAGTGTGACAGCCATCAATTCTCGCGAATAAATTCGCTCCTACAGGATTGCGACAGTCAGTGACCGCCCTTAGATCTTGCGGCGATCTGTACAGATCGGTGCATGGAGTGGGGGCGGCGATGCCCATGATCCGTGGGAGCGGACCTGTCCGCGAAGGCAATCGTTAAGCCAGCGGATCTCCATCGGATTCACAGGCCCCTTCGCGGACGGGTCCGCTCCCACAGGATTCACATTTGCGTCAAAACTCCAGCTTCGCCCGGGCAATCAACTGCCGAGGCTCGCCGATCGTGATGGCCGGTGAGCCCAAACCGCTGGCCGAGGTGTAATAGCGCTCGTCGAACATGTTTTTCAGATTCAACTGCAAGGTCAGGTCGCGCTCGTCGAGCTTCATTTTGTAGGCGACAAATGCATCGGCGACTTTTGACGACGGCAGGTAATACTCGACACCCGCGCCATCGTTCACGCCCCAGCGACTGGCGTAACGGGCACCGGCGCCAGCCCGCAGATTACCAATACCGACATGGCCAAAATCACGGGTCAGGTAAACCGCTGCGGTGTGTTTTGACACGCCATCGAGCGGCTGGCCCTTGAGAATCGGGTCTTCCAGCACTTCGGTGTCGGTGTAAGCGTAGCTGCCGGTGATGCTCCAGTTCTCATTGATCTGCCCGGTGATGTCCGCTTCCAGCCCGCGGGACTGCACCTCGCCCGACACCCGGGTACAGGTCTCGGTGCCGCATTGCTCGCTGGTCTGCACGTTCTTTTTGTTGATGTTGAACAGGGCGACGGTAGCGGTCAGGTAGTTGTTCTGGAATTTGCTGCCGATCTCGTAGGCCTTGCCCTCCTCCGGTGGCAGATCGCCAATGGGTGAGGCAATCGAGGTATTGGGACGGAATGACTCGGTGTAGCTGCCGTACACCGACCACTCTGGCTGGATCATGTAGACCAGCCCGAGGCGTGGCACCACCTTGCTGTCCTTGACGTCGGCACCAACCACGAACGGGCGGCCCTTGCCGGTTATTTCGTCGAAGGCGTCGTAACGCAGGCCAGCCTGGAAAATCCACTTATCGCTCAGATGGATCGAGTCCTGAACGAAGAAAGCGTGGGTGCGCAGGTGGTCGCTCTGGTCGCTGTTCGCGGCGCTGACCGTGCTCGGTTGCGGGGTCACGCCGTATACCGGGGTGTTGTAATTGAAGTCTGCCTTGTTGGCGCTGCGATACAGGTCGCCCAGATCACGCTCGTTTTTCATGTAATCGGCGCCGATCAGCAACTCGTGGCGGATATCGCCCCAGTACAGATCGCCCAGCGCGTTGACCGTTGCGGTGTGCGCGACCTGCACCGCATCGCGGGTGGCATCGCCCCGTCGCGTCACGGCGCCGGTGGTGTAGTTGGCCGAGATGTAACGCGACTGGTAGTCGTTGTAGTAATTGCGGCTGTAGCCGTAACCGGTGCGCAGGGTCCAGATGTCATTGAGGCGGTGTTCCATGCGCAGATCCACGGAGTCCGAGCGGCCGGTGGTGACGTTGAACGGTTCGTCCAGACGCCGGTTGCGCGGGATGTCCAGCACCTTGCCGGTCTTGGGATTGATCTGGGTGCCACGGTCGAATGGCACCGAATATTCCATGTGCTCGTAAGCCACCGACACCGTCGTGTCATCGCCATACCAGGCCAGCGACGGCGCGATTACCGTTTGATCGATGCTGCCGAAACTGCGCCAGTAATCGTAGTTCTGCTTGTCGGCGATGAAGCGATAAGCAAGTCCGCTGCTGCCCAGCGGGCCGGTCAGGTCGATCTGTTCGCCGCCGCCACCGAAGCTGCTACCGAACGCTGAAATCGAGCGGGCTTCGGTCAGTTGTGGCTTTTTGGTCACGACGTTGATCACCCCGCCCGGGTCCTGCACGCCGTAGAGCATAGACGCCGGGCCTTTGAGCACTTCGATGCGCTCGGTGGTCGGGGTGAAGTTGCGCGCCTGCACCGATTGCATGCCGTCGCGCATGATCGAATTGTCGCGGTTGGTGCCGAAACCGCGTTTCTGAATCGCGTCCTGAGTGCCGCCCAGCGTATTGCCCTGCTTCACGCCGCTGACCGCGTTGATCGCCTCGTCAAGGCTGCTCGGCTGTCGGTCCTCAATGACGCGGTTGGTCACCACGTTGACCGTGGCAGGCGTTTCCACCAGCGGTGTGTTGGTGCGCGTCGCGACAGAGGCGCGGCGGGCCTGATAGCTGGTTTTGCTTTGTTCTACATCGCTGGCTTCTGCGGACTGCGACGCGGCATCGATGTTGACCGCGTCCAGTTGCAGCTCTTGCGCCTGGGCAATCGACGCAAGCCCCAGCGAACACAGCAATGCCGTCGCCGAACACACACCGAGCAATGAAGGGGGATGAGCAAGAAAGGTAGGTCTGCGGACACCGGATAGAACTGTCATGACGGGGTAAACCTGAGCTGTCGATGAGTAAGAAACATCGTGATGAAACGAGTCTGATTCTCACTACACGTAAGCCGGAGGGGTTTACCTCACATCAATTCTCAAAATAAGTTCGATAGCGCTGCTCTCAACAGAAGCTGCCTGCGCGTCTGTAGGAGACAACTTGTTGGCGAGCCCGACGCTGCGGTGTGTCAGCGCCCCCCCCCTCGCGAACAAGTTCGCTCCTACAGGTAATGGAGGTTGATGCACAACTGTAGGAGCGCGCTTGCCCGCGATGGCAGTGTGTCAGATAACCACTCGTCAATTGACCTACTGCAATCGCGGGCAAGCGCGCTCCTAGAATGGGGCAGGCTCCGCAGTGGCTGAACGCCACCTGAACACGTGCACAAATTCTGGATTCTGCAAAAAAACAAGTATGCGCATTCAATAATGAGTATCATTATGTTACGCACTGGCTGAATGCGAATGACTACGTCACGCGTTCACGCTACACACCCTAACAGCCTTTACCCGGTGAATCATGCTCGTTCCTTTTTTGATCATGCTGCGCGAAGGGATTGAAGCCGCGCTCATCGTTGGCATCATTGCCAGCTACCTGAAACAGACCGGCCGTGGCGAATGGATGCCCGCTGTCTGGATCGGTGTTTTCCTCGCCGTGGCCCTGGCCTTGTTCGTCGGTGGCGGCCTGGAAATGGTCAGCGCCGAATTCCCGCAAAAGCAGCAAGAACTGTTCGAAGGTCTGGTCGGTCTGCTGGCCGTGGTGATCCTCAGTTCCATGGTGGTCTGGATGCGCAAAGTCGCGCGTTCGGTCAAACATGATCTGCATCAATCCCTGGACGCCGCCCTCGGCGGATCGAAAAACCAGACCTACGCGTTGATCGGCATGGTGTTCTTCGCCGTGGCTCGGGAAAGCCTTGAAACGGTTTTCTTCCTGCTCGCGATCTTCCAACAGAGCGAAGGCGCGTCGGGTCCGTTGGGCGCCCTGTTCGGCCTGATCATCGCGGTGTGCGTCGGCGTGGCTATCTATAAAGGCAGCATGCGCCTGAATCTGAGCCTGTTCTTCCGCTACACCGGCCTGTTCATCCTGGTCGTCGCGGCGGGCATTCTTTCCAATTCGGTGCGCTCGCTGCATGAGGCCGGCGTCTGGAATCACTTCCAGGACGTAGTCTTCGACATCAGCGCGACACTGCCGATGGACGGCCCGACCGGCTCGGTGCTGGCTGGGATGTTCGGCTATCAGGATGCGCCAACTGTCAGCGTGCTGACGGCCTATCTGGCCTATCTGATCTTCGCATTGGTTCTGTTCTTCAAGCCTCAGGCACGGGTGGTGAGTCTGCCCACCCGTCCGGCACATGAACACGGCCGATCTTCTTCAGTTCCGAACAAGTAAGGGCAACCATGACCACCAGTCCTACTGGCCTTCCACCTCAGAAAGCCAAACCTTCGCGCGCCCTGCAATTGGCAGTCGCCGGCTCCGTGATCCTGATGATCGCCGCCGGTGGCCTGTTCTACTACGCCTCCCAGGCCGCGCAGAAAAAACGCATCGCCAACAGCGGCAACGAAACCGTGGTGACGATTCACGCAAAAAATTGCGAGCCGAATGCGATCACCGTGCCCGCCGGCAAGAATGCCTTTCGCATCGTCAATGCCTCCGAGCGTGCGGTGGAATGGGAGATTCTCGACGGCGTGCTGGTTGTCGAAGAGCGTGAAAACATCGTTCCCGGCCTGAATCAGATCATCAACGCCAACCTGCAACCGGGCGACTATGAAATCACCTGCGGGCTGCTGAGCAACCCGCGCGGCACCCTGCACGTAACCCCGACTGCCGAATCCGACGCCGCCGCCAAGGCCCGTCCGTCGATGGTCGCGTTCATTGGTCCGCTGTCTGAATACCGCGTGTACCTCAGCACCCAGAGCAGTGCCCTGCTGCGTGCGGTGGGCGACTTGCAGCAAGCCATCGCCAGTGGCGACTTGAGCGCCGCGCAACAGGCTTATGCCCCGGCCCGCGCTGCTTACCAGCGGATCGCGCCTGCAGCTCAGCGTCTGTCGGAGCTGGACAACGCGGTCAACGCCCGCGCCGATTACTACGAAAAACGCGAGCAAGACCCAGGCTTCAGCGGCTTCCACCGCATTGAGTTCGGCCTGTTCCAGCAGCACTCGGTCGAAGGCCTGGCGCCAGTGGTCGAGCGTCTGCAAACCGACATCACCAGCCTCAAGCAAGCGCTGCTGGCCAACAGCATTGCGCCAGAGCAATTGGCGAGCATGGTCGTGCGCAACCTGCGCAGCCTGGCCGATGTACGCAGCTCTGGCGAAGAAGAACGCTACAGCCACGTCGATGTCAGCGGTTTCGCGGCAAACCTGGCAGGCACCCGCAAAGTGATCGATTTGTTGCGCCCCTTGCTGGCGAAGACGTCCGGCGAGCTGCTGAAGAAAATCGATACGGCTGCCACCGCGCTCGACGACCAGTTGCTGATGCTCAAGACCGACAACGGCTACACGCCGTATGACCAGGTCAACGCCGACACAAGAAAGCAAATTGCAGACAAGGCCAAGGCACTGGCCGACGCACTCGATGGAATCGATCCGGCCCTCGGCCTTTCAGGCCTTTAAGCGCGCCTTGGCGGGTGTGTCATTGCATCCGCCAAAGCCCTGAAACCAGAGCGAAGACTTAATCCAAATGAAAGATTCAGACGCATCCAACGCCCCGATTTCCGCTCAACGCCGCCGAGTCCTCATGGGCCTTGGCGCTGCGGGTGCGGCCATTGCCGGCAGCAGCCTGAGCGGCAATGTCCTGGCAGCGGCCTCCCCCGCCCAGGTCACCGAAGCCCCGAAAAGCGACAAGACACAGGACCACAACAGCTTCCACGGCGTACACCAGACCGGCATCGTCAATCCGCGTCCGGTCGCCGGCATGATGGTCTCGTTCGACGTCCTGGCTCAGGATCGCGAAGACCTGGAGCGGCTGTTTCGTACCCTCAACGAACGCATCGCTTTCCTGATGACCGGCGGCGCCGTGCCTCAGGTGGACCCGAAACTGCCACCGCTGGATTCCGGCATTCTCGGCCCAGTGGTGACGCCGGATAACCTCACCATCACGGTCTCGGTGGGCGAGTCGCTGTTCGACGAGCGTTTTGGCCTGGAAGCGGTCAAGCCCAAGCGCCTGCAACGCATGGTCGGCTTTCCCAATGATGCGCTGGAAGCCGATTGCTGCCACGGCGACTTGAGCATTCAGTTCTGCTCCAACGCCCCGGACAGCAACATTCACGCCCTGCGCGACATCGTGAAAAACCTGCCGGACCTGCTGCTGGTGCGCTGGAAACAGGAAGGCACGGTGCCGGCCCAGGCGCCACTCAAACCGGGCCAGCCTGCCGAGAGCGCGCGTAATTTCCTGGGCTTCCGCGACGGTTCGGCCAACCCCGATTCCAACGATCAGAAGGCCATGAACACGCTGGTCTGGGTGCAACCGGGCAGCGACGAACCTGAGTGGGCAGCCAACGGCAGCTACCAGGCCGTGCGGATCATTCGTAACTTCGTCGAGCGCTGGGACCGTACCCCGCTGCAAGAGCAGGAAGCGATCTTCGGTCGGGTCAAAACCACCGGCGCGCCGATGGACGGCAAGGCCGAGACCGACGTCCCGGACTACCACAAAGACCCTGAAGGCAAGGTCACCAAGATGGACGCGCACATCCGTCTGGCCAACCCGCGCACGGCCGAAACCCAGCGCAACCTGATCCTGCGCCGCCCGTTCAACTACTCCAACGGCGTGAACAAGAACGGTCAGTTGGACATGGGCTTGCTGTTCATCTGTTATCAGTCGGATCTCGAAAAAGGCTTCATCACCGTGCAGACCCGCCTCAATGGAGAGCCGCTGGAGGAATACCTCAAGCCGATCGGTGGCGGTTACTTCTTTACCTTGCCGGGCGTTGTGAATGATCAGGATTTCATCGGTCGTTCCTTGCTGGCCGCGTCTGCTCCTAAAACAACAACTGCCTGATACCACTTACCTCACAGGAAGCGTTTTTTATGAAAAAGTCGTCTATTGCATTGATGTTCAGCGTTGGTGTGTTGCAGACCTCGATGTCAGCGTTCGCCGCCACCGCACCGCTGGACCTGGTAACTCCGGTTTCCGACTACAAAATCTACGTCACCGAGAACGTCGATAAACTGGCTGCCGACACGCAGAAGTTCACCGATGCCGTGAAGAAGGGCGACGTAGCAACGGCTAAAAAACTGTTCCCTACCACGCGTATGTCCTATGAGGCCATCGAGCCGATCGCTGAGCTGTTCAGCGACCTCGACGCCTCGATCGATTCGCGCGAAGACGACCACGAAAACGGCGTCAAAGCCGACGATTTCACCGGTTTCCACCGCCTGGAATATGCGCTGTTCTCCCAGAACACCACCAAGGATCAGGGTGTTTTCGCCGACAAGTTGCTGGCCGACGTGAAAGACCTGCAAGCCCGTATCGCTGACATGACCTTCCCGCCAGAGAAAGTCGTCGGTGGTGCTGCTGCGCTGATGGAAGAAGTTGCGGCCACCAAGCTGTCCGGTGAAGAAGACCGTTACAGCCACACCGATCTGTATGACTTCCAGGGCAACGTCGACGGCTCCAAAAAGATCGTTGATCTGTTCAAGCCGCAACTGGAGAAATCGGACAAAGCCTTCGTGGCCAAGGTCGACAAGAACTTCGCCACTGTGGACAAGATTCTGGCGAAGTACAAAACCAAGGATGGCGGCTACGAGACTTACGACAAGGTAAAAGAAAACGACCGCAAAGCGCTGGTCGGCCCAGTCAACACCCTGGCTGAAGACCTGTCGCAGATGCGTGGCAAGCTTGGTTTGAACTAAGCGTTGCTGCAACGAAAAGCCCGCCTGCCGAGTGATCGGCAGGCGGGCTTTTTTGTGGGTGCTAGCTGCGCAGGATGACCTGTAGGAGCGAATTTATTCGCGATCCGGTGGGTCGGGTGTGACGGGATTGGTTCCGCTTTTACTACGGTTCACGCAGTCCCCAGTAGGAGCTGACGACCAGCGGGAGGCTGCGATGCGGTGGGTCGGGTGTACCTGAATTGCGTGTATATCCGTTATTTAGGGTGTTGCTGATATCGGTTCCGCCCTTATGGCGGGTCATGCGGTTCCCTGTAGGAGCAATCGGAGGTAACGACGGTCGCGATGCGGTGTGTCGGGTGTACTGCGATTGTGTGTATATCCGTTATTTGTGGTGGGGCGGATATTGGTTCCGCCCTTACGGCGGGTCACTTTCGAAAAGCGCGAAAGTAACCAAAGCGCTCTTGCTCCCGGTTTGGCCCGACTTCGTCGGGTTCCCTCACTCCGGCGACGCTCCGTGGGCACGCCGCCATCGGCCATCCATGGCCGGGGGCGGCTAGCGCGGCATCCATGCCGCGCTGCCCACTGCGCGCCGCCTGCGTTCGGCCTGCACCCAAGTCGCGTTTTGCGGTGTCTGGACTGGCGTGGATGAAGATCAGGAGCATTTGCTTTTCTGCTTTGGGGCGTTGTGCTGAGCTTTGTCACAACCCCACCGGCCTCTCGCGAATGAATTCGCTCCTACAGGTTTTGTGTCGTGCCGAGCTTTTGGATACGCCACAAAGTGCGACTTTGGAAGGCCGAGCGCAGGCGTTGCGTAGGGGACAGCGCGGCATGGATGCCGCGCTAGCCGCCCCCGGCCATGGATGGCCGATGGCGGCGTGTCCCCGGAGCAATGCCGGAGCGAGGGAACCCGACGAAGGAGGGGCCGGACACGGGAGCGAAAGCGCTTTGGTTACTTTCGCGCTTTTCGAAAGTGACGCGCCGTAAGGGCGCAACCAATATCAGCCGCACCAAAAACAACGGATATACACCCAATCGCGGTACACCTGACACACCGCATCGCGACCGTCGTAACCTCCGATTGCTCCTACAGGGAACCGCGTCACCCGCAACAGCGCAACCGATATACACAGCACCAAAAACAACGGATATACACACAATCGCAGTACACCAGTCACACCGCATCGCAGCCTCGCGGTGCTCGTCAGCTCCTACAAGGGACCGCGTCACCCGCACCGGCGAAGCCGATATCAGCAGCGTCGGCGCAAGCAATGCATACTCAAATCCCGCTAAACCAGTTATACCCCTGATCCTCCCAATACCCGCCAGGATAGTCGTTGCTGACGAATATCTCGACGATGTGCTTGGGATTCTTGAAGCCCAGTTTGGTCGGCACCCGAACCCGCAACGGATACCCATATTCCGGCGGTAAGGCCACTTCGCCGTAATCCAGCGCCAGCAGGGTTTGCGGATGCAGCGCGGTGGGCATGTCGAGGCTGGAATAGTAGCGGTCCGCACACTTGAACCCGACGAACTTGGCGGTGGTGTCGGCGCCGATGTGCTCCAGGAAAGTGCGCAACGGCACCCCGCCCCACTGACCAATCGCACTCCAGCCCTCCACGCAGATCAACCGCGTGATGTCGGTGCGCTGAGGCAATTTGCGCAGCCCTTCCAGAGTCCATGGCGCCTTGTCGCGGACCAGCCCGGAGACTTCCAGCGCGTAATCCGACAAGTCCACTTCCGGCACATCGTCTTCGGCGTAAAACGCGTTGAACGGAAACGGGTTGGTCATCTGCGCCTTGGTGAAGGTCGGCGCCAGCTTTTGCCCACTGAACAGCCACGCCTGAACCCGGTCATTCCAGCGCGACATCGCCCAGAGCACCTTGTCCACCTGATCGCCGTCCTGCAGGTTGCAGCCGGTCAGCATCGCCATCGCGCCCACGGTCAAACCGCCGCGCAGGAAGTTGCGCCGCTGAATGCTTTCCAGCTGAATCTGTTGCGCAGGCTCCAGCTTGATGCGCTGGATGGCGCGTTTTTTTGGCTCAATCATGGTTGAGTTTCCCGCTTTCAATCGGCCGCACGCCGCCAGTGATCATCGGCATCAGGGTTTTGGGGACCAGCAACACCAGCAGCAGATGCACCACAGTGAAGGCACCAATCGCCGCCATCGCAGCGAAATGCACGTAGCGCGCGATGTCGTAACCGCCCAGCAGCGCTACCAGTTCTTGCAGTTGAATGGGTTTCCAGATCGCCAGCCCCGAGATTACGATCAACACGCCGGCCGCCAGCACCAGCCAATACATCAGCCGTTGCACCGCGTTGTAGACGCCCTTCTGATGCACCAGTTTGAAACGCAGCGCATCGCCCAAATCCTGCTTCACTGCCTTGGCCGTGATGGGCAACAGATCGCGTTTGAAATGCCGACTGAACAGGCCGTACAGCACGTAAATCAAGCCGTTGAAAAACAACAGCCACATCACCGCAAAGTGCCAGGCCAGTGCACCGCCCAGCCAACCGCCGACGGTAAATGAGGGCGGAAATCTAAAGGCAAACAAGGGAGAGGCGTTGTAGATCGCCCAGCCGCTCATGAACATGCAGGTCATGCCAAAGGCGTTGAGCCAATGGGTGAGGCGGACGGGCCAGGGATGGATGCGTTTTGTTTTCATTTTTTTACTCATATCCCACAGAACGGCGGGAACCCTGTAGGAGCGCGCTTGCCCGCGAAGGCGGTGTGTCATTCAACGCTGCGTTGGCTGACATAGTTCAATCGCGGGCAAGCGCGCTCCTACAAGAGATTTCGCGACAGATTACATCGGCGGCTGGAAGCCGTCTTTGCCGACAGCTACGCCGCGTGCGGTCTTGCCGTCATCGGCCGGGAACACCACAACCTTGGCGCCCTTGACCAGTTGGTCAGGCTTGCCCGCTTGTACGTAAGCGATTGGCACGTCGGTCGGCACGACCAGTTGTTTCTCGCCACCTTTATAGCCCACGGTCAGCGTACGGCCATTGGTATTGGCCAGTTTGCCCACGGTGCCATTGGTCATGGTGCCGGTGCTGCCATCCGCGTTTTCCCAACCGTAGTGACCTTCGCCGCTGCCCTTAAGGCTTGGCTCGAACACGGTAACTTCCAGTGCTTTCAGCGAGCCGTCAGCCTGAGGAATCGCCGCCGAGCCGATGAAGCTGTCGGATTTGATCGAGTCGATGTCGGTCTTCGACACCAGGCGGATGCCGGTCTTGTCGGTGAGGCCGATGGTCTGGTGTGCGCCGGAACGGGTAGTGAAGCTCAGGGTGTTGTTATCAACGCTGTCGACCGTGCCACGCAGTGGCTTGACCACAGGCATGTCGGCTGCTGAGGCCATGACAGCAGCGCTGAGCATGAGCATGCCAAAAGTGGTGGACAGTGCAGTCTTCATCTTCATTGTGACGATTCCTTGCGGGTTAATGTGCAGCCATCCTCCACCTGCAACCGGTACGCCACAATGACCGGCGGATTACATTTTTGTCATTCGCCGCACGCCGCCCGATCAATGACAAAAATGTAACCGACGCAGCCGCAATGGTTGGGTAAACTCCACCCCGACGCGGCCTGCAGCACTCCTGCCGCCCACCGATCACGCCCATCACGGCGTGAACCGAGCACCCCCGACGATGCACATTCTGCTGATCGAAGACGACACCAAAACCGGCGAGTACCTGAAAAAGGGCCTCGGCGAATCCGGCTATAAAGTCGACTGGACCCAGCACGGCGCCGACGGTCTGCACATGGCGCTGGAAACCCGCTACGACCTGATCGTGCTGGACGTGATGCTGCCTGGTATCGACGGCTTCCAGATAATCGAAGTACTGCGTGCAAGGCAAGACGTTCCGGTGCTGTTTCTCACCGCTCGCGATCAGTTGCAAGACCGTATTCGCGGCCTGGAACTGGGTGCCGATGATTACCTGGTCAAGCCGTTTTCGTTCACGGAATTGCTGCTGCGCATTCGCACCATTCTGCGCCGGGGCGTGGTGCGTGAAGCCGACCATTTTCACATTGCCGACCTGGAGCTGGACCTGCTGCGCCGTCGCGTCACGCGCCAGCAGCAGGTCATCGTCCTGACCAACAAGGAATTCGCCTTGTTGCACCTGTTTTTGCGCCGTGAAGGCGATGTGTTGTCCCGAGCGCAGATCGCCTCGGAAGTCTGGGACATGAATTTCGACAGTGACACCAACGTGGTCGACGTCGCGGTCAAACGCCTGCGCAGCAAAGTCGACCTGCCCTACCCCGTCAAATTGATCCACACCGTGCGCGGCATCGGTTATGTGTGCGAGGTGCGGCCATGCGGACCCGACGCCAACCTTCCCTGACCCTGCGTTCGACCCTGGCCTTCTCGCTGGTGGCGATGCTCACCGTGGCGGGCGCCGGGCTGTATCTGTATGAGTCGATGAAAGCCTCGGTCCTGCAACGCAGCGATCACGCGGTGCTGGCGCGCCTGGATCACTTTCGCAAGCTGCTGCACTACGACGTGACCCTGGACAAGCTTCAGAGCAGCCCGCAGATTTTCGAAAACATGCTCGACAGCGAAGACGACATTTTCATCATCGCCGAGCCGGGCAAGCCGCCGCTGATTACGGTCAACCCGCTGCACGCGCAGTTGCCGGACCTGCCGCTGGTGGAGCAAGGCGTGCCGTTGAGCGTCAATGATCTGCGCAGCGGCATGGCGCCGTCGGGCATTCCGTTACGCGCAGCCAGCGTGCAGACCATCTCTGACGGTCGCGACGTACACCTCACGGCTGCGCACATCATGGTCAAGGAACAGGCCATGCTGGGTGAGTTTCGCCAGCGCATTTACCTGGCCGTGGCACTGGCGTTTCTGATCACGGCGCTGCTGGGTTACATGCTGCTGCGTCGCGGTTTGCGGCCGTTGCGGCGGATGGCGGCGCATGCGGCAGATATCACCCCTGCTCGTCTGGACAGCCGGATGAACAGCGATGACACGCCGGTGGAATTGCAGCAATTGAGCGATGCCTACAACGCCATGCTTGATCGTCTGGCGAACGGGTATCAGCGGCTGATGCAGTTTTCCGCCGACCTGGCCCACGAAATTCGCACCCCGGTGGGCTCATTAATGGGCCATTGCCAGGTCGCCCTGCGTCAGACCCGCAGCGAAGATGAATATCAGGCGCTGCTGGCTTCCAATCTGGAGGAACTGGAACGTATCTCGCGCATGGTCGAGAGCATCCTGTTTCTTGCCCGCGCCGATGAAGCCCAAGCGGTGCCGGAACGTCAGCCCCTGAGCATGAACGATGAATTGCAGCGCATCGCCGAGTACTTCGAAGGCCTGGCCGAAGAGCGACAACTGACGCTGCAGACACAGGGCGACGCGACACTGAACGCCGACCCGCTGTTGTTGCGCCGGGCCCTGAGCAATCTGGTGGCTAACGCAATTCGCTATGCCGACGAAGGCAGCGAGATTGTCATGCGAGTGGTTGCAACAGATGGTGCGTGCCGGATCGAAGTGGAAAACCAGGGCCCGGTGCTGACCGACGCGGCGCTTGGCAAGTTGTTCGACCGCTTCTACCGAGGCGACGCGTCCCGCCATCAAAGCTCGGATTCCAACGGGCTGGGTCTGGCGATTGTCGCAGCGATCATGCAATTGCATGGCGGGACGGTCAGCGTGAAACAGCCCAAGCCCGGCCGGATTTGTTTTGCGTTGGTGTTTCCAAAAGTCTAGGAGACCAGACTGTAGGAGCGCGCTTGCCCGCGAAGAATGGTCCAGGTGACAAAAATTGCGTGGGATATCCTACCGTTTCGCGAGCAAGCTCCCTCCCACAATTAATGTGTCACCAGTGGGAGTGAGCTTGTTCGCGAAAAGGCGCAATATCGTTCGCCCTTCACCCCACCGTCGTGATGCACGCCGTTCTGTAGGAGCCAACTTGTTGGCGAGGAGATTTTGAGGCGCGTCAGCTAAGCCGCCTCGCGAATAAATTCGCTCCTACAGGGAGATGCATCTTTACGTCTTGGTATGGGCGATCTCCAGTTTGTAAAACGTCGCAGCCCCGCCCTCTGTCACGTACCCGGTGTTGTCCTGGGTATAGACCCCTGCTTTGAAATACAACAATTTGCCATTCCAGGTGCTGTCCAGCTTGGCGGTCCATTGCATGTCGGCAGCGTTCACGGTCAGGTTGCCGCTCGGCGTCAGGTGAAGGGTGTACGTGAACCGCGCGTTGAGCAGCACCCCGGTGGCGATCTGAATGACCTCGGGTTCGGACGTCGGCGTGAGGCGAAACTTGGCGACGATGTTGCCGTTGCCCAACTTCTCTTTGTACTGATACTCAAGCTTGATAAGCGGCTCGGTGCTGCCGTAGCAGTGAATCTGGCCGATCACGATCTTGCCGGTCGACGGCACCTGAACCACCTCCAGCGCCGCCCGCAGCACATTGTCCGCCTGGGCATAGGTCCAGTTGTACACCGCTCCACTGGCATAGGTTTCGCGCAGCTCAGTACGGGGGTAAACGGCATTGTCTGTTTTGGAACCTGTCACTGGCGCCCAGAAGAACAAAGTATTTCCCGACTTGAAATACTCATCCTGGTAACCGGCGACAAGCTTGGGAGTACTGACGATAGTGGCCGGCGAGCCCACAGGGATTGAGAGATTCCAGGTGGCAAGATCGATCATGCGGCGCTCTTGGGTGCGGCATGCGCACCAGCAAAGGGATGTGTCTGGAACGGGGCTTTGCGACCGTTCATATCGTCTTTGCTATCGGCAGGGTCCGCGCTTAATTGACTCAGGCGCGTTAAAAACTCCACATCAAACTTCGGACTGATTCCTCCCACAACTCTTGCTTGGCTGCACGATTGCCCGGCGGTTGGATGACGATAGACCTTCTGCAGAACAACCCGGACCTACTCTGCGACGACCCACCACACTACCGTTCGGCGACTTTTCATTTGACGGAAGGACTTTGTTACAGGATATTAATAGTTAGCATCCTAATAATACTGAGCCTAATCATTCACTGCCTACCAAACCCTGTCGTCAAACGCACTCAGTGGCACTTTTTTATGACTATCGATTCATTGCAAATGCACATTACCGGCGGCGTCGTCGCGGCATCGCGTCAATGGCGCCGGGTTTGTCATACGACCCTCAGCAGCTATGGCGTCTCCGAAGCCTGCGCAGGCCCGTTGCTGATGATCGCGCGACTGGGCGATGGCGTTCGTCAGGTGACAGTGGCACAGGCATGCGGCCTTGAAAGCCCGTCGCTGGTGCGATTGCTTGACCAGCTGGGGGACGCGAATCTGGTGTGCCGCACCGAAGACCCCACCGACCGCCGCGCCAAATCCCTGAGCCTGACCGATGATGGCCGCGCACTGGCCCAGTCAATCGAGGACGAGTTGATCCGTTTGCGCCGCGAAGTGTTCGCCCACCTCGACCCCGCCGATCTCGAAGCGGCGTTGCGCGTGATCAAGGCATTTGCAAGCGCCACACCCAACGCTGCGGTGACGGCATCTTGAGCACGGTCGCCAACAAGTCCGCCGACCGGCCGGGTTTCTTCAGCAGCGACTTTTTCAAAGGCGTTCCGCCCGCCCGTGACTGGTTCTACGGCGTGCGTACTTTCGCCGCGTCGATGCTGGCGCTGTACATCGCCCTGCTCATGGAATTGCCCCGCCCCTACTGGGCGATGGCCACGGTTTACATCGTCTCAAGCCCTTTCGTCGCGCCCACCAGTTCCAAGGCTCTGTATCGTGCCGCCGGGACCTTTCTCGGTGCTGCCGCTTCGGTGATCGTGGTGCCGATGTTTGTGCAGACGCCCTTTCTGCTGGCCGTCGTGATTGCGCTGTGGACCGGCACGCTGCTGTTTCTGTCCCTGCACTTGCGCACCGCCAACAGCTACGCGCTGATGCTGGCCGGCTACACCATGCCGCTGATTTCGTTTCCGGTGGTGGACAACCCGCAGGCGGTGTTCGACATCGCGGTGTCGCGCACGGAAGAAATCTTCCTCGGAATCATTTGCGCTGCGGTGGTCGGCAGCATGTTCTGGCCACGGCGCCTGGCGCCGGTGCTGGTGGATTCTCTAGGCAAATGGTTCAACGACGCGACCACTTACAGCGATCTGTTTCTGGCGCGATCTTCTACTCCGGAAGCCGTGGGCACCTTGCGCACGGCGATGGTCGGCACCTTCAACAGCCTGGAGCTGATGATCGGCCAGTTGCCCCACGAGGGCGCTCATAAACAGCGGGTGCGTAACGCCAAAGAGCTGCGCGGCCGGATGATTCACCTGTTGCCGGTGATCGACGCGCTGGACGATGCACTCTGGGCGCTGGAGCGACGCACCCCCGAACTGGTGGCCGACCTCGCTCCGCTGCTGATCGAGACCCGCGACTGGCTGGAGCAGACCTCACAGGGTGCGCCGATCAAGTACTGGGAAGTGCTGCACCGCGAGCTTGATCGCCTGCAACCCACCCCTGCGCAACTGGATGATCGACGTCAGTTGTTGCTGTCCAATGCGCTGTTCCGCCTGACCGAATTCATCGATTTGTGGCAGGACTGCCGCAGCCTGCAACACGCCATCGTCAAGGATGACCCTTCTTCCTGGCGAGCCGTTTACCGACACTGGCGCCTGGGGCGGCTGTCGCCGTTCCTCGACAAAGGGATGATGCTTTATTCGGTCGCGACTTCGGTCAGCGCAATCATCGTGGCGTCGGTGCTGTGGATTCTGCTTGGCTGGCAGGATGGTGCCAGCGCCGTGGCTCTGGCGGCGGTGTCGTGCAGTTTCTTCGCGGCCATGGACGACCCGGCGCCGCAGATTTACCGGTTCTTCTTCTGGACCATGCTTTCAGTGGTGTTCGCCAGCCTGTACCTGTTCGTGGTGCTGCCCAACCTGCATGATTTCCCGATGCTGGTGCTGGCCTTCGCAGTGCCGTTCATCTGCGTCGGTACGCTCACGGTGCAGCCGAAGTTCTACCTCGGCACGCTGCTGACCATCGTCAATACGTCTTCGTTTATCAGCATTCAGAGCGCCTACGACGCGGACTTCCTGAACTTCGTCAATTCCAACCTGGCCGGGCCCGCAGGCCTGGCGTTCGCCTTCGTCTGGACGCTGGTCGTACGGCCTTTCGGCACCGAGCTTGCGGCCAAACGCCTGACCCGCTTCAGCTGGCGCGACATCGTTTCCCTCAGCGAGCAAGCCAGCCTTGCCGAGCATCGGCGCATGGGCGTGAAGATGCTCGACCGGCTGATGCAGCAGTTGCCGCGCCTGACGATCACCGCGCAGGACACCGGAATCGCCGTCCGAGAACTGCGGGTGGCACTGAACATGCTCGACTTGCTGGCCTACATGCCCCGTGTGCCAGCGGTGCCGCGTCAGTTGTTGCGCCAGGTCACCACCGAAGTGGGCGCTTATTTCAGTGCTTGCCTCAAGTCCCATGAACGCTTGCCGGCGCCCAAAGGTCTGCTCATGACCATGGACCGCGCCCGCCGCGCCCTGGCCTTTGACGCCATGGGTGACGATCAGGCGCGGCTGCAGTTGCTGCATGCGCTGAGCGGTCTGCGTCTGGCGCTGCTGCCTGGCGTGGAGATTGTCGATGTGGTCGCAGAGCACGAAGAACAACCGCCGTATGGCATCGACGGAGCGCCTCTATGATTGGTGATCTGGACGTCAGCGGGATATTCCTGCCTACGTTTCTGGCCCTGATGGGCATTGCGTATCTGATTTTTCTGGTGGTACACGCCGTGTTGTCACGGACCCACTTCTATCGCCTGGTCTGGCACCGGGCATTGTTCAACGTTGGTCTATACGCCCTGCTGCTGGGTGCCGTGGATACTCTCAGTCGATATTTGATGAAATGAAAAAACCCTTACTGACTTTGGGCCGCGTGGTCCTGACCCTGCTGGTTGTCCTCTTTGCCGCCATCGTCGTATGGCGCATGGTGATGTATTACATGTACGCCCCGTGGACCCGCGACGGGCACATTCGCGCCGACGTGATCCAGATCGCGCCAGACGTGTCCGGGCTGATCCAGAAAGTCTCGGTCACCGACAACCAGGTGGTGCGCAAAGGCGATGTGCTGTTCACCATCGACCAGGACCGTTTCCGCCTGGCACTGCGTCAGGCCCAGGCCACCGTGGCCGAGCGCAAAGAAACCTGGGAACAGGCCCAACGCGAGAACAGACGTAACCGCGGCCTGGGCAATCTGGTGGCCCGCGAGCAACTGGAAGAGAGCCAGTCCAAGGAAGCCCGCGCGCTGTCGGCTCTTAATGAAGCGCAAGTGATGGTGGACGCGGCGCAGCTGAACCTTGATCGCTCGGTAATCCGCAGCCCGGTGGACGGCTACCTCAACGACCGCGCGCCCCGTGACCGTGAATTCGTGACCGCCGGACGTCCGGTGCTCTCGGTGGTGGACGGCAATTCGTTCCACATCGACGGCTACTTCGAAGAAACCAAGCTCGACGGCATTCACATCGGTTCAGCGGTCGATATCCGCGTGATCGGCGACAACGCCCGCCTGCGTGGCCATGTGGTGAGCATCGTCGCCGGCATCGAAGATCGCGACCGCAGCAGCGGCTCCAACCTACTGCCCAACGTCAATCCGGCGTTCAGTTGGGTGCGCCTGGCGCAGCGGATTCCGGTGCGGATTGCGTTCGACGAAGTGCCGGCGGACTTCCGCATGATTGCCGGGCGTACAGCCACGGTCTCGATCATGGATGACGCCGATCTGCGCAAGCTCGACAGCAAAGCCGCCAGCGGTAAAACCACCGAGACAGGAGCCGCCCAATGAAACACAGCGCTCGCCTGCTGACGGTCGGACTGGGCTTGTTGCTGTCGGCGTGCACCGTGGTCGGTCCGGATTACGAGCTGCCCAAGGACGCGGCGGTCAATCGCCCTGACCTGCAGGGCGAGCTGGCTGGTGAGTCGTCGAATGTGGTGTCCGCCCCCGTGCCCGAAGACTGGTGGAAGCTGTATCAGGACCCGAAACTCAACGAGCTGGTGCGTCAGGCGCTGGTGTCCAGCACTGACTTGCGCGTGGCCGCTGCCAACTTGCAGCGCGCCCGTTATCAGTCTGCCGAAGCCGACGCCGCTGGCGGGTTTACCAACTCGGCCAAGGCCGGGGTTCAGCGTCTTCAAGAAGCTGGCCAAGCGTATTTGCTCCCCGAAAAAGTGCCGGTCTCCAACGTCGGCGATGTCGGTCTGACCACTTCCTATCAATTTGACCTGTTCGGCGTGCTGCAGCGCGGCATCGAAGCGGCCCAGGCCAATACCGATGCGGCCCAGGCGGCGGTCGATACCGCGCGCATCACCCTGGTAGCCGACGTGGTTCGCGCCTACACCCAGGTGTGCGCGGCCAATGAAGAGCACGACATCGCGCTGGAGTCGGTCAATCTGCAACAGCAAAGCCTGTCCCTGACCCAACGCCTGCGCGATGCCGGCCGTGGCGATGAAACCCAGGTCACGCGCTCACAGACGCAGTTCAAATCCCTGCGCGCCGATTTGCCGCGCTATCAGGCAGCGCGGCAGTCCGGGCTCTATCGCCTGTCGATGCTGTTGGCCAGACCGTTGAATCAATTGCCCAAAGGCGTGGCCGAATGCGCCGAACTGCCGCACATCGCGCAAGTCATGCCAGTGGGCGATGGCGCGGCACTGCTCAAGCGTCGTCCGGATGTGCGTCAGGCGGAACGTCGATTGGCGATGTCTGTGGCGGGTATTGGCGTGGCGACCGGTGAGTTGTACCCGGACATCAGCATCGGCGCGACCGTCGGCACCGTGGGTATTCTCGATGAACTGGGTGATCCGTCGACCAACCGCTGGGGCTTTGGTGGGGTGATCAACTGGACCATCCCGTCCAACGGCGCCCGGGCGCGGATTCATATTGCCGAGGCGTCGAGTCAGGCCGCTTTGGCGCGTTTCGACGGCGTGGTGCTGAACGCGATTCGCGAGGCCCAGACCGGTCTGTCGCAATACACCGCCCTGCTTGAACGTCGCGACGCGCTGGCCGACGCCGAGCAGTCGGCGCAACAGGCCGCTGATCAGACCCATCGCTTCTTCCAGGCAGGTCGCGAATCGTTCCTCGCCGACCTGCAAGCGACCCGCACCTACACCGACGTGCGCGCGCAACTGGCTGCGGCCAATACGCAAGTGGCGATGGGGCAGATCGACCTGTTCCTGGCGCTGGGTGGGGGTTGGGAAGGGAGTGGTGCGCAAGCTAAAAATTAACGCGATCCCCTGCAGGAGCTGACGACCAGCGGGAGGCTGCGATTGAGGTTTGCCTGACACACCGCATCGCAGCCTCCCGCTGGTCGTCAGCTCCTACAGGATCCGCGCCGTCTTGGAGATTGAACCCCGACGCCCATCCGCTGCCAGACTTCTCATCACCCCTCATTTGCAGGAGCCGCCATGCGCACCCTCGAACTGGCAGATAAAACCGTCCCCGTCATTGGTCAGGGCACCTGGCACATGGGCGAGGACCGGCATCAGCGCGAGGCCGAAGTGTCGGCGCTCAAGCTAGGGATCGAGCTAGGCATGACGCTGATCGACACCGCCGAGATGTACGGCGAAGGCGGCGCTGAAGAGGTGGTCGGCGAGGCCATCGCCGGTGAACGCGACAAGGTGATGCTGGTGAGCAAGGTCTACCCGCACAACGCCAGCCGCAAGGGCATTCCCGAAGCTTGCGAGCGCAGCCTCAAGCGCATGAAGACCGATTACATCGACCTCTATTTGCTGCACTGGCCCGGCCAATACCCGCTGGAAGAAACCGTTGAAGCCTTCGAGCGTCTGCGTGAAGCGGGCAAGATCGGCCATTGGGGCGTGTCCAATTTCGACGTGTCCGACATGCTCGAACTGAACGCACCGGCCTGCGCTACCAACCAGGTGCTGTACAACCCCGAAGAGCGCGGCGTCGAATACGACCTGCTGCCGTGGATGCAAAACGTCAACATGCCGCTCATGGCTTACTGCCCGATTGGTCAGGCAGGGCACTTGCTGCGCAATCCAGCCCTGCTGGAAGTCGCCGAACGTCACGATGCAACGCCTGCGCAGATCAGCCTGGCGTGGGTGCTGCGTCAGGATGGTGTGATTGCGATCCCCAAGGCCGTCAGCCCCGAGCATATCGCGCTGAACATCGCTGCTGCGCAGATCGAGCTGAGCATCGATGATGAGCTGCTGATCGACCGGTCGTGGCCCGCGCCCCACCGCAAGCAGCGGTTGTCGATGGTGTAGGACTTCTGTAGGAGCGAACTTGTTCGCGAGACGTTGCACCTGACACACCGCGGTGGCTGTCTCGCCAACAAGTTGGCTCCTACAGGGTACAGTTGCCCCCATTGGCTGCTTGGAAACAAACCGTCACATAACTGTCAAAACCGCTTGCGATGATGCCGATTTCGATCCTGCCCCGGATCGGCACTCTCCCCCGCCAGCGAGCCTCCATGAATCCAAGCATTGCCCACCATCAGGATTCCGACCTGTTCGGACTGCTTTATGCGTTTCGCTTTCGGCCGGATGAGCCGGGGCGGGAAATTGCATCGACCCTGGCGCTGGAATGCCTGCACCGCGACGTTCCTTCGGACGAGTTCGTCTGGCTGCATTTAAACCTGGCGCATGCCGGTTGTGAACGCTGGCTGAAAACCCATCTGGAATTGCCCGACGAGTTCTTCGAAGCGCTGCACGAAGGCTCGCGCTCGACCCGGATCGAACACGTCGATTCGGCCCTGCTGGCGGTGGTCAACGACGTGGTATTCGACTTCAACCGCGTCTCCACCGATATCGCTACCTTGTGGGTCTGCCTGCGCAGCGGCGTGATGATCACCGCGCGCCACCATCCGTTGCGCTCGGTCGACAAACTGCGCTCCTCGGTCAAGCACGGCGAGCTGTTTCGCTCGCCGCTGGAGTTGCTGGCGCACTTGCTGCGCGATCAGAGCGAAGTGCTGTCGCAGTTCATGCGCAAGACCAGCATCAGCGTCGACAAGATCGAAGACCAGTTGCTGTCCCAGCGCCTGAGCAATAACCGCTCTGAGCTGGGGTCCATGCGTCGGGTATTGGTGCGCCTGCAACGCCTTCTGGCGCTGGAGCCGGGCTCACTGATGCGCTTGCTGCACAAGCCGCCAAGCTGGCTGCTGGAGGAGGATCTGCAGGAGCTGCGCCAGTCCACCGAGGAGTCGGCGCTGGTGATCAGCGACCTCACGGCCCTGGGCGAGCGCATCAAGCTGCTGCAGGAAGAAATCGCCGCCAACCTGAACGAGCAAAGCAGCCGCACGCTGTTCACCCTGACCGTCGTCACCGTGCTGGCGCTGCCGATCAACATCGTCGCAGGCTTCTTCGGGATGAACGTCGGCGGCATTCCACTGGCCAGCGATCCCCATGGTTTCTGGGTGCTGGTGGCGCTGGTCGCGACGTTTACGTTCATTGCCGGGCGCTGGGCGTTCAGGAAACGTGGCGATTACTGAACGCACACCCCGCCGGACCCGTGGGAGCGGACCTGTCCGCGAATGCGATGGATCAACCGATGAAGATTTACCGGATGTACTGGCCCTTCGCGGACAGGTCCGCTCCCACGAAAATGCGTCAATCCGGGAAGAATCAGTTCGCCATTTGTCCATAAAACCCAACCCATACTAGCTTTCGTGACCCACGTCGCATTCTTGTCACATTTTGAAATGATCATGGTCACCATTCCATCACAACAGGATTGTGCATCATGGCGACCCCATCACTGGCTTCGGGCCCAGCGTCTGGCGGCTCTGGGCTGAGTTCTCAATTCGGGCGCAAGCCCGGCGTACTGACGATGGTGATTTTCTTTGCCGTTCTGGGCATGGGGCTGCTGTTCACCGCTTATAGCTTGAAACAGGACGTCGACGACATGGGCGTCGTCATCCTGACCTGGACGCCCTTCCTGCTGCTGGGCGTGGCGCTGTTGATCGCCTTGGGCTTCGAGTTCGTCAACGGTTTTCACGACACCGCCAACGCAGTAGCGACGGTGATCTACACCCACTCCCTGCCGCCAAACTTCGCCGTGGCCTGGTCGGGCATGTTCAACTTTCTCGGGGTGTTGTTCTCCAGCGGCGCGGTCGCCTTCGGCATCATCGCCCTGCTGCCAGTTGAACTGATCCTGCAAGTCGGCTCGTCTGCCGGTTTCGCGATGATCTTCGCGCTGCTGATCGCCGCGATCATCTGGAACCTTGGCACTTGGGCGCTGGGCCTACCAGCGTCTTCGTCCCACACGCTGATCGGTTCGATTATCGGTGTGGGCGTCGCGAACGCTTTGATGCACGGCCGCGACGGCACTAGCGGCGTGGACTGGGCGCAAGCAACCAAAGTCGGTTACTCGCTGCTGCTGTCACCGCTGGTTGGTTTTGTTTGCGCCGCGTTGTTGCTGCTGGCGATGCGCCTGTTCATCAAGAACCGCGCGCTGTACAAGGCGCCGGAAGGCAACGCGCCACCTCCGATCTGGATTCGCGGCCTGTTGATCCTGACCTGCACCGGCGTGTCGTTCGCCCACGGTTCCAATGACGGCCAGAAAGGCATGGGCCTGATCATGTTGATTCTGGTCGGCACCCTGCCAATGGCCTATGCACTGAACCGCACCATGCCAGCGGATCAGTCGTTGCAGTTCGCCGCTGTCGCCGAAGTCACCCAACAAGCCCTCAGCCGCAACTCGGCTCAGCCAGCTCCAGCGGACCCACGCTTGACGTTGTCCGAGTATGTTCGCGACAAGAAAGCCACCCCTGACTTGGTGCCGGCACTGGCCGTGATGACCGGCAAGATCGGCATTCAGGTCGGCAGCTACGGCTCGCTCTCCAAAGTCCCGGCCGAGGCCGTGGCCAACGTTCGTAACGACATGTACCTGACGTCGGAAACCATCCGCCTGATGGACAAGGACAAGATCGGCAATTTCGACGCCGACACCCAAGCCAAGGTGACGCAGTTCAAGCAACAGATCGACAGCGCCACCCGGTTCATCCCGCTGTGGGTGAAGATCGCGGTGGCAATCGCGCTGGGGCTGGGGACGATGGTCGGCTGGAAGCGCATCGTGATCACCGTCGGCGAGAAGATCGGCAAGACCCACATGACTTATGCCCAGGGCGCCTCGGCTGAACTGGTGGCGATGTTCACGATTGGCGCGGCGGACATGTACGGTTTGCCGGTGTCGACCACCCATGTGTTGTCGTCCGGCGTGGCAGGCAGCATGACCGCCAACGGCTCGGGCTTGCAGATGCGCACCCTGCGCAATCTGGCACTGGCGTGGGTCCTGACCTTGCCGGCCGCGATCCTGTTGTCGGGCAGCTTGTACTGGTTGTTTACCAAGATTTTCTGAAGGGCGGCACATTGAAAAAACGGGCGCTTCGGTGCCCGTTTTTTTAGGTCAGCCCCTGTAGGAGCGCGCTTGCCCGCGATGGCGGTGGATCAATCGGCATCGTCGTCGCAAACATGACGCAATCGCCGGCAAGCGCGCTCCTACAAAGGGTTTCTGTCACCCATCAAACACGATCCATGTCCCCTGCCCTCACTTTCCTGCCATTGATGGCGATTCCCATGCGCTTAAAGATGTCGTCTGCCGCCTGACCGGCTGTGACCTCTTTACCGTGAGCGCCACCATGACTCGAACAAGAACCCTCTACGACAAGCACATCGATTCACACACCGTGTGCAAGCTCGATGAACAAGGCCACGTGCTGCTTTACATCGACCGTCAAGTGATCAACGAATACACCAGCCCGCAAGCCTTCAGCGGTTTGCGCGAGGCTGGCCGCGATGTCTGGCGGCCAGAAACGGCGCTGGCGGTGGTCGATCACGTCAACCCCACCGCGCCGCAGCGTGTCGCCACCATGGCCGATGCAGGCGGCGCTTTGCAGGTCTCGTACCTGGCCGACAACTGCGAGAAATTCGGCATCGAACTGTTCGATGTACTCGACCAGCGCCAGGGCATCGAACACGTCATTGCCCCAGAACAAGGGTTCATCCTGCCGGGCATGGTGATTGCTGCAGGCGACAGCCACACCACCACTTACGGCGCACTGGGCGCGTTTGGCTTCGGCATCGGCACCTCGGAGATCGAACACCTGCTGGCCTCCCAGACGCTGGTCTACAAACGCCTGAAAAGCATGCGCGTCACGGTAGACGGCCAACTGACCACCGGCCTTACCTCCAAAGACGTGATCATGGCCCTGATCGGCAAGATCGGTGCCTCAGGTGCCACTGGCTACGCGATTGAATTCACCGGTTCCACCATTGCAGCGTTGAGCGTGGAAGCGCGCATGACCATCTGCAACATGGCCGTTGAAGCAGGGGCTCGCGGTGCGTTCATGGCGCCGGACGAGAAGGTTTTTGCGTACTTGCAGGACAAGCCCCGCGCGCCAAAAGGCGAGCTGTGGGAGCGCGCCGTTGCGAGTTGGCGGCAGTTGCACAGCGACCCTGACGCGGTGTTCGACCGGGAGGTTCAACTCGACACGCACGATCTGCAACCAATGGTCACCTGGGGAACCAGCCCGGATCAGGCCGCCGCCATCGGCGCCAATGTGCCTGACCCGGACGCCATCGCTGACCCGATCCTGCGCCAAGACATGCGCCGCGCCCTGACCTACATGGGCCTGCACGCTGGCACACCGCTCACTGACATCGTCATCAGCCACGCATTTATCGGCTCGTGCACCAACGCGCGAATCGAGGATCTGCGTGACGCGGCCAACGTGGTGCGTGGCAAACAGGTGGCCCGGCATGTGCGAGCGATGATCGTCCCCGGCTCCACGGCGGTGCGCGATCAGGCAGAAGCCGAAGGGCTGGCGACGATTTTCCGGGACGCCGGATTCGAGTGGCGTCAGTCCGGCTGCTCAATGTGCCTGGCAATGAACGATGACGTACTCGCCCCCGGCGACCGTTGCGCGTCCAGCACCAACCGTAATTTCGAAGGCCGCCAGGGCGCTGGCGCGCGCACCCATCTGATGAGCCCGGCGATGGTCGCCGCTGCCGCCATCACTGGCCATCTGACCGACGTTCGCCACCTGCAAAGGAGTCTCTGACATGCAGCCTTTCACCTACGTCAGCGGCAAGGCCGCACCGATGCTTGCGGCCAATATCGACACCGACGTGATCATGCCAAAGCAGTTTCTAAAGGGGATTGATCGAGCGGGGCTGGATCGGGGTTTGTTCTTCGATCTGCGCTTTTTGCCGGGCGGCGAAACGAACCCCGACTTCATCCTCAACCAGCCCGGCTGGCAGGGGTCGACGTTCATGGTGGTTGGGCCCAATTTCGGCTGTGGTTCCAGCCGTGAACATGCCGTGTGGGGGCTCAAACAAATGGGCATTCGCGCGTTGATCGGCAGCAGTTTCGCCGGGATTTTCTACGACAATTGTCAACGAAATGGCGTGTTGGTCATCACGCTGGACGAAGCGCAGATTCAGGAACTGGGGCGGGTGGTCAGCCAGGCTGAAACTGCGCGGATAGACGTGGATTTGCAGCAGCAACAGATCCGTTTGCTGAACGGACGGGTGCTGCCGTTTCAGATCGACGAACTGCGCAAAGACGCGCTGTTGCTGGGTTTGGATGCGATCGGCAGCACCTTGCAGCGCAGCGAGCAGATTCGTGCGTTCGAGCAGCGGCACCTGGCGGAAAATCCGTGGCTCTGAGTTTGCCTGTAGGAGCGCGCTTGCCCGCGATTAGCCCGGTCAGAACATAAAGATGTATCGGATGGACGGATGCATTCGCGGGCAAGCGCGCTCCTACAACTCCGCGTCGTTTTACTACAACGACAACCCTTGAAAATGCGTCTGCAGAAACTCGACGCAGACGCGCAATTTCCCGGAGTTGGCGAGGCGCGTCGGGTACACCGCCCAGACGTTGGCGCTTTCGGTGTAGTCCGGCAGCACTTGCACCAGCCGGCCCTGATCCAGAAACGGTTTGACGTCCCACAAAGACCGCTGCAATACCCCGCGCCCATCGAGCGCCCATTGCAGAACGATCTCGCCGCTGTTGGAGGACAACGCCCCACTCACCCGCACGCTTTCCCGAACCCCATCCCGCTCGACATGCCAGATGCCGAATGCGTTGTCACGCTCCTTGATCACCAGGCAATCGTGCTGTTCCAGATCGGTCAGTTCCTGTGGGATACCGCGTCGCTCAAGGTAGGAAGGCGCGGCGCACAGCACCCGTCGGTTGCTCACCAATTGCCGACCGATGTGTTGACCGGGAATGTCATCGCCCACGCGAATCTCCAGATCGAATCCTTCGCTGACGATATCCACCACGCGGTCGAAGAGGTCCAGGCGGATTTCCAGATCGGGGTATTGCTCGGCCAGTTGCGAGATCGCCGGGGCCACATGATTGCGGCCGAAGCCAAACGAGCTGCAGATGTGCAGACGACCCCGGGGCTCTGAGCGGGCGTCCGACAACTCGTCGTGCAGCAACTGGAAGTCTTCGAGAATCCGTACCGCCCAACGCTGCACTCGCTCGCCGTCTTCGGTCAGGGCAACGCGGCGGCTGGTGCGGTGCAGCAGGCGCGTAGCAAGGGTGCTTTCGAGGATTTGAATGCGTTTGCTGACGTAGGCCGGCGACAACCCCAACTCATCGGCGGCGGCGGCGAAACCCGCTTTACGAATAACGGTCAGGAACACCCGCAGGTCTTCGGGGAGCGGCGCTGCTTCTTTTTTTGAGGTCATTCAGATGTTCAGAACCCTGTAGGAGCGAAATTATTCGCGAGATGCCGCACTTTATATGCCTCATTAATCACCTCGCCAACAAGTTGGCTCCTACAGAAACAATGACATATCTCTAAACGATCTAAAAATATGGGATTCAGTTCTTTTACGGAATAAAACTCACCCTCTATAAATAGCGCACCTAAGCAAAGCCACCGATTCTGCTCGAAGGATGTCTCATGGATGTTTTCTGGTTTCTACCGACCCACGGCGACGGCCATTTTCTGGGTACCACCAAGGGCGCGCGCCCGGTCACGCTCAACTACCTGAAACAAGTAGCCCAGGCTGCCGACAGTCTTGGCTACCACGGCGTATTGATCCCGACCGGGCGGTCCTGTGAGGACTCGTGGGTGATTGCGTCGGCATTGGTGCCGCTGACTGAACGCCTGCGTTATCTGGTGGCGATTCGTCCGGGGATCATTTCTCCGACAGTCTCGGCTCGCATGGCCGCCACGCTGGATCGCCTGTCGGGTGGACGCTTGCTGATCAACGTCGTGACCGGGGGCGATCCTGACGAAAACCGTGGCGATGGCAGCTTTCTCGATCACAGCGAACGCTACGAAGTCACGGATGAATTCCTGCAGATCTGGCGTCGCGTGCTGCAAGGCGAGGCCGTGGATTTCGAAGGCAAACACCTGCGCGTACAGAACGCCAAGGCACTGTATCCACCGATCCAGAAGCCTTATCCGCCGCTGTATTTCGGCGGTTCCTCCGAGGCGGCCCACGAACTGGCTGCCGATCAGGTTGACGTCTATCTGACCTGGGGCGAACCACCTGCCGCTGTGGCAGAAAAGCTGGCGGACATCCGCGAGCGCGCCGCACGCAACGGCCGCACTGTGAAGTTCGGGATTCGTTTGCACGTGATCGTGCGGGAGACCAGCGAAGAAGCCTGGAAAGCCGCGAGCACACTGATCGAGCACATCAGCGACGAAACCATCGCTGCGGCACAAAAATCCTTCGCCCGTTTCGATTCAGAAGGCCAGCGCCGCATGGCCGCGCTGCACGACGGTCGCCGCGACAACCTGGAAATCGCGCCAAACCTGTGGGCCGGTGTTGGCTTGGTACGCGGCGGTGCGGGCACGGCGTTGGTGGGTAATCCCGAAGAAGTGGCCGCACGCATCAAGGAATACGCAGATCTGGGCATAGAGAGCTTTATTTTCTCGGGCTACCCGCATTTGGAAGAAGCCTATCGCTTCGCTGAATTGGTGTTCCCGCTGCTGCCCGAGCCGTATCGCAGCCTGGCAGGCGGAGGCCTCACCAACCTGACCGGCCCTTTCGGCGAGATGATCGCCAACGATTTACCGCCGCAGAAGTAAAAATCAGACAACGGTGACTCACTGTAGGAGCGCGCTTGCCCGCGAAAGCGTTATGTCAGCCGCCGTATGTTTTGCTGACACACCCTATCGCGGGCAAGCGCGCTCCTACAAAGGACCGCGTTCAATCTGACTGGCCTCTATTCAAAAGTGATCCCAATGCAGCTACTGACCCTACCGCCATCGCCCGCGCTGGCGACTTCGATTCGCGCCACGGCGCAGGTGTTTGAAGACCCGAAATCACAAGCGCTACTGGCCCATGTGCAGCAGGTCGCGCCCAGCGAAGCCAGCGTTCTGATCATCGGCGAAACCGGGACCGGCAAAGAGTTGATCGCGCGGCACATCCACAACCTCAGCGCCCGTCGTCATCGTCCGTTCGTGGCGGTCAACTGCGGCGCGTTTTCTGAATCTCTGGTGGAAGCCGAGCTGTTCGGCCATGAAAAAGGCGCGTTCACCGGCGCACTGGCCGCCAAAGCTGGCTGGTTCGAAGAGGCCAACGGCGGCACGTTGTTTCTCGACGAGATCGGCGATCTGCCCATGGCGATTCAGGTCAAGCTGCTGCGCGTGTTGCAAGAGCGCGAAGTGGTGCGGCTTGGATCGCGCAAAAGTACGCCTATCGATGTCCGGGTGCTGGCCGCCACCAACGTGCAACTGGAGCGCGCGATCAACGCCGGGCATTTCCGGGAAGATCTTTTTTACCGGCTGAATGTGGTTAATCTGCAACTGCACACGTTGCGTGAACGTCCGGGCGACATCATGCCGCTGACCCGGCACTTCATCGACGTCTACAGCCAGCGCATGGGTTACGGCCCGATTCGCATAAGCCCGGAAGCCGAACACAAGCTCAAGACGTACAGCTGGCCCGGCAACATCCGTGAGCTGGAAAACGTCATTCACCACACCCTGTTGATTTGCCGTGACGGGGTGATTCAGCGTGACGATCTGCGCTTGTCCAACCTGCGCATCGAGCGTCAGGACGAAGTCGCCCAAGTCGACGATTCCACCCAGGCCTTGCTTGAGCGTGCGTTTCAGAAGCTGTTCGAAGAACAGGCCGGCGCGCTGCATGAGAAGGTCGAAGACGCACTACTGCGCGCGGCCTACCGTTTCAGTCACTACAACCAGGTACACACGGCGGGCCTGCTGGGTCTGAGCCGTAACGTCACCCGCGCGCGTCTGATCAAGATCGGTGAACTGGCCGTCAACAAACGCAGGCCCGGCGAGCATTTGCAGGGCGATCGCATGGTGCAGTTGTCGGTTTGAGGCGCTGCGGCAACCGCGATTGCTTTTGATTCTGGCGCAAGGCCGTAGGAGCCTTGTTTGCAGGCGATCTGCCGGGCATCGGGACCAGTCGATACATCTTTACCGCCTGATGCACCGCTTTCACGAACAGGTGCGCTCCCACAATGGATTAGAGGCGCTGCGGGCTTTCGACCTGACTCAAAACCTGTGGGAGCGGACCTGTCCGCGAAGAGGTCGATGCAGACCTGAAGACGTGGATGGCCCGACACCGAATTGCAAGCTACCGACGCCCAACCGTCTGGCTCATCAACTGATACGCATTGAACGTCAGCGCCGTGGCCCGGTGCTGGCGGATCAAGGTCCAGAAATCCTGCTCCCCTTGCTCGGCATTCTCGAACGCCCGCTCGCAGTCCTCCTTTGAATCCCAGAGCACATGGCTGAGCACCCGCTGCTGATCTTCACTGACCTGCACACTGGCGCTGATAAAACCGGGATAGGTCCGAGTGAAGCGCTCGGTTCGGTCAATCAACGCCATGACCAGGCCGGACTGGTGACGCGCATCCACCACAAACTCAACGAACTGACTGAAAGGACGATTACGGTCTGGCGACGTCATGAACGTTCTCCACTGATGGACTTCTCGGGCAAAAGAACCGCGCAAAAGCATGCTGTCTTGCGCATTGTCGCGAACTACGTTTCTTGCGTTGCATCATGAATAACGCACTCAGTTGCGATCAGGTGCTGCGCAGGGTAAAACCTCCACCTAACTAGAGGTCAAGCCTCAATCGTCAAAGGACGGAGTCACTACATGGGCAAGACCGATTCAGCTCATACACTGCGAGAACTGACCGTCGGCCAATTAGCCGCGCGCAGCGGTGTGGCAATCACTGCGCTGCGCTTCTATGAAGCCCGAGGCTTGATCAGCAGCCAGCGCAACAGCGGCAATCAGCGGCGTTATAAGCGCGATGTTCTGCGCCGTGTAGCCCTGATCAAAACCGCGCAAAAGCTGGGCATCCCTTTGGCAAGCATTCAGACCGCCTTTGAAACCCTGCCCCAGGACCGCACGCCCGGCGTGGAGGACTGGAACAGGCTGTCACAACGATGGAAAGCTGATCTGGATGAGCGGATCAACCGCTTGACCGCTCTGCGCGATCAGCTCTCGGGCTGCATTGGTTGTGGCTGCCTGTCGATGGACGCCTGCCCACTGCGCAATAACGGCGATGCATTGGGCGAGGACGGCGCCGGTCCGCGCTTGCTCGACCAGGACTGAGGTTAGACGCTGACCAAGGTGGCCGCCAGCAGCTTGGCCTGCAGCGCCACATCGGTGACGGCCGTGCTCTCCCACCACATGCCGCGCAGTGGTGGGCCCATGGCGAACAAGCGTTGGGAGACCACGCCGTTCGCATCCAGCACAGCACCGCTTGGGTCGGCGGCAATCCCCAGCGCCAAGGGGCCGGGCTGAATCAGTCCTCGCGCCAATAACTGCCGGGGCAAAGCCCGATCCACGCGGCGCCAGTCATATTGAATGCCAGTGGAATTGATTAATGCAGCGCCGTCGATCAGGGTCGGCTCGTTTTCACCACGGCGGCGCACACGGATGCGCACCTGAGCAGGTGAGGCATGCTCGACGCCAATTAGGGAAGCTGCATGAATCCTCAAGCGCCCCTCATCCACCAACCTCTCCAGCAGCTTGCCGCTGGGCGGCGGCGAACGGTGGTGATGACTCTCCCACCATGGCCGTACATGCCGTACGAACTGGCGACGCTGCAGGTCAGTCGCCTGACTCCACAGCCTGGGAATATGCACTCGGACGGTATCCAGCGGTGCCTGCCAGTCAATGCCCTGAGCAATGGCTTGCGCGCATTGCGCCCGCAACGCACGTACCAGTTGCCGGGTGCTGCGCAGACTGTGGTCCTCACCCAGAAAGTCCGGCCAGGCAGGCGGTTGACGGCGCACGTGGGGCAACAGGCCGTGGCGAGAAAACACATCGATTGGCCCGCGGTGCCCGGCTTCTTCAAGAGAAACCACCGCATCGACCATGGTCAGGCCAGAGCCGATGATCAGCACTCGCCCCTGGGGATCGAGATGGCGCATGGCCTCGACGTCCCAAGGATCGACAGCAGCCGCGTTGAGTTCATTGGAGTCCCGTTGCGGGGTGCGGGCGGCAGCGAACATACCAGTGGCGAGCACTGCCTGGGCGCCATGTAACAGCGTGCCATTGGCGAGGGTGATCGACACACCCCGATCGTCTGTAACCAGGTCCACCACTTCACCGCGCACGTGCTCTACGGTCGAGCCCTTCACAGCGGCCGCCCTCTGAGCCTCAGCCAGACGCTGCTGCACGTACAAGCCGAAAATGCCGCGCGGGGGAAACAGTTCAGGGATCGGGACGTGCTGTTCGTCGGACTCGGGCCAGCCGCCTTTGGCGATGAAGTCGGTCAACCATTGAGTCAGGTCATCTGCATTGTCGGGGTCGACGCCCATGCGCGCGGCATTGCCGTTGAGCGTGTGGCCCAGTTCAGTGGCGCTATAGGCCTCGCCGCGTCCAAGCTCGCTGCGCGACTCGATGATGAGGATCCGGCGGCCCCTTGGCAAACGGAGCAGTTGCACGGCCAGCATCGTGCCGCTCAGGCCACCGCCGACGATCAGAATGTCAGCGGCGGGTCGATTGTTTTCAGCAGTCATTGGGTATCGCCTTGGGTGCTGTCTGGAATGTGGCGCGGCTGTTTGAGTATGGTGAGCGCGGCTCGGGTTTCAAACAAGACGTTAGTACGGCCGCTTCGGTACGAAGGATGCGTTCCTTACCGCAGTGCACGGCGCGTGCCGGAATTTGTGCATTTTTGATGAGGATTCGAGGCGCAGTGGGCCGGAAAAATCCGCAAAGTGTTGATTGGGTGTTACTGGATAAACAATTGCGCATCTCTGTAGGAGCGAATTTGTTCGCGAGCCTGCCCCAGGCCTGAAATTGCTTGTCGCCTGACGCAATTCCTCGCGAATAAATTCGCTCCTACAGGTCAGGGATTGCCGGCAACGGCGGTTAAATCACGACATTCCTGACAAAACGCAGCGCAGCGTCCCCTTCGTTGCTGAAGGTATGGGGCTGATTACTGGCAAACATGAAAAACTCGCCCGCCGCGACATGGCGAATCTGATCAGAAAGCTTCACGGTCAGGCAGCCTTCGATCACGAACACCTGCTCGCTCCAGCCGTCAGGATCTGCTTCGGAAACGTAGGAATCGCCTGGCGCGAGGCTGAACTCCCACAGCTCTACTTCACGCCGGGCGCTGGCTTTGGCCAATAAAACTGCCTTGCTGTCAGCCAGTTCACCAACCCACGCGACCTCGTTGATGCGACTGAAATCACGCTCATCCGGGGCCTGGATCAAATCGCTGAACGCCACGCCCAACGCTTCGGCCACGCGGTCAAGGGTCGCGAGGCTGACGTTGGTCTCCCCCGCTTCAATCGCCACCAACATCCGCCGACTGACGCCTGACTTTTGCGCCAGCGCGGTTTGACTGAACCCCGCAGCGTGCCGCAACCGTCGCACGTTCAGGCTTACGTGCTGCAAAACGGGGGGGCGATGGGGTTTTTCTGTTTGCACGCGTTGCACCTGTGAATCTAAGCCAATGGAGGCGCAAGACCGGCCAAACGCGATCCTGTAGGAGCCAACTTGTTGGCGAGAGGCTTCTGCGCCGTGAAAACCCTCTCGCGAACAAGTTCGCTCCTACAGAACCGCGATGCTTTATGCCTTACGCTTGATATCCAGCCGCCGCAAATGGCAGGTCACTTCTTCGCGGTCGTGGTACAGCTGTTTGCAGCCAATGGCGACCTTGATGCCCCGCGCCTTGAAGCCTTCTTCGATGCGGTCCAGCAAACGTCGCACTTCGGCATAACGCTGTTTCATCGGCAGTTTGAGGTTGACCACCGCTTCCCGACACAATCCTTCGCCCAGCCAGGTTTCCAGCAACGCGGCATTGCGCGCAGGCTTCTCGACGATATCGCAGACCATCCAGTCCACCGGCTGACGCGGCTTGTAGGTGAAACCATCAGCCATCAAGTGCTGCACCAAGCCCGTATCCATCAGGCTTTCAGCCATCGGGCCGTTATCGATGGCGGTGACCAGCATCCCGCGCCGCACCAGTTGATAGGTCCAGCCGCCGGGCGCTGCGCCCAGATCGACACCGGTCATTTCCCCCGATAGCCGCTCATCCCACTGATCGCGAGGGATGAAATGATGCCAAGCCTCCTCCAGCTTCAAGGTCGAACGGCTCGGCGCTTCTCGGGGAAATTTCAAGCGGGGAATGCCCATGGGCCACATCGCCGAATTATCGGCATCAGCCAGCCCGAGAAACACTTCACGGCCACTTTTGAAGGTCAGCAACAAGCGCGGCAGTTTGGGGTTGTCCACCAGCTTGCCCGCTTGTGTCAGGGCCTTGCGCAGCGGCGCTTCGAACTTGCGGCAGAAGGTCGAAAGCTCCTTGCCGTCGTTGGTGTCGACCACCTCTAGCCACAGGCTGCCACAGGTAGCGAAGTTTGCCATGTGGGCAAGAATCACGCTGATACGGTCGGTTTCCGGCAGATCCAGGAAAACACCCCGCGCCCACTGCCGAGGGAAAATCAGGTCGGTGAAACGCACGCTGTTCATCAAGCGCTCGGCGCCGTCTTCTTCGGTGCAGACAAACTCGGCGAAGGCCGCGCTGGTCTTGGCCTTGGCGTACCCGGAGACGTCCAGACGCGCGGCGTGCTCGCTGATTTCCGAACAGACTTCGCTTTCAAAGCCAGGTCGGCAATGCATAAACAGGGTGTTCATTGGAGCTCCTCTGCGCGCGCCAGACGGCTGTCTGGGGCGACCTATACTTGAGGATAAACCTCAGCGACACAAAAGCGGCGCATGATAGCCCAATCAGGAACCACTGGCGCGGCTCGCAGGTCCAGTACTACATAAGCCGCCGACCAGAGCGTTCGTGTACATAGCTTCACCTTTGTTTTGGTTCCCCGATTCCCCCAAGGTCCGTGCCGTGCGGACTCGTCAAGGAGTTACTTCATGCCCTCCCTCGATAGCCTGAAAAGCCTCAAGACCTTAGAAGTCAACAACAAGACCTACCATTACTACAGCTTGCCCGACGCCGCGAAATCCCTCGGCAATCTGGACAGGTTGCCGATGTCACTCAAAGTGCTACTGGAAAACCTGCTGCGCTGGGAAGACAACAAGACCGTCACCGCCGATGACCTTAAATCCATCGCCGCCTGGCTGACCGAACGCAAATCCGACCGCGAAATTCAATACCGCCCTGCCCGCGTGCTGATGCAGGACTTCACCGGTGTGCCGGCTGTTGTCGATCTGGCCGCCATGCGCGCCGCCGTGGCCAAGGCCGGGGGGGATCCGCAGCGCATCAATCCATTGTCACCGGTGGATCTGGTAATCGACCACTCGGTGATGGTCGACAAGTTCGGCGATGCCAACGCCTTTGGCGAAAACGTCGATATCGAAATGCAACGTAACGGTGAGCGCTACGCCTTCTTGCGTTGGGGACAAAGCGCGTTCGACAACTTCAGCGTGGTGCCGCCAGGCACGGGGATTTGCCACCAGGTGAACCTCGAATACCTGGGCCGCACCGTTTGGACCAAAGAAGAAGACGGCCGCACGTACGCCTTTCCGGACACTCTGGTCGGTACCGATTCCCACACCACCATGATCAACGGCCTCGGCGTATTGGGCTGGGGCGTCGGCGGAATTGAAGCGGAAGCCGCGATGCTCGGCCAGCCGGTGTCGATGCTGATCCCGGAAGTCATCGGCTTCAAATTGCTCGGCAAACTCAACGAGGGCATCACCGCGACTGACCTCGTGCTAACTGTCACCCAGATGCTTCGCAAGAAAGGCGTTGTGGGCAAATTCGTCGAATTCTATGGCGACGGCCTGGCGCAGCTGCCACTGGCTGACCGCGCCACTATCGGCAACATGGCCCCGGAATACGGCGCGACTTGCGGCTTCTTCCCGGTGGACGACGTGACACTGGATTACTTGCGTCTGTCCGGCCGCCCGGCTGAAACCGTGGCGTTGGTCGAAGCCTATTGCAAGGCGCAGGGCCTGTGGCGTCTGCCGGGGCAAGAGCCGGTGTTCACCGATGCGCTTGAGCTGGACATGAGCACGGTTGTTGCCAGTCTCGCCGGGCCAAAACGCCCGCAGGACCGGGTCGCGCTGCCGGATGTGGGCCAGGCCTTCGATGACTTCCTCGGCTTGCAACTCAAGCCCAGCAAACACGAAGAAGGCCGTCTGGAAAGCGAAGGCGGCGGCGGTGTAGCCGTTGGCAACGCCGCCCAGGTCGGTGAAGCGGAGTACGAATACGAAGGCGCGAAATATCGCCTGCGCAATGGTGCGGTAGTGATCGCCGCGATTACTTCCTGCACCAACACCTCAAACCCCAGCGTGATGATGGCAGCCGGTCTGCTGGCCAAAAAAGCGGTGGAGAAAGGCCTGCAGCGCAAGCCGTGGGTCAAGAGTTCGCTGGCTCCCGGTTCGAAAGTGGTCACCGATTACTACAACGCGGCGGGGCTGACCCAATACCTCGACGCCTTGGGGTTTGATCTGGTGGGCTACGGCTGCACCACTTGCATCGGCAACTCCGGTCCGCTGCGTGATCCCATCGAAAAAGCCATTCAACAGTCGGACCTGACCGTGGCTTCGGTATTGTCCGGCAACCGCAACTTCGAAGGCCGCGTACATCCGCTGGTTAAAACCAATTGGCTGGCGTCGCCGCCGCTGGTAGTGGCTTATGCGCTGGCAGGCACTGTGCGCACTGATCTGAGCAGCGAACCCTTGGGTGAAGGCAGCGACGGTCAGCCGGTATACCTGCGTGACATATGGCCCAGCAGTCAGGAAATCGCAGAAGCCGTGCAAAAGGTCGACACCGCGATGTTCCACAAGGAGTACGCCGAAGTCTTCGCCGGGGACGCTCAATGGCAGGCAATCGAAGTGCCCCAGGCCGCCACTTACGTCTGGCAGGAGGATTCGACCTACATTCAGCATCCACCGTTCTTCGATGACGTGGCCGGACCTTTGCCGGTCATCACTGATGTCAGCAACGCCCGGGTGCTGGCGATATTGGGCGACTCGGTGACCACTGACCACATCTCCCCCGCCGGCAACATCAAGGCCGACAGCCCGGCCGGGCGTTACCTGCGCAGCAAGGGCGTGGAGCCCAAGGACTTCAACTCCTATGGCTCACGTCGTGGCAACCACGAAGTGATGATGCGCGGCACCTTCGCCAACATCCGCATCCGCAACGAGATGCTGGGTAATGAAGAAGGCGGTTTCACCCTGCACGTGCCGACCGACGAAAAGCTGCCGATCTACGACGCGGCCATGCGTTATCAGCAGGAAGGCACGCCGCTGGTGGTGATTGCCGGTCAGGAATATGGCACCGGTTCGAGCCGCGACTGGGCGGCAAAAGGCACCAATTTGCTGGGGGTGAAGGCGGTGATCGCTGAAAGCTTTGAGCGCATCCACCGCTCGAATCTGGTGGGCATGGGCGTGTTGCCGTTGCAGTTCAAGAATGGCCAAAGCCGCAAAACCCTCGAACTGACAGGCAAGGAAACCCTGAACATCACCGGCCTGACCGGCGCGACCCTGCAACCGAGCATGACCCTGAAACTGCACATCACCCGCGAAGATGGAAAGTCCGAAGACGTTGAGGTGCTGTGCCGAATCGACACCCTGAACGAGGTGGAGTACTTCAAAGCAGGGGGGATTCTGCACTACGTGCTGCGCCAGCTCATTGCTTCCTGAAAGAGCATTTGATTTGGCGCAATCTCTGTAGGAGTGAGTTAGCTCGCGATTGCGGTTCCTCGGTGACTCCGTCGCTGACACCGTACTCGCGAGCCTGCTTACTAATATGGGGAGCGCAAGTCACATTCGGATACGCCCTACACCAACCCTCGAAATATCCACCTCGCTCTATCGGCCACTTTCATCCATGTCCGACAGGCATGTGAATCTTTTAAACGCTAGAATCCTCGCCCTATTTCGCTGTTGAAGGACGCTGCCATGTCGGCGTTGCGCTGGACGACGCTAGCCCTGCTCACATTGGGTTACGCCGTCGCATTCACCTATGGGCAACTCAGCCTGCCCGCTGCAGTAACGGTCGGTCTGTTGATCATGGCTGGCATCTGCGTCAGCCAATTCCGCCACTGGGCGATCAAAACCTTTGGACATCTGCTGTTCATCGCTTTGGCGATAGGCCTGGCCAGCCATTGGTTACCGGGGTTTTTAAACGCCCGGGCCATAGCGGCGGCCCACTTCAGCCCGGATGCCGCGCCGTTTTCGATGTACCTCAATCTCGACAAATCCCTGATCGGTTTCTGGGTGGCACTGGCCTGTCCGTGGGTGGTTTACCGAGTGGCCGTTGCCCGCACGGCTGTTGTAAGTGCCACGACCTTCATCATCACCACTGCGGTCTGCATGGCTACGGCTGCGACACTGGGAGTTCTCGGCTGGGCCCCTAAATGGCCGGAGCAAAGTGGAATCTGGATGTTCAACAACTTGCTGCTGGTCACCCTGACGGAAGAACTGTTGTTTCGGGGTTATATCCAAGGCGGCTTGAGCAGGGTTTTCAAACGCCTGCCTCACGGCGATGTGTGGACTATTGTGCTGGCGTCGACCGTCTTCGGTCTGGCGCACTTCGGCGCTGGATGGCAATGGGTGTTGTTGGCCGCAGTTGCAGGCGTCGGCTATGGCGTCGCGTACCGGTTGGGCGGTTTGACGGCGGCGGTTTTGACTCATTTCGGGCTCAATCTGGTGCACTTTTCTCTGTTCACCTACCCGATGTTCAATCGCTGAACCCTGGTTCAGAGCGCAGCGGTTTGTTGATGCAGTTCACATAACGCTCAATTTTTCAGCGGGCTGGCCGATATCCCGTCAAAGCCTTCCTGGATAGATAGCTCATGCGCAATAACCAGCCCATCACACAACGCGACCGCACGTTCCCAGAAAACCAACGGTTGATTTCAACGACCGATACGCGTGGTGTGATTACTTACTGCAACGACGCATTCGTCGAGATCAGCGGCTTTTCCTACGAGGAACTGCTGAAGGCGCCGCACAATACCGTGCGCCATCCGGATGTGCCGTCGGCGGTTTTCGAGCATATGTGGACCACGCTCAAGCAGGGCCAGCCTTGGATGGGGATCATCAAGAATCGCTGCAAGAACGGTGACCATTATTGGGTCAATGCCTATGTCACGCCGGTGTTTGAAAACAAACAGGTAGTGGGTTTTGAATCGGTACGGGTCAAGCCAACGGCCGAGCAAGTCCGACGCGCCGAGGCGCTTTATAAACGCATCAACAGCGGCAAGGCGGCGGTGCCGAGCCGCGATAAATGGTTGCCGGTTTTGCAGAATTGGTTGCCGTTCATTCTGGTCAGCCAACTGAGTTTTCTGATTGGCGTCTGGCTTAATTCCCATTGGGGGTTCATCCTCGCGGCCGCGCTGTCCGTGCCGTTAGGACTGCTGGGCCTGAGCTGGCAGCAACGTGGTATCAAGCGCCTGTTGCGCCTGGCCGAGCAAACCACCTCTGATCCTTTGATCGCTCAGATGTACACCGACAGCCGTGGTCCGCAAGCGCGCCTTGAAATGTCGATCCTCAGCCAGGAAGCGCGACTCAAAACCTGCCTGACTCGCTTGCAGGACACCGCCGAGCATCTGACGGATCAGGCCAGACAATCCGACAGCCTGGCCCAAGCCAGTTCAAGCGGACTGGAACGTCAGCGCGTCGAGACTGAACAGGTCGCCACGGCCATCAACCAAATGGCAGCGACAACTCAGGAAGTCGCCAGCCACGTTCAGCGCACGGCCGATGCTACGCAGCAAGCCAACGCGCTGACCCGCAAGGGGCGTGGCATCGCCAGCGAAACCCGCGAAGCGATTCAACGCTTGTCCGCATCGGTTGGTGAAACAGGGCTGACCGTCACTCAACTGGCGAAAGACAGCGACGAAATCGGCGGTGTGGTGGACGTCATCAAGGGCATCGCCGACCAGACCAACCTGCTGGCCCTCAATGCGGCCATCGAAGCCGCACGCGCCGGTGAAATGGGTCGCGGCTTTGCCGTCGTGGCCGATGAAGTCCGCCAACTGGCACAGCGTACGACCGCCTCCACAGCGCAGATCCACAGCCTGATCGCCAAGCTCCAACAAACCGCCAATGCTGCCGTCCAGACAATGAGCACTGGTCATCGCCAGGCGGAAGAAGGCGTGCAGCGTGTGCTGGAAGCCGACGAGGCCTTGGTTGGCATCAGCGATGCTGTCGCCAACATCACCGACATGACCACACAAATCGCCGCCGCAACGGAAGAGCAAAGCTCGGTCGCCGAAGAGGTCAGCCGCAACATTACGACGATCGCGCAACTTGCAGACCAGACCTCCGACGAAGCCCGCCGCTCCGCAACACTCAGCGCTGAGCTGACCAGTACTGCTAACACCCAGTATTCGCTGGTGGAACGCTTTAACCGGTAGATATTTACCGCACAACTCAAAAAGCCCCGGCAGATGCATGTGCCGGGGCTTTTTTCGTTTGCGCGCGCCGTGGTCAAAAGTAGGAAATTTCTGAAAATGAATCTAATTGCCGCTTGACCCAATAAATGTGGGGGATGGGCGTGGGATGTAGGGTTGACAGGTATCGCGGACTCCTATTAGTTGAAATACAGATTGAGGTAAATAGTTACTGCACAACGGTGGCTTAAATCTGATCTATATCACTAACTTTGAGCGTGTACACCACCAGGACTGGTGGTCGTGGATGCTTGCCTGGAGAAAATCCATGAATACTTCTGAGTTTCAATATCCATTTGCCGCGCCGATTGTCCCGATTGCTGATCCCGTAGATGGGTTGTTACAGACAGCAGATCTTGGCCAGCCGATTCCGGTTAATATTCTGGCGTGGGATGCAATTCAACCAGGATATTACATGCAGCTGATGCTAAATGGCCGTCCTGCAGGGGCAATCTATACGTTTACCGACACAGACAGGCCAGGAAAGATCGTTACAATGCAACTTAATGAGCAATTACTGGATAGGGATAGAACTTACGAGCTTCGATTTCGAGCAACAAGCCCCAGGAGCAATGTAAGTGAGGATTCGCCGATAACTACGTTGAAAGTAAGCAGATCGATACCAGGCGCGGCTTTGATAGCAGCTATTATTTTCCCTAATATCACACTGGGGAATGAGTTAACTGGCTGTATAGCAGGCTATACCGGCATGCAGACAGCCGATCAAATTCAAACAGTATGCAATGGAATAAAAGGCCCCCATCACACCGTGATCGATGAAGAACTACAACACACACCGATCAACATAGTTTTCGAGCGAGAGTTTTTACAAAGTCTCGGAAGCAGCAGTGTACTCATCGAATACTTCATCACGGACCGAGCCGGAAATGTATCGATCATGTCGCTGCCTATGACTTTGACGATTCAAGCGTAAAGCCTTGGCTGCCCCGCGCGCCTGAAGTTGATATGTGGTGAGCTTTCACTCCATTAAAGGAAGTACCGATGCAAATGGAACCAGAGCATTTGAGCTGCTCCTGCCATCACGACAGGCGTAGCGGATCGACCAATCACACAAGAGAGCAGATACGTTACCTTCAAATGCTCAGCTTGCGTCGAACACAGAGTTGTTATCAATCTTCATGGCCCACATCGACCCGTATGGCGGGGTGCGCAGGGGACATCCAGGAAACGGCTCCCCAACGACATAGCGAAGTCCACTCAGAACCTCCCCACGGACGTCGCGGACCAAGCCATGGAATTGGGTTCTGCCCCGAGTTGTGTCGACCTTTGGAGGGTTCGACTGCGTCATCACCGCCAAGGCGGGCAACCGCTCCCTGAATTTCCAGGCAACATGATCGAAATATTGGGCGAACTTCACATTTTTTGCATATTCATTTGGATAGATCACAAAAAATATCGATATCTTTTTGGCAACATACAAAAAATAAATCAAGTAATGGATAAAAGCTTCAGTCGGGTCGTCTCGCTGATAAGTTTCCAGCGCCCCACAGCACTTTCGGAATTTGGTGTAATACATGTCTTACATATCGCCCCGGAAAAGTTTGTTTTACCCTTGAAACCCCCGTAATCACTGGCCCGGGTAAAAATTTACAATTCGAAGTATTTTGAAACATTCCAGTCGCGGTAGGGCGGTGATGTCGCACGCGCCACTGAAAACCGGGAAGTTGACAACGGGATTTTTGAAACTGAACATATGTCCACGGCGCGCTCATCCGGCAGCCCTCGCTGCGGAACCTGAGCATGTCCGATATTTTTAATAACAAAGCTAACGGAGCCAATATGGGAAAGGACGGCAGAAAAAAGCCTCGCTTCAGGCCAGACATCGATGCATCCCGTATCAAAAAACAAGAGAGCGATGATAATGATGTGCCGATTGAAAAACTCAGCATTCCTCCCCTCACCTCAGGTTTTATCGACTCAATAGGTTATCAGGACGATGAAGAATCTGCGGAGCTCTACAGAGAGTCGCTGAGACGTGCTCTTGGACTTGAGTGGTCACAAGAAGAAGAGGAAGACGAAATGGTCCTTACCCCTAACCTACTGGCGCCATCTCTCGCTGGTGCGAATGCCAGTAGTATTACGCCGGAGCAAATTGTCGCTGGCGTATATATCAATATCCCTCGATCCAGAACACTGTGGCCAGGAGATCAAATAAAACTGATCTGGGGACGTAATACTTTTTATACCACTCTGGAGCCGAATCCGTGCACCAAGGACCCGCGACTGGTTCAATTTATAAATTGTGAGCAGCTTGCGCACTATCAGAACGGTGAAGTCTCAGTTCACTATGAAGTGGTACGTCGATCCCGCTTGGTCGGCATTTCGCATCCGCTGATGATATATGTCGAGGGGAACGGCAGACCCAGACTTGGTCCACGCCGACGATCAGTAAGACGTAAAGGCTTTTAACGAAAAAATCCCAGCTACCTGACGTAGCTGGGATCCGAATCAACTCAACTAATGTTAGAAGGCCAATTTAAGCCCCAGGTTCGCTCCCCAGGGCTGCTCGACATGCTCACCTTTCATGTAATCGAAATCTGCATGCAGCTGAATACGCTTGGAGAGGGTGACAGCAACACCCGCTCCAAGCTCTGCGCGAGATCCGAACAGATCGTTATTAAACCGAGTGTCATTGACTGTCACATCATTACTGCGAGCAAACTCATGGGCCATCGCTACACGAACATAGGGTTGTACGACACTGCCATCTTCAAGCGCAAAATTGCGCCCCGCCGTCGTGCCTACTTTGCCGAGCACCGATTGCGTGCGGGAGTTTTTAGCCTCCATCCCGTTGTCCAGCGAATAGCTGTCGCCGCCAATGGAGACGCCAGACAGCTGTGTGTAGGGCTCGATGAAATAGCCATCAGCAAGCTTGATGTGCTTGCCAAACTCAACCGACCCACCTACACCAGTGTTGCTATAACGCCCCTTGGCTTTGCTGCCATCGGACATCGCCACCTTCGACTCGTTACGGAACCTGTTGAACTTCAGCACACCGTCCAGGTAGTAACCGTCATCGGACAGCCAGGTACCATACGTGCCGATGTAGTAACTGTTCACCGTACCCGAGCTGCCACGGCTCAAATCCAGATCAGATTTGCTGTAGCCGCCCATCAAGCCCACGACAAGACTGCCTTTGCCAACCGGCATAGGCGCATCCGCACCAAACGACATGCCTTGCTGGTTCTGCTGGTAGCTGAGACCGGAACCCGTGCTGGCGTCGAAGCGGTTGCCGTAGCTTCGAATCCATCCACCCCCTTCTTCCTGCCCTCGCACCTCGCCCATGCGACTGCGCAGAGTCGTCAGCTCGCTGTTCCAGATATTCGGCGCTGCATTGAACAGCGCCAAAGCGCTCTGCGTGGAAGGACTAATGGTTTTGCCCTCGCCCACAATGAACCAGTCGTTGCCTTGCTTCTCAAGCAGATAAGAATAGGCACCGAGATCGACACGATTACCGATCAAGCCGAACTGAGCGTCGCCGCCTTCGGTGTGGACAATCCGCAAAGGGTCAAACTCGGCAGGCACTGCCTCAACGCCAGTGTTTTTTACGTTCAGCTTATGGTAGCCGGTTGCCTCCCCGTTGACCTCCAGCAGGTCGCCCTGCGCGGTGTCCAGGTTGATGCGCATATCGAAGGTGCCATTGCCAGCAAGTTCGTTCAGCGACAGTTTGTGGAAGTCACCGCCAGCAAAGCTCACCTGACCGCGCTCCATCGTGAGTTTGTCTACATCACTGTCGCCCATCAGTTGCCACCGGGCACCGGAATTGATCGCTATGTTGTTACCGTTGATGATGTTTCCGGCCAGTTGCGCGCCATTGCGCAATTCGACGTCCAGGGTGCTGCCTTCCTCAACGAACAGGTTGCCGGTGAGCCGACTGTCATCCACCATAAGATCCAATGCGCTTTCGTCGAAGACCTCCACCAGGTTGGCATTGCCGGAGAGCAACGATGCATCGTTTCTGAGGGTTATCTGCGCTATAGCGCCATCGCCACGCGCGCCGACAAGCTTGATGGCCGGGCCGTTAACGCCCTGGATTGTGGAATGGTCGATATCAATGACGCTGGGGGTGTTAGGGATAACCCCTCCACCAGGCAGACTGGACGCTGACCGGATCCTCAGGCCGATATCATCGCCTTTGATCAAGCTAGTGTCGCTGATCTTGATACTTGACGTGTTGGTGTCAATGCCTACGGCTTCACCGTGGACGCCTCGCAATCCAATGACGTCGGTGCCACTTACTGACACATCGCTGTTCGCCACTTGCATGGCCATGCCGACGCCGGAAATAAAGCTGTTCGCGATGGTAGCCTTGGATCTCACTGGCACGGATATGCCTCCGGTTCCGCGACCACTGATTATCAGCCCTGCAGCACTCGAACTCACGATGCGTGTGTTATTGGCCGTCAATTTGCTCCCTTCTATCTTGACCGCGGCAGGGTCAGCGGGGTCAGGCTTCAAATCATGGTCGACCACTGCGTCGATAAGGTTGAGCGTCGCGGCTTGTGAGTCAATGCCGCTCACCGTCGCACCGTTGACATTAAGAGTAGATCTTTCCAGCAATCCATATGAAAGACCGGTTGAAGTATTCACATCAAGTGTGTCGCCCGCTGCGACGATGACATCGGATGAAGCTCTGGGGCCTAAGTGTTCATCCTCCGCGGCATAACCCAAAGAGGTCGCTCCACACAGAACCCCAAGGGCGGTAATTTTGCTCATACCTATCAGCGTGTATTTGCTATTCACTGTTAACTCCTCAATCGCGCGCTAAATAAATGAAGAGTGTGAAGGGATTTTCCGTTGAGGGGACCACTTTACATTAACCACTGCTATCGGCAGTTTCCTATAACCATGTAATACCGAGCCTACATTGAAGCCATCAAACTCTCACTCTTCAGCCCGTTATAAAATAAATATCTAACGCACACTTGACAGTTAAACAGCTACCCGATTAGCTCGATTACAGACAAGCACCAAAAGTCTGTCCAAAACTATAACAGCGACGGCTACACATATGAGTCCTAAAAACCTTACAACGCGTCGCAGACCTGAATTATTTTACAAAGGAAATCTTTCATGAATTCTGAAAGATTTAATCTACTACGCCTGACCAGGCACAAATATTTATCTTGACTGACAACCTGCAAGCATAGGCCGCGCCTTGGATCCGCTCCAACCGTAGGAAGTTTCTGTTACAACCCCAACAAATCTACTTAGAGAAAAATAATTAATTAACACAACCCGTTGACACAAACATGAAATTACGATTATTTGAAAAAGAGTTTAAAGAATCAAGCAGGCAACAGACTACCCTTGACCTATAAACCGTTATTCACCACAAATCTACTGTGCATCAATAAAATTTAATACAGCGGCCATCTACTTAAAGACGGAGTCCCTGGCTGCTTAAAATATGGAGAAGTTTATGTGTAATTCACGCAATACCCGCTCACTGGTCAGCCGTGCCCGTAATTCTAAGCCTCGTGCCTTGGCGGCGCCGGTTATTCCCCTGGCAGATCCGATCGATGGGCTGTTGACCCTGGAAGACTTACTGCTACCCGTCACCATGTCGCTGGTTGTCTGGGACGAAGCATTGCCCGGTGATACCTATCAACTGCTTTGGAATGACAACTTAATCGGGTCAGCAAAGCCCATTGGCGACGACGACCTGCCGGGTGATCCGTTATCGCTTGATTTACCTGCGGCGCTGCTAGTCGAGGGCACTCATCAGGCGCAATACCTGGCAAGGGATGCCGGCGGTGGCTTGAGCAATCCATCGCCAGCGATTCCGGTCATCGTGGACCGCACTGCACCCGGCGGCGATCTATTGGCGGCACTTGTATTTCCAGCCGCTACCCAGGACGGCATGCTGACGTCGGAAGAACTAACCGCGCTGGGCAATGTGCTGGTCGCCGAAGTACCGGGTTATACCGGCATTGCATGGGGTGACCATATACGCTCTTTCTGGGGTTCGGTGCCTGGGCCGGAACATACCGTCATTCCGGAAGAAGTGACCATGAACCGAGTGATGCTGAGCTTCCCTCGGGTATTTCTGGAAAGCCTCGGTGACGTCACGGATCCGGTGTACTACGTCGTAACCGACCGTGCAGGAAATGAGTCGATTCATTCGCTGCCAAAACGATTCCGCCTTTTCCTGCGCGAAGTGCCGGCAGATTTTCCAGCACCGCTGTGCGCTCAAGCGGATGACTCGCTCATCGATGACGCCGACGCCCGTGCTGCAGTGCTCGTTGAGATTCCGCAATTCCCTGACGCTCAGCCCGGCGACAAAGTCATGCTGTACTGGGGTGATACGGCAATGCCAGAGGCCACAGTGATGGCTGGTGACGAAAGTCAAAACCCGATTTTCGGCATCAACGTCCGTTACCCTGTGATTGCCCTGCCGGGCGATGGTCCGGCGAAGCTTCATTACGAAGTCCGTCGCAACGGCGTATTGATCGGCACCTCGTTGGAGCTGGAGGTCATCGTCTACCTTGAGCTGCCAGGGCCTCAAGATCCCGATCCGGAAACTCCCGAAAACGAGAGCCTTGCGTTGCCGGTCATTCAGGGCACCAGCGATAACGCCAACAACGAAGACAATGTGATCGACGAAGATGATTTTCTGCTTGAGGCTAAAGCGCTTATTGAGTGGAACGAGGAGTTCGCCGTCAGCGATGTCATCCGACTTTATTGGGGGTCACAGGCTACGCCGGTAGTCTTCCCGATTAAATCGACAGATTTGAATAAGAATCTTGAACTTACTATTCCCAACCAACTCTTGGCCAGCGAGGGGTCAGGAGAACTAATCAAGGTCTTTTATACCGTCACTCACAATGGCAACCCTAATACCTCGCGCTCCGCGGCGCAGCCTGTAGCGGTGAGCGCCAAAGGAGACCTGCCAGGAGGACTGGAAGGCCTCGCGGCTCCTGTCTTCAGCAATGCGAATGAGAACAACGCGATCAGTCCGATTCTTAGCCCGGACGGGACGCCGATTCATATCGCACCGTATGAGCATATCGACAAGTACCCGCGGGTCACTTTGATATTTCATGGCTACAACGCCGCCAATGGTAATACACCGGTTCCAGGTGCGAGCGTTGAGGAAACTCATATCCTCGACGAATTCGAAATGATCGGCGGCTACGACTTCCGCATTTCGGACAGACAACTGCGGCTGATCTGCACAGGGCGTGCAGAGGCTTACTACAGAGTTGAGGGCCCTAATGGTCCGGTGAACTCAAAGACTGCACCAGTGCTCATCCGCATGGCAATCCCTGGCGAAGGCTGCTGATTTAAAAGGCGAGTCTACGGGCTCGCCACTTTTAACAAAAATAAGGATTCAACCCATGAGCGTTTCAACTCGCGCACCCTTGCCTGCGCCAGCGATGCAGAATCTGCATGATCCAAGCGGTATTGGATACGCCGATACACTAGACCCTCAGGTTCCCCTGTTTGTAAGAGTTGGCCCGTATGTCACTATCGCGGCCGGGGACATCATTGACCTTTACTGCAATCAAAATCCGGTAGTTCAGTACACGGTAAAACAGGAAGATCTGACTCCCGAAACACCTTCGTTTGTAATATTACCCCTCGACCAAAAATTCATCGCCCCTGACCAAATAACATTGTTCTATACCGTCACGGAACCCATTGGCGGCTTACGGAATGAATCGTTGCACAGTGCGGTTCCGGTGAAGTTCAGCTTACCGGGAGGAACCGACATTAATCCTGCCACTCCTTGGGAAAATGAAGCACTTGTTCTACCTCTCGTCTCGCCTGAGGGGATCATTTCTTCCCCAGAGGGCGTCAGCGTCGAAATAAGTCCGTATTTGAATATGAGCGTCGGGGACAACATCACACTGTCCTGGCACGGCGAATTTATTCGCAAAATTATCCTTGCTGAAGACGAAATCGCGAAACCTGTGATTCTCCCTGTCAGCAAAGAAATCATCGAACGAGCCGGTGATTCCGACATGATCGAGGTTCGGTATGAAGTTCGGGATTTAGTAAACAACTGGTCGCGATGGTCCTTGGCGACCTATGTCGACGTTGAAGCTGGACAGTCAACATTGGCAGCACCCGTGGTTCCCAAGGCACCTGGCATGGAACTGGATCTCGATAAGTTAAATGGCGACCCGGTGCAGGTGCTGGTCCTTTCCCAACCCGAAATCAGCGATGGCAATGAGGTTTTGCTATTGGTAGAGCGCAGCACCGCAGAAGGTATGCCGCTGGAAACTTACAGCGCCTCGAAAATTGTTGAAAACGCTGGAAGCTTTATTGAATTTCTCGTCCCAAATGAGCAATTTCAGCCAATCACGCAAGGCCGCGCCCGGCTGAAGTACACCGTGAAGAAATCAGATGGTGATGTACTGCGATCCAAAAGCCTGCCGGTTAAGGTTATTGGAACTGCTACGCAACTAGCGTTGCCGCGCGTCCCTGCGGCCGAACTGAATAATGGGGTACTTGATCCCAATACAAACAACGTTATCGTTGAAGTCCCTCCTTACCATTTCATGAGCGACGGCAATGACGTCACCTTGGTTTGGATGGGTAAAAGCGCCAGCGGTGCAAATGTTATGCACGAAGAGTTAAAGAACCTGAACTTGGGTGATGTCGGCAAGCCCATTAACTTCCTAATTCCAGATGAAAAGGTAAGCGCCCTCGCAGGCGGCATGGTAGAGGTTTACTACTCAATCACGACCTATGCGCGTACGTTTTTCAAATCACCGGTTTTACAACTTATGGTTGGAGACGACAGTAATGTTTTTCTTGTTCCCCCATCAGTCGATGGAGTTGACAGCGACGGCGTACTCGACCCTGCATCGATAGTGCTGGAGGCTACCGTTCGGATCGCACCTTACTCGATGGCCGAAGGTGACGAAGTAACGATTCATTGGGACGGTCAAGGTTCCAGTGGCACCTACAGCGACTCGACCATTATCAACAGCGGTACTATCGACAGGGAAATTGTCTTTAGGGTCGAGAAATCCTACGTCGACGCAAACATCAAAAACAACGTCATCGTATGGTATGAAGTGGATCGTAACAGTCAGAAATTCTTGTCTGAGCAATATCGATTCTCCGTTGGGAATATTGTTTATCCAGTTCTCCCTGCACCGCGCATTAAGGAGGCAACGGACAACCTTCTCGACCCAGCGAACGCAACTGACGGAGCCACGGTAGTTGTCGACGTGAATGCGATTTTGAACGAGGGCGATCTGCTTCGCTTCAGTTGGGAAGGCCCGAAGGGCAGTGATCGGAAGGAAAAACTGATCGAGAAAGAAGAGGCGCTTAAGCCGGCTGAAATCGTCTTCGCCAGTTCACTCGTCAGCATCAACGACGGGCAAACCGTGGACGTTTCTTACAGCGTGACTCGCACCAGTGGCATCGTTCAGGACTCCGACGTCGTGTCATTGAGGATCTTGAGTGCGGTGCTTGAACTGCCTGCACCAACGATGGACACCGTTGGCCCGGACGGCATCCTACGGCCTTCACTGATTCCCGAATCGGGGGGCTCTGTTCGGGTCAGTTATCCAGACAGCACAGCGGGCGATCTGGTCATGGTCCGCTGGATGGGCACCGTTCTTGAAGATACGCCTGCTCAGACGATTGGCGCCGAGCCTACGCTGACATTCAATGTGTCGAAGGCGGCTATTTTAGCCTCCGAAGGTACGACGGCCACGCTGCACTATTACGTTCAGCGTGCAGGTGTGGGCCGCGAATCCGAGAAGTTGGCGCTAACGGTGACATCTGCCCTGGAGTTTGACACCTCGGCTGTGGTGCTGAGCGGCAAGGTGTATCTGTTGCCTGGAACCCCCGAATTGCTGCCGACATTCCCGACAGGTACGACCGTCAAGCGCGTGGCAACGGGAGGTAAACCGCCCTATGTCTACCACTCAAGCGATGTTCAGATTGCCCAGGTCGATACGGAAGGTCTGGTAACCGTTCGCGGCAAAGGCGGCGCGACCATTACCGCTACGGACGCGGCAGGCGAAAGCAAGGCGTACAGCGTTTCGGTGACCGGTGTCATCCATTGCGTTGGCGTCGGCTCCGGCAACTTGACGCAGGTTTCCAATGCGGCGACAGCCATCGGCGCACGCATCCCGAACATTCAGGAATTGATCGAAATCTATAACGCCTATAAAGGGCGCTGGCCAATGGGCAAAGGCCTGTACTGGTCATCAACCGTGGCGAAGACCGTGCTGGGGGCAAAGTGGTATTACGCCAAAGACCTCAACACCGGCAAGGACTACAAATACCTGCACGTCAATGGAGCGCTCGGCGTCGCGATTCGATAAACGCTGCTGGATTGCATTCACTCTTCAGCGGGCTGCTTTAGCCCGCTTCCCCCCGGCGCCGTAACTGTTCGGCGCCTGCGGGGGCTTACGTTTCGTGAGCAACATTATTAGTTGAGAGAGAGATCATGACTGATTCAATAAATCTCCAGAAAATCCGGCTGGACCCGCCGTCCCTTGCCGAACAGTTTCAGGCGACGGTCAACGGCAAGCCATTTGTTGCTACCAGCGTGACAGCCTGGTCCTGTTGGCGCACGGAATTGCTGCACAAACCAAATCGGCGGATATGGAAAATACTCGTCACCGGTCACGTTGCCCGGCACGGCACCAGCATAGGCCTTTTTATTGACCAGACTCTCGGCCCTGGCACGTACGACGTGGTGAGTAATCCGGGCATCAGCGTCGTTTATCACAGGACGCCACGCCAGATCGCGCGGGTCTATCACTCGCGATATTTCCAGACTGGCGAATTGACCCTATTGGAGTGCGACCCTGACACTCAACGCCTGCGCGGTATTCTTGAGTTCGGCATGTCTTCCATCAACTTCAAGCTGGCGCAAGGCGCGTTCGACGTGCAGTGGATCGACGAAGCATCGGTTGCTTCAGCGCAGTAACAAAAGGGCAGCTTGCGCTGCCGCAACCTGCAGACATGCTTCATGGGTTACACCCGAAGACTTCAACGGTTTGAGGTCGTGGTTGGCGGTGGGCAGCCAATGTACGTCGATAGCTTTGGACAGTACGTATTGCTCAACAGTCTGACGATTCCCCAAAGCGTCACGCTCCCCTTGAATGATCAAGGTGGGGGTTTTCAATGACTCCAGATGCGCCACCCTTGGCTTTTCCGGCTTGCCCACGGCATAGAACGGGTAACCCAAGCACACCAGCGCATCCACGCTCAGTTCGTCGGCAATCAGACTGGCCATGCGCCCGCCCATGGATTTGCCACCAATGGCCAAGCGCCCGCTGACCAAGGGTCGCACCGTTTCATAGATCTGGCGCCAGCTCTCCAGCAATTTGGGCTGTGGATTGGGAGGGCGTTTCCCGCCGTCGATTCGGCGTTGGGCCATGTAGGGAAATTCGAATCGCAACACGCCAACGCCCAAATCAGCCAGACGCAGCGCCATGTCATTCATGAACTCGCTGTCCATCGGAGCCCCGGCGCCGTGGGCCAGGATCAATGTGGCCGGCGTATTTCCCCGGCCGCTGTTTGGCGCGTTCCACAGCCAACCCTGTTGCGCGGCACACTTCACGATCTGCTTGTCATCGTCACGGCTGTTGGACGCTTTACTCACATTTGCCTCGCTATTGATTGTTCATCCCACATCCGGACTCGGCGGCGGTCCACAATTATGCCGCAATCAACCCCGGAGCCTGACAGCCAAGGTTCAGCTCTGATTGGCTAGGCTCACCTGGCACTTCGGAATAAAGCACTGAAGCCATGGTCGCCCCAACCTGCACGCAACCGGGGAGCTCCAGTTTCGTATCGTTTTAAGCCGCCATCGCAGACTATCCGTTACGGTCGCGAGGGTCATTTGCCTGCTCAGGCCAAAATATTTTGGGCAGTGATAATGTGCAATTAGTAACGACTTTTGTATACAACTTGCAGTACAAAACCCCTCCTAAAGTTCAAGGAACGTTGGGGATTTAACGTTTCAGCACTACCTGAAACGTGTCAACACCGCGCCTTGCAACGGGGCGCGGTGTTCCTGTCCCAATGCGCGGCCAAGTGTCGCACTCCCGATGTATACGACTTCCCAGGCCCGCGTTTCGCGACTAAGCTTGCCCGAACAATGACCTGGCAATTGCGGGTCGCAGGACAGGTGAACGGTTTTGGCGGGCAATTTCCGAGCAGCGCTGACTAGCAAGATGTGCGGCTAGTAACGCGGGTTTGTATCCATATTTGCTGCGGCAAGATGATTTCCAAGCACACCTTACTTGTCTTCCGGCCTGTTCCGGTCCATTTGGCACGTTCTCTTTGCGCGTAATAGCGTCGGGACCGCGCCTTAAGCGACACCGATTCTGCGTTGCTACGCCTTTGCACTACGCCCGCCGCGTTGCAAAGCGTCTACGCTAATTGGGTATTGCGTCCGATGGTTACCTCTAATAAATATCCGAATCGTGGAACCTGAGAATGAGCACAGCAATCAGTCCGACTGCTTATAACTATAAGGTAGTGCGCCAGTTCGCCATCATGACGGTGGTCTGGGGCATCCTCGGCATGGGGCTTGGTGTTTTCATCGCCTCCCAACTCGTTTGGCCAGACCTGAATTTCGGTCTCCCGTGGACCACCTTCGGACGTCTGCGACCGCTGCACACCAACCTTGTGATCTTCGCCTTTGGCGGTTGCGCGTTATTTGCCACTTCTTATTACGTCGTGCAGCGCACCTGCCAGACGCGGCTGATTTCCGACAGCATGGCGGCGTTTCACTTCTGGGGATGGCAGGCCGTCATCGTCGGCGCCATCGTGACCCTGCCGCTGGGTTACACCACCACCAAGGAATACGCCGAACTGGAATGGCCGATTGCTATTCTGCTGGCCGTCGTCTGGGTCACCTATGGCGTGGTGTTCTTCGGCACCATCGTCAAACGCAAAACCAAGCACATCTATGTCGGCAACTGGTTCTACGGCGCATTCATCGTCGTCACCGCGATGCTGCACATCGTCAATCACATATCGTTGCCAGTCAGCTTGTTCAAATCCTATTCGGCCTACTCCGGCGCCACCGACGCGATGATTCAGTGGTGGTACGGACACAACGCCGTAGGGTTTTTCCTGACAACCGGCTTTCTCGGGATGATGTATTACTTCGTGCCAAAACAGGCCGAGCGCCCGATCTATTCCTATCGCCTGTCCATCGTCCATTTCTGGGCGCTGATCACCCTGTACATCTGGGCTGGCCCGCACCATTTGCACTACACCGCCCTGCCCGACTGGGCGCAATCCTTGGGCATGGCGATGTCCATCATCCTGTTGGCCCCCAGCTGGGGCGGCATGATCAACGGCATGATGACGCTGTCCGGCGCCTGGCATAAATTGCGCACCGACCCGATCCTGCGGTTCCTCGTTGTGTCCCTGGCGTTCTACGGCATGTCGACGTTTGAAGGCCCGATGATGGCGATCAAGACCGTCAACTCGCTCTCTCACTACACCGACTGGACCATCGGCCACGTTCATGCGGGCGCATTGGGCTGGGTAGCGATGATCTCCATTGGCGCGCTGTACCACATGATCCCGAAAATCTTCGGCCGTCCGCAGATGCACAGCATCGGCCTGATCAACACGCACTTCTGGCTCGCGACCATCGGCACCGTTCTCTACATCGCGTCGATGTGGGTCAACGGCATCACCCAGGGTCTGATGTGGCGCGCGATCAACGACGACGGCACGCTCACTTACTCATTCGTCGAAGCGCTGCAGGCCAGCCATCCGGGTTACATAGTGCGTGCTCTGGGCGGTGCGTTCTTCGCCAGCGGCATGCTGTTTATGGCCTACAACGTGTTCCGTACGGTTCACGCGTCCAACCCTGAAGAAGCCGAAGCTGCCGCGCAGATCGCTGTCGTGGGAGCTCACTGATGATCAGACACGAAACGCTGGAAAAGAACATCGGCCTGCTGTCGTTGTTCATGGTCATCGCTGTCGCCGTAGGCGGTTTGACTCAGATCGTGCCGCTGTTCTTTCAGGACGTGACCAACAAGCCGGTTGAAGGCATGAAACCTCGCCCGGCGCTTGAGCTTGAAGGCCGTGACGTCTTCATCGCCAACGGCTGCGTGGGTTGTCATTCGCAGATGATCCGCCCGTTCCGCGCCGAAACTGAGCGCTACGGGCACTACTCGGTAGCGGGCGAAAGCGTCTGGGATCATCCATTCCTGTGGGGCTCCAAACGTACCGGGCCGGACCTGGCGCGAGTGGGCGGTCGTTACTCCGATGACTGGCATCGCGCGCATTTATATAACCCGCGCAACGTGGTGCCCGAGTCGAAAATGCCAGCGTATCCCTTCCTGGTCGAGAACCGTCTCGATGGCAAGGAGACGCCGAAGAAGATGGAAGTTCTGCGCACCCTGGGCGTTCCGTACACCGATGCCGACATTGCCGGTGCGACCGACGCCGTGAAGGGTAAGACCGAGATGGACGCGCTGGTTGCCTATCTGCAAGGCCTGGGCACTCTCATCAGAAGCAAACGGTGATTGCGATGGATATCGGAATGATTCGAGGCCTCGGCACCCTGGTGGTGATGGTGGCTTTTATCGGTCTGGCGTTGTGGGTGTTCAGCCCCCGCCGCAAAGCCGAATTCGACGACGCGACCATGCTGCCGTTTGCCGATGATCCCGAGGCGATCAAGCAAGTGCAGCAGGCAAAAGCTTCCAGGAGCGACAAACAATGAGTACGTTTTGGAGTCTGTACGTCACAGTCCTCACCCTGGGTACGATTTTCTGCCTGACCTGGCTGTTGCTCGCGACCCGCAAAGGCCAGCGCGCCGATGCCACCGAAGAGACCGTCGGCCATTCGTTCGACGGCATCGAGGAGTACGACAACCCGCTGCCCAAATGGTGGTTCATGCTGTTCGTTGGCACCATCATCTTTGCCTTGGGCTATCTGGTGTTGTACCCAGGGCTGGGTAACTGGAAGGGCTTGCTGCCGGGCTATGACTACGTCGACAACGACAAGAAAACCGAGTTTTCCAACGGCCAGCAAGGCTGGACCGGCGTGCATGAATGGGAAAAGGAAATGGCCCGCTCGGACGCACGCTTTGGCCCGATCTTCGCCAAATTCGCCTCTATGCCCATCGAAGACGTCGCTAAAGACCCGCAGGCCCTGAAAATGGGTGGTCGGCTATTTGCTTCCAACTGCTCGGTGTGCCATGGCTCAGACGCTAAGGGCGCTTATGGCTTTCCAAACCTGACTGACGCTGACTGGCGCTGGGGCGGCGAGCCGGAAACCATCAAGACCACCATCATGGGCGGCCGTCATGCGGTGATGCCAGCATGGGGCGACGTCGTTGGTGACCAAGGCGTGCGCGATGTCTCGGCCTACGTATTGAGCCAACTCGATGGCCGCAAATTGCCCGAAGACGCCAAAGCCGACGTGGCCGCCGGGCAAAAAATCTTCGCCGCCAACTGCGTCGCCTGCCACGGGCCGGAAGGCAAAGGCACCGCTGCGATGGGTGCACCTAACCTGACCCACCCCGCCGCGTTCATCTACGGCTCAAGTTTTGCCCAACTGCAACAAACCATCCGCTACGGCCGCCAAGGCCAGATGCCCGCGCAGGAACAGCTGCAGGGCAATGACAAGGTGCATCTGTTGGCGGCGTATGTGTATAGCTTGTCTCACGGGGACAAACCGGCAACGGAGTAACACGATCGCGGCCAGTAAATTAGCGTCGTTTCAGGGATTGCCGATTCCGTTACATCTTCGAAATTGTAGATCGGGGGTTACCCCGCTATGCTGACCGCGCACGAGTAGCAACATGACTACATTTGGCATAAGGAGCAGTGCGCATGGTCACGACCGTTTCAAGTCGAGAATTCAATCAGGACACCAGCGGCGCAAAAAAAGCCGCTCTGGAGGGTCCGGTATTCATCACGGACCGAGGACGCCCAGCCTATGTACTGGTCACCATCGAGGATTATCAAAAGCTGGCAGGCGGAGCTGTCAGCATAGTCGACATGCTGGTAATGCCTGACGCCGACGATATAGATTTCGATCCCCAGCGGGCCTACATCACAAAGCGCAGTGTGGATCTGTCCTGATGTTCCTGCTTGATACGAACATCATATCCGAACTCAGAAAAAGCCAGGCCAACAGCAACGTGGTGATGTGGGCTAATCGAGTTCCGCCTGCGAGCCTTTACCTATCGTCGATCACTATTCTGGAACTTGAAACCGGCATTCTCAGGATTGAACGACGCGACCAGCCACAAGGAGCACGGCTCAGGAACTGGCTGCAGCACCATGTATTACCTGCCTTTGAGGGTCGAATCCTGCCAGTCGACAGCGTCGTGGCAATTCGATGTGCGCAGTTGCACGTTCCAGATCCCAGGAGTGAATACGACGCTCTGATCGCCGCCACTGCGCTTGTGCACGGTATGTCAGTAGTGACCCGAAACACCAACGACTTTCGCGGCAGCGGCGTGAAGGTGCTCAATCCCTTCGTTAGCCAATTAAATGAGGAAGCTGGTGAGTACTTAGTCAGGCGGTAATAGGTGATTTCGCCTTCCAGCCATCCTGTGTAGCCACCGAAGGGGAGCCATTGGACTAAAGTTAATAGCGGTATTGGCACGATCATAGTAGTCCACCGACCCCGACCGGCATGCACTGGCCGAGGCACTTTTCCACCGCCGTGGGATGCACCGATGAGCAACCAGATTCCGGTACACAACGTCACGCCGCCAGCGAAAAAAGACGGTGACACAGTCGACCTCTATGCCTCTCGGGAGAAGATCTACACCCGCGCGTTCACCGGTGTGTTTCGCAACTTGCGCATGGCTGGCGGCGCGCTGTTGTTTGCGTTGTACTTCGGCACGGTCTGGCTGGACTGGGGCGGTCATCAGGCGGTTTGGTGGAACCTGCCAGAGCGCAAGTTCTACATTTTCGGCGCCACTTTCTGGCCCCAGGATTTCATCCTGCTGTCAGGCATTCTGATCGTCAGCGCATTCGGATTGTTCTTCATCACGGTCTTCGCGGGCCGCGTGTGGTGCGGGTATACCTGCCCGCAAAGCGTGTGGACGTGGATTTTCATGTGGTGCGAAAAAGTCACCGAAGGCGACCGCAACCAGCGCATGAAGCTCGACAAATTACCCATGAGTGCCAACAAGTTCGTGCGCAAGCTGGCCAAGCACAGCCTGTGGCTGATCATCGGTTTCGTCACCGGCCTGACCTTCGTCGGTTACTTCTCCCCCATTCGCGAGTTGGTCATCGAATTCTTCACCGGACAGGCCGATGGCTGGTCATATTTCTGGGTCGGCTTTTTTACCCTTGCCACCTACGGCAACGCGGGCTGGCTGCGCGAACAGGTGTGTATTTATATGTGCCCGTACGCGCGCTTTCAGAGCGTGATGTTCGACAAGGACACATTGATCGTGTCCTACGACCCACGCCGTGGGGAGAAACGCGGCCCGCGCAAAAAAGATCTGGACTACAAGGCTGAGGGCCTGGGCGATTGCATCGATTGCACCATGTGCGTACAAGTCTGCCCCACCGGCATCGACATTCGCGACGGCCTGCAAATCGAGTGCATCGGTTGCGCTGCGTGCATCGACGCCTGCGACACGATCATGGACAAAATGGCCTATCCACGGGGCCTGATCAGCTACACCACCGAGCACAATTTGTCGGGGCAGATTACTCACAAATTGCGCCCGCGCCTGATCGGCTATGCCGTGGTATTGCTGGCGATGATTGGCTTGCTGGTGGGGGCGTTCTTGATGCGTTCGCTGGTGGGTTTCGACGTCAGCAAAGACCGCGTGCTGTACCGGGAAAACGCCGAGGGCCGTATCGAAAACGTCTACAGCCTGAAGGTCATGAACAAGGACCAGGTGGACCACACCTACCTGCTTGAAGCGACGGGTTTGCCGGACCTGAGAATGCAGGGTCGTCGGGAGATCAAGGTCAGTGCCGGGGAAATCCTCAGTCAGCCGGTGGAACTGTCGGTCGCGCCGGAGCAACTGCCGTCCAGCACCAACGAAGTGAAGTTTATCCTCAGGGACGCCGACAACAGCGGCACTGAAATACAAGCCAAGAGCCGATTCATCGGTCCACAAGTTCGTTGATCCCGACGAGAAACAGAGAAGTCAGCCATGCCCGCAGCAACCGCTTCAAGCCCTTGGTACCGGCACCTCTGGCCGTGGATCATCATTGGTATTCTTGCCTGCTCCGTCACCCTGACCCTGGCCATGGTGACTATCGCGGTGAACAATCCGGACAACCTGGTCAACGACAACTATTACGAAGCCGGCAAAGGCATCAACCGCTCGCTGGACCGCGAGTTGCTGGCACAAAGTCTCAAGCTACGCGCCACGGTGCACCTGGATGATATGACCGGCGAAGCCGATCTGCGCCTGACCGGTAATAGTGAACCGCAGACCCTGGAGCTGAATCTGATTTCACCGACCCAGCCCGAGAAGGACCGCAGGATTGTGCTGACCCGTAGCGAGTCCCAGGTTGGCCGCTACGTCGGTCAGTTGAACGACAAAGTGCAGGGGCGCCGTTTCGTAGAGCTGCTGGGCGTAGACAACGGCCAGACCTGGCGCATGTTCGAGGAAGAAGCGGTCAGTCATGACCAGGATCTGGTGCTGGGCGACGAGCCACTGCAGGGTGCGGAAGATTTGAAGCGGTGATGAGCCGATTTCCTGCGCTTTCACCAGCACCTGAGCGGAAGCTTTCGCGGAAAGGTCCGTTCCCACATGGGTGCGCGATCTACTGTGGGAGCAGACCTGTCCGCAAAGGAGCCCGATCAGGCCCCATATCCAGGGAAGACTCACGATCATCTGAAATCCTCCCATGACCCAACTCACCCCCTGCTACCACTGCGCCCTGCCCGTCCCGCCCGGCAGCCGGTTCACAGCAATTATCCTCGGCGAAACCCGCGAGCTGTGCTGCCCCGGTTGCCAGGCCGTTGCGCAGGCCATCGTCGCGGGCGGACTGGAAAACTACTACCGTCATCGCAGCGAAGTCTCTGCTAACCCAGCGACGCTTCCCACACAGCTTATCGATGAATTACAGCTGTACGACCGCCCTGACGTACAGGCCCCGTTCGTGCGCCATGATCAGACTTTCGCTGAAACCACACTGATGATGGAAGGCATCAGCTGCGCGGCCTGTGGCTGGTTGATCGAGCGCCATTTACGCGCACTGCCTGCCATCATCGAGGCGCGCTTGAACCTGTCCAACCATCGCTTGCACGTGCGCTGGGCTGACGCGGACCTGCCATTGAGCAGGTTGTTGCGTGAGCTGCGCAGCATTGGCTACGTCGCGCATCCGTATCAGCCCGACAAGGCCGCCGAGCATCTGGCCGCTGAAAATCGCCTGGCGCTGCGCCAACTGGGCGTTGCCGGGCTTTTGTGGTTTCAGGCGATGATGGCGACCATGGCGACCTGGCCTGAATTCAACATCGATCTTAGCCCGCAAATGCATACCATCCTGCGCTGGGTGGCGATGTTTCTGACAACCCCCATCGTCTTCTATAGCTGCACCCCCTTCTTCAAAGGCGCGATGCGCGATCTGCGCACGCGCCACCTGACCATGGACGTCTCTGTATCGCTCGCCATCGGCGCTGCCTATCTGGCCGGTATCTGGACCGCCATCACCGGCGTCGGCGAGCTGTATTTCGACGCGGTGGGGATGTTTGCCCTGTTCCTGCTGGCCGGTCGCTACCTGGAACGCCGGGCCAGGGAGCGGACCGCCGCTGCCACGGCCCATTTGGTCAACTTGCTTCCGGCGTCGTGTCTGAGACTGGAGAGTGATGGTCAATGCGAGCGCATCCTGCTGGCGGAATTACGCCTGGCTGATCAGGTGCTAGTCCACCCCGGTGCGGCATTACCCGCCGATGGCAAGATCATCGACGGCCAGTCCAGCGTCGACGAATCGCTGCTGACTGGCGAATACCTGCCGCAGCCTCGCCGCGTCGGCGACGCGGTGACCGCCGGTACGTTGAACGTTGAAAATCCGCTGATCGTTGAGGTTACCGCGCTGGGCCACGACACGCGGCTGTCGGCCATCGTTCGCCTGCTGGAACGCGCACAATCGGAAAAGCCCAGGCTGGCGCGACTTGCTGATCGGGCCTCGCAGTGGTTCCTGCTCGGTTCACTGCTTTTCGCGTTATTGATCGGCGTGCTGTGGTGGCAAATAGACTCATCGCGCGCGTTCTGGGTGGTGCTGGCGATGCTGGTGGCGACCTGTCCGTGCGCCCTGTCACTGGCAACCCCCACCGCCCTGACTGCCGCGACCGGCACCCTGCACGAACTGGGGCTGCTGTTGACGCGCGGGCACGTGCTCGAAGGCCTGAATCAGATTGACACGGTGATTTTCGACAAGACCGGCACGCTGACCGAAGGCCGACTGACGTTGCGTGCCATCCGCCCACTGGCGGAGCTTGCCAGCGAAGAATGCCTGGCACTGGCCGCAGCCCTGGAAAACCGTTCCGAACACCCGATCGCCCGCGCGTTCGGACGTGCGCCGGTTGCTGCTGAACAAGTCGTCGCCACGCCGGGCCTCGGGCTGGAAGGTCGGGTCGCTGAGCGGATCTTGCGTATCGGACAGCCGGCCTTTGTCTGTGATCTGAGCAACTGTGCAGTGCCGGCAATGCCCGATGAGCCGGGGCAATGGCTGCTGCTGGGCGACGCTCACCAGCCGCTCGCATGGCTGGTACTCGATGATCGCTTGCGTGACGATGCCGCAGATTTGGTGCAGGCCTGCAAAAACCGGGGCTGGAGGCTGCTGCTGCTTTCAGGCGACAGTTCCCCGATGGTCGCCAGCGTCGCCGCGCAACTGGGAATCGACGATGCTCGGGGCGGGCTGCTGCCGGATGACAAACTGGCGATTCTTCATCAATTGCGTGCTGCCGGGCGCAAGGTGCTGATGCTGGGGGATGGGGTCAACGACGTGCCCGTACTCGCCGCCGCCGATATCAGCGTGGCGATGGGTTCGGCCACCGATCTGGCAAAAACCAACGCTGACGCCGTGCTGCTCTCCAATCGCTTGCAGGCCTTGGTCCAGGCGTTCAGTCTGGCCCGAAGAACCCGGCGCATTATCATCGAGAATCTGCTGTGGGCCTGTTTGTACAACGGCCTGATGCTGCCGTTTGCTGCATTGGGCTGGATTACCCCGCTGTGGGCTGCGCTCGGCATGTCGATCAGCTCGCTGACGGTGGTGCTCAATGCCTTGCGTCTGACCCGGGTAAAAGGCGTCGCCGCCAATCGCTCGGGCCTTATCGCGAGCGCTCACAGTCGCCCACTGCCAACATGAGCACGCCACGGATTTCGGAGGCTTTATGCCCGCGCTCTACATCATGATCCCTGCCGCGTTGCTGATCGTGGCCGTGGCCATTTATATCTTCTTCTGGGCGGTAGACAGCGGGCAGTATGACGACCTCGACAGCCCGGCCCACAGCATCCTGTTCGACGATCAAGACCCTAACCACCAGGCCGGCGTGGATGAGGCGTCCGGCAAAACGTCGCAGTCAGTGCCGGACAAGAAGCCGCCCCATGAATAGGCGGCCATCGCGGGCAAGCGCGCTCCTACAAGAAATCACATCGCGCTGTAGGAGCGCGCTTGCCCGCGATAACGTCAGCACAGGCGCCCCCAATGCCTGACCTCTTCCCACTACTCGCCTCCGCCGTCATCCTCGGCCTGCTCGGCGGCGGGCATTGCCTGGGCATGTGTGGCGGGTTGATGGGCGCACTCACGCTGGCGATCCCTAAAGAACAACGCAGCCGGCGCTTTCGCCTGCTGCTCGCCTACAACCTGGGGCGAATCCTCAGTTACGCCTGCGCTGGTTTGCTGATTGGCATCGCAGGCTGGGCGGTCGCCAACAGTCCGGGGGCGATGGTGATGCGCGTGATCGCCGCCCTGCTATTGATCGCCATGGGCCTGTATCTCGCTGGCTGGTGGAGCGGCCTGACTCGCATCGAAAGCCTGGGCCGAGGGCTGTGGCGCCACATCCAGCCGTTCGCCAGCAAACTGCTGCCGGTGTCCAGCGTGCCCCGTGCTCTGCTGCTCGGTGCCTTATGGGGCTGGCTGCCCTGCGGGCTGGTTTACAGCACCTTGCTGTGGTCGGCCAGCCAAGGCAATGCGCTCTACAGCGCCATGCTGATGGTTGCGTTCGGGCTGGGCACCTGGCCAGTTTTGCTTGCTACGGGGTTGGCCGCAGAGCGCACGACAGCATTGTTGCGCAAACGCGGGATTCGCGTGGCGGGCGGATTGCTGGTGATCGTGTTCGGCCTATGGACCCTGCCCGGCCCGCATCAGCATTGGTTAATGGGTCATTGACCCAGATCAACGTTCGGCACAGCCCCACTCCCTAAAATGGCAGCCACTGCCAGCCTTTTCGGGAATGCCCGCATGCTCGACGACCTTCGTTGGGATTCTGACCTCATCCGCCGCTACGATCTGACCGGACCGCGTTACACGTCCTACCCCACTGCGTTGCAATTCCACACGCAAATAGGCGCTTTCGATTTGCTGCACGCGCTACGAGACAGCCGCCATGCGCGCCGCCCGCTGTCGCTATACGTGCACATCCCGTTCTGCGCCAACATTTGCTACTACTGCGCCTGCAACAAAGTGATTACCAAGGATCGCGGTCGGGCGCAGGCGTATGTGCAAAGCGTGCAGCAGGAGATTGAACTGCTGGGCTGTCATCTGGACCCCACTCAGGTCGTCGAACAGTTGCACTTGGGAGGGGGGACTCCGACCTTTCTCAGCCACGTCGAACTACGGCAACTCATGGCCCACCTGCGTCGACACTTCACGCTGCTAGACGACGACTCGGGCGACTACGGCATCGAGATCGACCCGCGTGAAGCCGATTGGTCGAGCATGGGTCTGTTGCGCGAATTGGGCTTCAATCGAGTCAGCATCGGCGTGCAGGATTTTGACCCGCAGGTGCAGCGGGCGGTCAACCGTCTGCAAAGTCTGAGTGAGACCCAGGCCATCGTCGACGCGGCGCGGACCTTACAATTTCGCTCGGTAAATATCGACCTGATCTATGGCTTGCCCAAACAGACAGCGGACGGATTTGCACACACGGTGGAGCAGATCATCGACCTGCAACCGGATCGCCTGTCGGTGTTCAACTACGCGCACCTGCCTGAACGCTTCATGCCGCAACGACGCATCAACGGCGCCGACTTGCCTGCACCCGAGCAAAAACTGCTGATGCTGCAGAGCACTATTGAACAACTGACCCGTGCGGGTTATCGCTACATCGGCATGGACCACTTCGCGCTCCCCGATGACGAACTGGCGGTCGCTCAGGAAGAACTCACCCTGCAGCGTAATTTTCAGGGCTACACCACCCACGGTCACTGCGACCTGATCGGCCTCGGTGTGTCGGCCATCAGCCAGGTCGGCGATCTCTACACGCAAAACTCCAACGACCTGAACGACTACCAGAACCGGCTCGCCAGCAACCAGTTGGCGACCAAGCGTGGCGTGCGCTGCAACCCCGATGACCAATTACGACGAGCAATCATCGGTCAACTGGTCTGCCATTTCAGCCTTGAATTCGCGGCCATCGAAAGCCGATTCGCCATGGTCTTTCAGGATTACTTCATTGGCGTGTGGCCGCAGTTGCTGGCGATGGCTGAGGACGGCTTACTTGATGTCGACGCCAAGGGCATTCACGTCAGACCCGCCGGACGACTATTGATACGTTCGATCTGCGGGGTGTTCGATGCCTACCTCACCGATAGCAACCGTCAGCGATTTTCCCGGGTGATATAGGAAGTGTCCGCTATCTGCGCAGGACCGATGTACATGCCATGCAGGACAGTTGCTAGTCGCAAGACGAAGCGCTGAGTTACCCTTACGACTCATGTGTGTTTATGACAAGGAATGACCCGATGCCTGAGCCAGTGAAAATACGCGCTCAAACCCCGGTCCACTGCAAGGATTGCAGCTTGGCCCCGCTGTGCCTCCCGCTTTCTCTGAACCTTGAGGACATGGACGCTCTGGACGATATCGTCAAACGTGGTCGACCGTTGCGAAAAGGCGATTTTCTGTTCCGTCAGGGAGATCGCTTCGATTCGGTGTATGCGGTCCGCTCCGGAGCCTTGAAGACCTTCAGCGTGAGCGACGGCGGTCAGGAGCAAATCACCGGCTTTCATCTGCCCAGCGAACTGGTCGGCCTATGCGGGATGGACGCGCAAGCGTACCCGGTGTCGGCCCAAGCAATGGAAACCACGTCGGTGTGCGAGATCCCTTTCGAGCGTCTGGACGAGTTGTCCGTGAAACTGCCGCAATTGCGTCGTCAGTTGATGCGGGTGATGAGCCGCGAGATTCGCGACGATCAACAAATGATGGTGCTGCTGTCGAAAAAGAATGCTGACGAACGTATCGCAACGTTTCTGATCAATCTCTCGGCACGTTTCCAGGCCCGCGGGTTTTCCGCCAACAGTTTCCGCCTCAGCATGTCGCGCAACGACATCGGCAACTACTTGGGGCTCGCGGTGGAGACGGTATCCCGGGTGTTCACGCGGTTTCAGCAAAGCGAACTGATTGCCGCCGAGGGCAAGGAAATCCGCATCATCGATCCGATCCAACTGTGCGCGCTGGCGGGTGGTTCGCTGGAAAGCTGATGCGCAAGGCTTGGGTCAGGCTTAGACTGGCGCCTTTGGTCTGCCTTCCTGCCCAGGATACCTGCGATGATTTTTGACGAATTCAGCTTCAAATCCTTGATCCGCCCGGTGATTGACTTCCCCAAGCCGGGCGTCATTTTTCGTGACATCACCCCGTTGTTTCAGTCGCCCAAGGCGCTGCGCCTGGTGATCGACAGCTTCGTTCAGCGCTACATCGAAACGGATTTCACCCACGTCGGTGCTATGGATGCTCGGGGTTTTCTGATCGGCTCGATCATCGCTTACGAACTCAACAAACCGTTGGTGCTGTTTCGCAAACAGGGCAAGCTGCCTGCCGATGTATTGGCCGAGGCCTACAAGACCGAGTACGGCGAAGCGTTTCTGGAAGTCCACGCCGACAGCCTGTGTGAGGGTGACTCGGTGGTGATGTTCGATGACCTGATTGCCACCGGCGGTACGCTGATCGCCGCCGCCAACCTGATACGCCGCATGGGCGCCAAGGTGTATGAAGCCGCTGCGATCATTGACTTGCCCGAACTAGGCGGTTCACAGCGACTGGAAGACATGTCGATCCCGACGTTCTGCCTGACGCAGTTTGCGTTGACTGATCAGTAAGCAGCCCGGTCGCCGCCCATCTGCCCGGCTGAAAATCATCGTGGGAGGGGGCTTGCTCGCGAAACGGCAACGGACACCGCATCCCCTGTAGGAGCGAACTTGTTCGCGAGGCGGCTAGCCTGACACGCCGCACAATTGCCTCGCCAACGAGTTGGCTCCTACAGCATTTCCAGTGTCCGGCAGAAGATCAAACCTTCAACGTGCGCTCGACGTGCCCTGCAAACGCATCAATGATGCCCTGAAGGAACGGTCGGGTTTTCTCGGTCAACTTGCCTTGCTCATCAAAGAACGTCCCGGCATTGCCCAAGTACGCCTCTGGCTGCTGCATGCACAGCACGTTGAGGAAGACGAACGATTGGCGCAAATGCTGGTTAGCCCCGAAACCACCGATTGCGCCAGGCGATACGCTCACCACTGCCGCTGGTTTTGCACTGCCCCACGCGCTTTTGCCATAAGGACGTGAGCCGACGTCGATGGCGTTTTTCAGTGCGCCCGGAACAGAGCGATTGTATTCAGGGGTGACAAACAAAAAGCCGTCCGCGCCGAGCAGTTCCTGGCGAAACCGGGTGTAGGCTTCAGGCGGCGAATCCAGGTCGATGTCTTCGTTGTAAAGCGGCAGGTCGCCAATTTCGACTATTTTCAGCTTGAGGCTACTCGGTGCCAATTCGGCCAGCGCATGAGCGACCTTGCGGTTGATGGAGTCTTTTCTCAAGCTGCCGACAATCACTGCAATCGTATGAACCTGACTCATGACATGCCTCTTTTCTAAAGATGAACTGACAGTTATAGATGAAACAGCGCAAGTGATCTGGTCGAAATGTGCGGTCATCATGATCGAATTGGTTCATGTTTACTGCGCCAGGCCGCACCAGAAGCGGTTTTGCGCACATCGGCACTATATTTTGCGGTACCGAAAACTACACTCGAAAACAGCGGTCTGAAGGCATAACCGCGAAATGAGCGACATATCTTTCAGACTTACCTTACAAGCGGCCACGGATTGTCAGCCCGCAGTGGTACGATGCGAGCGAAAACGAGCAGTTATTTCCAGAGGTTACAAAGCAGATGGCTTCAGTTCTAGTTGGACAATTTCATGCCAGAGACGCAGAAGGCCGCGTCTACCCTGTGCATGAGTTCCGGGAATCACAGCCGGTCGAGGCTGGCGGCGCGGAGCCCAAATCCACCTATAGACTGGCCATTGGCGACCGCGTCAACCATCTGGGCGGAGATGAATTCGAGTTGCTGCAGTCCGGAATAAAGATCACTCGGGTTTCCTGAATCTGCGTTACCCGTAGGAGCGCGCTTGCCCGCGAAAGCTTTTTCTGCCGCCACACCGCTATCGCGGGCAAGCGCGCTCCTACACGCCCTGTGTCGTGACGTCTTCGAAAATCAGATACCAAAAAATCGCCACTTCTTCGCTTGTCGGATCAATCGCCCGATACAGCAAGTGGTCGACGCCTCCAACAATGAACCCATAACTCTCGTACAACCGGCACGCGGCCAGGTTGTTGTTTTGGGTTTCCAGCATGATCCCCGGCAGGTTGCGTTTGCGCGCCCAGAACTGCGCGACATCCAGCAGCGAACGCGCCACGCCGTTGCGGCGTGACGTCGCGTCCACCGCCAGTTCATCTACATGGGCAAAGCCGTTCCAGTGTGTGCTGAGCACGATATGGCCCACTGGCTCCTCGCCAATCCATGCCACCAGCACAGTGCTGTCGGCGCGATTTCGGTAATCACAGAACTCTTCTGAATCGATGCCGTAATTTTTTATGTACGGCTGAACCGAATCGATGCGCCACTGGGCCACAGGTTTACCGATCTGCACCTTGGCGTAGCCACAGACGTTGAAGGTGAATTCGCTGTTGAGGATGTAATCCTCGAAGCGTTCGTCAGCGACGCGAACACTCAGAGCGGGACGGGTGGTCGATGGAGAGTCAGTCATGTCGGGCCTGCACCGTCGATGAAGGGAGACGATCACTCAATAGGCGTCCCCCACTGGCGTCAGCCTTCAGGCAGACGTGGCTTGCTGCTGCGCTTCGAGCAATTGCACCCACAACGCGGGCGCACCGGCAGACTTGGCAATGACCGCCATACGCGCTTCGTGCTCGGCCATTTCGCTGTCCGATGCATGAATGACAGGGCCAGGCGTCCGGTTGGCTACTCGGCGAATCTCGCTGGGCCGATCGGCGCCGCCTTCACCATCGTTGTTGCCAGCCAGCGACAAGGTGGTCTGGCCACCGGTCATCGCCAGATAAACGTCCGCCAGAATCTCTGAGTCGAGCAAGGCGCCGTGCAACTCGCGACCGGAGTTGTCGACGCCGTAACGCTTGCACAGTGCATCGAGGCTGTTTCGTTGGCCCGGATGACGCTCGCGGGCCATGGCCAGAGTATCGAGCACGGTGCAATAGGTGGTGACGTCGGTGCGATCAGTCTGGCCGATCAACGCGAATTCGTTGTTTAGAAATCCCACGTCAAACGCAGCGTTGTGGATGATCAACTGCGCGCCTTTGACGAACTCGAAAAACTCGTCGGCAACTTCGGCAAAGCGGGGTTTGCCGATCAGGAACTCGTCAGTAATACCGTGGACGCCAATCGCGCCCTCGTCACTCTCACGGTCTGGCTGCAGGTACACGTGGAAGTGGCGCCCGGTCAGACGCCGGCCAATCACCTCGACACAACCGATCTCGATCACCCGGTGACCATCGGTCACAGGCATGCCGGTGGTCTCGGTATCGAGGACTATTTTTCGTTCAAGGGTGTTTTGTACGGTCATTGCTTACTGCCTCGGCTTCAGGCGCGAATCTTAGCATGGCAAACGGTGGCTCGTTCCTGTGGGAGGGAGCTTGCTCGCGATTCGTTAACGGGCGCGGGAAGATGCGACGGCTGTACCGACCTCCTCGCGAGCAAGCTCCCTCCCACACAGCCATACATGGCCCACAGCACGGGGTACGAGCGATGGTAGTTGTGTGAAAACAGGCAATCAACCGCGCTTGATACCACGCACTTCATCCACCCCACGATTGGCCAATTGGTCCGCACGTTCGTTGCCAGGGTGGCCGATGTGGCCGCGTACCCATTGCCAGGTGACGGTGTGGCGATTGACCTGTTCATCCAGCAATTTCCAAAGGTCCGCGTTTTTGACAGGCTCTTTGGCAGCCGTTTTCCAACCGCGCTTTTTCCAGTTGGGCATCCACTCGGTGATGCCCTTCATGACGTACTGCGAGTCGGTGACCAAGGTCACTTCGCAGGAGCGTTTCAATTCTTCAAGCCCGCGAATGGCGCCGGTCAGCTCCATGCGGTTGTTAGTGGTATTGGCTTCGCCGCCCCACAATTCCTTCTCCACGCCCTTGCATACAAGCAAAGCGCCCCAGCCGCCGGGGCCGGGATTGCCCTTGCAGGCGCCGTCGGAGAACAGCTCAACGGATTCACTCATGACCACATTTCCAAAATAAGAGGGCTTTTCGCCGTTGGGGCCTGGCTATCACGTCTCAGGGCTGCGCCGGTTGACCTTGGCCATCGGCAATGGCAGCAATTTGCCCATCGGCTCGCGACGCGGCATGCGAAGAGGTCGCAGCCCAACCATCAACTTGCGCGCCACCAGCACGTAAAAGCCGCCACCGGGGCTTTGCCATCCGTCGCCCAGACGCTCAAGACCTGCCAGACGCTGTTGCCAGGCCGGCGAAGCAAGCGGCGGACGATAGCACCCGAAGCGGCGTTTCTCCAGCGCGAAACCCAGCAGGTTCAGCCAATCACCGACCCGCGACGGCGATATACAGCGTGCTCTGCGCAGTGCGTCACGGGCGAATAAGTGACGAATGCCCCACGTGCTCCAAGGGTTGATCCCGACGATCAACAGATGCCCGCCGGGCCTCACGCTGCTGGCGGCTTCGCGCAGCAAGCCGTGTGGCGACAGGCAGAAATCCAGACCGTGTTGCATAACCACGACATCGGCGGCGTGCTCGCTCAGTGGCCAGGCTTGCTCTTCACAGACGATTTCCACCCCCGGCAGCGGCGCGCCCAACCGTACGTTGCGCTGCACCTGCTTGGCGGCCGGCGGGGTCTCGGCCGATGGCCCGTAATGCACAAGATAACCGCCGAAGAATCGCTCCAGTTCTTCATCGAGCACACGGCGCTCTTCCTGTAACAACAGCTGTCCTACCGGCCCGGACAGCCATTGGCGCGCCGAACTGATCAGCTCCAGCCATTCGGGATCGGCCTGGGCAAATGCTTCATCGGTCATTTCCGGTCTCCATGAATGATCTCGCGAGAGGTGCTCGCCTGGAACCTATTGAGACTCTAAGATGCGGCATTGATGCAACTTGATGCTGCAACCATGTTTCCAGCGAGGCGAATCGCATGATACAGATCCAGGCCCTCCCCGCTTTCTCCGATAACTACATCTGGCTGTTACAAGATACGACCAGTCACCGTTGTGCGGTAGTTGATCCAGGGGATGCCAAACCGGTCCTGAACTGGCTCGCTGCCAATCCGGACTGGCACCTGACCGACATTCTAGTGACCCACCACCACGCCGACCACACCGGTGGCGTCGAAGAGCTCAAGCGCGCCAGCGGTGCAAAGGTTTACGGACCGGCTGCCGAGAACACGCCAGTGCGCGATGTCTCCCTCAACGATAACGACCAGCTCAACGTACTCGGCCTGACCTTCGTCGCCTATGCAGTGCCGGGACACACTCTGGGCCATATCGCGTTCTACCACGAAGACCCGCAGGCGCCACTGTTGTTCTGCGGCGATACGCTGTTTGCGGCAGGGTGTGGACGACTGTTTGAAGGCACTCCCCAGCAGATGCATCATTCTCTCGGGCGCCTGGCAGAACTGCCCGGCAATACCCTCGTTTACTGCGCCCACGAATACACACTGAGCAACCTGCGATTCGCGGTAGCGGTAGAGCCAAACAACCCGGACGTGACCGAGCGTTTTGAGCAAGTCTCGCAGTGGCGCAGCGAAAATCGCATCAGCCTGCCGTCGAATTTAGCCTTGGAACGCAAAACCAACCCGTTTCTGCGCGCCGACATTCAAGCCGTCAAAGAAAAAGCGGACGAACGGAGCGGCACAGACAATCCAACGCCTGTGGCGGTTTTTACGACCTTGCGCGGCTGGAAAGATAAGTTCTAAAGCAGTGGCCAATCAGCACAAAAATTCTGAATGGTTGACCGTTGTTAATGCAGTTTCTAGAATCGCCCGACATTTTCGACTGGAACTATCCCCCAGCCAATGTCGTCATCTATACGCAGAACCTTTAATTCCGACGCATTGACTCGGTTGGCCCAGGCGGTCGCGGTTATCGCGAGCGCCACGTTGGCAGGCTGCCAGACCACCAGCAGCGTGCAGCACAGCAGCCCCGCCCCGGTCCCGAATCTTTCGGCAAAGATCAAGCAAAAACCGATTTTCCTCGCTCGTAAGCCAAGCCCTCAAACGCCACCTCAGGATGTCTGGGAGCGGATGCGTGAAGGTTTCCAGCTGCAAGACGGCAACAACCTCAATCCGCGCATCGATCAACAGCGCCTCTGGTACGCCAATAACCCTTCGTTTCTGGAAACCGCTGGCCAGCGCGGCAGCTTGTACATGCACTACATCGTCGAGCGTCTGGAAGAGCGCAACATGCCGCTGGAGCTGGCGCTGTTGCCGGTGATCGAAAGCGCCTACAACCCGATGGCCCTTTCCCGCAGCGATGCTGCTGGCATCTGGCAATTCATCCCGTCTACAGGTCGCTATTTCAATCTGCGTCAAACCAACTTCTACGATGGTCGCCGTGATATCACAGCGTCCACCACTGCGGCCCTGGATTACCTGACCAAGCTGCACGACATGTTCAACGGCGACTGGTTGCTGGCCCTGGCGGCCTACAACGCAGGCGAAGGCACCGTCAGCCGCGCCATCGAGCGCAACGACAAGCTGAACCTGCCGACTGACTACTGGAACCTGCCATTGCCGCAGGAAACACGCGATTACGTGCCTAAACTCCTGGCGCTGTCGCAAGTGGTGATGTCGCCGGAAGCGTATGGCGTCAACCTCAATCCGATCGCCAATCAGCCGTACTTTCAGGTGGTCGAGCTTAATCAGCGCATGGACCTTTCGAAAGTCGCGGCCATGGCCAACATCGACGAAGACGAGCTGATCCAGCTCAACCCGGCCTTCAAGAAACGCCTGACTATCGACGGCCCCCAGCACTTGCTGGTGCCAACGTCGAAATCGCAGTTGCTGACTTCCAGCCTGTCGAACATGAAGCCCGAAGACCTGATCGACTGGCAACAGTATCGCGTTCGGCCGGGCGACAGCTTGGCCACCATCGCCAGCCGCTATCAGGTCTCGACCTCCACGCTCAAAGACCTGAACAAGCTCACCAGCACTCATCTGCGTCGTGGTCAGGCACTGACGATTCCGGTGCGTCCGGGCATCACCCCTGCTCTGCCGGTGTTCCAGGAAATTGCTGTTGAAGACATCACTCCGGTGCGCACGCGCAGCTACAAGGTGAAGAAAGGCGACAATCTGGTGCAGATCGCGCGGATCAACAAAGTCGACGTCAAGGATTTGCAGCACTGGAACAAACTGTCCGGGCAAAACCTGAAAGTCGGCCAGACGCTAGTAATGCAGGACAACAGCAAGCCTGCCAAAGCCAGCACCAGTGCGCGCGCGGTTGCCAGCAAAGGCACCAGCAGCAAAGAAGCCGATCAAAAATCCATGCAGTACAAAATCCAGAAAGGCGATTCGCTGTATCTGGTGGCCAAGCGCTTTAACGTTGAGATGCAACACCTCAAGCGCTGGAACCCACGCAGCGGTCAGGCGCTGAAGCCTGGGCAGACGTTGACGGTTTATTTGCCGCATTGAGCCGAAAGGTCAAAGCGTACGATCTGTAGGAGCCAACTTGTTGGCGAGAGTTTGATTCGGTGTACCAGATACACCGCCTCGCGAACACGTTCGCTCCTACAGGTAATCAATACCTGCCCTGACGACTCTTTTTCCAGCCGATACAAGCTGTTACTGTGACCGACCGCTGCCAGGATCGAACCTCGATTTGATACGCCATTGCCTGCTGATCGTAAGCCTGGCCTTGAGCACGACAGCCGCCGCGACCGTCAGCGAAAGCCATGGTTACGCCCAGTTCGGTGTTCTCAAGTACCCGGCCAGTTTTACGCATTTCGACTGGGTCAATCCCGAGGCGCCGAAGGCTGGCACCCTGCGAATCATGGCGTTCGGCACCTTCGACACCCTCAACGCTTACACCTTCAAGGGCAGCAGCCCGATTTCGACCCCTAATTTCGGCCAGTACGGCGTCAACGAGCTGAACGAGCCATTGATGGTCGGCACTGGCCAGTACGATCCTTCCGGGGACGAACCGACTTCCAGCTACGGCCTGATCGCCAAATCTGTCGAGTACAGCGAAGACCGCAGCTGGGTAGTGTTTAACCTGCGCCCCGAAGCACGCTTTCACGACGGCAAGGCGATTACCGCCTACGACGTCGCGTTCTCCTACAGAACGTTGCTCAAGGACGGCCATCCGCAATACCGCACTGCACTGCAGGAAGTACAGCGTGTGGACATCCTCAACCGTCACCGCATCCGCTTTGTGTTCAAGAGGAGCGGCAACCCATTATTGATTCTGCGCCTGGGCGAACTGCCGGTACTGCCGCAGCACTACTGGAAGAACCGCGACTTCAAGGCCACCACCTTCGAGCCGCCCTTGGGCAGCGGGCCGTATCGCATCACCCAGGTCCATCCCGGTCGCAGTCTGGTGTTCGAACGGGTCAAGGATTACTGGGGCAAAGACCTGCCGGTCAATCGCGGCAAATACAATTTCAATCGCGTCGAAGTCGAGTTCTACCGCGACGCAGACGTCGCGTTCGAAGCGTTCAAGGCCGGTGAATTCGACATCTACATCGAGCACCAGGCGAAGAACTGGTCCACCGGCTATGACTTCCCGGCAGTGGCCAACGGTGACGTGATCAAGGCCCAGATCACCCACAAGATCCCCACGCAAACCCAGGGTTTGTTCATGAATACCCGCCGTTCGACGTTCGCCGACGTCAAGGTGCGCGAGGCCCTGGGCCTGATGTTCAATTTCGAGTGGACCAACCGCACGCTGTTCAACAACGCCTACAAGCGCTCGACCAGCTACTACCCCAACAGTGATTTCTCGGCCACCGACCTGCCGATTGGCCGCGAATTCCTGACGCTTGCGCCCTACCGCGAACAACTGCCACCGAGCCTGTTTACTCAGCCGTTCACCGTGTCGAAAACCGACGGGGGTGGCATTCCGCGAGACACCATGCGCAAGGCCCTTGGCCTGTTTGCCGAAGCGGGCTGGAAGTATTCCGATGGTCGCCTGATGGGCAATAACGGCCAGCCGTTACGATTCGAAATACTGTTGGTAAATCCCAACCTCGAACGGATTCTGCAGCCCTATATCGAAGACCTCACGCGCATCGGCATCGACGCCAGGCTTCGTACTGTTGATCGCGCGCAATACAAACAGCGCCTGGACCAATTCGATTTCGACATGATTCTGATGACCCTGAACCAGACCTTAAGTCCGGGCCTGGAGCAATGGCAGTATTTCCATTCCAGCCAGGCGAACATCAAGGGCAGCAAAAACTATGCGGGCATCGCCAATCCGGTGGTGGACAACCTGCTCAACCAGTTGCTCGCCGCAAAGACCCAGGACGATCAGGTGGCCGCGACCAAGGCGCTGGACCGTGTCCTGCTCTGGCAGCACTACATGATCCCCAATTGGTACCTCAATAATCATCGTCTGGCGTACCGCAACCGGTTCGTCATGGTCACCACCCCGCCCTACACCCTGGGCCTGCGTGCGTGGTGGCTCAAGCCTTCGGAGAAAACCCAATGACTGCCCTTCGCTCCCTGTTCACTCAGGCTGGCGGCTTGTTTCTGCTGGGCATTGCCTGCGCGGCCCAAGCGGCCCCCGAACACGCCATCACGCTATACAACGAAGCACCGAAATACCCGGCCAACTTCAATCACTTCTATTACGCCAACCCCGACGCCCCCAAGGGCGGCACCTTCCGTCAGGCGGGATTCGGCGGTTTCGACAGCCTCAACCCGTTCATCAGCAAGGGCGTACCCGCCGACGACATCGGCCTGATCTACGACACTCTCGCCCGTCAGGGTCTGGACGAGCCGTTTACCGAATATGGCCTGATTGCCGGCAAAATCGAAAAATCCCCCGACAACAGCTGGGTACGCTTTTACCTTCGTCCCGAGGCCAAATTCAGCGACGGGCATCCGGTACGCGCCGACGACGTGGTGTTCAGTTTTCAGACGCTGATCAAAGACGGCTCGCCCCTGTACCGCAGCTACTACGCCGATGTCGATCAAGTAATCGCCGAAGACCCGCTCAAAGTATTGTTCAAGTTCAAGCACAACGACAACCGCGAGCTGCCGCTGATCCTCGGCCAGTTGCCGGTGCTGCCAAAGCATTGGTGGGAAGGTCGCGACTTCAGCAAGGGCAACCTGGAAATCCCGCTCGGTAGCGGACCGTACAAGGTCGTCGAAGTTAAAGCTGGCCGTTCCGTGCGCTACGAGCGGGTCAAGGATTACTGGGGCAAGGACCTGGCGGTGAACAAGGGGTTTTACAACTTCGACACCCTGTCCACCGAGTACTACCGCGATAACACCGTCGCGCTGGAAGCGATGAAAGCCGGCGCTTTCGACTACTGGCTGGAAACCAGCGCAAAAAACTGGGCTACTGCCTACGACACCCCAGCGGTCAAAGAGGGTCGGTTGATCCGCGAAGAAATCCCCAATGGCAACCCTCAGGGCATGCAGGGATTTATCTTCAATCTGCGCAAGCCGATGTTCCAGGACGTGCGCGTACGTCAGGCACTGAGTCTGCTGCTGGACTTCGAATGGACCAACAAACAGTTGTTCAATGGCTCGTACACCCGGACCAAAAGTTACTTCGATAACTCCGACATGGGCTCGCGCGGCCTGCCGACCCCTGAAGAGCTGAAGATTCTCGAACCCCTGCGCGACAAGCTGCCAGCCCAGGTATTCACCGACGAATTCAAACTGCCCGTGACTGATGGCAGCGGCATGATTCGCGAGCAGCAACGCAAGGCGTTCCAGTTGCTCAAAGAAGCGGGCTGGAAAATCGTCGGCGACAAGATGGTCGACACCGAAGGCAAGCCGGTGACCATTGAATTCTTGCTGGCGCAGACCGAATTCGAACGCGTCCTGCTGCCGTTCAAACGCAACCTCAGTGACATCGGCATCAACCTGGAAATCCGCCGCGTTGACGTCTCGCAGTACATCACTCGCCGTCGCTCGCGGGATTACGACATGATCGTCGGCAGCTTCCCGCAATCCAGTTCACCGGGTAACGAGCAGCGTGAGTATTGGGATTCGAGCAGTGCCGACAAACCTGGCAGCTATAACATTCTTGGCTTGAAAGACCCCGCCGTTGACGAACTGGTAAGCGGTTTGATCAACGCCGATTCGCGGCAGAGCCTGATCAACCACACCCGCGCTCTGGACCGTGCCCTGCTGTGGGGCTATTACGTGATCCCCAACTGGCACATCAAGACCTGGCGCGTGGCGTACTGGGATCACATCGGTCATCCGAAGGTCTCGCCGCTGTATGACGTCGGCAACATGACGTGGTGGGTCAAGCCTGATGCCCAACCGGCTGTGCCGCTGGACGCTGCGCCCAAGCAGCCTGATGCAGAAGACGCCAAACCTGCGAGCGCGGAGCAATAACATGCTGGCCTATATCTTTCGGCGCCTGTTGCTGATCATCCCGACGCTGCTGGGGATTTTGCTCATCAACTTCGTCATCATCCAGGCCGCGCCCGGCGGCCCGGTCGAGCAGATGATTGCCAAGCTCGAAGGCTTCGAAGGCGCCACCAGCCGCATCGCGGGAGGCGGCGCGGAAGTCGCCGTCGCAGGCTCGACATACCGTGGCGCACAGGGTCTGGACCCAAGCCTGGTGAAAGAAATCGAGCACATGTACGGATTCGATAAATCGGCGCCGGAACGCTTGTGGATCATGATCAAGAACTACGCCCAACTGGATTTCGGCAACAGCTTTTTTCGGGACGCCAAGGTCATCGACCTGATTATCGAAAAAATGCCGGTGTCCATATCCCTGGGGTTGTGGAGCACGCTGATCATGTACCTGGTGTCGATCCCGCTGGGGATCGCCAAGGCCACCCGGCACGGCAGCCATTTCGACGTCTGGACCAGCTCGGCGATCATCGTGGGTTATGCGATCCCGGCGTTTCTGTTCGCCATTCTGTTGATCGTGGTATTCGCCGGCGGCAGCTACTTCGATTGGTTCCCGTTGCGCGGCCTGACCTCGAACAACTTCGACCAGATGAGTTGGCTGGGCAAGATTGGCGATTACTTCTGGCATCTGGCCTTGCCGATCACAGCGCTGGTCATCGGCAACTTCGCCACCATGACCCTGCTGACCAAAAACAGCTTTCTCGACGAAATCGGCAAGCAATACGTGATCACCGCCAAAGCCAAGGGCCTGTCCCAGCATCGGGTGCTGTATGGCCATGTATTTCGTAACGCCATGCTGTTGGTGATCGCAGGTTTCCCATCGGCGTTCATTGGCATCTTCTTCACCGGTTCGTTATTGGTGGAAGTGATCTTCTCCCTCGACGGCCTGGGCCTGATGAGCTTCGAAGCGGCGATCAACCGCGACTATCCGGTGGTGTTCGGCACGCTGTTCATCTTCACGTTGCTGGGCTTGGTGGTGAAGCTCATCGGCGATCTGACCTACACGCTGGTTGACCCGCGTATCGACTTCGAAAGCAGGGATCATTGATATGACGTTGTCCCCTCTCAATCGACGCCGCTTCGCCCGTTTCAAAGCCAATAAGCGCGGCTGGTGGTCGCTGTGGCTGTTCCTGATACTGTTTGGTTTGAGCCTGGGCGCGGAACTGATCGCCAATGACAAACCGCTGGCCGTTCGCTACGACGGCCAGTGGTTCTTCCCAGTGTTCGAGCGCTACCCGGAAACCACATTCGGCGGCGAATTCCCACTGGAAGCCAACTACAAAAGCCCCTATATCAAAGAGCTGCTGGCCGCCAAAGATGCCTGGACGTTGTGGGCGCCCATCCCGTTCAGCTACCAAAGCATCAACTACGACCTGAAAGTCCCGGCCCCTGCCCCGCCATCCCGGGATAACCTGCTGGGCACCGACGACCAAGGCCGCGATGTATTGGCGCGGGTGATATATGGCTTTCGGGTATCGGTGCTGTTCGCCCTGACCCTGACCATTTTGAGTTCGATCATCGGCGTGATTGCAGGCGCGTTGCAGGGGTTCTATGGCGGTTGGGTGGACTTGGTCGGCCAGCGCTTTCTGGAAATCTGGTCGGGACTCCCGGTGCTTTATCTGCTGATCATTCTCGCCAGCTTCGTGCAGCCTAACTTCTGGTGGCTGCTGGGCATCATGCTGCTGTTCTCGTGGATGAGCCTGGTGGACGTGGTGCGCGCCGAATTCCTGCGCGGACGCAATCTGGAATACGTGCGCGCTGCACGTGCGCTGGGCATGGAAAACGGCGCGATCATGTTCCGCCATATCCTGCCCAATGCCATGGTGTCGACCATGACCTTCATGCCGTTCATTCTCACCGGCGCGATCGGCACCCTGACCGCGCTGGACTTCCTGGGCTTCGGCCTGCCCGCTGGCTCGCCTTCCCTGGGCGAACTGGTGGCACAGGGCAAATCCAACCTGCAAGCGCCATGGCTGGGCATGAGTGCCTTTGCCGTGCTGGCGATCATGTTGAGCTTGCTGGTGTTCATCGGCGAATCCGCCCGCGACGCATTCGACCCGAGGAAATGAGATGAAGCAGGACAATCTGATCGAAATCCGCGATCTCTCCGTCGAGTTCGTCAACGGCGATACAAAACAGCGCGTGGTCGAGGGCGTGAGCTTCGACATCCGCAAGGGCGAAACACTGGCATTGGTCGGCGAAAGCGGATCGGGCAAGTCAGTCACCGCCCATTCGATCCTGCGACTGCTGCCCTACCCGCTGGCGACTCACCCGACCGGGACTATCCGCTACGCCGGTCACGACATGCTGACCGCCAGCGAAAAACGCCTGCGGGCGATTCGCGGCAATCGCATCGCGATGATCTTCCAGGAGCCGATGACCTCCTTGAATCCGCTGCAATCGATTGAAAAGCAGATCAACGAAGTGCTCGGCCTGCATAAGGGCCTGACGGGCAAGGCAGCCACTGAGCGCACGCTGGAGTTGCTCGGCATGGTTGGCATCCCCGAGCCGCGCAAACGCCTCAAAGCGTTGCCTCACGAGCTGTCCGGCGGGCAACGGCAGCGGGTGATGATTGCGATGGCGCTGGCCAACGAGCCCGAGCTGTTGATTGCCGATGAGCCGACCACCGCGCTGGACGTCACGGTGCAGCTGAAAATCCTCAAACTGCTCAAGGAATTGCAAGGCCGACTGGGCATGGCGCTGCTGTTGATCAGCCACGATTTGAACGTGGTTCGACAAATAGCTAACCGAGTATGTGTCATGCAGCGCGGTTGCATCGTCGAACAGGCGTCATGCGAGGAGCTGTTCCGTTCGCCGCAGCATCCGTACACCAAAGAATTGCTCAGCGCCGAACCTAAAGGCGGGCCCGCCGACAACGCGCCGGGCGCTCCGATGCTAGAAGTGGACAACCTGCGTGTCTGGTTTCCAATCAAGAAAGGTTTGTTCAAGCGCACCGTCGATCATGTGAAAGCAGTCGACGGCATTCACTTCAGCCTGCCCAAGGGTCAAACCCTGGGCATCGTCGGTGAAAGCGGTTCGGGCAAGTCGACGTTGGGGCTGGCGATTCTTCGGCTGATCGGTAGCGATGGCGCCATACGCTTTCAGGGCAAGCCGCTAGACTCCCTGACGCAGCAGCAGGTTCGCCCTCTGCGGCGGCAGATGCAGGTGGTGTTTCAGGACCCGTTCGGCAGCCTGAGCCCGAGGATGTCGGTGTGCGACATCGTTGGCGAAGGCTTGCGCATCCACAAGATGGGCACACCGGTGGAGCAGGAATCGGCGGTGATCGAGGCGCTCAAGGAGGTAGGTCTGGACCCGGATACCCGGCACCGCTACCCCCATGAGTTTTCCGGTGGACAGCGGCAAAGAATCGCCATCGCCCGGGCATTAGTGTTAAAACCGGCGCTGATTTTGCTGGACGAGCCGACTTCGGCCCTCGACCGCACTGTTCAGCGTCAAGTGGTGGAGCTGCTGCGCTCGCTGCAAACCAAGTACAACCTGACGTATTTGTTTATCAGCCATGACCTGGCGGTAGTCAAAGCGCTGAGCCACCAACTGATGGTGGTCAAGCAAGGCCAAGTGGTCGAACAGGGTGCAGCCGAAGACATCTTCGCCGCACCGCAACATCCATATACACAGCAGTTGCTGGAAGCCGCGTTTTTGGCCCCGGCAACTGTCGATTAATCTGATAGAGGAACAACACATGGGTTTTCTCGCCGGTAAGCGCGTCCTGATCGTCGGTGTCGCCAGCAAACTGTCCATCGCATCCGGCATCGCTGCCGCCATGCACCGCGAGGGCGCTGAGCTTGCCTTCACCTACCAGAACGACAAACTGAAAGGTCGCGTCGAAGAGTTCGCACAAGGCTGGGGCTCAAATCCTGAACTGTGCTTCCCTTGCGATGTGGCCAGCGACGAGGAGATCGCCAAGGTCTTCGAAGAACTGAGCAAGAAGTGGGACGGCCTGGACGTGATCGTTCACTCCGTAGGCTTCGCACCAGGCGACCAACTGGACGGGGACTTCACCGAAGCCACCACGCGTGACGGTTTCCGCATCGCTCACGACATCAGCGCCTACAGCTTCGTGGCCCTGGCCAAAGCCGGTCGCGAAATGATGAAAGGCCGCAATGGCAGCCTGCTGACCCTGTCGTACCTGGGTGCCGAGCGCACCATGCCGAACTACAACGTAATGGGCATGGCCAAGGCCAGCCTGGAAGCCGGTGTTCGTTATCTGGCAGGCAGCCTTGGTCCGGAAGGTACTCGCGTCAACGCTGTATCGGCTGGCCCGATCCGCACCCTCGCCGCTTCCGGCATCAAGAACTTCCGCAAAATGCTGGCTGCCAACGAAGCGCAGACGCCATTGCGCCGTAACGTGACCATCGATGAAGTCGGCAACGCCGGCGCGTTCCTGTGCTCAGACCTGGCGTCGGGCATCAGCGGCGAAATCATGTACGTCGACGGCGGTTTCAACACCACCGCGATGGGCAATATCGAAGAGTGATGTGATTGGGCCTGAGCAGCTTCAGGCCGGATCATCTGTAGGAGCGCTTGCCGCGAGAGCTCTATCCGGCAACACGGGATCGACTGACAAACCGCAATCGCGGGCAAGCGCGCTCCTACAACGTTTCGCGACTCAACAAAAAGCCCCGGTCTCTCACGAGCCGGGGCTTTTTGTTGTCAGCGAATTAACCGATCAATACTTCTCGATCTTCGCTGCGCTTTGCAATTGCGCACGATACGCGGCGAAGTCCTGCTGCCCTTCACGGGAAGCGAGGAAACGACGGTACTGAGCTTTCTCTTCATCGGTCGGTGGCGCAGCCTGATTCACGCCATTGAGGCGCACGATCACGAAGCTGCCATCGGCGGCGGTCAAGCTGCCGTAACCAGGCTTGTCCTTGCCTTCAGGCTTGGGCATGCGGAACAGCGCTTGCAGAACCTTAGGATCAACACCCTCCTGACTGCGCGACGCGGCTTCCACGACTTTCCAGCTCTGACCTTCTTGCTTGGCAGCCAACGGCGTCTTGCCATCGCGCAGACCTGCGAGTAACGCCTGGCCTTTGGTTTTCACCGCTTCGCTGGCGTGCTCTTTGGTCAACTGCGCACGAATCGCGCTGGACACTGATTCAAGAGGCAATTGCTCTGGCTGACGATGCTCTTTGGAGCGAACCACCAGCACCGTTTCCGGATCGAGCTCCAGCGCCGAACTGTTGGAACCTTCTTCCAGCACTTCAGGGCTGAACGCTGCCTGGATCACAGCGCGATTGGCTGTCAGGCCTTCGCCGCCTTCACGACCAAACGGCGCCGTAGTCTGGACCTTCAGGCCAAGATCCTGCGCAGGTTGCGCCAGATCGGACGACTCGAACGCCGTGTCTTCCAGCTGCTTGGTGGCTTCAACGAACTTCTGTTCCACCAGAGCCGATTTAAGGTCAGTGGTCAGCTTCTCTTTGAGGCTGGCGAACGTCGGTACCGACGGCGCTTCAACACCCAGCAATTTGATCAAGTGCCAGCCGAATTGACTGCGAACCGGTGCCGAGACCTGATCCTTGTTCAACGCATACAGCGCGTCTTCGAAGGCCGGATCGTAGACGCCTTTGCCTGCATAACCCAGATCACCGCCTTTGGCCGACGAACCAGGATCCTGAGACAGTTCTTTGGCCAGCGCAGCGAAGTCTTCGCCCTTTGCAAGACGCTGTTGAATTTCTTCAACCTTCGCCTTGGCCTGAGCATCGGTCATCTTGTCGTTGACTTCGATGAGGATGTGGGCAGCGCGACGCTGCTCAGCCAGGTTGGCGATTTCTTTCTGGTAGGCCGCCTGAAGGTCTTCATCTTTGACCGACACTTTGTCAAAGAACGAGGACTTCTTCAGCTCGATGTAATCAAGCACGACTTGCTCAGGACTCATAAACTCCTTCGCGTGCTCGTCGTAGTGAGCCTTGATTTCATCGTCGGTGACTTTGACGTTCGACGGATCAGCCGGCAGCGTCAGTGTGGCGAAATCACGGGTCTGTTTTTCCAGACGGGCGAAAGCGTCAACCTGAGCATCAGTGATGAAGGCACTGCCCGCAACACCTGCGCGCACCTGACCGATCAGCATTTCCTGACCGAGCATCTGACGGAACTGCATGCGCGTGTAGCCCAGCTGGCGAACAACCTGATCAAAACGATCAGCGTTGAACTTGCCATCTACCTGGAACTCCGGCGTCAGCAAAATCTGCTGATCCAGCGCTGCTTCCGAGAAGCCGAACTTGGCATCCGCCGCGCCTTGCAGCAACAGCTTGCGATCTATAAGCCCCTTGAGGGCGGCCTCACGAAGCATTTGGTCATTGAGCAGCGCAGGATCGAAATCCTTGCCCAACTGTTGCGCAAGCTGACGACGTTGCATGTCGACCGCTTGTGCCAGCTCGTTCTGACTGATCTCCTCACCATTGACTTTCGCGGCGTCCTGACTGTGGCTGGTCGCTCTGAAAATGGCATCGAAACCCGTCAGGGCCATCAGAGCAATGATCACTCCGATAATGGTTTTGGCAATCCAGCCTTGTGAATTGTCCCTGATATTCTGCAGCATGCGTCCCCCAGAAACGGTTGTGTCTGACTCACCAACCGCGGAGCGTGGGTAGAATCCGGATAGAAGAAAGGCGCATCCGAGGATGCGCCTTCTCGTAACTTGCAAAGCGGACAGGGTTCGAATTTGCGTCCCCCGAGGTGACAGGCCAGCTTACAACCAACCGCACTTGCCGCTTCACAACCAGAACAGAGGTAGAGTCCTGGCTGGGTAAAGGCAACGATGAAACTTAGTTCACAGCTTCTTTCAGCGCTTTACCGGCTTTGAAACCTGGCTTCTTGGCAGCAGCGATTTGCAGCGACTTACCGGTCTGTGGGTTACGGCCTACGCGAGCAGGACGATCTGTCACGGAGAAGGTACCGAAACCAACCAGTACAACTGAGTCGCCGGCCTTGAGAGCGCCAGTGACGGATTCGATGACTGCATCCAGCGCACGGCCGGCAGCAGCTTTCGGGATATCAGCGGATGCAGCGATAGCATCAATTAGTTCCGACTTGTTCACTCTAAGTCCCCTTATATCTATTTAAGTATTTTCTAAGTTTTTTGGTGTAGCCAAACGAGCGCTGAGTGGCCTGGCTATATTGACTGCCTGGGCTAGAAGAGCCGCTTTATAACAAGGGCTCTAAAAAGCTGTCAAGGAAGCCCCTCAGACTAATGCGTGCTAATTCTTTCCTTAGAGTCAGACTCGCGCTTTTCATCCTTTGCAACCATCTCCGGAGCCACATCCGGCAAGGGCTCCGGCGCGTATTGCAGCGCAATTTGCAGGACTTCGTCAATCCATTTAACCGGCTTGATTTGCAGATCCTGTTTGATGTTGTCAGGAATCTCTTTCAGATCACGCACGTTTTCTTCTGGAATGATGACCGTCTTGATTCCGCCACGGTGTGCTGCCAGCAGCTTTTCCTTCAGCCCGCCGATCGCCAGAACCTGCCCGCGAAGGGTGATTTCTCCGGTCATTGCCACGTCCGCGCGCACGGGTATCTGTGTCAGCGCTGAAACCAGTGCCGTGCACATGCCTACGCCTGCGCTAGGGCCATCTTTAGGCGTTGCCCCTTCCGGCATATGGATATGGGTGTCGCGCTTCTCGTGGAAGTCCACGGGGATGCCGAGACTTTTAGCGCGACTGCGCACAACGGTCAGTGCAGCGGTGATCGATTCGACCATCACGTCACCCAGGGAACCAGTCTTGATCAGCTGACCTTTGCCCGGTACCACAGCGGCTTCGATGGTCAGCAATTCGCCGCCCACTTGAGTCCATGCAAGACCGGTAACCTGACCGATCTGGTCCTGTTGCTCGGCCAATCCGTAGCGGAATTTGCGAACACCGAGGAAGTTTTCCAGCATTTCGGCGGTCACCTTCACCGAAAAACGCTTCTCATGAGCATGTTCCTTGACTGCCTTGCGGCAGACTTTGGCGATCTGGCGCTCAAGACTACGGACACCGGCTTCGCGGGTGTAGTACCGGATAATGTCGCGAATGGCCTCAGCGTCGAACTCAATCTCGCCCTTCTTCAAGCCATTGGCAGCGATCTGCTTTGGCGAAAGATATTTGGTGGCGATGTTGATCTTTTCGTCTTCGGTGTATCCAGGCAGGCGGATGACTTCCATACGGTCGAGCAACGCGGCCGGAATATTCATGGAGTTCGCAGTGCACAGGAACATCACGTCCGAAAGGTCGTAATCGACTTCCAGATAGTGATCGTTGAAGTTGTGGTTCTGCTCAGGATCGAGCACTTCGAGCAATGCCGAGGCTGGATCGCCACGCATGTCGCTGCCCATTTTGTCGATTTCGTCTAGCAGGAACAGCGGATTGCGTACGCCAACCTTGGTCATCTTCTGAATCAAACGACCCGGCATCGAACCTATATAGGTGCGACGGTGACCGCGGATTTCTGCCTCGTCACGCACGCCGCCCAAGGCCATCCGAACAAATTTGCGGTTGGTGGCGTGAGCGATGGATTCAGCCAGCGAGGTTTTACCCACGCCAGGCGGACCGACCAGGCACAGCACAGGGCCGCGAATCTTCTTCACGCGCTTTTGCACGGCGAGGTATTCAAGGATGCGCTCTTTGACTTCGTCCAGACCGTAGTGGTCTGCGTCGAGAATGTCTTCAGCGCGCGCCAGATCAAGACGGACCTTACTCTGCGCTTTCCATGGCACCTGAACCAGCCAGTCGATGTAGGAACGCACGACCGTGGCTTCGGCAGACATCGGCGACATTTGCTTGAGCTTGTTCAGCTCGGCCGTCGCTTTGGTCAACGCGTCTTTGGGCAGGCCAGCGGCATCGATACGCTTTTTCAGCTCTTCGATTTCGTTGTGGCCCTCGTCGCTGTCGCCGAGTTCTTTCTGAATGGCCTTCATCTGCTCATTCAGGTAGTACTCGCGCTGACTGCGCTCCATTTGTTTCTTCACGCGGCCACGTATGCGCTTCTCGACCTGCAGCAGGTCGATCTCGGCATCCAGCAAGGCGAGCACGTGCTCGACCCGGCCGGACAGGTCAATGATCTCGAGGATGTCCTGCTTCTGTTCGATTTTCAGCGCCATGTGCGCTGCCATGGTATCGACCAGACGGCCTGGCTCATCAATGCTGTTGAGCGAGGAAAGGACTTCAGCCGGGACCTTTTTGCCCAGCTGCACATACTGTTCGAACTGCGCCAGCAGGCTGCGCACGAACACTTCAGATTCACGGTCAGGCGCGTCGACTTCGTCGATCAACGCAACTTCGGCACGGCAGTGCCCATCGACTTCGATGAAACGCTCGACAGAACCACGCTGCTCACCTTCCACCAGCACCTTGACGGTGCCATCAGGCAGCTTCAGCAGCTGCAACACGGTTGCAACAGTGCCCACGCTATAAAGAGCGTCTTCACCAGGATCATCGTCTGCTGGGTTTCTTTGCGCGAGCAGGAGGATTTGCTTGTCGCCGGTCATCGCGGCTTCAAGGGCCTCGATCGACTTCTCGCGCCCCACGAACAGTGGGATAACCATATGCGGATAAACCACAACATCGCGCAATGGCAAAAGAGGCAATTCAATGGTCGTCTTCATGATTTCGCCTCTACGGCGGCCGTAAGGCCATGGACAGATAGATATGAGCTGAAAATCAAGATGGGGGTAGATACCTAAAAAAACAAGCGCGGGTTTGACGAAATGCAAAACCGCTTCAAATGCAAAAGGGGCCCGAAGGCCCCTTTGCGTATTACATCACTTGCACCATGACGCCGACTTACGCGTCAGGCGCCACTTTGGCAGGTGGCTCACTGTTTTCGTAGATCAACAGCGGCTTGGACGTTCCTTCGATGACGCTTTCGTCGATCACCACTTTGCTCACGTCAGACTGCGACGGGATTTCATACATGGTGTCGAGCAACACGCCTTCAAGGATGGAGCGCAGACCACGGGCACCAGTCTTGCGCTCAAGCGCACGACGAGCTACCGATTTCAGCGCATCCGGACGGAACTCAAGGTCCACGCCTTCCATTTCGAACAGCTTGCCGTATTGTTTGGTCAGCGCGTTCTTGGGCTCGGTAAGAATCTGCATCAACGCAGCTTCGTCCAGCTCGTCCAGCGTTGCCAGTACTGGCAGACGGCCAACGAATTCCGGGATCAGACCGAACTTGACCAGATCGTCAGGCTCAACTTCACGCAGGGACTCACCCACCTTCTTGCCTTCTTCCTTGCTGCGCACTTCCGCGTTAAAACCAATACCGCCACGGGTAGAACGCGCCTGGATGACTTTTTCAAGGCCAGAGAACGCACCGCCGCAGATGAACAGGATGTTACGCGTGTCCACTTGCAGGAATTCCTGCTGTGGGTGCTTACGGCCGCCTTGGGGCGGAACGGAAGCCACAGTGCCCTCGATCAGTTTCAGCAAGGCTTGTTGCACGCCCTCACCAGATACGTCACGAGTGATCGAAGGGTTGTCAGACTTACGCGAAATCTTGTCGATTTCATCGATATAGACAATACCCATCTGGGCCTTCTCTACGTCGTAATCGCACTTCTGCAACAACTTCTGGATGATGTTTTCCACGTCCTCACCCACGTAACCGGCTTCGGTCAGGGTGGTGGCGTCGGCGATGGTGAACGGAACATTGAGCAAACGAGCCAGCGTTTCCGCCAGCAGGGTCTTGCCGGAGCCCGTCGGGCCGATCAGCAGGATGTTGCTCTTGCCCAACTCAACGTCGTCGTTTTTCTTGTCGCGCTGGTTCAAACGCTTGTAGTGGTTATACACCGCTACCGCGAGAACCTTTTTGGCACGTTCCTGACCGATTACATATTGGTCAAGGATGCCGCTGATTTCTTTAGGCGATGGTAATTTATGGGCGCTGCTTTCTGCCTGGGCTTCTTGCACCTCCTCGCGGATGATGTCGTTGCACAGGTCGACGCACTCGTCACAGATAAATACCGAGGGGCCGGCAATCAACTTGCGTACTTCATGCTGGCTTTTGCCGCAGAAGGAGCAGTAAAGCAGTTTGCCGTTATCCTCGCCGTTGCGGGTGTCAGTCATTCGATCGATCCAATCCGGTAGGCTTGCAACACAAGATGAAGGCAATTGCGGGCTTTTTCAAGTCCGCAGGTGGCACGGATGTCCGGCCACCTGGGATTACTGCCTATCTAGCAGTCATTTGACCATTTGGCGTTTGTCGAGAACCGAATCCACCAGACCGTATTCAGCAGCGCGTTCGGCGCTCATGAAATTGTCGCGGTTGGTATCTTTCTCGATGGTTTCCAGCGACTGACCGGTGTGGTGAGCCAGCAGTTCATTCAGACGCTGACGAATGAACAGGATCTCTTTGGCATGGATGTCGATATCCGAAGCCTGACCCTGGAAGCCGCCCAGTGGCTGGTGAATCATGACGCGCGAATTCGGCAGTGCGAAACGCTTGCCGTGTGCGCCACCGGCCAACAGGAACGCGCCCATGCTGCAGGCCTGGCCCATGCATGTGGTCGACACGTCTGGCTTGATGAACTGCATGGTGTCGTAAATCGCCATACCTGCAGTCACCGAACCGCCTGGTGAGTTGATGTAAAGATGGATGTCCTTGTCCGGGTTTTCCGCTTCAAGGAACAGCAGTTGCGCCGAGATCAGGTTGGCCATGTAGTCTTCTACTGGACCGACCAGAAAGATCACTCGCTCCTTGAGCAGGCGCGAGTAGATGTCATAGGCGCGCTCGCCACGGGCGGACTGCTCGATAACCATCGGGACCAGGCCGCCTGCGGCCTGGATGTCAGAGTTCTGCTGAATATAAGAATTGCGGGACATGTCCGGCATTCACTCCCAAATAGTCATGTCTTGAATACGCATAAGCCAGCGCGAAGGCTGGCTTATGGTGTTTTCGAACGAGAGGAGAAATCAGTCGGCTTGTGGAGCTTCTACCGGCTTGACAGCTTCTTCGTACGAGACCGCTTTATCGGTCACGCTCGCTTTCTGCAAAACAGTATCCACAACTTGCTCTTCCAGCACAACCGAACGCACTTCGTTCATTTGCTGTTCGTTCTTGTAGTACCAGGACACAACCTGCTCTGGCTCCTGGTAAGCAGAAGCCATTTCCTTGATCAGCTCGCGAACGCGATCTTCATCAGGCTTGAGGTCGAACTGCTTGACCACTTCAGCAACGATCAGACCCAGCTCGACACGACGCTTGGCTTGCTCTTCGAACAGCTCTGCCGGCAGTTGGTCTGGCTTGATGTTGCCGCCAAACTGTTGAACGGCCTGAACACGCAGACGGTTCACTTCGTTTTCCAGCAGTGCTTTTGGCACTTCGATCGGGTTGGCGGCCAGCAAGCCGTCCATTACCTGATTCTTGACCTTGGATTTGATCGCCTGACGCAGCTCGCGCTCCATGTTCTTGCGAACTTCGGTGCGGAAGCCTTCGATACCGGTTTCCTTGATGCCGAACTGATTGAAGAACGCTTCGTTCAACTCAGGCAGCTTCGGCTCGGAAACGGTGTTGACGGTCACATCGAACTCAACCGGCTTGCCGGCCAGTTCCAGGTTCTGATAATCCTCTGGGAACGTCAGGGTCAGAACACGCTTTTCGCCAGCTTTGGCGCCAACCAGAGCGTCTTCAAAACCAGGGATCATGCGAGCCGAGCCCAGTACCAGCTGAGTGCCGGTAGCGGAACCGCCAGCGAACTCTTCGCCGTCGATCTTGCCCACGAAATCGATGTTCAGTTGATCTTCGTTCTGAGCAGCGCGATCGGTCTCTTCAAAACGAACATTCTGCTTGCGCAGGATTTCCAGCATGTTGTCCAGGTCGCTGTCGGCCACATCGGCGGACAGACGCTCAACGGCAACAGATTCGAAACCGGCAACGGTGAACTCAGGGAATACTTCGAAAGTAGCGACGTATTCCAGGTCCTTGCCTTTTTCAAAGGATTTTGGCTCCACAGAAGGAGCACCTGCCGGGTTCAGCTTTTGCTCTACAACGGCTTCGTAGAAGGTCGCCTGGATCAGGTCGCCCAATGCGTCTTGACGAGCACCGTCTTCGTAACGCTGGCGGATCACGCTCATAGGCACTTTGCCTGGGCGGAAGCCCGGGATCTTGGCTTTACGTGCGGTCTGCTGCAGACGCTTGTTGACTTCGGTCTCGATGCGCTCAGCTGGCACGCCAATGGTCATGCGGCGCTCAAGAGTAGAAGTATTTTCAACAGAAACTTGCATGGATATTCCTCGTTGCACAGACGTTAGCCGGCCGTTTCCGACCCCAGAATCAAGGGCAAGCATTCTAGTGGGTCAAACTCAAGAAGTCACCCTACTGAATGAGGGTAAATAAAGTGGAACGAATCAAGGGATGCGCCGCGTGCACCAATGGCTGGCGCGAGCGCTCTGGGACAGGCCTGATCCGCCCCTATATAAAGGAAGCGAAGCATGACCGAATATCGATCCAGTCCCTGGAAACAGTCCAGACAACCCTGCAACTGATTCAAACGTCGGGGTTGCTGCATCATGAAACCAATACGCTGAAACAAAAAAAGCCGCACTAGGCGGCTTTTCTATTCCCTGAGAACGCCAAGGCAGTTCTCAAGGTTTTTACTGGTGCGGACGGAGAGACTCGAACTCTCACACCTTGCGGCGCTGGAACCTAAATCCAGTGTGTCTACCAATTCCACCACATCCGCGTTTGAAGCTGTTAAAGCAAAGGCGCCAGATTATGAGTCTGGCGCCTCCTTCAAATATGGGGTGGACGAAGGGGATCGAACCCTCGACAACGGGAGTCACAATCCCGTGCTCTACCAACTGAGCTACGCCCACCATATTGCGTTGTAACCGACGCATTCAAACTGAATGCTACTTGTGCCAAAGCTGCCGTTAATGGCGCACCCGGCAGGACTCGAACCTGCGACCATCCGCTTAGAAGGCGGATGCTCTATCCAGCTGAGCTACGGGCACTTATATAATTTGTATTCTTTCGACTACAAACCAAGCGCTTCAATCAAGCTGAGCCGATCTAAACCGTACCCGACCCAATCAACCTACCGACCTCGCCAGCCATTTCTGGCTACTCAGTGCTAGGCTGTGCCCGACAAGTGCGACGAATCTTATAGACGGTCTAAAAGGTCGTCAACTCTTTTTTCTAAAAAATTCAGTTAATTAAAGGGGTTAGGGGATTATGCAGACCAACCGCCTTTGCCCTTGGGCGATGTCATGCGAGAATGCGCGCTCTTTTTTCCTCCCTTCCGATGGTTAATCACGCGTAATGACTGCAAAACTAATAGACGGCAAAGCGATCGCAGCCAACCTGCGCCAGCAGATCGCCAAACGTGTCGCCGAGCGTCACGAGCAGGGCCTGCGCACGCCGGGCCTGGCGGTGATACTGGTCGGCAGCGACCCCGCCTCTCAGGTTTACGTCTCACATAAACGCAAAGACTGTGAAGAGGTCGGGTTCATTTCCCAGGCCTATGACCTGCCCAGCGAAACCACCCAGACCCAGTTGACTGACCTCATCGATCGCCTGAACGACGACGCGGCCATCGACGGCATTCTGCTGCAACTACCGCTGCCAGAGCATCTGGACGCCTCCAGCCTGCTGGAGCGCATCCGCCCGGACAAAGACGTAGACGGTTTCCATCCTTATAACGTCGGCCGTCTGGCCCAGCGTATTCCGCTGCTTCGTCCTTGCACCCCCAAAGGCATCATGACCCTGCTGGAAAGCACCGGCGTCGATCTCTACGGCAAGGATGCAGTGGTGGTGGGCGCCTCCAATATCGTCGGCCGTCCGATGGCGATGGAATTGTTGCTCGCCGGTTGCACCGTGACCGTGACCCACCGCTTCACTCAGGATCTGGCAGGCCATGTCGGTCGCGCCGATCTGGTGGTGGTTGCTGCCGGCAAGCCCGGGCTGGTCAAGGGTGAATGGATCAAGCCGGGCGCCATCGTCATTGACGTCGGTATCAACCGTCAGGAAGACGGCAAGCTGGTGGGTGACGTGGTCTACGAGACCGCCCTGCCCCGCGCTGGCTGGATCACGCCCGTGCCAGGCGGTGTTGGCCCCATGACCCGCGCCTGCCTGCTGGAAAACACGCTGTACGCCGCCGAGACGCTGCACGGCTGATCAGCTATACCGACCGATCAGGCAAATAAAAACGGCACCCTAGGGTGCCGTTTTTTTATATCTTCCATCAGCGCTTCTGTAGGAGCCAACTTGTTGGCGAGGGGCGACACCAGATGTTCCAGTTATGCCGCCTCGCGAATAAATTCGCTCCTACAGAGCACCGCGTCAGGCGATTTCAGAACTTACTTCTTGGCCGCTTCCCAGCTTTTCAGCAGTTCGCTATAGCTGATGGTTTCGCCCTTCGGCTTCTCGTTCGCCAGTTTGCGTTGTGGCGCGAGGAACTTGCCGCCGCTGGCTTCCGCTTTTTTGTACCACTCTTCAGCCGAGGTTTCCGGGTTCATCTTCGGTGCGCAATTGCTCGCGTCCTGAACCTTGGAGCGCTCGATACGGGTCATGATCGCGTCCTGATCTTTGGCCAGACCGTCGAGGGCCGCTTGCGCGGTTTTCTCGCCAGTAACAGCTTCGGCCACATGGCTCCACCACAGCTGAGCCAGCTTCGGATAATCCGGAACGTTGGTGCCGGTTGGCGACCATTGAACACGGGCCGGGCTGCGATAGAACTCCACCAGACCACCGAGTTTCGGCGCCAGTGCGGTCATCTCTTTGGAGTTGATGTCCGACTCACGAATCGGCGTCAGGCCAACGATGGTTTTCTTCAGCGATACGGTTTTCGAGGTCACGAACTGCGCGTACAGCCAAGCCGCCAGACGTTGCTTTTCAGGCGTCGCCTTGAGGAAAGTCCACGAACCCACGTCCTGATAACCGAGCTTCATGCCCTCTTTCCAGTACGGACCTTTAGGCGACGGCGCCATCCGCCATTTTGGCGTGCCATCGGCATTCATGACTGGCAGACCAGGCTTGGTCATGTCGGCGGTAAATGCGGTGTACCAGAATATCTGTTGCGCAACGTTGCCTTGGGACGGCACAGGGCCAGACTCGGAGAACGTCATGCCCGCCGCTTCAGGTGGCGCGTAAGCCTTGAGCCAGTCGATGTATTTCTGGGTTGCGAACACAGCCGCCGGGCCGTTGGTATCGCCGCCTCGGGTGATGCTCGAACCGACCGGGTGGCAATCCTCTACGCGAATACCCCACTCGTCCACCGGCAAGCCGTTTGGCAAGCCCTTGTCGCCACTGCCGGCCATGGAGAACCAGGCATCGGTGAAGCGCCAGCCCAGGGACGGGTCTTTTTTGCCGTAGTCCATGTGGCCATAGACTTTCTTGCCGTCGATTTCCTTGACGTCTTCGCTGAAGAACTTGGCAATGTCTTCATAGGCAGACCAGTTGACCGGGACGCCCAGCTCGTAACCGTACTTGGCCTTGAACTTCTCTTTCAGGTCAGCGCGATCAAACCAGTCGGCGCGGAACCAGTACAGGTTGGCGAACTGTTGGTCAGGCAGCTGGTAGAGCTTGCCGTCTGGCGCGGTGGTGAACGAGGTGCCGATGAAGTCCTTGATGTCCAGCGTTGGCGAGGTGAAGTTCTTGCCTTCATTGGCCATCAGATCGGTGAGTGATTCAGCTTTGCCGTAACGGAAGTGCGTACCGATCAGGTCCGAGTCGTTGACCCAGCCGTCATAGATGCTTTTATCGGACTGCATGGCCGTCTGCAGCTTCTCGATGACATCACCTTCCTGCAGCAGGTCGTGGGTCAGCTCGATGCCGGTGATCTCAGTGAACGCCTTGGCGAGGGTCTTGGATTCGTACTCATGGGTGGTCAGGGTTTCCGACACCACCTTGATTTTCATGCCGCGAAACGGTTCGGCGGCCTTGATGAACCACTTCAACTCTTCCAGTTGCTGCTCTGCGGTGAGCGTGGAAGGCTTGAACTCGCTGCCGACCCATTTCTTCGCTGCGTCTTCGTACTGATCCGCCCACGCCGACACGCTCAAGCCGGTGAGTGTCAGCATGGTTGCCAACGTCACGCTATGTCGCAGCTTGTTTTTCTTATTGAACATAGACACCTCCAGTGTTTTTTCTTATGTAGTCCCGCTTTCCAATCTGTAGCACGACTTGTAGGAGCGCGCTTGACCGCGAAGGCAGAGTGTCAGTCGGCAAACCATTCGCAGACAGACCGCAATCGCGGGCAAGCGCGCTCCTACAATTGAGTGGCGCCCTTACGACTCAATCTTCAACCCCAACGCATGACCACCAACAGCCACACCAGGGAAATCCCTGACGCGACCCAGATGCTCCAGTCGGTCGCGCCAATGACCAGCAAATGCAGGTAGGCGCTGCCGAGTAGTCCGATAAACAACCGATCACCACGGGTGGTGGAAATCGGCAAGAAACCTCGCCGCTCAATACTCGCCGAGCGCAATTCCCAAGCCGTCATGCCGACCAGTATCGCGGCGATGCTGCCAAAGAAAATTGCGGTGGGCAGTGTCCAGGCCATCCATTCCATATCAGCGACTCCTCAGACACGACCAAGAGCAAAGCCCTTGACCACGTGATTGCGAACGAACCAGATCACCAGCATGCCCGGCAGGATGGTCAACACCCCCGCCGCTGCCAGCACCCCCCAATCGATACCCGATGCCGACACCGTTCGGGTCATTACCGCCGCGATGGGCTTGGCGTTGACCGAGGTGAGTGTGCGCGCCAGCAACAGCTCGACCCACGAAAACATGAAGCAGAAGAACGCTGTCACGCCAATACCTGAGCCAATCAACGGAATGAAGATCTTCACGAAAAACTTCGGAAAACTGTAGCCGTCGATGTAAGCCGTTTCGTCGATTTCTTTCGGCACACCGGACATGAAACCTTCGAGAATCCACACCGCCAATGGCACGTTGAACAAGCAATGCGCCAGCGCCACGGCAATATGGGTATCGAACAGCCCGATAGACGAATACAGCTGGAAAAACGGCAGCAGAAACACTGCCGGCGGTGCCATGCGGTTGGTCAGCAGCCAGAAGAACAGGTGCTTGTCACCGAGGAAACGATAGCGTGAAAACGCATAAGCCGCTGGCAACGCCACGCTCAGCGATATCACGGTATTCAGGCACACGTAGTACAGCGAGTTAATGTAGCCGCTGTACCAGCTTTCGTCGGTAAAAATGACCTTGTAGTTGGCTAGCGTGAAGTCCTGCGGAAACAGCGTCAGACCGCCGAGGATTTCGGTATTGGTCTTGAACGACATGTTCACCAGCCAGTAGATCGGCAGCAGCAGGAACACCAGGTAAATCCACAACGGCAGAATCTTTTTCCAGGAACCACTTTCGCGCGTGCTCATCAGCCGCTCCTCAGTTCTTTTCGCCGTGGGTCATGGCGGTGTAGAACACCCACGACACCAACAGAATGATCAGGAAGTACACCAGCGAGAATGCCGCCGCCGGGCCCAGGTCGAATTGACCCAGCGCCATGGTGGTCAGTGTCTGGCTGAGGAAGGTGGTCGAGTTACCCGGCCCGCCGCCGGTGAGCACGAAGGGCTCGGTGTAGATCATGAAGCTGTCCATGAAGCGCAGCATCACCGCGATCAACAGCACGCTCTTCATCTTCGGCAGCTGAATATGACGGAACACCGCCCAGCTCGACGCCCGATCAATGCGCGCCGCCTGGTAATACACATCCGGAATCGCCCGCAGACCGGAATAGGCCAGCAGCGCCACCAGCGAGGTCCAGTGCCAGACGTCGATGATCAGCACCGTCACCCATGCATCCGAGGCATTGGCTGCATAGTTGTAGCTGATGCCCAGCACGTTATTGAGAAACCAGCCCAGCAGGCCGATATCACCACGGCCGAAGATCTGCCAGATGGTGCCGACCACGTTAAACGGGATCAGCAGCGGAATGGTCATGACGATCAGACACAGCGAAGACCAGCGCCCCTTGGTCGGCATGGTAAGGGCGATGGCGATACCCAGCGGGATCTCAATCAGCAGCACACAGGCCGAATAAATGAACTGACGCAGCAGTGAGTCATGCAGACGCGGATCCTGCAGGACTTGCCTGAACCAGTCAGTGCCGACGAAGTAGCGGCTGGACTGGTCGAAAATGTCCTGCACCGAATAGTTGACCACGGTCATCATCGGGATGATGGCGCTGAAAGCCACCAGCAGGAACACTGGCATGACCAACCACCAGGCCTTGTTGTTCTGCACCTTACTCATGGGGCACCTCACTCGCCGGGCTGGCTTCAAGCAGATAGTCGTCGGCATACAGCATCAGCCACTGCCCTGGAAAACTGATCCAGGCCTGGCCCTGTGGCACCGGTTTGTCTTCCGGCACGCGCACTTTGAGCAACTGCCCTGCCAGCTTCAGCGTGATGATCTTGTAAGTACCCAGATCCTCGACGTAGGTCACGTCGGCGCACATTGCGTCGTCGTAAGGACCGTCCCAGAGATGCACGAACTCTGGACGAATGCCGACTTTCAGACTGCTCCACTGGGTCGAAGCCAGGCGCTGCTGCAAACCTTCGGACAGCGGCAAATGAATGTCGCCAAATCCGACACCACCCGGTTGCGGCGTGACCTCAATCAGGTTCATGCCGGGGCTACCGATGAAGTAACCGACAAAGGTGTGCCGGGGCTTCTCGAACAATTCCCGTGGCGTGCCGAACTGCACGATCTGACCGCCGAACATCACCGCAATCTTGTCAGCGAAGGTCGACGCCTCAAGCTGATCGTGGGTGACGTAGACCATGGTGATGTTGAACTGCTCGTGGATCTGCTTGAGCTTGCGCCGCAGTTTCCACTTCAAATGAGGGTCGATCACAGTCAGCGGTTCGTCGAACAGAATCGCCGATACGTCATCGCGCACCAGCCCACGACCCATCGAGACTTTCTGTTTCTCGTCGGCAGTGAGGTTCTTGGCCTTCTTCTTCAGCAGCGGTTGCAGGTCCAGGACATCGGCAATTTCTCCGACTTTGATCTCGATCTTCTTTTCGTCCATGCCCTGATTGCGCAGCGGAAACGCCAGGTTGTCGTACACCGTCATGGTGTCGTAAACCACCGGAAATTGGAAAACCTGAGCGATGTTGCGCTGCTCGGGCGACATCGTATTCACGACTGTCGAATCGAACATCACCTGGCCTTCAGATGGGCTCAGCAGGCCGGAGATGATATTGAGCAGGGTCGATTTCCCACAGCCGGAAGGGCCAAGCAACGCGTACGCGCCGCCCTGTTCCCAGATGTGGCTCATCTCGCGAATCGCATAATCTTCAGGCCCGCTCGGCGTGGCACTGTAGCTATGAGCGAGGTTTTGCAAACGGATCTCAGCCATCAGGCAACCCTCGCCATACGCAGGCCCGGCGCCTGAATCAGGCGGCCCTGCTGATCGAATACGAATAGTTTGTGCGTCGGGATGTACACGCGGATCGACGCGTCAACGTCGTAGGCATGCACGCCCGGCAAGTGCAGCACCAGTGAGAAGTGCTCGTTGCGCACATGAAGAAAGGTTTCCGAACCGCTGATTTCAGCGAGCTCCACAGTCACTGCCAGCTCAAGATCGTCGTCATTGGACGGCACCAGGCTCAGATGGCTGGGACGCACGCCAAAGCGGTAGTCGCCATCACCGATATTGCGCAGATCGACGTTGAGCGGGAAGTGCACGAAATTGGCGAAGCTGACTTCGTTGCCTTCTATGCGGCCTGGCATCAGGTTGATCGGCGGCTCGGAGAACAGCTCGGCGGCCAGCACGGTTTTCGGCTGGTGATACACCTCTGGCGTCCTGCCGCTCTGAATCACCCGGCCTTCATGAAGGATGGTAGTGGTGCCGCCCAGCGCCAGCGCTTCGTTGGGTTCGGTGGTGGCATAAATGGCGATGGTGTGGCGCGCTTCGAACAGCAGGCGCATTTCCTGACGCAGCTCCTCGCGAAGCTTGTAATCCAGGTTGACCAGCGGCTCATCGAACAGGATGAGTTCGGCGTCTTTGACTAATGCGCGAGCCATGGCCGTGCGCTGCTGCTGGCCGCCGGAGAGTTCAAGGGGGTAACGGGTGAGAAATTTTTCGATCCGCAGCATCTTTGCGGTTTCCAGAACCTTGTTCTGGATTTCTTCTTTCGAGACACCGGCCTGGCGCAGCGGCGAGGCGATGTTGTCGAAGACGGTCATGCTCGGGTAGTTGATGAACTGCTGATACACCATCGAAACGTTGCGATGGCGCACCGCAACCTTGGTGACATCTTTGCCATTCATCAGTACTCGGCCGCTGTCCGGCTTGTCCAACCCGGCCATCAGGCGCATCAGGCTGGTTTTGCCTGATAAGGTGCGCCCCAGCAATACGTTGAATGAGCCGGGTTCGAAGCTCAGCGAAGCATCATCGATCCAGATCTGACCGTCGACTGCGCGGCTGACGTGCTCAAGCGTGAGAGACATGGCGTGCCCTTTCTCAGTTCTTATTAGAGTTATGCATTTCAAGTCGCAACGTTCGTCGACCCGCTTGTTGGATAGCGACAATCATGCCAACCGCCGTTCAATTACGCGTCCTGAGCGGTAAGCCCCGCGCTAGAGCCTCCGACGCCTATCACCTGCAATATTGATATTCGTTGATGAACAAAAATGAACAACAAATACTGAACACCTGAACAAAATGAACGTTGACTTTGAACAATCCTGAACAACAATGGGGGTATGTTTCAGGCACCGACGTTCATGCAAGCCGCTGACAAAAAACAAAGCAAAAAAATAAAAAACACGCGCGGACTCATACTCATGGCATTACCTGGCATCTCCAGCAATCACGACACCATCATTCAGGATTCATGGGCACGCTGCCGTGAGTTCGGCCTGGACCATCAATCGCGTCCGGCCTTCGGTCGACTGCCCGAGCAGCAGGTGGCGCAACTGCTGGAACGGCATCAATCGCTGGTGCAGACCACCCACCAGCAGGTGCTGCCTTTCTACGAAAACATCCTTAGTAACTCCAATTGCCTGATCTTGCTCGCCGACCAGCAAGGCCAGGTGCTCAACTCCTGGGGCACCAAGCGTTTTGCCGAGCCCGCGCAAAGCCTTGGATTCATGCCGGGGGCAACGTGGGTTGAGCAAGCCACGGGCACCAATGCCATTGGAACGGCACTGGCCTGCGAACAGGCTGTGCACATCGAACACGATGAGCATTTCCTCAAAGCAAACCGTTTCATGACCGGTTCCGCTGCACCTATTTTCGACGCCAGCCGCCGCATGATCGCCGTGCTCGATGTCTCCAGCGACAGCTTCCTGCCGCCATCCCACACCTTGGGGATGGTGAAGATGATGAGCCAGACCATCGAAAACCGGCTGATCCTTGACCAGTTCCAGCACAGCTACTTTCAGCTCACCTTCAACACTGGCCTGAACAATCTCGACAGTCAGTGGGCCGGGTTACTGGTGTTCGACGAGAGCGGGCAGATCCTCTGCGCCAACCGCCGTGCGGACAATCTGCTGGGCGTCAGTCTGCTGCGGGTCAATATTGAAGACTTGTTCAAGGCGCCGGTTTCCCAATTGCTCGATCAACCGGAAGGTCAGCCGTTCGCGCTTCAAGCGTCGGGGCATAACCGCTTTCATTGCCTGCTGAAAAAGCCCAAAGCGCAGGTCGTTCAGCTGCGCCAAGTGCCAGCAGCGAAAAAACCCCCGATCAGCGAACCCGCATCACTGGCGGCTCTGGGCTTTGGTGACGAGAGAGTGGCCAAAGCCGCGCGCCAGGCGCAGCGATTATTGGAAAAGAACGTTCCGCTGTTGATCCACGGTGAAACCGGCGTTGGCAAAGAGGTGTTCGTTAAAGCCCTGCATCAGGCCAGCTCCCGTGCGCAGCAGCCGCTGATTGCCGTCAACTGCGCGGCGATACCGTCGGAACTGGTGGAAGCCGAGCTGTTTGGTTACGAGAAAGGCGCGTTTACCGGTGCTCACCATAAAGGCAGCATCGGCCTGATTCGCAAAGCGGACAAAGGCACGTTGTTTCTCGACGAAATTGGCGACATGCCGTTGCCGGTTCAGGCGCGGCTGTTGCGGGTTTTGCAGGAGCGCTGCGTGCAGCCGTTGGGTAGCAGTGAACTGTATCCGGTGGACATCCGGGTGATTTCCGCGACCCACTGTTCCCTGCGTGAGCAGGTGCAAAGCGGGCATTTCCGCCAGGATTTGTATTACCGCATCAGCGGTCTGAACCTTGAGCTGCCGCCCTTGCGCGAACGTACCGATAAGGCTGCGTTGGTGCGCAGTATTTGGACGCAACACCGCGAGCCGCAGCAAACGGCCGGCTTCGATGCGCAGGTGATGGCGTTGTTCGAGCGCCACCCCTGGCCGGGGAATTTGCGTCAGTTGAGCAACGTGATTCAGGTGGCACTGGCGCTGGCGGACGACGAGGTCATCTGCGCCGAGCATTTACCGGAAGATTTTTTTGCTGATCTGGAGATGGACAGCGAACCGTCCCGCCCACATGAAGCCCTGAACGCCAAAGCCATCCTGGCCTCGACCGAAGACCTCAATGAGCTGCTGCAAGAAAGCGGAGGGAATATCTCGCACCTGGCCAAGCGGCTGGGGGTTAGCCGGAATACGCTTTATAAGCGGCTGCGCGAGCAGGGGTTTTGATTTGAGATTGGCGGGGCTTGCAATGACGTCTTCGCGGGCAAGCGCGCTCCTACAGTTGGAATGCGCCCCCTTGTAGGAGCGCGCTTGCCCGCGATGGCGTTTTTTCAGACGTCGATGATCAATCAGCCAAACGCCAAGTCGTAGCGCCCTTCCCGTCTTCCAGCACCACGCCCATGGCGGTGAGTTGGTCGCGGATGCGGTCCGATTCTGCCCAGTTCTTATCGGTGCGTGCCTGCAGACGCGCCTGAATCAGCGCCTCCACTTCTACCGCATCGACTCGACCTTCGGCGCCAGCACGCAGGAAGTCGTCGGATTCGAGCTGCAACACTCCCAACACACTGGCGAGTTGCTTCAAGCGCGCAGCCAACCCAGCCGCAGCGGCCAGATCGGTGTCACGCAGCCGATTGATCTCGCGAACCATCTCGAACAGCACCGCGCAAGCTTCCGGCGTGCCGAAGTCGTCATTCATCGCCGCTGTGAAACGCTCGACGAACGCCTCGCCACCCGCAGGTTCTGCAACCGGCAAGCCACGCAACGCATGGTAGAACCGCTCCAGCGCCGACTTCGATTCCTTCAGGCTGTCTTCGGAATAGTTGATCGCGCTGCGGTAGTGGCTCGACACCAGCAGATAACGCACCACTTCCGGCTGATACTTTTCCAGCACGTCGCGAATGGTGAAGAAGTTGTTCAAGGACTTGGACATCTTCTCGCCATTGATGCGGATCATGCCGCAGTGCATCCAGGCGTTAGCGTAAGTCTTGCCGGTAGCGGCTTCGCTCTGGGCGATTTCGTTTTCATGGTGCGGGAACTCAAGATCGCTGCCGCCGCCATGAATATCGAAGGTCTCACCCAGGCAGCAGGTGGACATCACCGAGCACTCGATGTGCCAGCCCGGACGGCCCGGCCCCCAAGGCGATTCCCAGCTTGGCTCGCCCGGTTTGACGCCCTTCCACAGCACGAAATCCAAAGGATCGTCCTTGGATTCGTCCACCTCGATGCGCGCACCGATGCGCAAATCTTCGATTTTCTTGCGCGACAGCTTGCCGTAGCCGAGGAATTTTCCGACGCGGTAGTACACGTCGCCATTGCCCGGCGCGTAGGCGTAGCCCTTGTCAATCAGAGTCTGGATCATGTCGTGCATGCCGCTGATGTAGTCAGTGGCGCGCGGCTCCATGTCCGGCTTGAGGATGTTCAGACGCGCTTCGTCCTCGTGCATCGCGTCGATCATGCGAGCGGTCAGGGCATCAAACGCTTCGCCGTTTTCACGGGCGCGGTTGATGATCTTGTCGTCGATGTCGGTGATGTTGCGCACGTAGGTCAGTTCGTACCCGCTGAAACGCAACCAGCGGGTCACCAGGTCGAACGCCACCATGCTGCGGCCGTGGCCCAGGTGGCAGTAGTCGTACACGGTCATCCCGCAGACGTACATGCGCACCTTGTTGCCGTCCAGCGGCTTGAACACTTCTTTGCTCTTGGTGAGCGTGTTGAAAATCGAAAGCACTGTCTGCCCCTTACCGATACAGCATCAAGTCCACGAATCGCGCAGCGTGACCGTGCGATTGAATACCGGATGACCGGGTTTCGAGTCCTTGATGTCCGCGCAGAAATAACCTTCGCGTTCGAACTGGAAACGGTCTTCCGGTTGAGCTTCACCTAACGATGGCTCAGCGCGACAACCGGTCAGCACTTGGAGCGAGTCAGGGTTGATGTTGTCCAGGAAGCTCTGGCCGTCTTCGGCTTTTTCCGGATTGGCCGAGCGGAACAGGCGGTCGTACAGACGCACTTCGCACTCGATGCTTTCAGCAGCCGGCACCCAGTGCACAACGCCTTTGACCTTACGGCCTTCAGGGTTCTTGCCCAGTGTTTCCGGGTCATACGAGCAGCGCAGCTCGACGATGTTGCCATCGGCGTCCTTGATTGCTTCGTCGGCGCGGATTACATAACTGCCACGCAGGCGCACTTCGCCGTTGGGCTCAAGGCGCTTGTAGCCTTTTGGCGGCTCTTCCATGAAATCATCACGATCGATGTAGATTTCGCGGGAGAACGGCAGCTTGCGCACGCCCAGTTCTTCCTTCTGCGGATGACGCGGCAGTTCGAGGTGATCAACCTGGCCTTCCGGGTAGTTGGTGATCACGACTTTCAACGGGCGCAGCACGCACATGGCGCGCGGGGCGTTGTGGTCCAGGTCCTGACGGATGCTGAATTCGAGCATGCCGAAATCGACCACGCCGTCGGAACGGTTGGTGCCGATCATTTCGCAGAAATTGCGGATCGATGCAGGCGTGTAACCACGACGGCGAAAGCCCGACAACGTCGACATGCGCGGGTCATCCCAGCCATGCACGTGCTTTTCATCGACCAGTTGCTTGAGCTTGCGCTTGCTGGTGATGGTGTAGTTCAGGTTCAGCCGCGAGAATTCGTACTGACGCGGTTTGCTCGGCACCGGCAGATTGTCGAGGAACCAGTCGTACAGCGGACGATGGCTTTCGAACTCCAGGGTGCAGATCGAATGCGTGATGCCTTCGATGGCATCGGACTGACCGTGAGTGAAATCGTAGATCGGGTAGATGCACCACTTGTCACCAGTCTGGTGATGATGGGCATGACGAATGCGGTAAAGGATAGGGTCGCGCAGGTTCATGTTCGGCGACGCCATATCGATCTTGGCGCGCAGTACGCGGGCGCCGTCCTCGAACTCGCCAGCCTTCATGCGGGCGAACAGGTCCAGGTTTTCCTCAACGCTGCGCTCGCGGAACGGGCTGTCCTTGCCCGGCTCGGTCAGGGTGCCGCGGTATTCGCGGGCCTGCTCGGGGGTCAGGTCATCGACGTAGGCCTTGCCCGATTTGATCAGCTCGACTGCCCAGTCGTGCAATTGATCGAAGTACTGCGAGGCATAACGCACTTCGCCGGACCACTGAAAGCCCAACCACTTGACGTCGCTTTCAATGGCGTCGATGTATTCCTGGTCTTCCTTGGCCGGGTTGGTGTCATCGAAGCGCAAGTGCGTTACACCGCCGAATTCCTGAGCCAGACCGAAGTTGACGCAGATCGACTTGGCGTGGCCGATGTGCAGGTAACCGTTAGGTTCCGGCGGGAAGCGGGTCACGATCTGGGTGTGTTTGCCCGAATCCAGGTCTGCCTGCACGATCGGGCGCAGGAAGTTGGTAGGGATTGCAGGGCCTGCCTTTGAATTCGCAGCGGCGTCAGTGGACTTGCTCATAGGATCCTTGAACGTACTTGTCGCGACCAGGGTAGGCCGACTAAATCAAAGCGCTTATCATAGCCGAACCTGTCAAGCCCCTGACAGCACGCAGTGACAAAACTGCCCCGGCTTGTGCAAAGAACCGTCCAATACGAATTGAAAAGAGCGACCAACCCCATGTCCAACGTCAAACTGACCACCAATCACGGCGACATCGTTGTGCAACTGAACGCTGAAAAAGCGCCACTGACCGTCGCCAACTTCATCGAATACGTCAACGCCGGCCACTACGAAAACACCATCTTCCATCGCGTGATCGGCAATTTCATGGTCCAGGGCGGTGGTTTTGAGCCGGGCATGAAAGAAAAGAAAGACAAGCGCCCGAGCATTCAGAACGAAGCCGACAACGGCCTGCCGAACAAGAAGTACAGCGTGGCCATGGCCCGCACCATGGAACCGCATTCGGCCTCAGCGCAGTTCTTCATCAACGTCGCTGACAACAGCTTTCTCAACCACAGCGCCAAGACCGTCCAGGGCTGGGGTTACGCAGTGTTCGGTGAAGTGATCGAAGGCACCGAGATCGTTGACAAGATCAAAGCAGTCGCCACCACTTCCAAAGCCGGTCATCAGGACGTGCCGACCGAAGACGTGATCATCGAGAAAGCCGAGATCATTGGGTGATATTGCTGATCTCCGATCTGCATCTGGAAGAGCAACGCCCGGACATTACCCGGGCGTTTCTGGATCTGCTCAATGGCCGCGCCCGCGAAGCCGAATCGCTGTACATCTTGGGAGATTTTTTCGAAGCCTGGATCGGCGATGACGCGATGTCGCCCTTCCAGCGCTCGATCTGCGAGGCCCTGCGGGTCTTGAGCGACGGCGGCACGCGGGTATTTCTGATGCACGGCAATCGCGACTTCATGCTCGGCAAAGCCTTTTGCAAAGCGGCGGGTTGCACGTTGTTGCCCGACCCGAGCGTGGTCGAGTTCAACGGCGAGCCGGTATTGCTGATGCACGGCGACAGCCTGTGTACTCGCGATGAGGCCTATCAGCGCATGCGCCGTTATCTGCGCAATCCGATCACGTTATGGGTGTTGCGTCATCTGCCCTTGAGCACCCGGCACAAGCTGGCGCGCAAACTGCGTAGCGAGAGCAAGACGCAGACCCGCATGAAAGCCAACGACATCGTTGACGTGACCCCCGAAGAGGTGCCGCGGATCATGGCCGAATTCGGCGTGAAAACCCTGATTCATGGCCACACCCACCGGCCTGCGATCCACAAACTGCAGATCGGCGAAGCCACCGCCCAGCGCATCGTCCTTGGCGATTGGGACAAGCAAGGCTGGACGTTGCAGGTGGATGAGCAGGGTTATCAGCTGAGCGCGTTTGATTTCGTAAACGCGTGATCCCTTGTAGGAGCGCGCTTGCCCGCGATGGCTTTGTGTCAGACAACCCTTTCTTTGACTGAACAATCGCAATCGCGGGCAAGCGCGCTCCTACAGAATATCCGGCAGCAGTAACATCAATGCCCGCCCCCTCCCGGCGCAGCCTTGGCGCCGAACGGTGGTTTGGCCATCCACACCACAAGGATCAGCGCGACGAAGATCCAGCCCATCATGTAGAAATAATCCACCGTGGACATCATGTACGCCTGACTGGTGACAATACCGTCGAGCTGCGCGTAAGCCTGATTGCTCGCCCCGCCCATGGTGTCCAGAGCATGACGGGTGGCCGGGTCATACACACTCACGCTCTCCGTGAGATAGGCATGGTGCTGATCCGCCCGGCGAATCCAGATCCAGGTGGTCAACGACGCCGCGAAACTGCCGCCCAGGTTACGCAAGAACGTCGCCAGCCCCGAGCCATCGGCGATTTGCGAGGGCGGCAAATCCGAGAGCAGAATGCTCAGCGTCGGCATGAAAAACAGCGCAATTCCCGCCCCCATGAACAGCTGCACCATGGCGATGTGCTCGAAATCCACCTGACTGGTGAATCCGGCGCGCATGAAGCAACTGGCGCCAATCCCCAGGAAGGCCAGGCCGGACAGCACCCGCAAATCAAACTTGTGCGCGTATTTGCCCACGAAGGGGGACATCAGCACCGGCAATATCCCGATCGGCGCCACCGCAAGCCCCGCATAGGTCGGCGTGTAACCCATCTGCGTCTGCAACCATTGCGGCAGGATCAAATTGATCCCGAAAAACCCCGCATAACCGCCGACCAAAGCAATGGTCCCAACGCGAAAGTTTCGGTAAGCGAACAGCCGCAGGTTCACCACCGGGTGTTCGTCGGTCATCTCCCAAATGACGAACGCCGCCAGGCCAATCACCGAAATTACCGTACCGATGATGATGAAATTGGACTCGAACCAATCCATGTCGTTGCCCTTGTCGAGCACGATCTGCAACGCCCCCACACCGATGATCAACGTGATCAACCCCACGTAATCCATCGGTTGTCGGCTGGTGGTAACCGGACGTGTGGCCATTTGCTGACGTACCACAAAGGCTGCGAACAGACCGATCGGGACGTTGATGAAAAAGATCCACGGCCAGCTATAGCTGTCAGTGATCCAGCCACCGAGGATCGGACCGGCAATCGGCGCAACCACCGTGACCATCGCCAACAATGCCAGTGCCATCCCCCTTTTCGCCGGGGGGTACACCGCAATCAGCAGCGTTTGGGTCATCGGGTACAACGGCCCGGCGACCACACCTTGCAGCACACGAAAACCCACCAGTTCGGGCATCGATGTCGAAATGCCGCACAGGAACGAGGCCATCACGAACAGAATCGTCGCCCATATAAAGAGCTTCACTTCACCAAAGCGGCGGCTCAGCCAGCCGGTCAGCGGCAGAGCAATCGCGTTACTCACCGCAAACGAGGTGATAACCCAGGTGCCCTGCTCCGAACTCACCCCCAGGTTGCCGGATATGGTCGGGAGCGCGACGTTGGCGATCGTGGTGTCGAGCACTTGCATGAATGTCGCCAGCGAAAGCCCGATGGTACAAAGCAACAGGCTGGGCGGCGTGAAAGAAGCGGGAGCGTCGTTACTCATCGCGAATCCTTTGACACTTCAAAGTCGCTTCAGCCCGTAGGCCGAAGCTGACGGACTGGCGAATCAACGCTGCACGGTCTTGCCGGTGGCAGCACTGTTTTCGTGGATCAGGCGGGCGATCAGAGTGTCGGCATCCGCCAGCTGCTTCTCGTAGACATTGGTACTGAACGAGGCCTGCTTGGGCGGTTGTTGCGCCAGCACAGGTCCGCTCTGGTCGTGCAGGTTGACGTCAACCACGGTCGACAGGCCGATGCGCAGCGGGTTTTGCGCCAGTTGATCCGGGTTGATGTGAATCCGCACCGGCACTCGCTGCACAATTTTGATCCAGTTACCCGTGGCGTTTTGCGCAGGCAGCAAGGCAAACGCGCTGCCGGTCCCGGCGCCAACGCTGTCCACCGTGCCGTTGTACTTCACGTCACTGCCATACAGATCAGCTTCGATATCCACCGGCTGACCGATGCGCATCTGGCCGAGCTGGGTTTCCTTGAAGTTGGCGTCGATCCACAGTTGATTCAGCGGAATGACCGCCATCAAAGCGGTCCCCGGCTGAACACGCTGGCCCAGTTGAACGGTGCGTTTGGCGACGTAACCGGTGACCGGTGCGATCAACGTGCTGCGGGCGCTATTCAGGTATGCCTGACGCAATTGTGCGGCGGCCGCTTTCACGTCCGGGTGCGACGAAACCTCGGTGTCATCCACCAACGCAGTGCTGGTAGCCAGTTGCTGCTGAATGTTGTTCAGGGCGTTTTGCGCGCTGGTCAGATCATCCTTGGCGTGAGACAGCTCTTCCTGGGAAATCGCCCCGCCCGCCGCCAGATTGCGCCGACGGTTGTAGTTGTCCTGCGCTTTTTGCACTTCGGCGCGCTGGGCTGCCAGCTGAGCCTTCATGCCATCGACGTTGCTGTACAGCCCGCGCACCTGACGCACCGTGCGGCCCAGATTGGCCTCGGCGCTTTGTTGCGCGACTTCGGCGTCGCTCGGATCGAACTGAATCAGCACCTGACCTTCACGCACCAAATCACCGTCATCAGCGCCGATGCTGACCACCGTGCCGGTCACTTGCGGGGTGATTTCAACCACGTTGCCGTTCACGTAGGCGTCGTCGGTGCTTTCGTACCAGCGCCCGTAAAACTCGTACCAACCCCAGACGCCCAATCCGCCGAGGATGACGATCAGCGCCAGAATGATCAGCATCAGCTTGCGCTTACGCGGATTGGCCTTGGGTTTGCTGTCGCCACCCGAGGCTTTTGGGTCTTTCTGTTGTTCCGACGCCTTGGCATCTGGCGAATCGGTTGCTGCAGTGTTTTCGGAGGCAGTGGCCATGACAAATACCTTATTGGGTCAGCGACGCAGTGGACTGGGTACCTGAGGAGGGGTGTTCGCCGGGACCGCTTGGCGCGAACCCTCCCCCCAGTGCCTGCATCAACTGGATCGACAAATCGATGCGTTCGGCGTTGAGGTCCGCCAATTGACGTTGCGATTGCAGAAGTTGTTGTTCGATGGTCAGCACATCGACGTAATTGCCGATGCCTGACGCGTAGCGCTGCACGCCGGTGCCGTAGGACTGTTTGATCACGTCGGTGGCGTGCTGACGCGCGTCGATCTGGGCGCTGATGGCGCGCAGTTGGCCGATGTTGTCGCTGACATCACCCAAAGCCCGCACCAGGCTTTTGTTGTACTGGGCCACGGCAAGGTCGTAGTCGGCGTCGCGCGCGTCGAGGTCCGCACGGCGGCGACCTCCGTCAAAAAGGGGCAGCGAGATTGTCGGCCCCACGTTGAAGAAGCGGCTGGCCGAGCCGAACATCGCGTCGCCCAACAATGACTCGACCCCGGCCGAAGCGCTCAGGTTGAGGTTGGGATAGAAGTTGGTCTTGCTGGCGACGATGTCTTTGCTCGCCGCTTCCACACGCCAGCGCGCCGCGACCAGATCAGGACGACGGCCCAACAGCTCTGCCGGCAATGACGACGGCAAGGCGACAACCGCCGGTTTCAACACGTTGGGCCGGGTCAATTCATCGCCACGATCCGGGCCTTTGCCCATCAGCACGGCCAGTTGAATCTTCGCCGAGCGCAGGCGTTTATCCGCGTCGACCAGGGACTCTTGCGAGCTGGCGGCCAGGCTCTCGGTTTGCTGGAATTGGTACTCACTGTCGATCCCGGAGGTCAGGCGACGGCGGCCCAATTCAAGCATTTGCGAGGTGCGCTTGAGGTCTTCGGCCGCCAGATCGCGCACGATATACGCCTGGCCCAGATCGCTGTAGGCGCGGGCGACATCGGCGGCGACGGTCAATTGCGCGGCTTGCTGATCGATCTGCGAAGCGCGGGCCTGGCCCAAAGCCGCTTCCCAGGCTGCGCGCTGGCCGCCCCACAGATCGAAGTTGTAGTTGAACACCCCCGACAGAGTACGCACGGTGCCGTAGCGTCCGCCCTGCCCGGTCGGGTCCTGCTCGCGATCCAGACGCGAACGGGTAATCCCGGCATCGGCATCGACGGTGGGCATGCGCTCGGCATTGGCGGCATAGGCTTGCGCATTAGCCTGATGGGTACGCGCGGCGGCGACCTGCATGTCAGGGCTGTCGCGCAGGGCTTCACTGATCAAGTTATTGAGCTGTGGATCGCCCAGGGATTTCCACCAGTCCCGCGCCGGCCATGCTGCGGGCGACAACGTGATGCCCTGCAGGCTGTTTTCGGCGTGCAGGCCTTTGGCATCGAGCGCGACGCCTTCTGTGTTCAGACCCTTGGAGTTTGCGCAACCGGCCATGATCATGGCGACTAACACCAGGCTCAACGAGGTGCGCAAAGCTGAGCCCTGCTTGCGAGATGTGTTCATTTTGCTGCGATCCGCGCCAGAGTAATGGGATCTGCGGAGGCGACCAGTATCTTGGTGAGGATCTTTTCCAGCGCCAGCAGCTCATCGCTTTCAAGTACGCCGACCATTTCATTCATGGCCTTGGAGCCGATTTCCGGCATCAGATCCGAAAGCTTGTGGCCTTCCTCCGTGAGGATCAGCCGAACCTGACGTCGATCGTTTTCAGAACGGGTGCGGGAAAGGAGATCTTTCTGTTCCAGACGATCAAGCATCCGGGTCATGGAACCGCTGTCCAGCGACAACATGCGGCACAGGTCGGCGGGAGTTTCGGCGCCGAACAACGCAATCATCACCAGCACCTTGAACTGCGGCGCGGTAACGCCGAACGGGACGAGGTGGGTTTCAAGAATGCGATTTTTCAGCAGTTCAGTGCGTCCGAGCAGCATGCCGAGCAGGCTGGAATGGAAGGTTTCAGGCGTGAAGTGCGGCATAAGTCACCAAATATCTGCCTAGGCAGTGAGTTGGCGAGATATTACTGCCTAGGCAGCTAATGTTTCAATGAAACATTATTTAACATTTGGATTTTCGGACGAAGTGATGTCGTTACCGACGCAAGAATTCACGGGCAATCTGGAATGGCTTTTGATTCTGGCCGAAGGCCGTAGGAGCCATGCTTGCAGGCGATCTGGCGGGAACCGCCAGCAATCAACACGCCGCGATGCTGTGGTCTTCAAAAGTTTGATGATGTGGGGCCGCTTCGCAGCCCATCGTCGGCAAGCCGGACTCCTACGCCTTCGGCAGAAGCTTTGCCCAAATCAGACGCTGATCGGCACACCGCTATGAAACCGAAAGTCCACATCCGGGCTTTCGATCAGTTCGCGCTCGGCCAGGCGGATTTCTTCGATCTTGGCGTTGACGTCGGCTTCGTCGCCGTAGGTGTACGCCAGCTTCAGATAGTCCTGAAAATGCCGGGCTTCAGACTTGAGCAGGCTGGCGTAGAACTTGGCCAGGTCCTCGTCCAAGTGCGGCACCAATGCGGCGAAACGCTCGCAGGACCGAGCTTCTACGATGGCGCCAACTACCAGTGCATCCGTCAGACGATAGGGATTGTGTGTACGCACCAGTTTGCGCAATGAACCTGCGTAACGCGCTGAACTGATATTGGCCATGGGGATGTTACGTTTCTTGATAATGCCGATCACTTGCTCGAAGTGACGCAGCTCTTCGCGCGCCAGACGCGACATTTTGCTCAGCAGATCGAACTTGTCGTTGTACTGAAACATGAACTGAAACGCCGCCCCGGCCGCTTTTTTCTCGTTGTTGGCATGGTCGATCAACAAGATATCCAGGTTGCGCAAAGCCGCCTGCACCCAGCTGTCAGGGGTTGGGCAGAGCAGGAAAGCGTCGACGTCAGGATAAATCTGCATGAGTTCACAATGGCTGGTGGGACAAGGCCCGGCATTATACGAGGGCTGTGACGCAGGACCAGCGTTGTCGACAACAAAAGCGCTGATCCAGATCAACGCCCCGATTCCCGGCAGGCATCTATAGTCAATGAACGTACGATCTTCGGGCCCGGGCGCCTGAATCATTAAGGCTATGCGTTCTGGAGAATTGATCATGTCGTCGATCAAGCGAATTTTAGTGGTGATCGAGCCCACTGCCGAAACGGACAAGGTGGAAAGCCTGGCCATGCGCCGCGCCTGTCTGATTGCCAATAACCTGGGGGCGGACCTGCATTTACTGATCTGCGATAAACGATTGGACCACTCAGCGCTTCTCACCACCCTCAAACACGATCTACAGGCGGAGGATTTCAACGTCACCGCCGAGCAAGCGTGGGAGGAAAGCGTCCATCAGACCATCGTCAAGGTTCAGCAAAACGAAGGCTCTGACTTGGTGATCAAGCAGCACTTTGCGGATAACCCACTGAAAAAAGCGCTGCTCACGCCTGCCGACTGGAAGCTGCTGCGCTTGTGCCCATGCCCGGTGCTGATGGTCAAAACCGAGCGTTCATGGAAAGGTGGTGCAGTGCTCGCAGCGGTGGACGTCGGCAACCCTGACGGGGAACATACCGCATTGCATTACGCGATTATCAGCCGCGGATTCGAGATCGCCGAAATGGCCAGCGGCGAGTTGCACGTCATCACTGCGCACCCCGCGCCGATGCTCTCTGCGGCTGATCCGGTTTATCAGATGCCCAACCACGTTGAAAGCCGTTACCGCGAGCAATGCCTGGCGTTTCAGACCGAATTTGACATCGATGACGCCCATCTGCACATCGCCGAAGGGCCGGCTGACGTGTTGATCCCGTTCACAGCCCATCATCTGCAGGCAGTATTGACGGTTATCGGGACCGTTGGGCGTACCGGCATTTCTGGCGCTTTGATCGGCAATACGGCAGAAGTGGTGCTCGATTCACTGGAAAGCGATGTGTTGGTGATTAAGAGCGAAGAGATAAAGGCGCATTTGGCTCGGGAGTGGGCGCACAACCTGTAGGAGCGAATTCATTCGCGAGGCGGTGAAGCAGGCAATGGAGATGCGTCGACGGTTCAGGCCCCTCGCGAATGAATTCGCTCCTACAGGGCTTGCTCGCCCATCGCATCCTGCAAAAACCCCGGCGCGATGTAGCGCTCGTAATGCGCCTCCGACAACAGGAAGAATTCCCGATCAATGGCGTCGCGCAGTTCCGGCAGCGTCCAGTCTCGAAACTCCGGCATCAGCACCATGCCGTACGCTTCCAGCTGATTGATCACCCGCGCGCCGCGGGCAATCAATTGATAGGCCCAGCAATATTCGGACTGGTGCGGCACGAAGCGGATTTTGCGCTGCTCCAGTTGCTGGCGCAGTTTGTCCTTGTCGAACACCTCAAGCTTGGCAGTCATCACCTGCACCAGCAACTGCTCCAGACGCAACCACACCGCACGCTTGGCGGCTTCGTCGTAGCCGTTCCAGTGGATCACTTCATGATGAAAACGCTTGCAGCCACGGCACACCAAATCCCCGTAAACGGTGGAGCAGAGGCCGACGCAAGGGGTCTTGATGGTTTGATTGGACATGGCACACAAACACGGCAGCGGACGAAACAAGCCGGCATGTTAGCCCTTTGTCTAACGCGGTACACCCCCGAAGATGTAGGGGCTAACTTACCTTTAAATTTTTTTTGCCGTAGAATCACCGGGCCTTTTAAGGCGCCAATGTCCGTTGGAAGCTGTTTTCAAAGCGTCACGAGCACAGTCAGGGCTTTTTAACGAAAGCCTACCCCGCAGTCGGTTCAGACGCAGGCTTGCCTGCGTCCCCTCCTCCCAAACCGATCCGCAGGCGTAAAACTTTGAAAACAGCTTCCGTTGGAGATCGTCAGCTTCCTGCCCAAAAACTCAAAAAGTTTTAACGAGCGATGCGGACTTTTTCTGGATGAGCGTCCCGGACACCCATTTGGGACCACTGATGAGGGTAATACTGTGCTTGAAGCCTACCGTAAACACATCGAAGAGCGTGCCGCTCTGGGTATCGTGCCCCAGCCGCTTAACGCCGAACAAACTGCAGGCCTGGTCGAGCTGCTGAAGAATCCACCGGCTGGCGAAGAAGCGTTTCTGCTTGATCTGATCACCAATCGCGTTCCACCTGGCGTTGACGAAGCTGCCTACGTCAAAGCTGGTTTCCTGTCTGCCCTGGCGAAGGGCGAAGTCACCTCCCCTCTGCTGGACCGCAAACACGCTGTAGAACTGCTCGGCACCATGCAGGGCGGCTACAACATCGTGACCATGGTCGATCTGCTGGACGACGCTGCGTTGGGCCAGGTTGCCGCCGAGCAACTCAAGCACACCCTGCTGATGTTCGATGCGTTCCACGACGTCGCTGAAAAAGCCAAGAACGGCAACACCGTCGCTCAAGGCGTGCTGCAGTCCTGGGCTGATGGCGAGTGGTTCCGCAAACGTCCGACCCTGGCTGACAAAATCAGCCTGCGCGTATTCAAAGTCACTGGCGAAACCAACACCGACGATCTGTCGCCTGCGCCTGACGCCTGGTCCCGTCCAGATATCCCGTTGCACGCCCTGGCGATGCTGAAAATGGCACGCGAAGGCATCGTGCCTGACGTGCAGGGCTCCATCGGCCCGATGAAGCAGATCGAAGAAATGCGCGGCCAAGGCTTCCCTATCGCCTACGTGGGCGATGTGGTGGGTACTGGTTCTTCGCGTAAATCGGCCACCAACTCGGTGCTGTGGTTCTTCGGCGACGACGTCCCTAACGTGCCGAACAAGCGCGCTGGCGGCTTCTGCTTCGGCAGCAAGATCGCTCCCATCTTCTACAACACCATGGAAGATGCCGGCGCACTGCCAATCGAATTCGATGTGACCAACATCAACATGGGCGACGTGATCGACGTCTACCCGTACGCTGGCAAAGTCTGCAAGCACGACAGTGAAGAAGTCATCACCACCTTCGAGCTAAAGACCCCGGTGCTGCTCGACGAAGTCCGCGCTGGCGGCCGTATCCCGCTGATCATCGGTCGCGGTTTGACTGACAAGGCTCGCGCTGAACTGGGCCTGGGCCCAACCGACCTGTTCAAACTGCCAGAAGCGCCTGTCGACACCGGCAAAGGCTTCACCCTGGCGCAAAAAATGGTCGGCAAGGCGTGCGGTCTGCCGGAAGGCAAAGGTGTGCGTCCTGGCACCTACTGCGAACCGAAGATGACCACCGTCGGCTCTCAAGACACCACCGGTCCCATGACCCGTGACGAACTGAAAGACCTGGCGTGCCTGGGCTTCTCCACCGATCTGGTGATGCAGTCGTTCTGCCACACCGCGGCCTATCCAAAGCCGATCGACGTGACGACTCACCACACGCTGCCTGACTTCATCATGACCCGCGGCGGTGTTTCCCTGCGTCCGGGCGACGGCATCATCCACAGCTGGCTGAACCGCATGCTGCTGCCTGACACCGTCGGCACCGGCGGCGACTCGCACACCCGCTTCCCGATGGGCATTTCGTTCCCGGCCGGTTCCGGTCTGGTCGCGTTCGCCGCTGCCACGGGCGTCATGCCGCTGGACATGCCTGAGTCGATTCTGGTTCGCTTCAAGGGCGAGATGCAACCTGGCATCACCCTGCGCGACCTGGTTCACGCGATTCCTTACTTCGCCATCCAGAAAGGCTTGCTGACTGTCGAGAAGAAGGGCAAGAAAAACGCCTTCTCCGGCCGCATCCTGGAAATCGAAGGCCTGGACAACCTGAGCATCGAGCAGGCATTCGAACTGTCCGACGCCTCGGCCGAGCGTTCGGCTGCAGGTTGCACCATCAAGCTGTCCAAAGAGTCGATCACCGAATACCTGAACTCGAACATCACCCTGCTGCGCTGGATGATCGAACAGGGTTACGGCGATCCACGGACACTGGAACGTCGTGCTCAAGCGATGGAAGCCTGGGTTGCCAATCCGGAACTGATGGTTGCCGACGCCGACGCCGAATACGAAGAAATCATCGAGATCGATCTGGCCGACATCAAAGAGCCTGTGCTCTGCGCGCCGAACGATCCGGACGACGCCCGTCTGCTGTCCAGCGTTGCTGGCGAGAAGATCGACGAAGTGTTCATCGGTTCGTGCATGACCAACATCGGCCACTTCCGCGCTGCGGGCAAGTTGCTCGATCAGGTCAAGGGTCAGCTTCCTACACGTCTGTGGCTGTCGCCGCCGACCAAGATGGACGCTCATCAACTGACCGAAGAAGGCTACTACGGGATCTACGGCAAAGCTGGCGCGCGCATGGAAATGCCGGGCTGCTCGCTGTGCATGGGTAACCAGGCTCGGGTAGAACCGAACTCCACGGTGGTGTCGACTTCGACCCGTAACTTCCCGAACCGTCTGGGTGATGGCGCGAACGTTTACCTGGCTTCGGCTGAGTTGGCGTCTGTTGCTTCGATCCTGGGTCGTCTGCCGACGGTTGAGGAGTACATGGAATACGCTGGCAAGATCGACAGCATGGCGGCTGATGTTTACCGCTACCTGAGCTTCGATCAGATCGCTGAGTTCCGTGAAGCGGCTGCGAACGCCAATATTCCGGTGGTTCAGGCTTAATCGCTGAAATCTGCGTGTGAAGAACCCCGCTTAGGCGGGGTTTTTTTATGGACGCAATTAAAGCCGCCTGTCTGACCCACCGCGGATTGTGTCTATGTGCAGATTCCGACGGGTCACGCGATCCCCTGTAGGAGCATTCGGAGGTTACGACGGGCGCGATGCGGTGTTTCGGATGTACCAGGATTGTGGGTATATCCGTTATTTGCGGTGGACCGATCTTGCTGCGTGTCACTCGGTCCCCTGTAGGAGCAATCGGAGGTTACGACGGTCGCGATGCGGTGGGTCTGGTGTACCGGGATTGTGGGTATATCCATTATTTGTGTGGGCTGTGGTTATGGTTCCGCCCTTACGGCGGGTCACTTTCGAAAAGCCGGAAGCCGGCCCAGGCGAAAGTAACCAAAGCGCTCTTGCTCCCGGTTTGGCCCGACTTCGTCGGGTTCCCTCACTCCGGCGACGCTCCGTGGGCACGCCGCCATCGGCCATCCATGGCCGGGGGCGGCTAGCGCGGCATCCATGCCGCGCTGCCCACTCCGCGCCGCCTGCGTTCGGCCTGCACCCAAGTCGCGTTTTGCGGTGTATGGGCTGGCGTGGATGAAGATCAAGAGCATTTGCTTTTCTGCTTTGGGGCGTTGTGGCTGGGCTTTGTCACAACACCACCGGCCTCTCGCGAATGAATTCGCTCCTACAGGTTTTGTGTCGTGCCGGGATTTTGTAAGCGCCACAAAGTGCGACTTTGGAAGGCCGGAGCGAGGGAACCCGACGAATGAGGGCCGGACACAGGAGCGAGACCTTTTGGTTACTTTTGCGGCGTTTGGCAAAAGTGGCGCGCCGTAAGGGCGCAACCAATATCAGCACCACCAAAGATAACGGATATGCACACAATCCGAGGCGTGTCAGACCCACCGCGATCGCAGCCTTCGGCAGCTCGGCAGCTCCTACAAGGGGCCGCGTGATCCGTGGGAATCCGGCCCCGCAATCCAAGCAGCGTCAGTTCAGGGGAAGGTCTTGTACGCCATAAAAAAGCCCCACATCTCTCGATGCAGGGCTCTTCTCAAACAACAGCGCAGCTAGAACATCAAACCACCGCAGTCTGCCCGCTCATGGCCAGATCCAGCAGCTCACGGTTTGCCACGGCGTACATCGCGTAGTCATTACCGCTCGCCGCCCGCAACTCAACCAGCATCGCGCGCCAGCGCTCGACCATCGGCAGATGTTGCTCCAGCCAGACATCCAGACGCTCCTCGACATCCGCAGGACCATTGGCCATCTGCAGCACCGACACCGTAATCGCCCGCTGTTGCCAGTCGATATCATCACGGAACGCTTCACGGGCCAAGGCCTGCCAGTTGTTCTCAACCGGCAGCGAACTGATCTGTTGCAGATACCACGTCACGTCCAGCGAACTGCCTACCGCGAAGTACACCTTCGCCACATCAGCCGCATTCTGGCCAGTGACGTCGGACGCTTCGATGATCGGCAGCAGCGTATACAAATGACTGGTGCCCGCGACCATCCGCGCCAGCAATTCAGGCACGCCAGCTTCTACGTACTCCTTGTAACGCGCCTGCCAGACCTCACGGGTCGGGCCTTCCAGCAGTTCGTCGAGTTTCAGGCCCAGTGCTGCGATGTGCGGACCGAAGTGCGCCACATCGCGGCCTGCGTCCAGCTCGTTGCGACGGCTGCGCAGGAACCAGCGCGTGGCGCGACGGCCCAGACGCATCAGTTCGTCCATCAGCGACAGCTGGATTTCGGCCGGAACCTTGTAGTCCAGCGCCTCGATCTGACGGAACCAGTGCGGCAGGTGGAAAATATCCCGCACGATCACATACGCACCGGCCACGTTGGCAGCACTCATGCCGGTGGACTCTTTGAGCCGCTGCACGAAGGTGATGCCCATGTGGTTCACCAGATCGTTGGCGATCTGGGTGCTGACGATTTCGCGCTTCAGACGGTGACGACGCATGGACTCAGAGTACTTCGCGCCCAATGAAGGCGGGAACGCGGTTTCCATGTCGCGAGCCAGGTAATCGTCGTCCGGCACGCGGGATTCGAGCAGCGCTTCGTTGAGGTCGATCTTGCTGTAGGAAATCAGCACCGACAGCTCGGCACGGGTCAGGCCTTTTTTCTCGGCAACGCGCTCCGCGATCTGATCTTCCGGCGGCAGGAACTCGATGGCACGGTCCAGCTTGCCGCGAGACTCCAGATCGCTCATCAGACGGCGATATTCGGCAATCCGCTCGTAGGCACGACGGGCTGCCAGGGACAGCGCCTGGGTCTGCTTGTAGTTGTTGCCGAGCACCAGATTGCCCACTTCGTCGGTCATGCTTTCGAGCAGCAGGTTGCGCTGCTTCTCGGTCATGTCGCCGGCCTGCACCACTTCGTTGAGCAGGATCTTGATGTTGACCTCGTGGTCCGAGCAGTCCACGCCCGCCGCGTTATCGATGAAGTCGGTGTTAGTAGCGCCGCCCAGCAGACCGAATTCAACCCGGCCCAGCTGAGTCATGCCGAGGTTACCGCCCTCGCCCACCACTTTGCAGCGCAGCTGATTGCCGTTGACCCGCAGCGCGTCGTTGGCTTTGTCGCCGACATCCGCGTGGCTTTCCGAGGTGGCTTTCACGTAAGTGCCGATGCCGCCGTTCCACAGCAGATCCACCGGCGCCTTGAGCAGCGCGTGCATCAGCTCGGTCGGCGTCAGCTTGTCCGCCTGGATGTCGAAGCGCTCTTTCATCTGCGGCGTGATGCTGATGCTTTTCAGGCTGCGCGGGAAAATACCGCCGCCTTCAGACATCAGGCTTGCGTCGTAATCGGTCCACGCTGAACGCGGCAGATCGTACAAACGACGACGCTCGGCGAAGCTGGTAGCAGGGTCCGGATTAGGGTCGATGAAGATGTGCAGGTGGTTGAACGCAGCGACCATCTGCAGCTTGTCGGACATCAACAGACCGTTGCCGAACACGTCGCCGGCCATGTCGCCGATGCCGATTACGGTGGTGGTGTCCTGCTGAACGTTAATGCCACGCTCACGGAAGTGACGCTGCACCCCGACCCACGCGCCCTTGGCGGTGATGCCCATTTTTTTGTGGTCGTAGCCTGCCGAACCGCCCGAGGCAAACGCATCGCCCAGCCAGAAGCCGTAGTCGATGGCGATGCCGTTGGCGATGTCGGAGAAAGTCGCGGTGCCTTTGTCGGCAGCCACCACCAGGTACGGATCATCATCGTCGTGACGCACGACGTTGACCGGCGGTACCAGTTCGCCTTCTTTCAGGTTGTCGGTGATGTCCAGCAGACCGGAAATGAAGATGCGGTAGCAGGCGATCCCTTCCGCCTGAATGTCGTCGCGGCTGCCACCCAGCGGCAAGCGACGGGGCAGGAAACCACCCTTGGCGCCCACAGGCACGATGACCGAGTTCTTCACATGTTGGGCTTTGACCAGGCCCAGCACTTCGGTGCGGTAGTCTTCTTCACGGTCAGACCAGCGCAAACCGCCACGGGCGACGTTACCGAAGCGCAGATGCACGCCTTCGACACGAGGCGAGTATACGAAGATTTCAAACTTCGGCACCGGCTTGGGCAATTCGGGAATCAGGCGCGGGTTGAACTTGAAGCTGAAGTAGCTCTTGTTCTGACCGTTGGCGTCGGTCTGGTAGAAGTTGGTGCGCTGTGTGGCTTTGATCAGGTCCAGATAGCGACGCAGGATCCGGTCTTCGTTGAGCACCTGAACGTCGTCCAGTGCAGTCAGAATCGCCTGTTCCAGACGCTGCTGTTTGTCGTCCAGGTCTTCGCTGGTCAACTTGCGGGCGAGGTAGAAACGGGTCTTGAACAGACGCGTCAGCTCACGGGCAATGTCAGTGTGGTTGTTCAGCGTGCTGGCGATGTAACCCAGGTCGAAGCCCAGACGAATCTGCTTCAGGTAACGCGCATACGCACGCAGCAGCGCCACATCGCGCCACGGCAAGCCGGCCGTCAGCACCAGACGGTTGAACGCGTCGTTCTCGGCATCGCCACGCACGATATGCACGAAAGCGTCCTGCAGCGTGTCGTTGAGCTGCTGGATGTCGAGGTTCAGGCCTTCGCCCGCGGTGAACGCGAAGTCGTGAATCCAGAACTCGCGCCCACTCTTCTGACGCAGGCGGTAGGGGAATTCACCCAATACGCGCAGGCCGAGGTTTTCCAGAATCGGCAGCACGTCGGACAGCGCCAGCGGGGTGTCGGCGTGGTACAGCTTGCAATGCAGCTGCGCCTTGTCGCCCGACAACGGCTGATAAAAGCTCATGACCAGCGGGTTGGCTTCGCTCAGGTTGAGCAGGTGCTGCATGTCGACGACAGCCGAGTGCGCGGCAAAACGCTCGCGGTAGCCTGCCGGGAAACCTTTCGGGTAATCGGCGAGTACGCTGGTGCCGTGGGCTTCGCCGAAGCTTTCGACGACCAGGCTGGCGTAGTCGTCTTTCCACGACCGGCACGCCTGGATCACTTCGTTTTCCAGTTGCTGCGGGTCGATGTCCAGGGTGACTTTCGGGTCAACGCGCAGGATCAGTTGCACGCGCGCCAGCACGGACTCGGAGAAGAAGGTCCAGAATTCGCAATCGCTGGCCTTCAGGCGCTCCATCAGCACTTGCTGGATTTTCTGGCGCACTTCAGTGGAGTAGACGTCCCGCGGCACATAGGCCAGGCAGTAGCAGAAGCGGCCGTACGGGTCTTTGCGCAGGAACACGCGGATCTTGTTGCGCTCCTGAATCTGCACGATCGACATCACGGTGCTGAACAGCTCGTCCACCGGGGTCTGGAACAGATCGTCACGGGGCAGGACTTCAACCACCTGCGCCAGCTCTTTGCCCAGGTGCGCCTTGGGATGGAAGCCCGAACGGCGCTCGACTTCAGCCACCTTGCGGCGGATGTACGGAATCTCCCGCACGCTCTCGCCATACACCGACGAGGTGTAAAGGCCCATGAAGCGGCACTCTTTGATGACTTTGCCGTTGGCGTCGATCTGACGAATCGACACGTAATCCGGGTAAGCCGGACGGTGAACACGGCTCGGGTGCGCGGCCTTGGCGAACGACAACAGCGTCGGTTCGTTAAGGTAGTTGACCGCGTAGCCTTCGATCTGCAGCTCTTCAGCGGTGAGTCCAGCGCGCAACAGCTTGGTCAGGCCCAGGAATGAGGCGGGATCGTAGGTCAGCTGACCGCCATCGCCGTCACCGCTGACCTGGAATTCTTCGTAGCCGAGGAAGGTGAAGTGGTTGTTTTCCAGCCATTCCAGGAAGGCCTTGATCTCGGCTTTTTCTTCTGGATCGACGCTGTATTGGGTAGTGTCGATACCGGCCAGTAGCTCATTGAGCTTGGCTTTCATCGGTTCGAAATCTTCTACCGCTACCCGCACTTCACCGAGCACTTGCTCGAGTTCGCGGGCCAATACGTTCAGCTCGGCCGCATTCGCGCAGCGGTCGATTTCCAGATACATCAGGGATTCTTGCAGGACATCTTCGCCGGTGGTGCCTTTTGGCAGCAGTTCGACCAGTTGGCCTTTGGCGTCGCGGCGCACACTCAATACGGTGGTTTGCAGAGTGTGGATGCTGTAGCCGCGGCGGTTGAGTTCGGTGCGAACCGAGTCCACCAGGAAGGGAAGATCGTGATGCAGCACTTCAACGGCGGTGTGGGTCGATTGCCAGCCGTGGCGCTCGTAATCAGGGTTGTAGACCCGCACTTGCGGGCTGAAGTGTTCAAAGCGCTCAAGCAAACGCCAGGCAGAAAGGGTGCAACCTGCCAGATCGGAGAGCCGACGCTGGGTCAGCTCGTCCAGGGAAATGATGCCGAAGAATTGCTCAGCGAACAGCGCCACTTGTGGCAGTGCCTGCTCGTTGATGTGCTGGGCCAGTGCCGCTTGCAGTTGGTGCTGAAAGTCGGACTTGCTGGCTGCGGTGAAGAACGCCATCTTTGGTACTCCGCTTGGGCTTTTATATACGGTCTTAGGAGAGATGCGTGGTGCCGGGTCGAGTGTCACGTTTGCGCCTGTTCGATGATAGTCAGCAAAACGTGACAGCGAGCAGAGCGTATCGCTTTGCTTAAGTACTAACGCTTGTCGTGTGTGCGTCGTCACATCTGCATGACCCCAATGTTCCTCAGCAGAGCGTCGCCCAGGCAGGCTCGACTCTACACCGGTTCATCTGCTGCGCAGCTTAACGACAGCAGCATCGCAGCTGCTTGCGGTGCTGCGACATATTCGGACATCGGGTTGCTACCGAATGTTGCAAATGGACTGGCTGCGCGACGAACCCTGTAGGAGCGCGCTTGTTCGCGAGGCGTCGTACCTGACACACCGAGGCGCTTTCCCTCGCCAACAAGTTGGCTCCTACAGAATGACGGCAAGCCCTGCCCCTGTAGGAGCGAACTTGTTCGCGAGGCGTCGTACCTGACCCACCGAGGCGCTTTCCCTCGCCAACAAGTTGGCTCCTACAGAATGACGACAATCTCTGAGCCTGTAGGAGCGAACTTGTTCGCGAGGCGTCGTACCTGACCCACCGAGGCGTCCTCCCTCGCCAACAAGTTGGCTCCTACAGAAGCACGGCGACCCCCGACCCTGTAGGAGCGCGCTTGCCCGCGAGGCGTCGTACCTGAACCACCTAGGCGCTTTCCCTCGCCAACAAGTTGGCTCCTACAGAAGCACGGCGACCCCCGACCCTGTAGGAGCGCGCTTGCCCGCGATGGCGGTGGGTCAGATAGATGATCGGCGGCAGGCAAACCTTTCGCGGGCAAGCGCGCTCCTACAATGGATCAGCGCAGAGGCAAAAATCTGCGAACACTGGCAAAATCGCGCTCAGGCCCCCGCTCCCAAAGGATTAGTCCCATGCACATGACCACCGACAGCTTCATCTATAACCCCTGCGACGAGGAAGAAGATGACATGGCGCTGGCGTGTTGCCATGGAGCAAACGGCGACTTGTTCATGCTGGCGCGCTTCCCGGACGAAGACGAAGTCGACATCACCGTCCGTGACGACACCATCCATGTGGACTCGAAGCTGATCGTGACCTTCGGCGCAGACCGCATGCTGCTGGAGATCGACGCCGCTGACGCCGGGCCGTTAGGCGGTGAGACCTCCTTCGAGATCGCTCACAACACGCCAGCGAGCGAACTGGCCGAGCTGGCTGCAACGCTGCGCATCATCCTGCAAGGCGTTGGCACCTTCGTGAGTGAGGTTGGGTAATCCCCGCGCCCCTTCTGTAGGAGCGAACTTGTTCGCGAGCCGAAACATCTGGCACACCCCGAAGCCGCGCTCGCCAACAAGTTGGCTCCTACAGACCATTTCACAGCTTTGCGTAGGCATTCCCTGAATTTCCCGTAAAAACCCCCTTCCCCGTTAGTCGCCAGCCCCCGGATGGATTAAAGTAACGCCCCCAGCTTCGGTGCCGTTTTGGCGCTGCTGCGAACTCTGCCAGGAACCGTCATCGATGGAACATCGTGAAGCGTTGATCGCGCTGCGAACCTTTCTTTCAACTCAGATTCTCGGGCAGGAGAAACTGGTTGAACGGCTCCTGATCGCCCTGCTCGCCGACGGCCACATGCTGGTCGAAGGCGCCCCCGGGCTGGCCAAGACCAAAGCGATCAAAGAGCTCGCCGAAGGCATCGAAGCACAGTTTCATCGCATCCAGTTCACCCCCGACCTGTTGCCCGCCGACATCACCGGCACCGAAATCTATCGTCCGGAAACCGGCAGCTTCGTCTTCCAACAGGGGCCGATCTTCCACAATCTGGTGCTGGCCGACGAAATCAACCGCGCTCCGGCCAAGGTCCAGTCGGCATTGCTCGAAGCCATGGCCGAACGTCAAGTGAGCGTCGGTCGCAGTACCTACGATCTGTCGCCGCTGTTTCTGGTGATGGCGACGCAAAACCCGATTGAGCAGGAAGGCACCTATCCGCTGCCCGAAGCTCAGCTCGACCGCTTCCTGATGCACGTCAAGATCGGTTTCCCCGATGCATCGGTGGAGCGCAAGATCCTCGCCCAGGCCCGCGGTGAAGCGCTCAATGGCGAAACCAAGCCCGAACGCCGGGTGAGTCAGCAAGCGATTTTTGCCGCGCGCAAGGAAATCCTCAATCTGTACATGGCCGACGCCGTCGAGGAATACCTCGTACAACTGGTGATGGCGACGCGCACCCCGGCCAAGTTCGACCCTGAGCTGGCCGAGTGGATTGCCTACGGCGCCAGCCCGCGCGGCTCGATCTCCCTTGATCGCTGCGCCCGTGCCCACGCCTGGCTGGCTGGCCGCGACTTCGTCAGCCCCGAAGACATTCAAGCCGTGCTGTTCGATGTTTTGCGTCACCGGGTCATCCTGTCGTTCGAAGCAGAAGCGGCGGGCGTTGATCAGGACAAAGTGATTCAACGCGTGCTCGATGTTGTGGCCGTCGCCTGACCCATGCAGCCCTATCTGATTTCCCAACCGGGCATTCGCGTCAGCCTCGCCGAGCTGATCGAAATGCGCCATCGCGTGCGGGAAGTTCAGCTGTTTTCCACCCCTAGCCGCCGTAGCCCTTTGATTGGCCTGCACCACTCCAAGCTGCGCGGCCGTGGCGTGGACTTCGATCAGGTGCGCGTCTATCAGGCGGGCGATGACGTGCGCACCATCGACTGGCGCGTCACGGCACGCACCCAAGAGCCACACACCAAGCTGTTTCACGAAGAGCGCGAGCGGCCGATTTTCATCATGGTCGAGCAAAGCCGACGATTGTTTTTCGGCTCCGGGCTGATGTTCAAATCAGTGATGGCGGCTCAGGCAGCTGCGCTGGTGGGATGGGCTGCGCTCGCGCATAACGACCGGGTCGGCGGGCTTGTGTTCGGCGACAACGAACACTACGAAATCAAACCGCGCCGCAGCAAACAGAGCCTGTTGCAGCTGCTTAACAGGCTGGTGCGGGTCAATCAGTCGCTGCACACCGAGGCCGTGGCCGACCGCGATACTTTCGGCATTGCCCTGCGCCGAGCCCGGGAAGTGCTACGGCCCGGCAGTCTGGCCATCATTTTGTGCGACGAACGCGCGCTTTCCGACTCTGCCGAGCAGCAACTGTCGCTGCTGTCCAAGCATTGCGACCTGCTGTTGCTACCGATTTCCGACCCACTGGACCACGCCCTGCCCGCTGCCGGTTTGCTGCGTTTCGCCGAGCGCGGTGCGCAACTGGAACTCGACACACTCAACCCGGACCTGCGCCAGACCTATCGCGCTCAAGGCGAAGCACGCCTTGCGCGCTGGGAACGGCTGGCGCAAAAGCTGCGGGTGTTGCTGATGCCGCTGAGCACACAGCGCGAAATGGTCGAGCAACTGCGTGAATACCTCAACGCGCAGCACCCGGTAAAACAGAAATGAACCCGCTGGATCAGCTGCACCCCCTGGTCCTCCCCGAGGCCGTGGGCGCCTGGCCGCCCGCGCCCGGTTGGTGGCTGCTGCTGATTCTGATCCCGGCATTGGCGTATGGCGCCTGGCGCGGGCGGCATCTTTTGCCGCGTAAAGCCCCTCGCCCCAGCGATGAGCAACCCCTGGACCCACTGCGCCAAGCCGCGCTGGAAGAACTGGCGCGCATGCCAAAACCTTACGACGGGGCGCCTGCCGGAGCCTGGCTGCAGCAAATCAACGGTCTGCTCAAACGCCTTTGCCGCAATCATTACCCCTACAGCCAGAGCCATACCCTGAACGGGCGCAAGTGGCTGGCGTTTCTGGATAACCGCTGCCCTGCTGCGGGCCTGACGCGCTGGATGATCCTCGTGGAAGGCGCCTACAAGCCGGAGTGCAAACTCGACGACAAAGCCATCAACGGTCTGACGCAGTCCGTCGACACCTGGATTCGCAAGCATGTTTGAGTTCGCCTGGCCGTGGGTCTTTCTGGTCCTGCCACTGCCATGGATCATGCGCTTTGTGCTGCCTCCAGCGGACAGTGGCGAGGCAGCGCTGAAAGTCAGTTTCCTCAGCGAACTCGAAGGCATGGCCGGGCGCCGAGCGCGTGCCAACCTGCCCGGGTGGCGTCGACAACTGCCCTTCGTCTGCCTCTGGTTGCTGCTTCTTATCGCTGCCGCACGTCCGCAATGGCTGGGCGACCCGTTACCTATTGCCGCCAGCGGTCGGGATTTGCTGGTGGCAGTGGACGTCTCCGGGTCAATGGATTATCCGGACATGACCTGGAAGAACGACGAGGTCAGTCGTCTGGCGCTGGTCAAGCTGCTGATGGGCGACTTCCTTGAGCATCGTCAGGGTGATCGGATCGGTCTGATCCTGTTCGGCAGTCAAGCGTATCTGCAAGCCCCGCTGACCTTCGACCGGCACACCGTTCGGGTCTGGCTGGACGAAGCGCGCATCGGCATCGCCGGAAAAAACACCGCCATCGGCGACGCCATCGGGCTGGCGCTCAAACGCTTGCGCCTGCGCCCAGCACAAAGCCGCGTGCTGATACTGATCACCGATGGCGCCAACAACGGCGGACAGATCGACCCGGCCACGGCGGCACGGCTCGCCGCGCAGGAAGGCGTGAAGATCTATCCCATAGGCATCGGCGCCGACCCGGACAAAGGAGTCGCCAGTGTCCTCGGCCTGAACCCGAGCCTGGACCTGGACGAACTGTCACTCAAGGAGCTGGCCGACATCACCGGCGGGCAGTACTTCCGCGCCCGCGACGGCGCCCAGCTGGAAAAGATCGGCGACATCCTCGACAAGCTGGAACCGGTCACGCAACAACCGACGCAAGCCCGCCCCGCCCTCGCGCTCTATCACTGGCCGCTGGGCGCCGCGCTGCTGTTGAGCGTGTTGCTGGTGATTCATGAGCGCTGGCCGAACAACCCGTTTTACCGGTTTTTGGCCCGCCAACCTGCCCTGCGCGCCAGCCCGCAATGGCGTCAGCGTTTCAAGCGGCTGGGGAGACGTCGATGATCGCGCTCTGGCCGCACTGGTTTCGCCCTTGGTGGCTGCTGATCCTGCCGTTGCTCGGCTGGCTGCTGTGGCGGCTGTGGAACCGGCAAAAACGCATCGGGCGCTGGCAGATGATCTTGCCCATCGCCTTCCATTCGGTATTGCTCAACGGCGGCAGCGGGCGTGAAAGCAAATTGCCGTGGATTGCCATGGGTTTCGGTTGGGCCCTGGGCCTGCTGGCACTGCTCGGACCAGGCTGGCAAAGAGTCGAACAGACCAGCCAGAAGCCGGTCGATCCGCTGGTGGTGATGCTGGAACTGACCCCGGAAATGCTCGCTGCCGACAGCCCCCCGACACGGCTGGAACAGGCTCGGCGCAAGCTGATGGACCTGCTTCAGGCGCGCAGCGATTCGCAGACCGCGATTATCGTGTACGCCGGCAGCGCCCATACGCTGGTGCCGCTGTCGGACGATCTGGCGACCAGCAAAAACCTGCTGGACGCGATCAAGCCGTCGATCATGCCAGAGAGCGGTCAGCGCGCGGATCTGGCGGTGAAAAAAGCCCTTGATCTGCTCAAGCAAGGTGCCCTGGGCCAAGGCCGCTTGTTGCTGGTTGGCTCATCGCTCACCGAACAGGAACGCCAGGGCATTCGTCTGGCCATGAGCGGTCACCCGCAACCGTTACTGATCATGGGGGTGGGCACCGCTGAAGGCGCCCCGGTGGCGCAGGACAAAGGCGGTTTTCTCAAGGACGCTCAAGGCGCGATTCTGCTGCCGCGTCTGGACAGCGCCAGCCTGAAGGACTTCGCCGAACAGTTCGACGGGCGCTACAGCTCGCTGCGCATGGACGATCAGGACCTGCGCGACCTGGGTTTGCTCGACAGCCCGAAAAACATCCTCAGCGATGGGCAGATGGTGCAGCTCGACACCTGGGCCGATCAGGGTTACTGGCTGCTGCTGCCACTGTTGCTGTTGGCGGCCTGCGCCGGGCGACGGGGCTGGGTGTTGTGCCTGCCGTTGCTGTTCATGATTCCGCAAAACAGCTACGCCTTCGACTTCAAGGACCTGTGGCTGCGTCCTGATCAACAAGGTCAACGCCTGCTTGAGCGCCATCGCCCAGTCGAAGCAGCACGTCACTTCGAGGACCCGCAGTGGCAAGGCATCGCGCTTTATGAGGCGGGGGACTACTCCGGCGCCGCTCAGCGCTTCGCACAAGGCAGCAGCGCCGCCGACCACTACAATCGCGCCAATGCACTGGCAAAAAGTGGCGAACTGGAAGCCGCGCTGGATGCCTATGATCAAGCGCTGGACCGGCAACCCGAGTTCCCGGCCGCCACGGCCAATCGCGCGCTGGTACAAAAACTTCTTGAGCAGAACCCACAACCGGCAGTTGAAGACACCGGCAAGGGCAAGAATGAAGGCGACGATGACGGCGACAATCCGCGCAGCGGCGCCGTCGATGAACACAACAATCAACAGACCCCGCCCCAGGCCGGGGAGGAAAACAGCCCCGGCAGTCAGCAGGAGGTGTCCGGCGGTAACGAAGCGCCCGGCTCGCCACTGGATGAAGACGAGACCACTCGCGCACCCATGAAACCTGCGGACAGTGCCCTCAGCGGCGAGCAACAGCAGGCACTCGAGCAATGGTTGCGGCAGATACCGGACGAACCGGGAGAACTGCTGCGACGCAAATTCTGGTACGAACAACAGCAGCATCAGGAAAAGACCCCATGAGTCGTGTACCCCGCTTGGTCATCGCTTGGCTGCTGTGTCTGGTCGCGTTGTCGACCCAGGCCGCGACGGCGCCCGCGCTGCTCGCAAGCACCGACCGCACGCGGCTGAACACTGGGGAAACCGTCGAACTGACCCTGGAATCCAACGACCCGACGTTGTTCGGCAAGCCGGACATCAGCGTGCTCAGTACAGATTTCGATGTGCAGGGCACGCGTCAGGTCAATCGCTCGACGACGCTGGATGGCGCCACACAGGCCACCACTCGCTGGCTCATCACCCTGATGCCCAAACACAGTGGTTCGGTGGTCATTCCCGAACTGCAACTGGGGGAGATGAAAAGCCAGCCGATCACCTTGCAGGTGGTAGACGTTGCCCCGATCGCTAATCCACAGGAAGCAAAGCTGGCGCCGGTGTTCATTGAAGTCACGCTGGATCAGGACGCGGTCTACGTTCAGGCTCAGGCTGTGCTGACATTGCGGATCTACCATTCGGTGTCGCTGTTTGACGACAGCAACCTGACCCCGCTGCAAGTGCCCGAGGCACGGATCGAAAAGCTGGGGGAAACCCGGACCTATGAAAAGCTGATCAATAACGTTCGTCACGGCGTGATTGAGATGCGCTACGCGCTCTACCCCCAGCAGAGCGGTGAACTGGTAATCCCCCCGCAGGTGTTCAGTGCCACGCTGGTTCAGGACCTGCCCGCGCCAAATGCCCAGCAGGGACAGGCGCAAACCAATGACGTAAACCCGTTCGGGCCCAAGCCCGGCAAGTTGCTGCGCGTAACCTCCACGCCATTGTCGTTGCAGGTCAAACCGCAGCCAGCTAATTACCCGCCCAATACGCCATGGCTGCCCGCACGCAGTATCAATCTGACCGAAAGCTGGAGCCCGGAACCCGGCAAAAGCCAGGTGGGCGACTCACTGACACGTACCCTGACGCTGAAGGTCGAGGGGCTGTCGAGCGCGCAGTTGCCACCCTTGCCCGCCACCGAGGTCAGTGCGCTGCGGCGTTATCCTGATCAGCCAAAACTGGCGAACCTGGCCAGCGAGCGTGGGCTGATTGGTACCCGCGAGGAGCGCGAGGCGCTGGTGCCCAACCGCTCTGGCGCAATCGATGTGCCTGCGGTGGATCTGGTGTGGTGGAACACCCACGAAGATCATCTGGAACACAGCTCCCTGCCTGCCCGAACCTTGCAGATCAGCAGCAATCCGGCATTGGAAGTGGACACCCCGGTCAGCGACAACGGCGGCTTGATCGTCATGGGTCCGCCCGTCTGGCCTTGGCAATTGGCGACAGTGCTGCTGAGCTTCACCACCTTGCTGGGGTTCGGGCTGTGGTGGCGAGCGCGCTGGCAACCGGCGCTGGCTCGTGTGGCTCAGGCAGGCCCCAGCCCGCGCTCGGTGCTGGATGATCTCAAGCGCGCAAGCCTTGCCAACGACCCCCACGCGACACGGCAGGCACTCGATGCCTGGGCGCGCCAACAACCGGAAACCCTGGCCGACATGGCCGCCCGCTTCGTGCCGCTGTCCGATGCTTTGGATGGGCTCAATGGTGTGCTGTACAGCGAAACCGAAAAATTATGGCTGGGCGAAGACTTGTGGCGCGCGGTCAAAGCACTGCCCGCCATCGAACGCCCGCAGGACACCAGCGGCGACAACAGCCTGCCGCCGTTGTACCCGAAGTGATGGTGACGACAATCACTAGTGGGAGGGAGCTTGTTCGCGATGCAATCGCTGACGCGCCAAAGACTCGATCACGCGCGAACGATGAACACCCTGTGGGAGCGGACCTGTCCGCGAAGCAATATGACTGACACACCGCGCTGACCCTTTCGCCAACAAGTTGGCTCCTACAGAGCCAGTTGCCTTATCGCACTCAAGCAAGGACCCCCAATGCGTTTGTTCCACACCTCCGACTGGCACCTTGGCCAAAACCTTCACGGCCAGGAGCGCGACTTCGAACACGCAAGCTTCCTCACCTGGTTGCTGGCGCGTCTGGCCGAGCGCGCCCCGGATGTGCTGCTGATTGCCGGAGACATCTTCGACACGGTCAACCCGCCGGTCAAAGCTCAGGAGCGGCTGTACGACTTCATCGTCAACGCCCACGAGCAACAACCCAAACTGACCATTGTGATGATCGCCGGCAACCACGACTCCGGTTCGCGCATCGAACTGCCCGCGCCATTGATGCGCCGCTTGCGCACCCACGCCCTGGGCCGGGTGCTGTGGCTCGACGACGGCACCCTCGACGTCGAACGCCTGCTGCTGCCGTTGCCCGACGCCAAGGGAAAAATACGGGGCTGGTGCCTTGCCCTGCCCTTCCTGCGTCCGGCCGAAGTCACCGGCCCGACCCTGGGCGACAACTACCTGCGTGGCATTGGCCGGGTGCACGAACTGCTGATCGAAGCCGCCAACCTAAAGCGTGAACCGGGTCAGGCGCTGATTGCTGTCAGCCACGCGCACATGGCCGGTGGTTCGGTGTCGGAAGAGTCCGAACGCAGCCTGATCATCGGCAACGCCGAAGCCCTGCCCGCCAGCCTGTTCGGCGAGAGCATCACCTACGTCGCCCTCGGCCATTTGCACAAGCCGCAGCGGGTCAATGGTGAAGAGCGGATTCGCTACAGCGGCTCGCCCATTCCTCTGTCGTTTTCAGAAATCGGCTACCAGCACCAGATCCTTGAGATCAACTGCAAGGGCGACAAACTCACCAGCGTCGACACCCTGCTGATCCCTCGCGCGGTCAACCTGCAACGGGTCGGCCCTGCCCCACTGCCCGATCTGCTGATACAGCTCAAAGATCTGCCAGACATCGATCTGCTCGCCGACATCGACCGCCAACCCTGGCTGGAAGTGCGCGTGCGGCTGGACGAACCACAACCGGACCTGCGCAACCAGATCGAACTCGCCCTGCAAGGCAAAGCGGTGCGGCTGGTGCGCATCGCCGCCGAGTACGCGGGCAAAGGCGCCAACGGCCGCGACGACGATGGAGAAGGCTTGATCGAACTGGATCAGCTCAGCCCACAGGAATTGTTCAGCCGCGCCTGGCTCGACAGCTACGGCAATGAGGTCGACGAACAAACCCTCAAGGACTTCGCCGAACTGCTGCAAGACGTCCAGCTGGAGAGCGAACAGCCATGAAGATTCTCGCCATTCGCCTGAAAAACCTCGCTTCGCTGGCTGGCCCCTTCGAGCTGGATTTCACCGCCGAGCCACTGGCCAGTGCAGGATTGTTCGCCATCACCGGCCCGACCGGCGCGGGCAAAAGCACATTGCTGGACGCGTTGTGTCTGGCGCTGTTCGGGGCGATTCCACGCCTGAACAACGTCGGCCAGTCGAAAGTCCCGGAGATCGATGGCGACATCGGCACCAGCGACCCGCGCAACCTGCTGCGTCGCGGCACCGGCAGCGGTTACGCCGAGGTGGATTTCGTCGGCATCGATAAGCGTCGTTATCGCGCGCGCTGGGAAACCAACCGCGCCCGGGACAACGCCAGCAAAAAGCTGCAAGCCAGCCGTCAGACCCTGACCGACCTGGACAGTGAGCAAATCCTCAGCCAGAACAAAACCGATTACAAACCGTTGCTCGAAGCGCGGCTGGGCCTGAATTTCGAGCAATTCACCCGCGCCGTGATGCTGGCGCAAAGCGAGTTCAGCGCTTTCCTCAAGGCCGACGACCGCGAGCGCAGCGAACTGCTGGAAAAGCTCACCGACACGGCCATTTACAGTCAGCTCGGCCGTCGTGCGTACAGCAAGGCTAGCGAAGCGAAAAAAGCCTGCGACGACCTGAACCTGCTGGCGACGGGCGTCACTCCCATGGACGCCGAACAACGGGCGGAGCTCGAACAGCGCTTCAACGACGCACAGCAGCAACTGAAAACCCAGCAATCCCGGCAGCGTCAGCTGGAACTCAAGCAGCAATGGCTGACCGAGCTGCACCGCCTGCGCGATGAACATTTGAGCGCCTCCGAACACTTGAGCAGCGCCCAGCAGGATTGGGACGCACAAGTCAGTCAGCGGCAGATGCTTGGGCAGCTCGAACGCCTCGCGCCCCAGCGCCATCTGTTCGCGCTGCGTAAGAAGCTCGATGGGCAGATCAACCCGCTCAACGCGCTGATTGAACAACACACGCAGCGGCAAACCGAACTGCACACCCGCCAGACATCCCTGGATGACGCGCTGCTCGCCGCACAAACCAGCCTGCAAACGGCGCAGGCGCAGCAGACCTCGGCAGCGCCGCTGCTGCGTCAGGCCTTCGAGCAGCAAAGCAACCTGACGCACCTGAACACGGCGTTGCAGGAGGTCACCGAACAGGCCCGCGCCGCTGAACAAACAAGCGCCGAAGGTCAGGCCGCGCTTGATCGCCTGAGCGAGCAACAACGCGCACTCGATCAACGCTTGCAGTCGATCGCCACCCAGCTGGAACACAGCGCCGTACTCGCACCTTTGAGTCAGGCGTGGCCGGCCTATCGCGGACGTTTACAGCAAACCGTGGCCCTCAGCGCGCGACTCAAAAAGGGCCGCGAAGAGCTGCCGCTGCTGGAACAGAATGCCACCCGCGCAGAGCAGCAAGTAACCGAACGCCGCAGCGCGCTCGATGAGCTGTACCGCGACGCGCAGGTCAAGGCCGATGCCGTCAACGAAGAAATCCAGCGCCTGAGCCAATTGCTGCAGGACAACCGCCAGCAGCACAGCGCGAACGATTCGCTGGACCGGCTGTGGCAGCGCCATCTGGACCTCGATACCCGGATGCGCAATCTCCAGCTTCAGCAACAACAGGCCACTGACCGCCGCGCGCAAAGTATCGCGCAGGGTTTGCAGCTCAAGACCGAACACGAGGCTGCGTCGCAGGCGATGACTGTCACCGTCGAGCTGCTGCAACGTCAGCGCCTTGCTCGCAGCGCCAGCGTTGAGCAACTGCGCGAACAGTTGATTGATCAGCAACCCTGCCCGGTGTGCGGCAGCGAAGAGCATCCGTATCACCAGTCCGAAGCGCTGCTGCAGGCGCTGTCTGGGCATGACGACGGCGAAGAAACCGCCGCCCGCCTCAAGGTCAGCCAGCTCAGCGACAAGCTCACCGAGCTGCGCGTTGAGGTGACCGAGCTCAATAGTCAGCTCAAGCAGTCCAAGCCGCAGCTTGAACAATTGGCCGAGCAATTGGAAACACTCACGCCACAGCTGGAATCGCATCCCCTGCACCCGCGTTTGCTGGAGCAGCCCGAGCATCAGCGTGGCGACTGGCTGACTGAGCGCCTGCACACACTGGCGCAGGAGATTCTCGCCAGCGAGCAACGCCAAAGCCTGTTGCTCAAGGTCCAGCAACAGGCCGAGGGACTGCAACAACACGTGCAGACTGCTCGCGATGCCAGCACCCAGGCCATGAAGTTGCTGGACGATCAACAGCGCAACATCTCGCTGGACAACCAAGGATTCGAAGCCGCGTTGCAGGAGTTCGAGGCACTGCTGCCCACCGAAAGTCTGCCGCTGTGGCGTGAGTCAGCCACAGAAAGCTTCATGCAGCTGGATAACGACATCGCCTTGCGTCTTCAGCAACTCGACCAGCAAAAGGACGAGCAGCAGGAGCACAGCGAACGCGCGAAGAAAATCGAACTGGAGCAAGTGGCCCAGCTCAATCGCCAGCAGTTGCACGAACAACTCAAGCAGCGCCTGGAAACCAGTCACGCGCAGCATTTGGCCGGGCAGCAACGTTTGGCTCAATTGCTCGGCGAACAGGCCAGCGCCGAGCAGTGGCAGCAGCATCTAGAACAGGCCGTCGAACAGGCGCGTTCGGCGCAGAACAACGCCAGCGAAGCATTGCAGCAAGCCCGTGGGGAGCTGATCAAACTTGCGGCAGAGCTGGACGCCGAGCGCCAGCGGTTGCAAGGCCTTGAACAGGAAGTGTCCGAACTGGACCGACTTATCCTCGAATGGCGCACGGCCCACAGTGAACTCGACGACGCGGCGCTGGACGCCTTGCTGGGTTACACCGACGAGGCCGTCAGCCAGCTTCGTCAGCAATTGCAGCACAGCGAAAAATCCCTGGAGCAGGCGCGCGTACTGGTGCAGGAGCGTGAAAAACAGGTGCAGCAGCATCAGGCGCAACACGCAGACCTGACCGATGCGCCGCAGCTGGCAAGCGCGCTGCTTGAGGCGCAAAACCTGGCGGCGAGCCATGAACAACAATGCGCCGAACTGCGGGCTCAGTTGAGCGAAGACGACCGTCGGCGTAATGCCAACAGTGAGTTGCAGACACGGATTGCGCTGGCGGTGGCTGAATATCAGCGCTGGGGTCGCGTGAGCGCGTTGATCGGCTCGGCGACCGGCGACACGTTTCGCAAGATCGCTCAGGCTTACAATCTCGACTTGCTGGTGCATCACGCCAATGCCCAGCTCAAGCAACTGGTGCGGCGCTATCGTCTCAAACGCGGCGGCAGCATGCTCGGCTTGCTGGTGATGGATACCGAAATGGGCGACGAACTGCGTTCTGTGCACTCGCTGTCGGGTGGCGAAACGTTTTTGGTCTCGCTGGCACTGGCCCTTGGACTGGCTTCGATGGCGTCAAGCACGCTTAAAATCGAGTCGCTGTTCATCGACGAAGGCTTCGGCAGTCTCGATCCCGAGTCGTTACAACTGGCGATGGACGCACTGGATGGATTGCAGGCCCAAGGCCGTAAAGTCGGGGTGATCTCCCATGTGCAGGAGATGCACGAGCGCATTCCGGTGCAGATTCAAGTGCGTCGTCAGGGTAATGGCTTGAGCACGGTTGAGGTCAATAACGGATAATTCGAATTTTTTCACGCACGTAATGCCAGACGGTGTTCTGTGCAACGCTATACCCACTGCGCGATTCGTCGCGCTGAACCAGAGAAGAAGGTAATTACATGTCCAACTCCAAAGTATTTTTCGACGTCACTGCTGATGGCGAGGCCCTGGGCCGCATCGTCATGGAACTGCGCAACGACGTGGTGCCGAAAACCGCTGAAAACTTCCGCGCACTGTGCACCGGCGAAGTAGACGGCCTGACCTACAAAGGCTCGTCGTTCCACCGCGTGATCAACGATTTCATGCTGCAAGGCGGCGACTTCACCAATCACAACGGCACTGGTGGCAAGTCGATCTACGGCAACAAGTTCGCCGACGAAAACTTCACCCTCAAGCACACCGAGCCAGGCGATCTGTCCATGGCTAACGCCGGCCCGAACACCAACGGCAGCCAATTCTTCATCACCACCATCGTCACCAGCTGGCTGGATGGCAAACACGTGGTGTTCGGTAAAGTTGTAGAAGGCATGGACGTGGTTCGCGCCATCGAAGCGTTGGGTTCGCAATCCGGCCGCACCAGCAAGAAAGTCACCATCGCCGATTGCGGCGAGCTGACCGAAGCCTGATTCAGTGTCGGTGATCGCCAGCGCGGCACCGACGCTCTACTCGTTTCGCCGGTGTCCTTACGCCATGCGTGCGCGCATGGCCGTAAGGTACGCAGGCTGCGCCGTGGAGATCGTCGAAGTCAGCCTCAAGGCCAAGCCTGCCGAAATGCTTGAGCGTTCGCCCAAGGGCACGGTCCCCGTTCTGGTGCTGGACGATCAGGTGCTGGAACAAAGCCTGGACATCATGCGCTGGGCATTGGCGCAGCATGATCCGCATGACTGGCTGATGGCGGATGATAAAGACGCTCAACTGCTCATTGCCGATCTGATCGCGCGCAATGATGGTGAATTCAAGACGTCGCTGGACCGCTACAAATACGCCGTGCGCTATCCCGAGTTCTCGCAAGTGGAATACCGGCAGCGTGGGGAAGTTTTTCTGAGCGAACTGGAAGACCGATTGGGGTCACAGCGCTTTCTGGTGACCGATCGCCTGACGCTGGCCGACATCGCCCTGGCGCCGTTCGTGCGGCAGTTCTGTTTTGTCGACCCCGACTGGTTTTGGCAGAGCCCGTATCCAAGGTTGCGTGAGTGGTTGCAGGCGTTTCTGGAGTCGAAAATTTTTCTGCAGGTGATGAGCAAATTGTAGGAGCGCGCTTGCCCGCGAAGCTTCTTTCCAATCAATAGATCTTCATCGCCCGTCAGATCGTTCGCGGGCAAGCGCGCTCCTACAGGGGTACGCTGTCAGACCACCCCCAACTGAAACACCCCTGAAAACGCCTCACCGTATTTATGCGGTGGATTGCCTGCGATCAGTTTTTGCGCCTTCTGCGTTGCAATGTCCTGGGCCACTTCGTAGCGGAACTCGATACTGCGAGCCACGCCGCCCACCGAACCCTGCCCAAAGCCCAGCAATGAGCAACCGTTGTTGATCAGGGCAAAGAACACCAATACCCAAAAGTTGAGCCCTTTCATGCTGCACGCCCCTGCGCATCGGCATTGACGCGCACGGACTCAACCACTGTCGATTGAGCAGACACCGAACTTGGTGTGGTGAGTTGTGGATTCATGCTGGTGATGACGACCACTGCGATGAAAACAACGTAAAGAGAAAGGGCGAAATACGCGCCTTGTTTAAGTGAATTGAGAATGGCAGTGGCCATGGGTGTCGCTCCGGGTTAATCCTGTTTCATGGCCGACAGGATGATGTAATCCGGTATTAATGAATAACGATGGCGATTTATAGCGAGCATCGATTTGGTTGATTATTTAAGGAATGTATTAGAGCGATAGCGTTTGAGGATCACGGACTGTAGGAGCGAACTTGTTCGCGAGGCGTCCTTTCAGGCATACCGCATTTAGCCATCTCGCCAACAAGTTGGCTCCTACAGAAAGTCGGGTTATCTAAATGACGGGCATAAAAAAATCCCCATCGCTTATTCAGCAGACGGGGATTAAAGGGAGGGAATCAACGCTTTCGCGAGCAAGCTCGTCTGACATTTGATGCATGGCCTGACACGTACGGGTCAGTGGGTCGCATCAACCTGCTCAAGACGAAGTTGCTCGCGAAAGCGTTTAAACAACAGCAGCGAGCAAAGCGTTCAAAGTCTGTTCTTGCAAATCCATTCCCCGGTGTCGTAAGTCACGCTAACGGGGAATGGATTTACGTCGAGTGTTCTAATCATTACTGAGTCTTGTGATCCAGTGCTGCGTAGAAGTTGGCGCTTTGTTGCAGATACTTCGGTGTGTAAGTCTGAGTCGAGCTAACTTTTTTGTCTGCAACTTCGACGCTGGCGCTGGCTGGCAGAGCAACAGTGGCAGAGATGGCAGACGCGGCGATGATGGAGAAGATATTGAAGTTCATGATGTGTACCTCGGTGGAGTGTTGCGTTTCAAGTCTTGACCGTCTTGGCCGTGAATTGAAAGTACGCCCGAGGTGCCGACATCAGAAATGCTTTGTAGCACTAGCCCTTATCATTTGAATTAATACATCGCTCCAGCCCGTACAAATGAAGGGCTGGAGCGATTTTCACGCCCTCACTTGGAGGTCAGGAAACGGAAGTCGGATGGCGAATCGAAGTCCAGTTTCTGCACGGTGTCGCCCAAAAGGCCGGTTTTAGGGTCCACACGCACGGTCACGATCTGGTTGCTTTTCTGGTTGGCGATCAACACGAAGTGACCGCTGGGGTCGAAGCTGAACTCGCGCGGCTCCTTGCCTTCAACCGAACGACGCTGGATCTCTTTCAACTGGCCGGTCGCCTGGTCGATGCTGAATACCAGCAGCTCATTCACTGCACCGCGATTGGCGACGTACAGGAATTTGCCGTCTGGCGAGGTGTGCAACCCGCCTGCAGCGCGTTGGTCCTGGCCTTCCTTGCTGGCAAGCTCGACCTGTTGCGTGCGCTTGAACACACCATCGTGGTAGTCGAACACGGTGACCTGCGCATTCATTTCCGTGGTCAGCCAGGCATGTTTGCCGTCTTTGCTGAACAGCAAATGCCGAGGTCCGCTACCGGCCGGCATATCGACGGAAGGGGTTTTTGCTGGCTGCAGGGGCTGGGTTTTCTTGCCGTCGTAGTTGAAGACGAACAGCTTATCGGCGCCCAGGTCGCTGGCGATCAGGTACTTGCCGTCGGGTGAAGGCACCGCCGAATGCACGTGGGACGATGCCTGGCGTTCCGGATTCACCTTGCTGGCCGGGTGGATGCTGGTTTGCGCCACCGGTGACAATTTGCCGTCCTTGCCCACCGGCACTACCGCCAGCGAACCGCCTGGTTGAGGGTTGACGGCGTAATTGGCGACGAACAGGAATCGCTCATCAGCGCTCAGACTCGAATGGGTCGGCTCTTCGCTCTTGCTTTCAATCGCATTGATGAACGAGACGGCGTGGGTCTTGGGATCGATGGAAAAGCTACTGACCTTGCCGACGGTGTCGGTCTGGCCAGGGCCGTTCTCATTGACGGCAAACAGGTGGCGCTGGTCTTTGGTGAGCGTCAGCCACGACGGATTTTCGCTTTTGATCACCTGGCGCGGGGTAGCGTCGAGCTGGCCGGTGGTGGTGTTAAAGCCAAAGCGATAAATGCCTTCGCTGGCGCCAGCGGTGTAGGAACCGACCAGCACGTCATAGTCAGTCATGGTTTTTGCCTGAAGGGGAAATGCGCTGATGCTGCTGGCCATTACCAGCCAAGGCAGAATTTTACGAGTCATGGGCAGTTCTCTTTGTTGATTGTTTGCCGTTGATTCATTGCTGAACGCGGACGTCGTGGGTATGACAGCGGGTGGCGGCGGGTAGTTGCCGACTCTCGGTCACTGTAGGAGCGCGCTTGCCCGCGATGGCGTGCGCCCAGACACAGCAAGGTCGTTTGACACAGCGCAATCGCGGGCAAGCGCGCTCCTACAAAAAAAGCGTTACCCCTGCTCTTCATCATCCTCATCACGGGCAGCAAACGCGCTCATGGCGATGATCCGATGATCGGCGTTGCCGTCGTTGATCACCCAGCTCTGCAGCGCGTCGTCGAAGCTGGCGGCCTCGATCTGCGCGAGACTGAAGCGCCAGACCTTGCGCTCGCGGCCGTCCATGCTTTCGATGTTCAGTTGCTCCTCGTTCAAGGAAAACTCGAAGGCGTGCAGCCCGTCGATTTCCAGCATGTCGGCGGTTTGCAGGGCGGCGAGCAGGTTTTCAGGAGTGGTGGTCATGGCATTCATTCGCGTAGGTGAAAGGGCGAATGATAGGCGAAAAGACGCCCGCGTGTGGTCGCGGGCGCTTTAGATACAGATTTTTGGACAATCAGTCGTGGGTCGTCTCACGCACATAAAAGCGCTGCGGAATGCCCCAGACGATCAACGCTACAGCCAGCACGCTCACGGCGCACAAGGCATACAACGCAGGAGTCGCGGTGCCGGTGAGGTCTTTGATCCGCCCGACCATGAACGGCGCGATAATCCCGCCCAACTGGCCCAGCGAGTTGATCAACGCAATCCCTGCCGCTGCGGCGAGGCCGGTCAGGAAGCGTGGCGGGATGGTCCAGAAGATCGGCATCCAGGCGATAAGCCCGGTCATGATCATGCTCATGCCGATCATCAACGGCAGCAATTGACCGGGGAACAGCGCGCAAACCAGATACCCCGCCGCGGTCAACGTCGCGCAACCGGCCATGTGCCAGCGACGTTCGGCGTGACGGTCGGAACTGGCGCCAATCAACAAGTTGCCGATCACGGCCACCACATAGGGGATCACAGTCAACAGCCCGATATTCAAGGTGTCGAGCACCCCTGCGCTCTTGATCAGTTGCGGCATCCAGAACAGCAGGCCGGTCAGGGCCATCACCAGGCACAGGTAAATTGCCGACATCACGTAGGTCGTCGGCTCTTTCCAGACGTCTTTGAAGCGCTGCGGCGTCTCGGGCTGTTTTTCCTTGGCCATGCGGTCGAGCACGACCTGCTTCTCTTGGGCATTGAGCCAGGTGGCGTCCTGGATGCGGTCCTTGAGCACACAAAACACAACGACACCGATCAGGATCGACGGCACGCCTTCGAGCAGAAACAGCCAGCGCCAGCCGGCCAGGCCCATGACGCCGTCCATGTGCCCGAGGATCAGCCCGGCCAGCGGCCCGCCGACAATCCCGCACAACGGAATCGAGCTTTTGAAGTAGGAGTTGACCCGCGCGCGACGTGTGCTCGGGTACCACTGGGTGAAGAAATACAACACGCCGGGGACGAATCCGGCCTCCATCACGCCGATCAGAAACCGCAGGGTGTAAAACCAGAATTCGGTCTGCACGAACATCATGCAGGACGAGGCAATACCCCAGGAAACCATGATCCGGGCGATCCAGACCCGCGCGCCGATCTTGTGCAGAAGAATGTTGCTTGGCACTTCGAACAGGAAGTACCCGACGAAAAACAGGCTCGCCCCCAGTCCGTAAACGGTTTCGCTGAAGCCTAGATCGCTGGCCATTTGCAGCTTGGCAAAACTGATATTGACCCGGTCCAGGTAAGCGAACAGAAAACAGACGATGAACAACGGCACGATGCGCCAGCTCACCTTGCGGTAGATGGCGGCTTCGAGCGTGTCGGCTTCGACATGTTCGACCGGTATGGCGTTGGCGGTCATGGGGCGCACCTCGGTTGTTTTTATTGGGTGTCGTTTTTCATCCGGTTAGGCTGGACAGCAAACGTCATGCCTGGCGCGGACCCGTGGGAGCGGACTTGTCCGCGAAAGCAATGTGTCAGGCACTGATCATGTATTGCCTGCTCTGGCCTCTTCGCGGACGAGTCCGCTCCCACAGGGTTTGTCGATCAGCTATCAGAGCTGAGTAATCCCACCCGGCTCAAACACCGCATCCGTTTGCGCAATGCCATTGACCAACGGCGCGCCGAACTCAGCCTGGCTAATTTCGAACTGATCCCCCGGCTGAGTCCTGATGCCATCGGCAAACGACAAGGTGGCGGTGCCGAAGAAATGCACATGCACATCACCCGCACGTAAAAACTGCGCGTATTTGAAGTGGTGATACTCAAGGTTTTCCAGGCTGTGGCACATGTTGGCCTCGCCGCTCAGAAACTCCTTCTCCCACAACACTTCGCCGTCACGCAGGATGCGGCTGGTGCCGACCAGATTTTGTGGCAGGTCACCGACCCGTAATTCCGGGCCGAAGCTGCACGCTCGCAGTTTCGAGTGGGCCAGATACAGGTAGTTTTTGCGCTCCATGACGTGGTCGGAAAACTCATTGCCAATGGCATAACCCAGGCGATATGGCCTGCCGTCATGACCGATGACGTAAAGCCCGCTCAACTCGGGTTCCTCGCCCGCATCTTCGGAAAACGGCGGCTGTGGGAAGGCTTCGCCCGGACGAATGACGATGCTGCCGTCGCCCTTGTAGAACCACTCCGGCTGCACGCCCGCCGTGCCCGCTTCGGGTTTGCCGCCTTCCAGGCCCCATTTGAAGATGCGCATGGTGTCGGTCATCGCCGCTTCGTCACCGGCATGCTGGTGCATTTTGTCCCGCGCAGAAGCGCTGCCCAAGTGAGTCAGGCCGGTGCCGCTGACCAGCACATGGGCCGGATCGGGATGGTCCAGCGGCGGCAGAATGCGCAGGTCGGCGCGCAGCTGAGAGTAATCGTGGCTGTCGCCCAGGCCCAGGCTGTCGACCTGTTCGGCCAGGGAGGTTTTTTTGGCGATGGCTGCCAGGGCCAATTCGCGGGTGCTGGTTGCGCCCTCGATTTCACGCACCAGTGCGCCGTCCACCAGACCGACTCGGCGTTCACCGTTGCTCAATTCGAACTGTACTAAATGCATGGGATTCTCCTTTTCAATAATGTCCACGACTCTGTAGGAGCCAACTTGTTGGCGAGCAGGTCGCTCGGTGTTCTACCGGACGCTTCGCGAATGAATTCGCTCCTACAGGTTTTGTATCAATGTCCAAAAATTTCGACGCCCCTGTAGGAGCCAACTTGTTGGCGAGCAGATCGCGCGGTGTCAGACCGGATGCTTCGCGAATGAATTCGCTCCTACAGGTTTTGTATCGGTTCCCGAGGGCCGCGCACTTGTAGGAGCGCGCTTGCCCGCGATAGCGATCTGTCTGAAACATACTCATGTCTGTCACACAGCATTCGCGGGCAAGCGCGCTCCTACACCGGATTTGCGTCAGGCCTTGCTGCTGCGCGCGCTCGCGGCGAATTTCGATTCGGGCAACACGTGCTTGCGCTCAAGGACGCGGTAGACGATCCCGGTCAGGATCAAGCCGAACACCATCACCCCCGAGAGGAAATACAGCCCGCTCGCCAGATTGCCGGTGATCTCTTTCAGCCAGCCGATCACGAACGGGCCGATGTAGCCGCCCAGATTCCCCACCGAGTTGATCAAGGCAATCCCCGCCGCCGCACTGGCACCGGCGAAGAAACGCCCCGGCAACGTCCAGAACACCGCCGTGCAGGAAAACAACGAGAACGCCACCAGGCATAACGCGCCCAGTTGCAGCGCGGGCACCGTCAGGTAAGCGCTGAAGAACAGGCCAATCGCACCGATCACATACAGCACCGCCAGGTGGCCGTAGCGATCGTTCAGCCGATCAGAACTGCGCGGCACTATCAGCAGACCGATGATGCCGAAAATGTAGGGAATCGAAGACACGAACCCGGTCGTCAGATCGCTACCGCCGAACTGCTTGATCAGCGTCGGCAGCCACAGGCCCAGACCATAAATGCTCAGGGTCACTGGAAGATAGAACAGCGCCAGCAACAGCACGCGTTTGTCTTTGAGCGCATGCAGCGGATTGCCGTGGCGGGTCTGGCCGTACTCTTCCAGGTCCTTTTTCAGCTCGCCTTCCAGCCAGGTTTTCTCGACCGGGTCCATCCACTTCACGTTCTTGGGACCGTCCGGCAGCCAGCGCAATACTGGCCAGGTCAGCAGAATCGCTGGCGCGCCGATGCACAGGAACAGCCACTGCCAGCCGTGCAGACCAGCAACGCCTTCCATGCCCAGCAGGCCACCGGAAATCGGGCCGGTGATCATCATGGCGATGGGTTGCGAGAGGATGAACAGCCCCAGAATCTTGCCGCGATGGCGCACCGGGAACCACTGGGTGATGTAGTACAGAACGCCGGGAAAGAAGCCCGCTTCCGCCGCACCCAACAGGAAACGCATCACATAAAAGCTGGTCGGCCCCGAGACAAAGGCCATGCCCATGGTGATCGCGCCCCAGGTCAGCATGATCCGCGCGAACCAGCGACGGGCCCCGAAGCGTTCGAGCATCAGGTTGCTAGGGATTTCCAAAAGGAAGTAACCAATGAAGAACAGCCCGGCTCCGAGGCCATAGGCAGCATCGCCGATGCCGACGTCCGCGCCCATGTGCAGCTTGGCGAAACCGACAGCGGAGCGGTCCACATACGCGATCAGGTACAACAGGATCAGAAAGGGAATCAGTTTCAGGGTGATGCGACGAATAAGCCTGAGTTCCTGGCTCATGTATGCGTTCTCCACGTTTGTTTTTGTTATGGAAACGTCGGGGATCGTCTCTGCCGTCGTGTGCGCCGTGCTACTTATAACTGGCCTGGCAGGATCGTCCCTCGATGAAAGCAGACTATATAGTAATACTATTTAAGGTTTCAACTCTTCCACTCGGCGTAATTTCAGCCTATTTTAGTCAGCACACAAAGCCTTTAGTCTTACAAATGAAGTCTTAAAATAAGAGTGCTGATTTATGTCCGATTCCGAGAAAAAGCCCACCCTGCGTTCTGCCCAATGGTTTGGTACTGCCGACAAAAACGGCTTCATGTACCGCAGCTGGATGAAGAACCAAGGCATCGCCGACCATCAGTTTGGCAAACCCATTATCGGCATCTGCAACACCTGGTCTGAACTGACCCCGTGCAACGCCCACTTCCGCACCATCGCCGAACACGTCAAACGTGGCGTCATCGAGGCCGGTGGTTTCCCCGTTGAGTTCCCGGTGTTTTCCAACGGCGAATCGAACCTGCGCCCCACCGCCATGCTGACCCGCAACCTGGCGAGCATGGACGTGGAAGAAGCCATTCGCGGCAACCCTATCGACGGCGTGGTGCTGCTGACCGGTTGCGACAAAACCACTCCGGCGCTGTTGATGGGCGCGGCCAGTTGCGACATCCCGGCCATCGTCGTTACCGGCGGCCCGATGCTCAACGGCAAACACAAGGGCAAGGACATCGGCGCCGGGACTATCGTCTGGCAGATGCACGAATCCTACAAAGCCGGGCAGATCAGCCTGGACGAATTCCTCTCGGCCGAAGCCGGCATGTCGCGTTCGGCGGGCACCTGCAACACCATGGGCACCGCCTCGACCATGGCCTGCATGGCCGAAGCACTGGGCACTTCCCTGCCCCACAACGCGGCGATTCCTGCGGTGGATGCAAGGCGTTATGTGTTGGCGCATATGTCCGGCATGCGCGCAGTGGAAATGGTGAAACAGGACCTGCGTCTGTCGAAGATCCTGACCAAGGAAGCGTTCGAAAACGCGATTCGGGTCAATGCGGCCATCGGCGGTTCGACCAACGCTGTTATCCATTTGAAGGCCATCGCCGGGCGCATCGGCGTCGATCTGGAGCTGGACGACTGGACCCGCATCGGGCGCGGCATGCCGACCATTGTGGATCTGCAGCCGTCCGGGCGCTTCCTGATGGAAGAGTTTTACTACGCCGGTGGCCTGCCAGCAGTGCTGCGCCGCATGGATGAAGCCAATCTTCTACCCCACCCGAACGCGTTAACGGTCAACGGCCAGAGCCTGCGGGAGAACGTGAAGAACTCGCCGATCTATGGCGAAGACGAAGTGATTCGCGCGCTGGATAACCCGATCCGCGCTGACGGCGGCATCTGTGTGTTGCGTGGAAATCTGGCGCCACTGGGCGCGGTGCTCAAGCCTTCCGCTGCAACGCCTGCTCTGATGCAGCATCGCGGTCGCGCGGTGGTGTTCGAGAACTTCGACATGTACAAGGCGCGGATCAACGATCCGGATCTGGACGTGGACGCCAACAGCATTCTGGTGATGAAGAACTGCGGGCCGAAGGGTTATCCGGGCATGGCCGAAGTGGGCAACATGGGTTTGCCGGCCAAACTGCTGGCTCAAGGCGTGACCGATATGGTGCGGATTTCCGATGCGCGCATGAGCGGCACGGCGTACGGCACGGTTGTGTTGCACGTAGCGCCGGAAGCGGCAGCGGGCGGGCCGTTGGCGGTGGTGCAGGAAGGCGACTTCATCGAGCTGGATTGCGCAACCGGGCGTCTGCACCTCGACATCCCGGAAGCGGAACTGGCCGCGCGCCTGGCCGATTGGCAAGCGCCGCCGCAGTTGCTGATCGGCGGCTATCGCCAGCTCTATATCGACCACGTGATGCAGGCCGATCAAGGCTGCGATTTCGACTTCCTGGTCGGCATGCGCGGGTCTGAAGTGCCAAGGCATTCGCATTGACAGGCCTTGACCTGTAGGAGCGCGCTTGCCCGCGATAGCGTCGGATCAGGCACATCGATGTCGCTTGACACCAAGCCTTCGCGGGCAAGCGCGCTCCTACAACCGAACTCAGCCGCCGCGGACATTCGCGCCAGCCCCTCTGTAGGAGCGAACTTGTTCGCGAGCGCTATATCTGACCCACCGCGTTGCCCCTCGCCAACAAGTTGTCTCCCACAGAAATCCGCTATGATGCGCCGCATTCATCGCTCAGGATCGCCCCGCGCCCCATGGATTACCGTAAGCCCTCCGACCGCAAAAGCATGCACTCGCGCATCGTCCAGGAAATCGGCATGCAGATCGTTTCGGGTCGCTTCAAGCCCGATGACAAACTGCCGCCCGAAGCCTTGCTGTGTGAGGAATACGCGGTCAGCCGTCCGGTATTGCGTGAAGCTACGCGGGTGCTGGTCGCCAAAGGGCTGGTGTACTCGCGGCCTCGGGTGGGGACCGTGGTCAAACCCCGTCGCGAATGGCACATCCTGGACCCCGATGTGCTGCACTGGCTGATGCAAAGCTCGCCACAGAATGAGTTCTTCGCCCTGCTCACCAGCGTGCGCAGCATCATCGAGCCCGCCGCCGCCGCCCTCGCCGCGCAACACGCCAGCGCCGACGACATCGCCCTGATCAACGAAGCCTACACCCGCATGGAAGGCGCGCAGACCGTTGAAGACGTGCTGCAACCGGACCTGGATTTCCATAGCCGCATCGCCGACGCCACCCACAACGACTTGCTGGCGCACCTGTGCAACATGCTCTCGCTGGCGCTACGTGAAGCGCTAAAACACTCTAATCAGCGTCCCAACCTGCACGAACTGGCATTGCCGCGACACAAGGCTATCCTCACCGCCATCGAAAACCGCGATGCTCTCGGCGCACATCATGCGACGCTGGTGCAACTGGATGACGCACGCAACGCCCTGAGTGTGGTGCTAGGGCAAAACCTGAAGCTGTAAATCGCCCGGTGCTAATGCGTCAAACGCCCCAGGCGTGTGTGCTTGATCGCGAAGATTCCCGCTCTACACGCTGCATCGTCAGGTACTGAACACCCCGGCACGGGTTGTGCTACTCAAGCAGTACCGATCAAGAACAGCACTCATTGGATGAGGCTCTTTTCATGTACCGCATCTCCAGTCCCCGCTTAGCCATGTGGTTGCTGTTGACAGTGTCCTCGCTGGCCCACGCCGATTTCAGCCAGAACAAGGCGCTGTTGATCGGTGTCGATGGCATGCAACTGGAAAAACTGCAGAACGCCATCGACGCTGGACAGGCGCCTGCCCTCGCGAGTTTTCATCTGTATAAATCCTGGACGGGGGGCATTGTCGGCGGCGCAAGCGAGCAGCCCACACTCAGCGGCCCCGGCTGGACCACCCTGCTTACCGGCGCCTGGCTGGATCGCCATGGGGTCAGCGGCAACGACGGCAATCTGCGCAATCGCACCGCCAGCCTGTTCAAGCGCATCGATGAGTCAGCGCCGACACGCCACACCGCCAGCATCGTCAGCTGGAACACGATCAACGATCACTTCGCCGATGACATTGCCGCCGGGCACATCGAACAGGCGTCACGCTGCAGTGGAGACGATCAGTGTGTCGTGCAAAAAACCGTCGAAGCCCTGCGCTCGGGCAATTTCGATTTCATCTTCGCGCACATTGATCAACCCGACCGGGTCGGCCATGAGCTTGGGTTTTCAGCTGATTATCAGGATTCCATCCACGCCGTCGATGAGCAGATCCAGCAGATCATGGGTTTCGTCAATCATCGCCGTTTCACCCATCCCGATGAGAACTGGCTGGTAATCGTGAGCACCGATCACGGTCGCAAGCTGCCCGAAGGCCGGGATCACGGGGGCCAGACGCAGGAAGAAAAAACCACATTCATCGGCATTAACAAGGTGCCCAACGAGCAGTTGGCCAGGCCGATACCTGACCCGGACAACGCCGATTTCGATGGGTTATACGGATACGCCAGTCAGGCAGATGTTGCCCCGACGATATTGACGCACCTGGGCATTCAGCCTGACCCGGCGCATTACAGCATCGACGGCTTGCCACTGATCGGTCCGCTGGGGGCTCGGCAATTGGCGGCCAGTCTGGACGTGCCCGCCTACACCGTCACCTTGCAATGGCGAACCACTGCGCCCGGAAAGCAGCCCATCCAGATTTACCGCTCGGGCAAACTGCTAGCGACGATAAGCGGCAGCGAAATTGAATACGTTGACCGCGACTTACCCAAGCACGTCGCCGCGCTCAACTACACCGTCGTCATGAATGGCGTACCCGTTTCGCGCTGGGTGAAAGTCGCACGGTAAGCACCCACCCTGTAGGAGCCAACTCGTTGGCGAGGCGACCTGCCCGGTATCCCGGAAAAAACGGCTCGCGAACAAGTTCGCTCCTACAGGTTCGGCGTACTACGGATCAATGTGAAAACAGCGAATTCCCCACCTTGCCCGCCATTTTCTCCGGTTTGATCAGGAACCGCGCCAGCGCTGGCAACAGCCACAACGCCCCGAACATGTTCCACAGCAGCATGAACGTCAGCATCAGGCCCATGTCGGCCTGGAACTTGATCGCCGAAAAGATCCATGTGCACACACCGATCGCCAGGCACAACCCGGTGAACAGCACCGCCTTGCCCGTAGATTTGAGCGTTTCGTAATAGGCTTCCTGCAATGGCAGCCCCGCGCGCAGGAAGGTTTCCAGACGGCTGTAGATGTAAATCCCGTAATCGACACCGATGCCCACGCCCAACGCCACCACTGGCAAGGTCGCGACCTTCACACCAATACCCATGAACGCCATCAGCGCGTTGCCGAGCACCGAGGTCAGCACCAGCGGCAACACGATGCACAAGGTCGCCGCCCACGAGCGGAACGTGATCATGCACATCACGGCCACGCACAGATACACCAGCACCAGGATCGTCAGCTCAGCCGACTTGATCACCTCGTTGGTTGCTGCCTCGATCCCGGCGTTACCGGCGGCGAGCAGGAATTCCAGGCCGTCCTGGTTGTTCTCATCGGCAAAGGTCTGCACCGCATGCACAGCACGGTCCAGGGTTTCGGCCTTGTGGTCATTCAGGAAAATCAACAGGGGTGCCAGCGAACAGGTGTTGTTGTACAGGCCGTCGGCACGGGCGATGGAGCTGTTGAGCACGTCCTTGTTGCGCGACAGCGACTCCCATTTCAGGTTGCCCTCGTTCATGCCCTTGATCACTTGTTTGGACACGGTCACCAGCGAGATCGCCGACTGCACGCCCGGGGTGTTTTCCATCTTCCATGACAGTTCGTTGATCGCCGACAAAGTCTGGTACGCCGAGCAGCCTTCGGGCGGCGTCTTGACCATCACCACCAATACGTCGGAACTGGTGGAGTAGTTGTTGATGATGAATGCGTTGTCCTGGTTGTAGCGCGAGTCCGGCCGCAGTTCCGGCGCACCCTGGTCGAGGTCTCCGATCTTCAGGTTGTGGCCGTACCAAAGCCCGCCAGCCATGGCGATCACTGCCAGCGCAATCGACACGGGCGCGACTTTGGCGCTGGCAAAGTTCGACAGCAGGCGCCAGAACGGATGCTCGCGCACCGAATCCTTTTTACTGCGCACCACCGCCTTTTTGCTGATGCCCGCGTAGGAAATCGCCACTGGCAACAGAATCAGGTTGGTGAACACGATCACCGCGACACCAATCGACGCACCAATTGCCAGCTCGCGGATCACGCCGATGTCGATGATCAGCAGCGTGATGAAGCCCACGGCATCCGCCAGGATCGCGATCATCCCCGGCAGGAACAGCTGACGAAACGTGCGCTTGGCCGCAAGCAAAGCGCTGTCGGCGTCGCTGGATTGCAGGGCGATGCCGTTGATTTTCTGCACGCCGTGGGAAATCCCGATGGCGAAGATCAGAAACGGCACCAGCATTGAGTAGGGATCAAGCCCGAAACCCACCACATGCATCAGCCCCAGTTGCCAGATAACGGCGATCAGTGTGGTACACAACACCGCCACCGTGCTGCGAATGCATCGGGTGAACCAGATCAGCAGCACCAGCGTGATCAGAAACGCTACGCCGAAGAACATCACGACCATGATCAAGCCATCGATCAGATCGCCCACCTTCTTGGCGAAACCGACCACGTGAATCTCGACGTTGGGGTTTTGCGCTTCGTATTTGTCGCGGATCTTTTCTTCCAGTTGATGGGAGAACTGGCGGTAGTCCAGCGGCAGCAATTTGCTCTGATCGGCCGGGTCCGGATAGAACTCCTGCAGCGGCACATCGACGATGCTGGATTTGAAGTTGTTTGCCACCAGGCGCCCGACCTGGCCGGACTTGAGTACGTTGTTGCGCAGTTTGTCGAGACTGTCCTGGGAGCCGTCGTAGCTTTGGGGGATCACCTCGCCACCGGCAAAACCCTCTTCGGTGACTTCGGTCCAGCGCACGCTCGGGCTCCATAGCGACTTGAGCCCGGAACGGTCGACACCAGAGATATAAAACACCTCGTCGTTGATCTGCCGCAGGGTCTCCATGTAGTCCTTGGAAAAGATGTCGCCGTCCTTGGCTTCGACAGAAATGCGTACAGTGTTGCCCAGGTTCGCCAGGTCGTTACGGTGCTCCATCATCTTCTGAATGAACGGATGCCCCAGCGGAATCATTTTTTCGAAACTGGTGGAAGGCCGCACCAGCGTTGCCTGCCAGAACAGGAAAATACTCACCACCAGGCAGATACCAATCACCACCGGCCGGTTGTTGAAGATCAGTCGCTCAAGGAAAGTGGACTTTTCTTGGGGCACTTGAAGATTTGTCATGGGCAATACGTCCTCGCCTTCTGTTCTTATTGTTGGGCGACATCAGCGCCCGTTGGCGAGGCAACGTGAACGCCGCCCTGTCCGACCAGAATCAAATCGCCTTTATCGTCCTCGGCGACGCCGCTGAGCGAGATGCGGTCCGAGCGGTTTGAGACCTTGAACGTCAGGCCATCGTCGGTGCTGCGCATGACGCTGCCGCCATTGCCGACCAGCACTAGAGAGCCGTCCGGCAACAAGGAGGCATTGGACAGGCTGAATTCGAGGGGGCCGCGTTCCCCCTGCAGGGCGATAGGCTCCCAGCTGTCGCCGAAATCGGTGGAGCGATAGAGATTGCCGCGCAATCCATACGCCAACAGAGTGTTGGGCTGGGCCGTGCCGACCACGCCGAACAGCGAACCTTGGTACGGGCCTTCAAGCTTTTCCCAGGTCTGGCCGTCGTCCGGGGAGCGGAACATGCTGCCCATTTCACCGACGATGAATAGCCCGGCATCTTTCACCAGAGCAATGCCGTTGAGGTGGTACTGGTCTTCGTTATCGATGCGCTCGCTGATGTCCTCCCAGTGCTGGCCGCCGTCGATAGTTTCCAGCAACGCGCCATAGGCACCGACCGCGATGCCGTTCTGGGTGTCCTTGAACCAGACATCCAGCAGCGGCGCCTCGCGCTTGAGGTCTTCGAATTGTTTGACCCAGGTCGCGCCGCCGTCGCTGCTGGCGAGGATCTGCGCATCATGGCCGACCGCCCAACCGTGCTGGTCATCGACGAAGTACACCGAAGTGAGCAATTGGCGGGTGGGTACTTTGGCCTGAGTCCAGGTCTTGGCCTGGTCATCGGAATAGAGGATGTGGCCACGATCGCCGACCACCACCAGACGCTTGCCGGCCTGGGTCACGTCCAGCAGCAGGCCGCGTGAGGCTTTGCTGGATTCGATTGCGTAGACGGTGGAATCGCCTGCGTTAGCGGGGGCATCGGCGGGCGAAGACTCGGCTGCATGGGCAGGCAATGCGGCGCTCGCGAGTGTCAGAGAAATGAGTAATGACAACAGGGTGTTCAGGGGCTTGCTGGTGTAAGTGGTCTGGGGGCTGTGATCACCCACACTGACATCGGACCGAGTGCGCCGATTGACTGGCTCACGCATGGAGCTTCCCCTTCCATTATTTTTATTAGGTTCTGCGCAGAGTGCGGCGTCGGCCTGCAAGCGCTCTAGCCTGCGTATCTGCTTGGCGGTTTGCCTTGCGCAGCGAACCCATCCTATCCAGCTTTGGAAACGTATGACAATCGACATGACGTTATCTTTTGTTAAGCAACGACGCGGTGATTGCAGCGTTATCACTGGGGCTGATGGAGACTGTAGCCCGTGGGATGGGCTGTCGGGTGACATACATCCGTTCCCGGCACCCAGCTTGTAGGAGACAACTCGTTGGCGAGAGGGATTACGCGGTGTAACAGGCAAGACCGTTTCGCGAACAAGTTCGCTCCTACAGAACCGCGTACATCCAGCCTCGGCACACAACCTGTAGGAGACAACTTGTTGGCGAGCGGGATTACGCGGTGTGCCCGGCAACACCCTCTCGCGAACAAGTTCGCTCCTACAGAACCGCGTACATCCAGCCACGGCACACAACCTGTAGGAGACAACTTGTTGGCGAGCGGGATTACGCGGTGTAACAGGCAAGACCGTCTCGCGAACAAGTTCGCTCCTACAGAACCGCGTGCATCCAGCCCCGGCACATAACCTGTAGGAGACAACTTGTTGGCGAGCGGGATTACGGGGTGTGCCCGGCAAGACCCTCTCGCGAACAAGTTCGCTCCTACAGAACCGCGTGCATCCAGCCGATGAAACCCCCTGTAGGAGCTGACGAGCAACGCGAGGCTGCGATCGCGGTGTGTCAGACAAAGTGCATTGGTCGTGCACGCCGCTGGAAGCTCGCGTTGCTCGCCGGCATTTACAGGGCGCTCCCTTGCCGACTCAAAAGTTATAACTGACCGCCAGTGTGGAAAGAATGGTCTTGGCAGACTGCCCGCTGGAATTGCCCGGCACGTGCTGGCTGCCACCCTCCAATGCGTCTTTGATCCGCGTGCTGCCCTTGGCCTCGGCATACCGCTGGTAATCCACGCCCGCCTTCACCGACAACTGCGGCGTGAACTGATAAGACAATCCCACCGCCAGGCTCTGCATTCGCCCTTGATTACCATGATCACCAGCGAAGGTCGTCTCCCGCTCATGATGGTTATCGAAGTCACTGACCTTGACCCACTGGCTGTATTTGTAGCGGCTTTCCAGCGTCCAGTTGCGAAGGGTGTAACGCCCGACCAGCCCGACATAGGGCGTGTCATAGCGCTGCTTGTAGCTGATCCCTTTGAGCCCGTCCGGAATCTCTCCTGTCAGGTCGCGATAGCCGTCTTCCGACGAATACTGAAAGTGCCCTCCCCGGGCTTGCCAGCCGAACTGGCTGCGCTGATAGCCAGCCGTGACCCCGAGCGCGACATCATCACCCTTTATAGCCCACGCAGTTGCCGCGAATTCAGCCTGCCAAGCCTTTTTGACGCGGGTATCCGGGTGATTGGAGTAGTCACTCCAGTCGGCATGTTCATCGCTGAGCCAGTCATAGTCCTTCATATGACCATCGCCCTTGCCGACCATGGTCCAGCCTCGCAGATCCAGGGTCAGCCACTGCAGGGGATGGACCGTCATTCCCAAATGCAGCGTCGGAACCTGTTTCATGTCCCAGTTCAGCTGGCTGATCTTCTTGCCGTCGTCTGTGTCATAAACCTTTTCCCGAGCCTGGCCGTTCAGCAGCCCGACGCCCATGCTCAATTCCACACTGCCCAGATCGACGCGTTGTTCATTGGTCATTTGCGCATCGGCCATCGCTTGTTGCGCGAACGTGACCAGCCCCAGCAAAACCAGTGTTTTCTGTCCCTTCATCGACACGACATACCTTTCATTGGGAGGAAGTGCCTGCGATGGCGGATGCTCGTGCAGGCGTTGAAAAGATGAACGCGCGGGCGGGATTTTTCTGTCAGGGCGCTCTGGTAGTGCCGTGGGAAAAAATGACCGACCGATGATAGAAACGGACTACAAAAAAGAAACACAAAAAAGGGCTGCCCGCGTTAGCGAACAGCCCCTTTGTGTTTGCCTATGTTGCTCAGCCAGAGCGTTACTCAGCCAGGCTTTTGCTCACGACCTCATAAACATCACTGGACAACTGCCCCGACGCGCGAATGCGCTCTAGCTCGCCTTTCATCAAGGCCTGGCGCTTGGCGTCGTATTTGCGCCAGCGGGTCAGCGGCGCCAGTTGACGGGAGGCGATCTGTGGGTTGAAGCCGTTCAGTTCGATGACCAGATCGGCCAGGAAGCGATAGCCGGAGCCATCCGCCGCGTGGAAGTTGATCAGGTTCTGCCCGGCAAACGCACCGATCAGCGCACGCACTTTGTTCGGGTTCTTCATGGTGAACGCTGGGTGCTGCATCAACGCTTTCACGCGCTCCAGACCACCCGGCAACGGGCTGCCGGCCTGCACACTGAACCACTGATCCATAACCAATGGATTGTCTTTGAAGTTTTCGGCGAAGGTCGCGAGGGCCTTGTCCTTGTCTTCGGTGAACGGCGAGTTGACCAAAACCGCCAGCGCGGTCAGGCGCTCGGTCATGTTGTCGGCGGTGTCGAACTGCTCGTTGGTCGCAGCCAGCACTTCAGGTTTACCCACCAGCATCAGGTACGACAGCGCGATGTTTTGCAGTGCGCGACGAGCGAAATGCTCGGCCTCGGCCACATACGGCGTGGCTTTGGAGATTGCGCGATTGGCCTGATAACGCTTGAACAGGCCTTCCGACAGTTTCTCGGCCAGCTGCAAACGGGCGAATTCACGTGCGGCATGGATAGCATCGACGTCAGCCACTTCGCTGATCTCTGTCAGATACGCCTCGCCCGGCAGCGAGAGCATTTCTGCGACCATCGCTTGATCCAGGCTTTCATCGTTCAGCACGGTGTTCAGTGCTGTAACCAGACGCTGATCCATTTCAAGCGGCTTGCCCGCTTGGTGCTGCGCGATCAGTTCTTGCAGCACCTGCACCGACAACTGCTGGCCAGCGTCCCAACGGTTGAAACCGTCGGTATCGTGCTGCATCAGGAACATCAGTTGATCGCGGTTGTACGGGAAGCTCAGTTTGACCGGCGCCGAGAACCCGCGCAGCAAGGACGGCAGCGGCTTTTCGGCGATATCGACGAAAGTAAATGTCTGCTCGGCCTCGATCACCGACAGCACGCGAGACGTGTTGACTGCCGCTTCTTCACTTTCGAGGCGCAACGGCAACTCGGTGCCCTCGGCGTCGAGCAAACCAAGAGAGACCGGAATCACGAACGGTTTTTTCTCATTGCCCGGTTGGCCCGGCGTGGTTGGCGCGGTCTGGCGGAAGGTCAGGCTGTAGGTCTTGGCGGCGGCATCGTAAGCATCGGTGACAGCCAGACGTGGCGTACCAGCCTGCGAGTACCAGCGCTTGAATTGGGTCAGGTCAACGCCGTTGGCGTCTTCCATGGCCTTGATAAAGTCATCGCAAGTCACCGCCTGACCGTCATGGCGCTCGAAATACAGGTCGCTGCCCTTGCGGAAGCCCTCGGCGCCCAGCAGCGTGTGGATCATGCCCACGACTTCCGAACCCTTTTCGTACACGGTCAGGGTGTAGAAGTTGGAAATTTCGATGAAGCTGTCCGGGCGCACGGCGTGGGCCATGGGGCCTGCATCTTCGGCGAACTGGTGGGTACGCAGGTACGCGACGTCCTGAATACGCTTGACCGTGGCCGAGTTCATGTCCGCCGAGAAGCCGGAGTCGCGGTACACGGTGAAGCCTTCCTTGAGCGACAGCTGGAACCAGTCGCGGCAGGTCACGCGGTTGCCCGACCAGTTGTGGAAGTATTCGTGGGCGACGATGGCCTCGACGCGCTGGTGAGCGGCATCGGTCGCGGTTTCGGCACGTGCCAGCACAGCGCTGGAATTGAAGATGTTGAGGCCCTTGTTCTCCATCGCGCCCATGTTGAAGTCGTTAACCGCCACGATCATGAAGATGTCCAGATCGTATTCGCGGCCGTAGACCTCTTCGTCCCAACGCATGGATTTTTTCAGGCTGTCCATGGCGTGCTGACATTTGTCGACGTTTTCAGGCTCGACGAAGATGCGCAGCGTGACCTTGCGGTCGGTCATGGTGATGAAAGTGTCTTCAATGCACCACAAATCACCAGCTACCAACGCGAACAGGTACGCAGGTTTTTTGAACGGATCTTCCCAGGTCGCCCAGTGCCGGCCGTCTTCGCCAGGCCCTTGAGCCACCAGGTTGCCATTGGACAGCAGCACCGGGAAATCATGCTTGCTGCCGCTGACCGTGGTGGTGAACTTGCTCATCACGTCCGGGCGGTCGAGGTAATAGGTGATCTTGCGAAAACCCTCGGCCTCGCACTGGGTGCAGAACATGCCGCTGGACTTGTACAGCCCTTCCAGCGCGGTGTTGGTTTCCGGGTGAATCTTGACCGTGGTGTCCAGCGTAAAGCTGTCGGTCTTGGGGTGGAGGGTCAGGCTGTCGTCGGTCAGCAGGTAATCCGCCGCCGTCAAATCGACGTCTGCCAGCTTGATCGATTGCAATTCCAGCAGTTGCCCGTCCAGCACGAGAGGCGGCAAACCGGCGCCGCGCTCAGGATTGCGGCGCATCACCAACTGCGCATGGACCAGCGAATGGTCATCGAACAATTCGAACGTCAGGTGCGTCTCGTCAATGAGGTACTCAGGCGCCTGATAATCCTTCAGGTAGATCATTTTCGGCTGGTCGGTGCGCATGATGATTCCTTATTACTGATGCACGGCGAGTTGATACGCCGTGTACTTGCGAATATTGATCACGCCGGTATCAAAGATCAGGTATTGGCCCTTGATCCCCATTAACGTGCCTTCGGCGATCGGGTCCTTGTCCAGATTGAAACTGACGATCTTGGTCGGGTACGCCTCAACCGGATACACCATCTCGATCGGCTCGACGTCGTGCAGCATTTGGATGGCCTGCAGACCGAATCGTTCTTGCAAACCGGCAAGGCCCTCGCCGCAAGACTCGAATAACTGCTGACGAATCGCTTTGAGGTCAACCGCCGGCGCATCGCCTTTGAGCAGCGCGCGCCAATTGGTGCGGTCGGCGACCTGGCTGCGCAGCAAGTCTTCGACGAATCCTGACTGCTGCCGGGTGGCCACACGCAGGATCGGTAACGCCTGGCTTGCGCCCTGATCCAGCCAGCGGGTCGGCAGTTGCGTGGCGCGGGTGATCCCGACCTTAACGCCTGACGAATTAGCCAGATAGACCACATGGTCGGTCATGCAAAATTGCTGGCCCCACTCTGGATCGCGGCAGGTGCCGTGTTCGTGGTGGCACTTTTCCGGGCTCATGATGCAGATGTCGCACTGGGCGAGTTTCTGCATGCACGGGTAGCAATAGCCCTGGCTGAAACTGGTCTTGGTGCGGCGCCCGCAATTGCTGCAATGGATGGCACCGAGGTATTCCAGGCGGACAGTCTTGCCGATCAACGGATTGACCGGAATCTCGACTTCGCCCAGACGGAAGTTGTACTGAACCTGCGACGCTTCAATGCGCGCCGACATTTTGTTGACTGCACCGCGGCCAATCTCGATCAATGGATGGCATCCGACTTGAACAGGATATTGGGTACCGGCGCGGATTTGGACGCGCATTCCTGCGGCCCCATGTAACCGATGCGCTGGTCTTCGGGCACGTTACGCACTTCCCAGGCGATCAGCGCCTGCAGCGACAGCTCGCGTTGCTCTTGGGTCAGCTTGCGCCCGTCGGACCATTTGCCGATTTCCACGGCCAGTTTCAGGCTCTCGTAGACGTCCGGGGTGATGTTTTCGATCATTTCGTTGAACGTGGACATGAAGCTCTCCCAGAAGTTAGCCGGCGATTTTAATGTTTACGGCGGGCCAATGCACCGCCCAGCAGACCTGTAACACAACCGATGATCAGACCGCCGACATGGGCGCCGTTGGCGATTTCACCAAAGCCCAGCAGGCTGACCACGCCGGTCAGGCACACGGCCAGCCAGACCAGCATCATGATCAACACGCCACGGGGTAAACGGTACATGGGGTTGGGCGCGAGCAATTGAAAGATCCAGCAATGGCCGAGCAAACCGTACAACACACCCGACAAGCCGCCGAACAGGCTCGGGCCGCTCCACAAGTACTGGATGTAATTGGACACCGCGCTGAACACCAGCGTCAGGACCAACAGTTGCCATCCGCCCTGGCGCATCTCGATACGCTTGCCCAGCTCCCAGTACCACATGCCGTTCATGGCCAGGTGCAGCAGGCCGAAGTGGATCAGCATCGGCGAAACGATTCGCCACCACTGCCCCGCCGCCAGACTGTCCTGCAACGGCGTGAACGTCGCGTACTCACCGCGTACCTGGAAGTCGTTGAAGGTGAACCAGCTCAGCGCATCGAGGTTGTCCCCCAACAGCGTGATGCCTCCGACAATCGCTGCCAGCAACAGAATCAGCGCCGTCACCGGGCTGCTGCGCAACTGCACCCAAGCGCTCGCCAGCCCGCTGGGGCGCTTGAATGTGGAAACCTGCTGACCAGGCTGCAACTGAGCAGTGGGATCGCCTTCAGGGTAACGCTCGTACAAATCACGGACGTCATCGGCCAGTTGTGTAGCGCCTGGCACCCAGAGCACTTGCTCCCCCGCTTCTTCACTGACCCGATGCGGGACATTCAAACGGGTGAGCAAATCGACAAAACCGCTTAGATCAGTCGTCAGCGGCAGACGTAAAACGGCGACAGGACTCATTCAACATTCTCGGGGCGGGTGACGTCGACCCAGACAAATTTACCCGGATCGATCTGGGTTTCCTGATCGAGGCGGTAGGCAACCAGTTTGCCGTACAGCACTGCGCTGTAATCCAGACAGGCCAGGTTTGGCCGAATGGCTGCGGGGATGCCGCTGCGCCAGTAATGACCGACGAACAACAATGGCTCGTTGATGCCATAGCGCAGCAGGGCGTTTTTTTCGGTATCGGATAAGGGCCGTTTGGCGACCGGCTCCGGCAATGCGTCCGGCTGAAACACCACGTCGCCGTAGGTTTGCGGGTCGTCTTCCCAGAACTTGGTGCGGAAGGAGGCGCGGGTCAGGCCGTCGCCGCCGGTTAACGTCATGCCGTGGGGCAGGCGCATATCAGTGCCACGCAGCAGGCGGTCGAACACCGCAGCGGCAAAGCTGCCGGGTATGGCAGAAGCCTGGACGAAATGCTGGTCGATCCGCCCATCGCCATGCACGCCGCGCAATGGCTCGATCAGGCTGGTGTCCCAACAGGCATGCACCAGCCGGAAACGCTCGGCGTCAATGAACAGCGGCAGTTGGTAAAACCACTGAGTGAAATCATGCCAGTCGGCGGGATGCTGCTCGAATTGCGCCAGTGTTTCCCCCAGCAGTCGCAAATGACGCGGAGAATGCTCGCGCACGAATTGCTGGCCGGTTTCCGGCGGCGCTGGCGTGATCCAGCCCAGCGCGTTGAATTCGTGGTTGCCCATGATGCAGAACGCCTGGCCGGCCTCGACCATGTCATGGACGATGTGCAGCGCCTCGCGGATGCGCGGGCCACGGTCGATGATGTCGCCCAGGAACAAAGCGATGCGTTCAGGATGGCGCCAGACGCCCGCCTGAAAACGGTAACCGAGGGTGTCGAGCAAGTGCTCAAGGGTCTGGGCACAACCATGCACGTCACCGATCAGATCGTAGCTACGCGCGGGATCGAGCATCAGTCGCCTCCACCGCCGAGCCGACTGCCCCAACCCAACTTGGTACGGCAGACCTCGTAGTAGTTGTGATCCAGTGGATGGATCAGGCGCAGTTTCTGCGGCTTTTTCTTCACGGTGACCGTGTCACCCGGCGCGCAGGTGAAGTGGTTTTGCCCGTCGCAGGAGACCTGTGGATAAATCGTCATGTCTTTTGAGACAACGATTTTCAGCTCGCTGTTGCCATCGACGACAATTGGCCGCCCCGACAAGGTGTGCGGGTACATCGGCACAATGACGATGGCGTCGAGTTTGGGGTGCATGATCGGCCCGCCCGCTGACAACGCGTAGGCGGTTGAGCCGGTGGGCGTAGCGACGATCAAGCCGTCGGCCTTCTGGCTGCAGACGAACTGACCGTCGATGTAGATTTCGAATTCGATCATGCGCGTGGATTTGCCGGGGTGCAGCACCACGTCGTTGAGGGCATCGCCCTGGCCGATGGCTTCGCCATGACGGCGGACTTCGGCCTGCAGCAGGAAACGGTTTTCCACCAGATAGTGGCCGTCGAGCACTTCGGCGACTTTGACTTCCAGTTCGTCAGGGCGGATATCGGTCAGAAAGCCCAGGCTGCCACGGTTGATACCCAGCACCGGGACGTTGTGTTTGGCCAAGGCGCGGGCGGCGCCAAGCAGGCTGCCATCGCCACCGACCACGATGACCATGTCGCAGACTTCACCAAGCATCTTGCGCGAGGAGGTCTGCATGCCATGGCCCGGCAGGACCTCGGCAATGGTGTCTTCGAGGATCACGTGCAAGTGCCGCGACATCAGGAATTTCTTCAGTCGGCGAACGGTCTCCAGCACTTGGGTGCTGCCGAGGCGACCGATGATGCCGATATTGCGAAATTGCTCCATGGGGCTCCCGCGGGGTTTGGCGCGTGCAAAGAAGGGGATTATGGGCGAAAGGCTTCGGTGGCGGCAAATAAGGTATGCCAGCGCCCGCTTCAAAACCGGTGGGAGGGAGATTGCTCGCGATCACGGCAATGCATCCGACACATTTGCAGCGCCTGAACAATTTATCGCGAGCAAGCTCCCTCCCACAAATTCATGGCATTGCTAAATAGACCGATTCGCCGCAAATCTGTAGCTGACGAGCAGCGCGAGGCTCCTGCAAGGGTTTCGCGTTAGGTCGGCGAGTGAGGCTGCTATTCTGCGCCCATGACCCTATTCCCCAGCCTCACCGACCTGCCCCGCCACCTGCGCCACCCCCAGGTGCGCGACCTGGCGTGGGCGATTCTGTCCCCACCAATGCTCAGCAAAACGTCCGCGCCCCAGCGTCATCCTCTGTCCGCCAGCGGCTGGGTGGAAGATCCGCAATCGCTGGCCGACTTTCTCCTCGCACTCGATAACAGCCCCGACGCCCTGACCGAGTGGCTGGCCAACCCCGTGCAGCGCCGCCTCGGTAGGTATTACGAGCAGCTATGGGTGTTCGCTGTCGAGCATGCGCCGGGCGTGGAGATGATCGCCGCCAATCTGCCGATTCGCATCGACGGGCATACGCTGGGAGAACTGGACATGCTGCTGCGCGACCGTGATGGCGTTCATCACGTCGAGCTGGCGATCAAGTTCTATCTGGGTCCACAACAGGGCGATGGCAACGATCCGGCACAGTGGCTGGGCGCCGACAGCCAGGACCGGCTGGACCTGAAGCTGGCGCATTTGAGTCAGCATCAACTGCCGATGTCTTCCCGCCCCGAAACCCGCGAAGCGCTGACCGCACTGGGTATCGAAAATCTCAGCGCTGAACTGTGGCTAGGCGGTTATCTGCTGTACCCGTGGCCCAGCCACGCCCAATCGCCCGCTGGCGTGCACCCGGACCACTTGCGCGGCGTGTGGGTGCATCAGCGGGATTGGCCAGCCTTCGTCGCGCAATGTTCAGAGGGCCACTGGCAACCGGTGCCCCGTCAGGCCTGGCTGGCACCGGCGCGTTACGACGAGGCCTGGAGCGCCGCACAACTGCGCCAGTGGTTCGATGAGCTTGAACCCATCGCCGCCGTTCAACTGCTGGTGCGCCTGACGCAAATAACCGACGGCACATGGCAGGAAGCCGAGCGGCTGTTTCTGATGCCTGATCTTTGGCCCGGAGCGCCCGACGCTACCAGCCCAGCCGCAGCACCAACGCCGCCAGTGTGACCAACAACACCGGCACGGTCAGCACAATGCCGACGCGGAAGTAATAACCCCAACCAATCGTCACGCCTTTCTTCGCCAGCACATGCAGCCACAACAAGGTCGCGAGGCTGCCAATCGGGGTGATTTTCGGCCCCAGATCGCTGCCGATGACGTTGGCGTAAATCATCGCCTCTTTAACCGGGCCGACTGCATGGCTGGCATCGATGGACAGCAGCCCGATCAGTACCGTCGGCAAGTTGTTCATCACCGACGACAGCAACGCGGTCAACACGCCGGTGCCCATGGCCGCGCCCCACAACCCGTAGTCGGCGAAGCGATCCAGCAGCGTCGCCAGCCACGTGGTCAGGCCTTCATTGCGCAGGCCATAGACCACCAGGTACATGCCCAGCGAGAAAATCACGATCTGCCACGGCGCTTCCTTCATGACTTTGACCGTGTGGATCTTGTGCCCCTTGGCGGCGATACCCAGCAAAATGGCTGCGCAGACCGCCGAAATCGCACTGATCGGAATCCCCAGCGGCTCCAGCGCAAAACAACCCACCAGCAAAATCAACAGCACCCACCAGCCCGCGATGAAGGTCGCGCGGTCTTTGATCGCAGTGGCCGGATCATCCAGTTGCGAAGCGTCGAAGGTCTTGGGGATGTCCCGGCGGAAGAACAACAGCAACACTGCAAGCGTTGCCGCGACGCTGACAACGTTCACCGGCACCATCACCGAGGCGTAGCGATTAAAGCCGATGCCGAAGTAGTCGGCCGAGACAATGTTCACCAGGTTCGAGACCACCAGCGGCAGGCTCGCGGTATCGGCGATAAATCCGGCGGCCATGACAAAGGCCAGCGTAGTCGCCGGGGAAAAACGCAGCGCCAGCAGCATCGACATCACGATGGGCGTGAGAATCAGCGCGGCGCCATCATTGGCGAACAGCGCCGAAACCAGCGCGCCCAGCAGCACGATGAAAGCGAACAATCGTCGCCCGTGCCCTTTGCCCCAGCGCGCCACGTGCAGCGCGGCCCAAGCGAAAAAACCCGCCTCGTCCAGCAGCAGGCTGATGATGATCAGCGCAATGAACGTTCCTGTGGCGTTCCAGATGATGTGCCACACCTGAGGGATATCAGACAGATGCACCACGCCCGACAGCAACGCCAGCACGGCGCCAAGCGTCGCGCTCCAGCCGACGCCGAGCCCTTTGGGTTGCCAGATGACCAGGGTGATGGTGAACAGGAAAATCAGCGCGGCGATGAGCATCAGCGTTTGGTTCTCGGCAGCAGGATCGCAAGGATGCCCAGCAACGGCAGGAATGAGCAGAGCGTGTAGACATAAACGATGCCGTGAAGGTCCGCGAGATGACCTAAAAATGCCGCGGCGATCCCGCCGAAGCCGAACATCAGGCCGAAGAAGATGCCAGCGACCATGCCCACATTGCCCGGTACCAATTCCTGCGCGTAAACGACGATGGCCGAGAAGGCTGACGCCAATATGAAGCCGATGATCACGCTGAGTACGCTGGTCCAGAACAAGTCAGCGTACGGCAGCGCCAGGGTGAACGGCGCAACGCCGAGGATCGAGAACCAGATCACCGCCTTACGGCCGATCTTGTCGCCAATCGGCCCGCCAAAGAACGTCCCCGCCGCCACCGCTGCCAGGAACATGAACAGATGCAACTGCGAACTGCCCACCGACACGTCGAATTTTTCGATCAGGAAGAAAGTGAAGTAGCTGGTGAAGCTGGCCATGTAGAAGTATTTGGAGAACACCAGCAACGCCAGGACCACCAAGGCTGCGGTGACTTGCCTTTTCGACAGGCCATGGGTGGCAACGCCGCCGCGCTTGAGTTTGAAAAGGCTCAAGTGGGTTTTGTACCAACGACTGATGGCGTACAAGAGGCCGACCGAGAACAGCGCGACCAAGGCAAACCAGGCGATATTGCCTTGGCCGAACGGGATGATGATCGCCGCTGCCAACAATGGACCAAACGCCTGACCGGTGTTGCCGCCAACCTGAAATGTCGATTGCGCCAGACCAAAACGCCCGCCGGAGGCCAGGCGCGCGATGCGTGAGGCCTCGGGGTGAAAGGTCGAGGAACCGACGCCAATCAGCCCTGCGGCCAGCAGGATCAGCGGGAAGCTGCCAACGCTGGCCAACAGCAAAACTCCGGCGAGAATGCACAGCGAGCCGATTGGCAAAACCAGCGGATTGGGATGGCGATCGGTGTAATAACCGACCCAGGGTTGTAGCAGCGACGCGGTGATCTGGAACGTCAGGGTGATCAGGCCGACCTGAGTGAAGCTCAGGTCATAGTTGGCTTTGAGCATTGGGTAAATCGACGGCAAGATCGCCTGGATCAGATCGTTGAGCAAATGCGCCAGCGCCACTGCGCCGATGATGCGCATGACCAGCGGGCTGGATTGGGGAACGGCGGTGGGAGAAACCGGGGTCGAAGGCGTACTGCTGACGGCCATGAAGGGCATCCATCAAACGTGAGTGATGAGCGCCATCGAATTGATTGCAAAGTATGTCGTCGGCGCGGGCGGCGCCAATGTGCCATTTTTTAGGGCGTTGATGCCATGTTTTGTTGCGACATTACAGCGACGAAGATCCCTGTAGGAGCGCGCTTGCCCGCGATTGAGGTCTGTCTGTGACATTTTTTGTGTCTGACACACCGCAATCGCGGGCAAGCGCGCTCCTACAACGGTTTTGTATCAGGCAACAGACCCCACCGCCCTGCGCGACGTCAACGACCCTTCAACCTCATGCAACGACACCTTCGACGTCTCCGGCAACGCCAAACCACCGGCCAGCGCGAGCAAGGCAATCACGATCAGGTAAAAAGCGGGCGACAGGTTGCTGCCGGTTGTGCTGATCAGCCAGGTCGCCATCAACGGCGCGGTGCCGCCAAAAATGGTGTACGCCATGTTGTAGGTGATCGCCGAAGCGGTATAGCGGGTGCGGGTGGGGAAGGTTTCCGAGAGTAATGCCGCCGTCACCACACCGCACAACACCGCCCCCACCGCCAGCAACATCACACCGATGATCGAGGCGAAGAATGACCCGGAACTGGCCATAAGGAATGACGGATACACCACCCCGATCAGCAAGACGCAGGTAGTGATTACCGTCATCCGTCGCCCTACCCGATCGGAGAACGCGCCGGCCAACGGGCAGATCGCTGCCGCGAACACCAGTGCGATCAGGGAAATCAGCAACGACGTCGCGCGATTCAGTCCGCCAGCGACTTGCAGGTACGTCGCAAAGTAGGTGGTGAACATATAGAACGACAGCGCCGTAAGGGAGACGAACGCCCCGAGGCAGCAAATCGCCGCACCGTGATTGCGCAGGGTTTCCTTGAGCGGTGAGTGGGCCACGGCGTGTTCTTGGGTAACCGCCTGGAACGCGGGGGTTTCATCCAGTTTCCAGCGCAGATACAACCCGACCAGCCCCAATGGCGCGGCAATCAGAAACGGCAAGCGCCAGCCCCAGCTGCCCATCGCTTCAGCGGATAACGAAGACTCAAGACCGTAGGCGATCATCGCCGCCGCCGCAAACGCGGAAAACGTCGACACTGGCACGAAGCTCCCGTACCAGGCGCGTTGAGTGCGCGGCGCATGCTCCATCAGATAGGCGCAGGCTCCGGCGTATTCGCCGCCGGCCGAGAAGCCTTGGGCACAGCGGATGAGGGTCAGCAGGATCGGCGCCATCACGCCAATCGCGGCGTAAGTGGGCAGCAGGCCAATGATCGTGGTCGCCCCGGCCATCAGCAAAATGGTGAACGCCAGGGTGCGCTTGCGACCGATGCGATCGCCGAGCATGCCAAAGAAGATCCCGCCCAATGGCCGAAAAGCGAACGCCACGGCAAACACGGCGAAGGTCTTGAGCAACGCGGCGCTGGCGTTCCCGCTGGGGAAGAATTGTTGAGCGATGGTGGTGGCGAGAAAGCCGTAGACGGCGAAGTCGAACCATTCGACGAAATTGCCGATAGCCGCCGCAACGATGACTTTTCTCAAAGTGGCAGGATCGACCTGCTCGATGGCTGCAGTAGTCATGAAAACCTCGGCGCATGGGAAAGTACGATTATCGAGACCGAGGCGTAAACGGTTCACTCCAGAAGTGCCGCTGACGTGCTCAGAACCGACGTATCAATCCATGGGGGCCGCAGGATTCGTGCCAGAGGTGCGCGCGCCCCCTGTAGGAGCGAATTCATTCGCGAGACGTTGGTGCAGCCTGCGAGGATTCATCGACTGATCGGCCGCCTCGCGAATTAATTCGCTCCTACAGGGAGAACGAGCGCTTACCTTGCAAACCTCCGGTATGCACAAAGATCAGCTGTGTGCCTTGGGCAAATCGTCCTGCAATCACCTCGTCATGCAGCGCTAGCAGCGCTTTGCCGGTGTACAGCGGTTCCAGAGGAATGCCGGTCTGTCGTTCACAGGTATCGATGAAGGCCAGCAGATGTGCATCGGTCTTGGCAAAGCCGCCGCGACTGGCGTCCGACAGATGAAAGCCCTGTAGGAGCGCGCTTGCCCGCGATGCCTTTCTGTCTGCAGCATCGTCGTCGCCTGACACACCGCCTTCGCGGGCAAGCGCGCTCCTACACTGGCAGTGAACAATCGCCGCCACATTCTCAGGCACACCATGCCCGAGCGGCACCGCCATGGCGCCATACACCGGTCGGGCGCCGGACTCTGCCAAGAGCAAACCTGCCAACGTCGTCCCCGTACCCGCCGCCAGCCACCAAGCGTGATAATCGTCCCATCCCAAACTTGGCAACTGATCTTGGACCTGACGCACGATCTCGGCACAACCCAATGCCCCGTCCAGCCCGCCGCCGCCTTCGGGTACCGGATACAGATGGGGATAACGCTCGCGCCACGGCAACCAGAAACCCGCCTCATGCCGAGCTCGATATCCGGCGTAACCCAACCAATGTAGCTGCATGCCGAAAGCCTGCAAATCCTCAATAGTCGGGGTTTGCTGCGGATGCCCGCGCAACAGGCCAACAGTGGGAAAGCCAAAGCGCTTGCCCGCGGCCGCCAGCGCATGAAGATGATTGGAGTGCGCGCCGCCCAGGCTGATCAATCCCTCGGCGCCTGCCTGTTGAGCAGCTTTGAAATAGTGGGTGAGCTTGAACCACTTGTTGCCGGTGATCAGCGGGTCGATGAGGTCCAGCCGCAGGATCGCAACCTTGATCTGCGCATCGGTCAGCCAAGGAAGATCGAGGTTTTGCAGCGGCGCGGATGGGAGGACGTGGTCGGTGGGGAGCATGTTTTTGATCGGGAACGAAGAAGGCCGGAGTTTAGCATTGGGAGTGCATAAGGCCTTCGCGGGCAAGCCTCGCTCCAACAGGATTTCCGGCGTTTCGCGATCTTGCGCCCGACACCATCCTGTAGGAGCGCGCTTGCCCGCGATAACAGTCTGCCTGTGACGTCTCCGTCTACTGACACACCGCCATCGCGGGCAAGCGCGCTCCTACAACGGAGGCGGCTGACTACAACTGCGCCGCCAACCGCGAGCCCTGGTTGATCGCGCGCTTGGCGTCCAGCTCTGCCGCCACGTCGGCACCGCCAATCAGGTGCACGCTTTGGCCTGCGTCTTTCAAGCCATCGTACAGCTCGCGCAGCGGGTCCTGTCCGGCACAGATGACTACGTTATCTACCGCCAGCAGTTTCTCTTCGCCGTCCCCGATGCGGATGTGCAAACCGGCATCGTCGATCTTCACGTACTCCACACTGTTCAGCATCTGTACCTGCTTGTTCTTCAAGCCCGTGCGGTGAATCCAGCCGGTGGTCTTGCCCAATCCATCGCCGACTTTCGAGGCCTTGCGCTGCAACAGAAACACCTGACGCGCCGGTGCGTGAGGATGCGGTTTGATGCCTGCCACGCCGCCGCGTGCTTCCAAAGCCTCATCAATGCCCCACTCATCCCAGAACGCCGCGCGGTCCAGGCTGGTCGACACGCCCTGATGCACCAGGAATTCCGAGACGTCAAAACCGATGCCGCCCGCGCCGATCACCGCCACGCTTTTGCCCACCGGCTTGCGCCCCAGAATCACATCCAGATAGCTCAGGACCTTGGCATTGTCGATCCCGGGAATCGCCGGAGTGCGCGGCGCGACACCAGTCGCCAAGATGATTTCGTCGTATCCGCCAGCCTGCAAATCTTCCGCAGACACCCGCGTATTCAAGCGCAGATCGACGCCGGTGGTTTGCAGCTTGCGCCCGAAGTAGCGCAGGGTTTCGTAGAACTCTTCCTTGCCTGGCACGCGCTTGGCGATGTTGAACTGACCACCGATTTCGCTGGCCGAATCGAACAAAGTCACCTGATGCCCACGCTCGGCGGCAACAGTTGCTGCCGCAAGCCCCGCAGGCCCGGCACCCACTACGGCAATTTTCTTAACCTGCAGAACCTGCAAATAGTTGAGTTCAGTTTCGTGACAGGCTCGGGGGTTGACCAGGCAACTGGTGAGCTTGCCGCCGAAGGTGTGATCCAGACACGCCTGATTGCAGCCGATGCAGGTGTTGATCTCATCGCCACGCCCGGCCGCGGCCTTGTTGACGAACTCAGGATCGGCCAAAAACGGCCGCGCCATCGACACCATGTCAGCGTGGCCTTCGCTGAGAATCTGCTCGGCGACTTCCGGGGTGTTGATGCGGTTGGTGGTGATCAGCGGAATCGACACAGAGCCACGCATCTTCGCCGTGACTTTGGCGAATGCAGCACGCGGGACCTTGGTGGCGATGGTTGGAATACGCGCTTCGTGCCAGCCGATGCCGGTGTTGATCAGCGTCGCGCCGGCCTTTTCGATAGCCTGCGCCAGTTGCACCGCTTCTTCCCAGGTGCTGCCGCCTTCGATCAGGTCGAGCATCGACAGGCGATAAATGATGATGAAGTTCGGACCCACGGCTTCGCGGACCCGGCGCACGATTTCAACCGGCAGGCGCATACGGTTTTCGTAGTTTCCGCCCCAACGGTCGGTACGGTGATTGGTGTGAGCGGCGAGAAACTGGTTGATGAAATAGCCTTCCGAACCCATGACCTCGACGCCATCGTATTCGGCGGTCTGGGCCAGCAAAGAGCAGGTGACAAAATCCTGAATCTGCTTCTCGATGCCTTCTTCGTCCAGCTCACGGGGTTTGAACGGGTTGATCGGCGCCTGAATAGCGCTCGGTGCCACCTGCTTGGGGCTGTAGGCGTAACGCCCGGCATGGAGGATCTGCATACAAATCTTGCCGCCCGCTTCGTGTACGGCTTTGGTGACGATGCGATGGTTGTCCGCTTCTTCGGTCGTCGTGAGCTTGGCCGCACCGGAATACACGCCGCCTTCGACATTCGGCGCGATACCGCCAGTCACCATCAGGCCCACGCCACCCCGCGCACGTTCGGCAAAGTAAGCCGCCATGCGCTCGAAACCACCCGGCTTTTCTTCAAGACCCGTGTGCATCGAGCCCATCAACGCGCGATTGCGCAAGGTCGTGAAGCCCAGATCAAGCGGGGCCATCAAGTGCGGGTAGTGGGCGGCGGTCATCACAAACTCCATCAAGCATCATCACGGGGTGCGGGCGCTCTACAGGCACTCGTCAAATTATGCTGCGACTTCTACTGACTGACAGTAGCTCGCGGGTCATGGCGCAAACAGTAAACAGCGTCCAGCCCATGCTCAATGACCGAAAGTGACAACTTATTGATCCAAATGCGCAGCGAGGCTTGGCAAGTCCACGATGGCGCCCTACCCTTGTCGGCACTTCTCATTCGATGGCAGCGTTCACTTCTGCATGCGCAAATTTATTGGCTTATCCACCGCGTTACTGCTGGTGATCGTTTTCGTCAGCTACGGCCTGTGGACCGGCAAGCGTCATGCCGGTCATTACCTCACTGACTTGCGCATTCAACTGGTGATCAACGACGGTGAGCCGGGTGATCGCGGCAATCTGCTAGGGATCGAGCCTGAGCTGTTCCCCTCTGATTACCAGAGCCTGAAGCGCCTGCACCGCAAGTTCGCCGCCTACCTGCAACAAGCGCGTGAACGTGGCCTGATCAACGATAAAACTGTGGTTGTGCTGCCCGAGCATGTTGGTACCTGGCTGTTCGGGGTGGACGAAAAATCCCAGTTCTATCAGTCGACCACCATCGAGGAGGCCTTGAACTGGCTGGCGGTGAGCAATCCGGTTGAATTCGTTACCGCCATGCTCCACGCCAAAGGCGAAAACCGCCTGGACGACGCGCGCTTTCGCATGAAAGCCGCGAGCATGGCCCGGGATTACCAGACCGTGTTCGGCGGCTTGGCCAAGGAGTTCGGCGTAACCCTGGTGGCGGGCTCGATCGTGCTGCCGGGCCCGTCAGTAGAAAACGGCCAACTGCAAATCGGCAACGGCGCGCTGTACAACAGCAGCGTGGTGTTTGGTCGCGACGGCCTGCCGATAGGGCAACCGCAGCGCCAGCTGTTTCCGACTTGGTTTCAACGGGGCTACATCCGCTCCGGCAAAGATGCTCCGCTGAACGTGATCGATACCCCGGCCGGACGCCTCGGCACCTTGATCGGCAGTGACAGCTGGCACCCGCGCAATTACACGCGCCTGAACGAACAGGGTGTCGAGCTGATCGCCGTGCCCGCGTTCGTCGTGGGCCACGGCGCATGGTCGCAGCCGTGGCGTGCAGAAAATCTGTCGGACGATGCGGATGCTGACGCTGCGCCACTCACTGAAGGCCAGGCCTGGCAAACCCTGACGCTGGCGCCAATCAATGCCAAGCAAGCTGGCATCAGCGTCTTCATGAGAGGTCAGTTCTGGGATCAGGGCAGCGCCGGTCACAGCTTCGCCAACCGTAGCGGTCGCAACATTGCCGAGCAGTCCGCCAATGCAGTCGCCAAAGGCGTGAAGCCGGGCCACGGCGCGCAATTGATCAATCTGTGGTTATGACCGAATCTCGGGTGCGCCTCGGTGATTTGTCGGTGGGTTTCGTTCACAGCCTGGCGGATGCGGTGCGCAGTTTCGGACAGGACCCGACGCCGCTGCTTGAACAATATGGCCTGGACACCGCCCGTCTGGGGGAAGCCGGCGCAAGGCTGTCGATCCCCCGCTACATGCGCCTGGGGCATTCGGCGATTCAACTGACCAGTGAGCCCGCGCTGGGCTTGCGCATGGGCCAGTTGAGCCGCATCAGTCAGGCCGGGCTCGCTGGCGTCACCGCCGCTCAAGCGCCTACGGTGCGAGAAGCAGCGCGTACCTTGATTCGCTTCGAAGCGCTGTATGGCTCCAACTATCGCGGGCAGTCGAGCATGCATGAGGATGCCGATGGCGCATGGCTGCGCTTCTATTCGATCAGCCCCTATAACGATTACAACCGCTTCGTGGTGGATTCGATTCTCAGCAGTTGGCTGCAGCAATTGTCGACCGTGGCGGGTACAGCGTTGCGGGCGGAAAAAATCGACATCGAGTTTGAAGCGCCGGTCTATTCGTCTGACTACGCATCGTTGAGCGAGCAGCCGGTCAGTTTTGGCGCAGGTCTCAATCAGTTGCGCTTGAGCCAGCACAGTCTGGGCCTGCGTAATCCTGATCATTGCCCGAGCACTTGGCGTCATTTGTTGCTGCTGTGTGAGCGCGAACTGGAACAGCTCACGCGCACCCGCAGTCTGCGCGAGCGCATCACCGGGTTGCTGGGGCCGTTATTGAATGGTGGGCGTGAACCCGATCTGGAAGAAGTGGCCGCGCGGTTGAAGCTGCCAACCTGGACCTTGCGCCGCAAACTGGCCGATGAAGGGACACAATTTCGCGCCATTCTCAATGATACGCGCCGGGATCTGGCAATGACCTACATCCGCGACACCGAACTGGCGTTCGGCGAGATCGCATACCTGTTGGGTTTTGCGTCTGCCGAAGCCTTTCAACGCGCCTTCAAACGCTGGAACGGTCAAACCCCAGGGGAGTTTCGCCGCAGCCAGCGTCGTCATGGGTAATGCGCTTTGCTACAACGGGGGCCTACAACTCAGTTGCGTCGTCAGCTGGTTCCACAGGGTCCAGTTCGTACGCTTTGTATTCCAGTATCTCTTCTTGATAGTCGTCCATAACGCATGCCCTCGTGGCGGTTTCTTCATTTCGGTTGTGTTTTTACTGACAGATTCATCGACGCTTTCAACGCCGTCATTACAGACCACGAGCATCACTCTAGAGTGCCATGATGACGAAAAAATGAAGGCGAGCCGCAGTCCTGTAGGAGCGAATTTATTCGCGATTCGGTGTTGCAGGCGATAGATAAGTGTCTGGCAGGTCAAGCGCTCGCGAATGAATTCGCTCCTACAGAGAATGATGTTTGCACTTGACGCCGCAGACTGGCGGGCATTACCTTCAAGCCATGAACGTAACCAAGCATTTCGTCAGCCGCATAATTATTACCGCCATTCCAGTCATGGCGGGTTAGCCGACGTTTGCACCCAACCCGCCCTAGAGGCGGGTTTTTACTTTCTGTCTCCCGGGCCAAAAATTCTCGAACCAGGAGCCAGACATGCACATCATTCGCCCTTCCCTCGCCGCCCCTTGCCTGAACCTGATCATCCCGGACCTGTTGACGAGGCCCACGCGATGAACCAGATGCTGGATAACGCCTTGAGCAAAAGCGATTTGCTCAATCACTACGTCAAGAAAATCCTCACCTCCCGCGTCTACGATGTCGCCGTGGAAACCCCGCTGCACGGCGCGCGGCAGTTGTCCGAGCGGCTGGGCAATCAGGTCTTGCTCAAGCGCGAGGATCTGCAACCGGTGTTCTCGTTCAAGATCCGCGGGGCCTACAACAAGCTGGCGCAACTGAGCTCGGAAGAGTTGGCACGCGGCGTGGTCACGGCGTCCGCTGGCAATCACGCTCAAGGCCTGGCGCTGGCGGCCAAGACGCTGGGCGTGAAAGCCACCATCGTCATGCCCAAGACCACGCCGGAGATCAAGGTCGAAGGCGTGCGCTCCCGGGGCGGCATTGTCGTGCTGCACGGCGACTCTTTTCCGGAGGCACTGGCGTATTCCCTGAAGCTGGTTGAGGAAAAAGGCTACGTCTACGTTCACCCGTATGACGACCCCGACACCATCGCCGGGCAAGGCACGGTGGCGATGGAAATCCTGCGTCAGCATCCGGGGCGGTTGGACGCGATCTTTGTGCCGGTGGGCGGCGGCGGTTTGATCGCGGGCATCGCGGCGTACGTGAAATACCTGCGTCCGGACATCAAAGTCATCGGCGTCGAGCCGGACGATTCCAACTGCCTGCAACAGGCCATGGCCTACGGCGAGCGCGTGGTGTTGCAGCAAGTCGGGCTGTTCGCTGACGGCGTGGCGGTGGCGCAGATCGGCAAGCACACCTTCGACATCTGCCAGCATTACGTTGACGAGGTGATCACGGTCAGCACCGATGAGATCTGCGCGGCGATAAAGGACATTTACGACGACACCCGCTCGATCACCGAACCTGCCGGTGCCTTGGGCGTGGCGGGAATCAAGAAGTACACCGAGCAATACGGCGTGACTGGGCAGACTTTCGTGGCCATCGATTCCGGCGCCAACGTCAATTTCGACCGCCTGCGCCATGTGGCCGAGCGCGCCGAACTGGGCGAAGGCCGCGAGGCGATCATCGCCGTGACCATTCCGGAAAAACCGGGCAG